>JAYRGU010000022.1:0-2697 GCA_041907685.1 Prevotella sp. | reverse complement strand
AATAGTCTTTACAAAGCATACTTGTTGTTTTTAAAGAATGTTCGTCCTAAATTTTTTGTTATGGAAAACGTAAAAGGTATGGGGAAAAAAATAAAAGAGATAAAACAAAACTTATATGACTATTTAGGTGATGATTATAAGTTTGAGTATTCTCTTTTAAAGGCTCAAGATTATGGTGTGCCTCAAAATAGAGAACGTTTCATACTTATTGGAAATAGGCTTGGAATTGATCCCAAATCTATTTTTGAAGAGATATATAATAATCAACATAAGTCTTTTACACTAAAAGATGCGATAGAAGGATTACCCCATTTAGGTGCAAAAAAAGTGAAAGGTAAGAGTGATGTCGAAAATGAAATATCAGGTTTTACATCAATGGAATTTAAATATCTAGAAAATGATTTTTATCATTTTATAAATGGTAATAAAGTTATTCATAAATTATATAATCATAAAAATAGATATAATAATGAACGTGATATTGAGATATACAGAAGATTACCTCAAGGAGCTAACTCCTTACATGAGTCGATAGCAGACATCATGCCATACAAAAGGAGAATCGATATTTTTAAAGATAAGTATTTCAAACTTGACGAAAATCAAATATGTAAGACGATAACTTCACATATGAAGTTTGATTGTAATATGTATATTCATCCATGGGAGCCAAGAGGTTTGAGCCCTAGAGAAGCTGCGCGTATTCAAACGTTTCCTGATGATTACATATTCAGTGGACCACAGAATATGTGGTATGCACAAATTGGTAATGCAGTACCAGTAAAACTGGCTGAAGCAATAGGCAAAGCAATAATTAAATTTTTATGAGACATTTAGAATTATTTTCAGGTATAGGTGGTTTTAGAAGAGCTCTCGAACTTCTTACTCATGATGGAGTAATGGATTTTGATAGTGTTGGCTATTCTGAAATAGATGCTAATGCCATTAAGACTTATAAAGAAAATTACCATCCTTCTGATAAAGAAATATTCCTGGGTGATATTGTTAATTTCACCCAGGATAAAGATAAGATAACGAAGTTACCCAATTTTGAATTGTTAACAGGTGGTTTTCCTTGCCAGACTTTTAGTATGATGGGGAGGAAGGCTGGTTTTGACGAAGAACGTGGACAGATGTTTTTTAGAATTATTGATATTCTAAAGATTAAACGTCCTCGATATGTAATTCTTGAAAATGTAAAAAATATTTATACTCATGATAATAAAAGAACGTTTGCCAAAATTCAAGAGGAATTACATGATTTAGATTATAATGTTATCAGTGGAATCTTTAATACCGAAGACTTTCATCTTCCGCAAAAAAGAAGTCGTGTTATAATTTTTGCTACATTAGATGAACTTCCAATCAATCAATTTGACATGCAAGAAGTTAAAAACTTATTTGATAATAATTACAATCATCTTAGTGTCAGTCATTACAATACTGTAATAGACATTCTTAGAAGAAATGTGGATACAAAGTATTTCCTTTCTGAAAAGATTAAGCCCACACTGCTGTCTGATGGTTCTGCAGGATTTAGATCAAAGTCTGATATCAACCAAATTATAGCACGCCCATTAACTGCAACTATGCACAAGATGCATCGTGCGTGTCAAGATAACTATTATAGTCAGAATTTTATTGATTCTGCGGGTCGTGATAATCCTGTTGAATACATGAATAAGGATGAATTAAGCAGATTGGCAATAAGAAAAATAACTCCAGAAGAGGCATTTATGTTGCAAGGATTTCCGTCTGATTTCGCCACAAGAGCGCGAAAAATAGGAGTGTCTAATGGCGCTTTATATCGTCAGGCTGGTAATGCTGTTAGTATTAATACAGTGTATGCAGTCATGTATTATTTAATAACGAATAATTTAATAAATGAATAGCTATGAAATTTGAACCATTTTTTATACCTCATAAAGAACATAAAATAGGTATAAAGCGTTTGTCTGATGCAGATATAGGGCAGCGTAATACTAGCAGACAGACTCACATTGGATTAATGCAAGATGTGCTAACTTATTTGCCAAATACAGAAGTACAAGCCTATTCTATGTTTATTTTTGGTGATAAATGCGAGATGTTAAAATGCTATTTTGACAGAATCCAGAATCCTAATGGAACATATCGTAGTCCAAAAATTAGAATGGGTGCAGAAAACTCTGTTGCAGCAGACTCTGTTGTTTCAAGAATTAGGGAAATAACTGCTACCAATACTAAATCTAATTGGTATCTTCTTTGGTTAGGATTAGAAGGTGATGAATTGGCATTTTGGCTGTTCAATGACGAATCAAAAGAATTTAAATTGATTGATAAAATGGTGAAAATAGGTGAACATACAATAATTGATGACAACAATATTAAATTCTTAAATGTATTGGATATTATAGTCAAGCAATTAAATACTGTAACAAAAACTCTTTTGCCAGATTTAGAGATTGCTTCACAAACAATATCGCATAAACAATTTAATCCTTTTGATATAGAAAAAGCAAAAAAACATTTTGCAAATGTTGGTCGAAAAGGTGAAGAACTTATAAATAACTATCTTTCAAAACAAGTTAAATTAGGTAAAATACATGACTTTAGATGGATGAATAAAAGCCGAGAGTCTGCGTTGCCTTTTGACTTCATAATAAATACTGAGAATGAAGATGATTTGTTTATGGATGTAAAGTCTACTCAATGTTC
>JAYRGU010000021.1:0-2707 GCA_041907685.1 Prevotella sp. | reverse complement strand
ACGTGGCATGATGTCTTTTCATATGAATCGCGATTTACATAATAATAGTAATGATGTATAATGCTCTTTGATTCTGGATATTTTTCGCATACTGCATAACGGCGTAAATCAAACCATCTTTGTCCCTCAAGGCATAGCTCTCTTTCGCGTTCACAACGTATAGTTTTTATCAAATCATAACCACTGGCTGCAACTTTATAGTCTGTTCCTGTTTTGTAGCGGTATTGACGTAATGTGTTTAACATTTTATTTGCCTCGTCATCATGTCCCATATACGCTTCTGCTTCTGCTTTTATTAGGTATGCCTCAGCTGATCTAAATAAAAATTTATCAGACACTTCGCTATTTTTAGAATAATATGGATTGGAGTAGGCATAAAAGTAGTACTCAGGCATATCTTCTGTCTGTGTAAGGTCAGTACTTATCATGTCCAACTTTTTATATCCATGAAATGTTCCGTAAGTCCATATATATTTAGTTTTTCTAAGATCATCGTCAGAGTAGAGATTGTATATACTATCCGAAATTGTAAAGCTTTTGTATTCGCAGGTAGTTATATTGCATAATGCATTACTTCCCATAGAGAATATATTCTCTACAGAAGTTGGCGATACAATTCCCTTATTTTGTTGAAGCGTATTCAACTGTGTTAAAGACGGATGGCTGTCAATAACCTTTTGAGCATATTCAGATGCTTTATCCCATTTTTGCATATATAGATAAACTCGGCTAAAAAGAAAATTAACCGCAGTAGAATCAGCTCTATATATTGTTTTCTGATTTCCATATTCAGATAGTTCTTTTTCGGCAATTTGCAGATCGCTTAGTATTAAATCGTAACATTCTTGTACGGTGTTGCGATCAAATATTTTATCTTCTACAGTTTCTGATGTCTTTATTGGTACTCCTAAATCTGTTGATGCAGTGCTAGGTGTATAGGCTTTACCATATAGATTGACTAAGAAGAAATAATAATATGCTCTTAAAAATCTAGCTTCACCATCAACTTTAGATTTTCCAATTCTTTCACTTTGCGTCGTTTCTGGTAATTTTGTTGCACTATATATAATATTATTTACAACATTAATATGTTTGTACATCTCCTCCCAGCATTCATTTTCTTTATGAAATCCTGTGTAAGAATCATTTTGTCCTGATCTTGCTTGCCATGTATAATATCCAAAAACCTTTTCTTTACCATCGTATTGCATCGCGTTATCATTATAACTAATGGTATTTTCATCTAATTCATCACCAAGAAAATGTATAAAATATTCATTGTCGCTGACGTTCGCAATGTTATCACTCTGAAACTGGGGTAAGTAACCATCTCCAATCAGTAACTCATTAAGATCTTCCCATGACCGTACATAATCTGTATCTTGTGAATACTCTTTTAGAAAATTAGAACAACTAGATATCATAACAGTTGTCAAAATTGTAAATAACAATATTTTAAATCTCATGATCGTCTGTTTTAGAATTGAACATTTATACTAATTGTATAGTAAGGATTGTCAGAAAGCTGGACTTCTGAGAATCCTGATTGAGTTGGAGTTTGACCTTTTAGTTTACTATTGCATAATGTATATAAATTATTACCTGCAGCAGTAATCGCAAGTCTTTGTAACCCTAATTTAGGTAATAGCTTTTCTGCCAATTCATATGTAAGACTTAAACTAGCTAAGCGTATATAGTCTGCACTGACTACTCTAATGTCAGAATAGTCGTACATCGTATATGAGTCTGTTGCTATTTGTACACCTTGATATTGATATCCTGCAGACCAATGCTGGTCATATTTATAATAGTTTATACTTGTCTTGCTCAATATTGATGGAATATTTGTCCTAGCTTCATCCCCAGGCTTTATCCATCTGTTTAATAAAGCTCTATTCAGATTATATTCAGGATAGATATTTCCTGGTCCTGATTGATTGATAGTAGCGCCTTGTCCAAAAACTTTGAATAATCTTACTTTGTTTCCCATGGCATAATCCATTAGTACTCCTAGTCTGAAATTTTTGTAACTCAAAGTACTGCTTATGCTACCTGTTATATCTGGATCTCTCTTTCCTGATTTTGAAAGAACTTTAATAAACGTTTGATACTTACTTAATCCTAGTAATTCGTTTGATCTATCTTGATAGTCGTCAAACAAAGGACCACCATCTTCAGGGTTTAGTCCTATGAATTTATAAGAGTAAAATGTTCCGAGTGATTGCCCGTTGATTACAGCTGTGCCATTGAGATAATCGTTTAGTGAGTAAGAATCTTCTCCAGGTGATGTTTTCATCTTATTTATAACTTTGGATAAAGATGCAGACACAAGCCAATTCCAATCCTTATTTTGAATTGGTACAGCAGTTATTGAGAAATTATAACCCTTATTTATGATTTCACCAGAGTTAACAACATATGATGTATAGCCATTTATGTCAGAAATAGTTTTGTTCATAAATGCATCTGTTGTCTTTTTATAGTAGTATTCAAGTTCTAACATTAATCTGTTGTTGAATAATGAGGTCTCAAATCCTGTACTAAAAGAATGGGTCTTTTCCCATTTTAAATCAGGATTGGCATTGCTTGCCGTTGTAGAAGTCATTTCAGTATAATGCGTGTCATAAGAACCTTTTGTCAGTGTTAGTACAGGACTTTGTCCGTCTAGCATATTTCCTTGTTCTCCATAAGATACCTTCCAGTTAAT
>JAYRGU010000020.1:0-3205 GCA_041907685.1 Prevotella sp. | reverse complement strand
GGTGCCAATCGAAGACACTATAAAAGGTTTTAATGCTATCTTGGATGGTGAAGTTGATGATCTTCCAGAACAAGCATTCCTTAATGTTGGTACTATTGAAGATGCCAAAGAGAAGGGTAAGATGCTGCTAGAGTCAGCAAAGGGTAATTAAACTGATGACGGATATGAGTTTGAAACTAAAAATCGTATCGCCAGAAAAGGTGGAATTCAACGGTGAAGCCGAAATTGTAAAGGTTCCTGGATTGATGGGAATATTTGAAGTTCTCAGTAACCATGCTCCGATAGTATCGGCACTTCAAGAAGGTGTAGTTGAATTTGTTACCAAGGATAGCCGAAAAGAGTTGGCTATAACCGGAGGCTTCGTAGAGGTCCAGAAGAATGATGTCAATATCTGTGTAGAAAAGGCACAATGAGTATATTGGTAATTTTTCTATCTGTATTCTTTTATGTCCTTTTAGGTACAGCTTACGTTAAAGGATATGATTTCGTAAAAAGTCATGCTCCGGGTAATTTAGTAAATTTCTATCTTATTATGGCAACAATACGTATATTGCTTGTGGCTACAATAGTGGCTGTTTATGTGTTGTTGTCTAAGGATAGGGACGATTCTATCCATTTTGCGGCAATGTTTCTAGGAATGTATGTCGTAACAATGGTAGTAACGCTGATTTTAAAACATTAAGTAGAAATGAATCACATCAAACGACTGTTAGGTATTTTAATGGTAATGCTTGCCGTGTTGCCAACTTTCGCAAATGGCAAAGGTGGAGATCCAAATATTAAGGATGTGGTGCTTGAGCATATCAAGGATTCTTATGACTGGCACATTACTAATATTGGAGAAAAACCTTTGGTAATACATTTGCCGATAATAGTAAACAGTTCAACTGGTTTCCATGTATTTTGCAGCTCGCAATTTTCAGAAGTTGCAGATGCTAAGGGATACCGTCATGGACCGTTTAATTTGGCAATAGCAAGCAAGGGCGACAATGCCGGCAAAATAGTAGAGATTGGTAAATCTGGAGCAGAACTGCGCCCTTTTGATATCTCTATTACTAAGACTGTAGCGGTGATGTTTATAGATGTCATCCTGTTGCTTTGTTGTATTTTGATACCTGCCAGATGGTACAAGAAACGTAAAGCCGGTGATCCTGCTCCTAAGGGATTTGTAGGATTTATTGAAATGTTGGTGATGTATGTCGTTGACGAAATCATCAAACCTGGTGTAGGAAAAGGTTATGAGAAATATACTCCATATCTGCTTACATGTTTCTTCTTTATATTTACATGTAATTTAATGGGCTTGATGCCATTTCCTCCTGGTGGTGGAAACGTGACGGGTAATATTGCCGTTACATTCTTTTTGGCATTGTGTACATTTATAATAGTACAGTTTAGTGGAAACAAACATTATTGGAAAGATATATTCTGGCCCCAAGTCCCTACATGGTTGAAAGCACCGGTGCCAGTTATACCTGTGATAGAGTTTGTCGGTATCTTTACTAAACCGTTTGCTCTTATGATTCGACTTTTCGCCAACATGATGGCTGGGCACGCTATCGGACTAGCTATAACATGTATAATATTCCTTGTCGCAAGTAGAACAGCAGCAGTATTTCTTAGTATGTCTGCTCTGAGCATTCTGATGAGTATATTTATGATGTGTTTGGAATGTTTGGTATGCTTTATTCAGGCAATAGTATTCACTATGCTTAGTGCAGCATTTATAGGGTTAGCAAGAGCTGAACCAGAACACGAATAATTAATATAAAAAATTAAATAACAATTTAAACATTCAAGATTATGATTTCATTATTATTAGCAGCAGAAGGTGTTGCAAAATTAGGCGCCGCAGTAGGTGCAGGTCTCGCATCTATAGGTGCAGGTCTTGGTATTGGTAAAATTGGTGGTCATGCAATGGACGCTATGGCACGTCAGCCAGAAGTTATGAATAAGTTATTCACGAATATGATCGTCGCAGCCGCACTTGTTGAGGGTGTTGCACTTTTCGCTGCCGTAATAGCATTCTTGTGTATTTAATATAAAACTTTTTTGGAGGAATGTCGCAATTGGATTGTTTCCAGATGTACAAATACATTCCTCTACATATAATTAAAACAGTGTATGGATTTATTAGTTCCTAGTACTGGCTTGCTATTTTGGATGTCTTTGACGTTCCTTGTCGTACTATTCATCTTATGGAAGTTTGGCTTTCCTGTTATCGTAAAAATGGTATCAGAGAGAAAGACTTTTATTGATGATAGTCTACGTAAGGCTCATGAAGCAAACGAAAAACTAGCTAATATACAGAAAGAGAGTGAATCCATCTTGCAGGAAGCGCGTGAGAAACAAGCCTCAATATTGAAGGAGGCTGCTAACACACGTGACGCAATTGTTGAAAAAGCTCAGGATAAAGCACGTGAGGAAGGTGCCCGCTTGATTAGCGATGCCAAAATAGAAATTGACAACGAAAAGCAGGCTGCCATAAGTGATATCCGAAAGCAAGTAGCGACATTGAGTGTTGAAATAGCTGAGAAGATTCTTCGTGAAAAACTTGGTAATGACAAAGCTCAGATGGATTTGATTGACCGTATGCTGGATGACGTTTCTTCGGCAGAAAATAAATAATTGGTTATGGATATAGGAGTAATATCGGTAAGATATGCGCGTGCGCTGCTAAAAAGCAGCACAGATGCTAAAATCGAGGATTCGGTGTATAAAGATATGCAAATTCTTGCAAAGAGTTACATCGATGTACCTGAACTCAGATTTACGATAGACAATCCAATGCTTTCAAAAGACAGTAAGGAAAATCTTCTCGTTACTGCGGCAGGAAGCAATGTATGCGAACTTACGAAGAATTTCATTTCTCTTGTTTTGAAAGAGGGTCGTGAGGGAATAATGCAGTTCATGGCGAATTCGTATATCACACTTTATAGAAAACAGAAGAATGTCATCCGTGGCAAACTCATTACCGCTGCTGTCGTATCTGATGACACAGAGCAGAAAATGCGACAGATGGTGGAGAGTAATACTAATGGAACTGTGGAGTTTGAGACCGAGGTAGAACCTGATCTTATCGGGGGATTTATCCTAGAGTATGATACTTACAGAATGGACGCTAGCGTGAAATCAAAGCTTAACGGCATCCTGACACAGCTTAAGAAATAATTTTTAAAATACAAATTATGTCAGATAAAATAAA
>JAYRGU010000019.1:0-3429 GCA_041907685.1 Prevotella sp. | reverse complement strand
AAAATCTATTACCTTTGCACCCGAAAACTGGAAACAGTTTATATTGATTGTCCCATGGTGTAATGGTAGCACTACAGTTTTTGGTTCTGTCAGTGGTGGTTCGAGTCCGCCTAGGACAACAGAAAAGAGAATTAAGCGTTTGCTTGATTCTCTTTTATTGTTGTTGAAAGCTAGTTATTGAAGATGCTTATAATCCGTTGTTTTTTTAGAATAGACAGCGGTTACTTAGTCATATTTTCATTAAGGTGCTTATATTTCATCGTCATGCTTGGTGTCAGGCTCATTGTGCAACTTCAATCCTCGAATCTGCTTCATGATATTATGACGTTAATTTAGTTTGTTCATGATGTTAATGCTCTTGATATAGCTTTCATTAACAGAAATACCGTAACGCAATGAAGTAATGCTTTTGTAACTAAGAACGCTATGGTTAGTCTGTTGAAAATGGTATCATTTTGTATATTTGTTTTATATACAGAAGTATACGAGAAATATGTCCTCTAAACTTTTTTAAATAGTTTTTATAAGTCAACTGTTGAAATCTTATTTTTATGTTTACTCATTTAAATATTTCAATAAATTTCTCGTGGTATTTGTTGATGACAATTTAATGATAGTTTTTGCTTCCTATGACTGCATAAGAAGCAAAAACAAAGTCTTTTTAGTGATATGTTATGTAGAGAAAACTTAATAAATTTGGAAGTTTGATAATTTATCACTATATTTGCAACATTAAATAAATATGCACAATGGCATCCGATAATCATAATGTTACGAATCAATGGCCTAAACTGGAGAATCCTCCAGTTGTAGTTGCAATTTGTCAAATTAAGTTTGATGAAAGCAATGTTATCTTACAGGATTTTTTACGTTTTGATGCTTATTTGCGTAGATTTCTCCCAGAAAGGAATAACAATATTGCAGCAAGTATTAGTTTGAAAAACAATACTCCAATTCCACTTGGTAAAGCTCCTGTAAATGGAGTTTCAGATGCTAAGGTTGCTAGTTATTTGTATTTTTCAAAGGATCAAAAAGAAAAATTGGATATATCAACGGATGGAATTACCTATACAAGTGAGGCTGCATATGTAGGATGGGATAACTTTAAAGCAACTGTACTTAAATATATTGAGTTGTTTAAGCCAATATTGGAAACTATTGCGATTAAACGTACTTCTATTAGGTTCGTAAACCAGTTTGAGATGGTTGAGTTTGATGATCCTGCAGAGTATTTTAATACAGTGATATCTTCTACGGATGATGATAAACATTTGCCTTATCCATTACTGAAGTACGGTTTCAGAATGACAGTAGATGTTAAGGAAGGTGTATATTCAATTATTAATCAAAATGTAGATAAGATAACAGATAAGTATATTTATATTTTTGATATAGATGTCCTGAATAGAAATAACCTTTTATATACTTCTGAATCATTGGGAGACGTACTTGAGGACTTAAGAAATATTAAGAATAATATTTTCTTTAATAATATAACAGAAAAAACTAGAGCATTATGCAACTGAACAGTATAAAAAAAGGATGGATGCCTCTTACACTTGCTGCGGGTCTCATGTCTGCCGCAAATACACCAGTCTATGCCGATATTGATCAGTTTAGTAAGGTTGAAACTATCATTAATAGAACAGAAACGGCAAGATATATTCGAGAGGTTAATAATGAAAATGATATTTTGCTGAATGAAAGGATTACTTTTAAAAGCCATCTTGCTGCATGGCAAGCGAAAACAATGTTTTTGTCCTCTATTGAAGGTATAGTTGGACAATTAGACTTTAAGGCTATTTTGGCAATGGGGAAGCGAGCTGTTCCTTTTATTCTTGAGGAAATTGACGCACACCCATCAAATTTAGTGTGGGCACTTAATATTATTTTCAAAAAGAAAGTTACAAGTAACCCCAATACAACTATAACGGAAGCATGTAGACTATGGGTAAAAGTGCTGAGATCATAAAAATCCTCAAACAGGCTTTTCCTGGTCTTAATGCTGATAAAGATTTCAAACTAACAAGTCCAGCTACGCCTAATTATAATTGTATAGCTTGGGCTTATCAGAAAGATGACCAATGGATGCAACCTCCAGGGGGGGAGGCATGGTATGATGGTGTTACTTTTTGGCCTGATGGAGCAAGTAAGACCACGGAAGTTAATTCTTTAATTGAAGCTTTCCAAACAAAAGGGTATGAAATTTGCGATTCGGAGAATTATGAATTTGGTTTTATGAAAGTGGCTTTGTATTGGGATTCCGACTCTAAAAAATGGACTCATGCTGCACGCCAACATCGCGATGGAACTTGGACTAGTAAACTTGGGCGTGGAAATGATATTCAACATGGAACTCCTCATACTATAGAAGGTGACAATTATGGAGTTGTCTATTGTATAATGAAACGCAAAGTAGAATTTTGACAAATTAGAAGGATATAATCATTTGGTTAAATCCTTCTAATGTTATTAATTAACTATCTATTCAATTACAATTGCTCCTTGTTCACCCTAAACGTAAGCTCTCTCAATACAGCACAGATGAGATTAAAACGCTTGTTGATAGTGCCTTTTGGCAACGATGTTACAACATTATTCTTGTGAAGACCTGTTATAAGTAGTTCTGTCTGAAGATTGTTGGTCATGTCTATAAAAATTTGGCGACCCAACTTACTGCTGCTAAGTTCGTGTAAAGGAGTCTTAATGTGCTCGTTAGTACCTTCATTATAACCTTTGCAAAAAAGATCAGGGTACGTTCCTTCAAGAATTTTCTTGATTTTCGTATTAAATCCCTGATGACCTTGTTCGTTGTTGATAATGCTAGAAATGAAGTTGTTCCTCTTGATGAGCTAAAAATTAGAGCGAAATATTGTTTCCCTTTCTAAAAAACGGATATAATAGAACAAAAAAAATTGTTATCCATGACAAATGAACATATAACAAAGGTTTTAACGATAATTTCTTTCTGTTTTTTTGTGATCTTTATATTAATTACTCTACACAAGTAAATGAACAAATGGCTTTGTTAAAATTTTCCTACTATTTTTCTTGATTTAGACGATTATTGTCGTCAGCTTAATTAGTTCCTGACAAATATCACTTAATTATTTGAATTAATAGAGGTTAAACAATTATTTATATTCTTCTATTATTGGTAGTTTCGCATCCTGAATTCTGATACTATAAGCATAGTATTATGATATAAGCTTTATTTGTTTTATTATACAAATCATGCAAAAGATAAATGAGTAAATATAGGTTGTTTCAAATTAATTTTGTATTTTTGCATCAGACTACTCTGATAACTTAATAGTAAAACAATAGATAATGGATACATTTTCAAAAAACTTTTCTTTGGAAGGTAAAGTGGCATTGGTAACAGGTGCTGCTTATGGTATTGGATTTGCAATTGCAGAAGCTTATGCT
>JAYRGU010000018.1:0-5650 GCA_041907685.1 Prevotella sp. | reverse complement strand
AAGAAGGTGGAACTGTTTATGATGCTATAAACTCATCATTCACTATGAATGATGACGGTATAACTTTATTTGGAAAGAAGTTAAATTTCAGTGGCAGCGCTATATTCCAAGATATTAATAAGAATATCCAATCTAAGGCTCATACGTTCACTTCTCAGCCAACAGATGCAGACGCATATAATGTTGGTGATATTTGGACTAATGCAACTTATGGTGATACATTTAAAAATGATATTCTTAAATGTGTCACAGCCAAAGTTGCTGGTGCTGCCTTCGATATTGCGCATTGGCAAGTTGCTAGTAAATATACTGATGATACAGTAGCAAAGCAAGCTCAAACTGATGCAAAGTCAGCTCTTGATTACCGAGAGAATTTCGCGAAGAACTTAGGTTATGCAAGTCTTGCCGATATGGAGAATGCAGCTCAAACTCAACATGTAACAATAATCCATGGAGGAAAGATAAATACTGCATTATTGGAGGTAGATACTATTCTTTTTAATGCACTAAATGGTAAGACTGTTGATGCGCAAAACGCTACTATTCAAAATCTTAACGTCAACAATGTTAATCTTAGTGGTAATTTCCGCTCTCCTATGTATTATGCTGATGGAATTCCTAATGCCAAATATAATAATAACATTTGTATTACTGGAGGTAGTAATATTACTCTTATTGACAAGGTTGAAAATGTAGGGCGAGTTATCAGAATAATACATTCATATAAGTCTGATGGAACATTGACTACAAATGATAGTACTATTCATACTTCTGGAAGTAAAATTTATGAAGATGGAGTGCCTAATGATTCGATTATCATTAATCGTGAAATGGTAGAATTGTTAGGAATGGGAAATGATACTACTTTCTTTGGTTGGCAGGTTTTAAATAGAATAGATACAGTAACAGAACATAGTTATGGTCGAAAATTAAAAGTAATAGCTGAAGGTGTTGTTACTGGTTCTTCCACTGGCGCATCGATAAGGGGAAGATGTTGGGATAAGAGAATTGATTTTGCAGTGTCTCGTCAAGGAGTAGGCATTTATGTCATTGCCTTTACTTCTGAGATTAATATTGATTCAGCTAATGATATCATCGTTATGGCAACTGGGGTTGGTCATGCAGCAGAAGATAAAGGATCTGCTTTTTCACCGATAAAAGCGACTGTGGCGGAAGTAGTTGTTGTTAATGGAACATTAACTATTACTATCATTACCAGTGATGATGCGACAGCAAACGATGGTAGTTTTAATTTCATGGTAACTAACATGAATGACTTTGGAGTAGAATAACAATTAAAATATTAAATATTATGGCTAATATAAAAAAAGAAAATGAAGTAACAAAGGTTACAAATTTAGGAGATAATGACTGCATACGTGCAACACTTGAGAATGGACAGAGTGTAAGTATTAAGAAAAGCGATTTAATGCCAATCATAAAGGATGAGATAGGTAAATTGCTAGGAAATTCAGATGCTTTGTCAACATTTACGAATGTTTTAGTTAACAACGGCCAGACACTTGGTAAGGCAACGATTGAGAACCTTGCATCAGTTGTGTCGGGAGAAAATAATAATTATCACATTTTTTTATCTGGTACAAATTATACACGATATATTTTAATAACTAATGAACAGTTTGGTATTTTAATATTTGGGCAGTCAGCAGACAGGACTAATTGTATAGCGGAGATCTTTTCAAATTTCATCTATTTAGGTACGCCAACAATAAGAAAATATCAAATACCATCATTTGCAGGAACAAAAAAATATAAAAACAAGGATAATTCAATTTTAATAGAATTAGGCACATGGGGAAGTTATAATATTGTGAGTTTGTATGATCATTTAAAATATCAAATATTTAATGAAGGTGATCTAGATTTAAGTGAATGGTCTGAACTGTAGTGTCGGGAGTTATACCTAAACGTATTTGGACCAATACAACAAATTTAGATCTTGTTGAAGTTGCTAATTATATTATTGATATAAATGGAGCTACTATCAGTAAACTTCATCCTGATACATTATGGGGTTCAGGACTTTCATTATATACAGGGAATTTTGCTATGCAAATTATCATAACTAACAATCTTAATGCGGTTAGATACTAGTGGGCTGTGTCTAACAACTGGAATGATTGGAAATTTATATAAAATTATCCTTGATGTAAAGTTTTCCATTCACTCCAACTTGCAGTTAATTGATTATAAACTCTAAATAATACACGATAGGAATTAAATTCAAAAACTAATTGTACTATGCATCCTGTTGATGATAGATGTATATATAATCCAGATATTGTTTCTCCATAATAATAACCGCATCTGAAATTATTCACTATGTTATCTATATTACTAGTCGCACCAACGAACATTATTCCCGACACTAGCAAACCATTATCCATGGATTTGCAATGCTTAATGTATTAAATTCTCTATAATATATATGTGAAGTAAAAATAAATTGATTGTAATAATGGTTAGGTGTTTCTTCTATACATAAAACTGTCGTTGTTTCATGCATTCCATTAGGAAGATTAGTATGGGTTCCTCTCGCTATTCCAAATACAGGAGTCCAATTATTTAAATCAACACTTTTACTTTCTACATATGCTCCCGACACCTATAAGGTGCGCCAATTTGTTACATACCCATATTTTCTAATTTCCCTATAATGAAGATTTGATGAAAATAAAAATTGAATGTAATAATCATTTGGAATTTCCTCGATACATATAGCGACACAAGTACCGACTTCCCCTTCTGGTAGATTGCTATGTCTTCCAACAATTAATTCAAATTTAACAAACCAATTATTTAAATCTACAGGCTTATATTTTATACTTCCTTCCGACACTAATATATATTTTCCAATCATTCCATAATTGTATTGTTTGATTAAATGTGCGAACTTTGAAAAATCCATTATTATATCCTACAAATATTTGTAAACAACATCCAGCCGAACTTATATGAATATAAATTCCAAATTGTTGTTGTATGTTATTATAATAATATCCGTATTGAAAAGGCACAGAAGGTAGAATATCAAGACTATCTACAGCATTAATATTTTGTCTTCCTTCCGACACTTATTATAAATGACTATCAATATTAATAATTTGAGTAGGTTTATCTGGTATGCATATATATAACTTTGAATATTCCCAATCAATATAGAATTTAAAAATATTCTTAAATTCTATAGCTAATCCTTCACCAAATGCTTGAGAGAACATAGACCTTTCATAGTGTACAATATTTAGGTTTTCTCCCGACACTAAACCTTTACCCATTCATTATAAACATTATCAGTAACATATTTATAATATAATCCACCTACTCCAATACATATTTTCAGATACCAACTATCCATCATGGTTAAAACTATTTGTACCTGATGATTGGTATAAGGCACATCTAACCCTTCAAAATTATCTCTATAAACATAAAATTTTAGTATTGATCTTAAGATTGTATTAAAATATATTACAGGTATATTACCCGACACAACTATAACAACTATAATCTTAATATGTCCTTATCAGTAAGCATATATGATTACTGATAAGGACACTGATTTAAACAAAGTCAAACGATCATATTTTAACTTTGCAACTTTAAATTTTGCGAAATGTAAAAATCTTATCAATAACCTTTCCAACATCATTTGACTTGATATCCATATAATTCCTGGTTGTATCGCTTTTGGTGTGATTCACAATGTTCATTAGGATAGGCAACGACACACCCTTCTTTGCGAGTATAGATATAAAACTATGCCGAGCGAGATGCCAATGCAGAGGCGTCTTGATTTTACAAGACTGACCTAGTATCTTTAACTCTCGATTTGTGTCGCTGTTGCTGCCAACATTAGCTAACCGTTCTATGCTTCCATATTTTTCAATTAATTCAAGTCCTTTCCCTTTGAATAAAGAATAAAGGGGTATCTTAGCAAAACCACCAGTTTTGAGAGTTTCTTTTATTAACCAAGTCTTACCATGTATGCTTTTTATGTCTGAGGTTCTCAATGTCACCAAATCAGAATATCTTAGACCTGTATAACAAGAAAAAAGAAATAAATCACGTACATGTTCCATTTTGCCTGTTAGTTCAATTTTCTCAAGTCTGCAGACTTCACTTTCTGTTAAAGATTCTTTACGATGTGTCATTTCTCCAATCGTAATATTTTTAAAAGGATCCTTTGTTATGATTTCACGGCGCAAAGCTTCATTTGTAAGGAAGTGTAAGTTTCTTAATCTCCCAATAATGCTATTACGCATCAATCCTTTATCTACTAGATACTTCCGATATCGCTCGATCCATTCGTATGTGATATCTGATATCGTAACGGATTTATCAAACCTGTCGATATCTTTAATTGTTGTTCGATATGCTTCTTTAGTTGCTGCCCGACGCTTGGTAGGTTCGATGAAAGCACGTTCTAAATCTGCTAGTGTGGCCGTGGGGTGTACATTGCTTTTACAGGCTTGCTTTAATTTAGCTAACGTAGGTTCTTGTCCCTGTTTCCAAATTTCAATTTCTATTTTTTCTATTTCGATGAGCTTCTCTCTTAATATTGCATTATATTCATAAGAGAAAGGAGAGTTTACAACGACTCCAGAGGACCATTCACAAGGCTCTATGTACATATTCGTAGAGAGGAACATCCTTCTGCCGTATTGCCTACACTCAATTTGAATTAACCCTTTACCGCCTTTATTAAGTTGGCCCGAACGATTATATGTTAAATGATACTGTATTTTTTCCATTTTTACGCCTATATATATATAATGTATTAATTATTTTGTATTTTTGAAGATATAAATATTTAAATGATTAAAGATGGAAGCATATTATAATAAAAACATTGATAAGTGGTGGAACGGAGAATCTTCACTTGAAAGAGAAAACCAAACTAATCTATATGGGCAGGTTACTGAAGCTGATGTTCTTGCAGCAGGATATGTAAAAATAACAAAGCCTGACCCAGTTATGCAAGCTTCTACCGAACAGGACAAAGCTCGTGTTCGCATGCAAGAGATTGATGCTATATTAAAGTCAAAGGACTATCTTACATCTAAAGAACTTGACGGCGAGGATATGACCGAGTACGGAGATTATAAGGCAAAGCGTAAGGCTTTACGTGCAGAGTATAGAACCCTTGAGGAAATAGCAAATAAAAAGTAGGTATCAATATACCTACTTTTTTTATATTATAAAACTCCATGATAATTCATTAATAATTTATTTGCCTCTTTAATATCCTTTGGCGTATAAATATCGGTAATCAATATTGAAGAGTGTCGGGCCTGATCACGTACACTTAAGATATCAGTGTTGGCACGCAGCATATTCGTTATGCCTGTATCCTTCAGAGAATAAAACTTATATTTAGTTGACAGATTTAAGTCCTTCCTAATGTGATTATGCCAATAATCTCTGAACGATTTCTCGGATCTATAAGTGGCTCCTGGTCTGAAGTCCGTGCTGAATAGATAATATTGGCTTGGTCGGTCGAATATATGTAAGTCTATCATTAATTTTAAAACATGCGCCGGCAGAGTCAAAACTGCATCATTGTGATTCTTTGTCTGATCACCGTGCAAATATAATGTTTGTCGTTTAACAGAAAAATCGCCAACTT
>JAYRGU010000017.1:0-5855 GCA_041907685.1 Prevotella sp. | reverse complement strand
ATGATAAGCTATTAGAGGCATGTCATATTGTAGACTGGTCTGATGATGTTAAGAATAGGACAAACCCATGTAATGGTTTATGTTTAAATGTATTCTTTCATAAGGCTTATGATCAATTGTTAATTGCTATCAATCCAGATTTAAAAATTTCTATATCTGAAGAACTTCTAGTAACAACGCATGATGAGAAATTCAAAAAGTATTTATCACTTATTGATGGACAGACTATTATAGCTCCTTCAAAGTTTGCTCCTAACAGAGATTTCCTAGATGCTCATTATCAGAAATACTTAAATAAGTAGTGTTGAAAGAGAAACACTATGTTTTTAAGATAGCATTTTGTCGCATTTTACGCCTTCGAGAATCGTGAAATAAACAACACTTCATCGACTCTTTGTTTTTGATATTTAAAGTCCTACTAGATTGATAATCAGCGAATAGACACTTTGACGCTAGCGTTTTTCAAAAACCTATAGCGTGTGTGCGCGCGTTATATAATAAAGAAATAATACTTATATGATTTTGGCTAACAGGTGGTAATGTATTTGATTGCGTGAATAAAGAACTTAGTGTAACTTTGCATCACATTTAGTTACACTAAGCAAATCCATTCAAACTAGCCCTATGCTTTTGATATTGTGTGCAGAAGCGTTCTTTGACATGCGAGCTGGTTAAATATCAAAAAGATAAGAAGTCATATTTGCACTCTAAATGCACTCTTCATTTGTTCTTGTTCGGAACGTTATTACTAATGTAGAGCAATAAGAATTTATCTGTATTATAGGACGAAATTTTGATTAGAATATTTCTGTAATCTTATTATTTTATGACAGATATTTTCTGTGTTATATTGTTAAACTATATTATTGTCTCTTGTAATATTCAGTCAATTTATTCCTTTATTTCTATTTCTGGAGCTTTGCTCAATATATTTACCAACTCTATACCTAACTCTATGTAATCCATTTCATGTTCTAAGGAGTTAAAGCTAACATGGTAGTAAGTATTTTCTTTTTCATCAACTTTTTTACAAGTAACCATATCCATTGTCGCAATCATGCTAGGAAGATTTTGATATGTATACAAATTCCAACCTCCTTGTACGAAATCCAATGAAGAGTTATTTGCTACAATTATTATCGGACTGCAACCATGAGGATCAAGCTTATATGCTTGAGAATTAGATAATTGATTAAATAAGGTGAGATTCATCATCATCCATTCTAAGTTGTATGAGCTATGCTGAGAACTGTTCAGTATGATGAGTTCCAACGGACGTTTATCTCTATCTTCCCAAACACCTATTCCGTATCTTGCATCTGGATAATTTGAAGCATCAGGATACTTGGCAAGATAATATTTCCAGTTTTCATTGCTAAACTCTTTGCACTTTTCCGTTGGTTCTTTCATGTCTATAGGTAATGGTAACTCTTCTATAATTTTCAACATAGATTCCTGATTTCGGCGATTCGTATATCGAATGAAAAATTGGCGATAGTTGCGAAGCCATGTGGCCGTAATAAAGTAGCGGCGTTTGTTAGTACCATCACTGTTACCTTCCATATTGGCATCCCATTGCAGATAACATTCATCATCCTGATTAATAAAGTTGGCTCTAAGCTTGTTTAAATAATTTGGATAATTGTTCGAAAATATCTTTTCGAACTTATCAAGCAAATTTAGTAAATGGGTCTCATCAAATTGATAAGAAGTCTGTCTTTGTTCACTATTTATGCGGCAATAGTCCATAAATAGTGTAATAGATGCTCGTAGTAGATCATGATTTTCGTATTTCAGAATTTTATTATATGTCTCTGGTAATAAACAGTTATCTTTCAAATATTCTTCATTCCAACTATTCTGTACAAATGCCAATTTATGATATTTACCTTCAAGTATAAATGTTTTATCTTTCTTTATCATGCAGTTAACGCCTTGATGGTCAACAATGTATTTTATTTCTTTCAAAAATCCTGGGAGCTTGTCTGTACGTGCATCCTCTAAACGAACATTTGTAGCCATAAGATTGCGAACAATCCGCATAATTTTAAATTTAACAGAATCGTCGTATCCTGAATTCTCAAGAAGATATAAGGCGTAGAAATAAACGGTATTAGAGACTGTAAAACTTTCTTGCATAGCAGCCTCAAATATATTACCATTTCTAATTCGCCCAAAGATACGTATTTTATTTGCTTCACCTATAATTACAGAAGAATCATAAAAATACTTTTCCCATATTTTTTCAAATCCAGGTTTATTTAGTAACCGGTATAATGTGTCAAACACATCCATAATTTGTATGACAGAATCCTTGTCTGAAAGTATTTCTTTAATATAATTAGGATTATAACTTTTTACATCTTCAATATTTTTGTAGTCTTTTGTATTACTTCCCTTCAAACAGTATTCCAACCAAAATATGTTTTTGAAAAGCCAAAAATATCTTTGATCTACATCGCTGGTTACATCGTTGGTCCTATGTATGTTATCAATATGCTTATCTGTAAACTCCCATGCTATGTCTATCCATTGAGCATCCATCTTCTTTGGAAACTCATCTTTAAAGTTCGTACTATCATCTTGTTTAATGTAATCAATTTCCTTGATAGCTGCCACTATATCAGCCTTGAAAATCTCAAAGCTAGTAAGACGTTTACCACGAGAGTTCATCTTGATATATAAGTCATCAGTCAAGCCGAAGTCATTGAGTGATAATGTGTAGAATTTAATATTATTCCAACCTATCAACCGTTCCCAAAGACATGGTTTAAGATGTAGCATATTTTTTTTTCTGCACATGGACTCAATTGTCTCAAGTACGTTGAGCATAGATTCTACGGTTGGGTCATTACCATATATCATCAAATAGTGGGCATCATCTACAATCCATTTTTTTATAGAATCCTTTTCAGCATCATATTTTTTATTGATAAGGTTCTGTCTAATGTCAGTAATCAGATGATGGCAGAACTCGTTAGCTGATTGGCGTGTTTCGTATTTGAAATGTGTTAAGAATGCTACATCTTCATCAAAAACTTTATTTTTTTCAAGTAACGAAGCATAGAAATACAGAAGGAACAACGTTGTAAGACGTTGCTGGCCGTCTAAAGGTATCATCCCAGCTGTCATATCGTCTTCTTTAACATAAGCTCCCCCATAGATAAAGTCAAGGATAATCTCATCATTTTGCTGCATAACAGCATTTAATATATTGCTCAATAGTCCAGTAAGGATATTTATTACTCTGCTTTCTTTTCTTCCATAAGCATAGTCACGTTGAACTTTAGGGATTACCACGTCTTCTTCATCATTGAATAGCTCTGGAAATGTTATCAATTTACCTATATTAGTCATTTTCTTCTTTATTTGTTGTTTCTGAGTCTGAATCATTTGTTAAAAACACACCGGATAGAACTTTTTTTAAATCTTCCATATAACTTTTTCGATCTTCTTCACTCCAATAGAAAGTCTGTTGTACAGTGAAGTTTGGCTTATTTCGGTTGAAGTATTTTAAGAATACTTGTCTAGTGCAATAAGGAATAAACTGTCCAGCAGCATCTAACGAAAGTATTAGCTGCCGCTTGACCTCAAAGGCTGAGTTTCCAATAATCGTATTAACAGAACCACTTAGTAAAGCCATGTTAGATAGCGTATGAATCTCTGGCGTTCCTCCCTCTACTTGAGCCATCTTGTCGTAATAAGCATTAACACTGTCAAAGCTTTTTGAAAAGTCATTGAATACAAAGTTATTGCTATCAACTTTGTTTTTTTCTTCCTTCAAAGAGATAATTAGTTGAGCAGGACTAAACTTGTCATTTTCATGAAAACGAATCTGAAGATTTTCTAGTGCTTTGATATTCTCATTATACCATTCCTTCCATTTGTTTTTATCGTCTCTGTCAATTCGCTCTGAGTTTTGTGCATGGATATGCTCTAAGGTCCATTCAGTCTTTTTGAATATATTAAATGGAAACTTATCTATTTTCCCAAGACGTATAGACTCTACATTGTAGTAGAAAATTACTTTCCACAGTTTGGAGCGTTGCTGTAGCTTGTCGTAACTGTATTCAAAAATGTTATCATCAGGATTACCATCGGTGATGTCATTCATGATCTTCCAATTGAGCTTCTCTGCAAAAATATGTTTGTCTTCTTTCTGGGCTTCGTCAAGTAGATTAATCAGCACCTTTCTGCCTTGTTCTGTAATTAAAAAGCCTATCTTATGGTAATATTCATATCCGTTAGCAGAATCAGAATACCAGGCTTGGAGTATAGAGAAATAATTTTCCACTTTCTGCCATAAGTCCCAAAGACCTTTTACCTCTTTTCCGTCTTTATCATGATGTTTATGAATCATGTCCACAAACGTGAGGAATGTTGACAAATCATCGCGCTCATTCTGTCCCTTTTTAGAAACTAAATCAAAGATATATTCGATTCGACTAGCATACTCATCAGCTTTGCCATCTTGGGTTATAAAAGCCCAAAATTCCGACTGATGTAGTTGCTTCTCAATAATATCCCATTCCTCAATGATATGCGACTGTTTACGGCTTTGTTCAAGCATTATGACTGTATCGCGCAGTTTCTCTGGATATTGTTTTATTAAATCCTTGTCGTATTCATATTTAGCTGAATCTGATAAAAACATGGAACGGATAAGTTCTGCATTGTTCAGTGAAACTTTCTTGTCGTTCAGTCGCTTAAAAGTATCATTCTGATCACTTCTGTCGCGTAACTCATACCAGATTATTTGGACTAATTTTCCGTTGTTTGCATCTTTGGAATGCGTGAAATTCTCATAAAAAGTTCCCTTAAAATACTTTAGTCCCTGTTTGTCTGCTGTCTGGTCGTATTTATTCTTTAGCCAGCTCATAATGCTGTTTGTAGCTTGGAGAATATGCCAAGAATCAATATTAAGTTTTTGGATTTCTGGTGCATCAATTTGATATGGATCAGATACATTTCGAGTTAGTTTATCAAAAAGCTTTCCAAGATCAGGACGGGTTTGATATTCAAGATTAAACCGTTCTTCATTATCTGAGTCCATCAAATGAGCTAGTGTAAAGATTATGCGAATCGTTGTGAGTCGCTGTTGACCGTCAATTACCTCATACCATACATTACTATTACATTTAGAATGGAGATTATATCTACTAATATCTTCTGGAAGCATCTGCTTTACTACAATGGGTTGTAGACAATAAAATTTTCCCTCACCTTCTGGGCTAAAGAATTCGGAAAGATCTTCCATTAGCTGTGTTACCTGACGTTCCCCCCAACGATAACCACGCTGGTAATCTGGAATAAAAAAGTTTTTGTTGCACAGTTCTGGTATAGCAAACAAGTCAAGCAGATTCTCAGACTTGACCTGTGATGAAATATCTTCTTCTGCATTGATGGTATTTTGCATGTTGTTATTTATTTAATTAATCTTCGTTGTTAAATCACAATACTCTGAATAGACGTATTAAACTACGAATTGCAAAAATACAAAAAAATATTTTCTTTTGTCGATATTTATATAATTTTAAATTTGTAATTTTATTTTCTGGATTATTATACGGTTAGAATTTGTCTCTTAATATACTGTAATAACGGACATTTCATATCTAGTAATGTTTATTATCATGTGCACATACTTTGGATTTGTTTGAAATAATAAACATTAGTGCGATTCATTCAATACAAGAAGACTAATATCTACATAATAGGCACGCATAATTCACATAAGTGCTTACTAATCATTTTCATGGCATATCGCTCAATGATAGGTCTTGAAAAATCTAGAGTATATCCTAGCGTTGATATTTCTGTAAACATTGTAGACCAAGCCTGTTGTATAGCTTCTG
>JAYRGU010000016.1:0-6309 GCA_041907685.1 Prevotella sp. | reverse complement strand
AATTATGAAATTCATTTAAGCATTGAAGATGATTACTTTCCTTATCCAAAACTTTTAGCTCAACAAAACATAGATATACCTTACTTGACATTTAGCAATGATACACATCATACTGTTAGACTGACTTAGGATGTGCAGATTTGAATTACATCGAAACAGGCATTTACCCATTAATGTTCCTACCCACTTACCTCATATGGGATAATGCCGACAACCCCGATTTTGGCGAGCAGTAAATATGGGTTGCGAAAAAG
The DNA here is from genome assembly GCA_041907685.1 of Prevotella sp. Classification (GTDB taxonomy): domain Bacteria; phylum Bacteroidota; class Bacteroidia; order Bacteroidales; family Bacteroidaceae; genus Prevotella. Next base: position 6,055 of record JAYRGU010000016.1, on the reverse strand, counting down.
ATGGAATATCCGTATATTGGTTATATTGATGAGAATATAATAAATGAAGTAGATGCAATAGATGGTATTGTCAACCCCTACCGCAGGGATGTTGTCGCTGGTACCTGCACCGACTTCCTTTCCGACGCCAAGGCTAAGATGGCACGTGGTATGCTCAACTTCTATGAGAGTATTCCTGAGGGCAAAGCCAAGGCCATCCGCAAAGCTCAGATACAACACTTCACCAAGACTAAGTACTTCAAGTTCCGCAACGGCACTTACCCCATCACACCCCAGGACCGCAACGAGATAGTCGCTATCTGCCGCTCTTATGGCTGGAACGAGCCTCCTGTTTTCGATAACTACTACGAAGAATACGACTTTTAATTGGCAAACCAACAGTTCTCCTTTAGTAAACTATTAGTTTCAAACCGAGAAACCAACAGTTTCCCGCAGAGAAACTAAGAGTTTTTCAGTGAGAAACTAAGAAGGAACAATTCTTGGATAATTATTTATTCTATAGATATAGAGGAAAATTGGTTGATTTGGTACGATCGTAAATATTCAGGTAAACGTCTTATTTTCCGCCTTGACACCGGCACATAAAAATATTACCTTTGCGGCATCAACTTTAAAACAGAAAAGTTATGGCGAAAGCAAAAGTCAATTATCAGGAAGTCTACGATCTGTATCAGCTGTGCAGTGAGACTAAGGATCTGAAGGAGTTCTGCTCCGAGTATGGTGCCAACTATGACAAGTTTATGAACTCAAACTGGAACTTGCATTTAAAGTCCAGAAGCTAACTCCCGATCAGATTAAAGTGCGACGGGAGCGACGGACCAAGACAATAGACAACAAAGAAACCCATGACAAGCGGCAATTGCTGCCCTGTTATATCAAAATATAGGTAAAACTCGGAAAATCATTTTTTGCGTAATCCACATAACCGCTTGAAAAACAGCCGGGAGATGTGGTGTGGCGGAAAATAAGACGTTAACCCTGTAGACAGCCGAGAAATACCATGCCGCTGGCAATTACTATTGGAATGCCGGAATCTTCGTATGGAACATTGATACCATCAGCAAGGCAATCCGCACCTTCCAGCCAAACCTTGCCAGCATCATGGACGAGATGGCACTTTCTTTCTATACCGAACAGGAGAAAGAGGTAGTCGGCAGACTCTTCCCAACCTGCGAGAAGATAAGCATTGACTATGCCGTAATGGAAAAGTCGAAGGAAATCTATACCTTGCCAGCCGAGTTCGGCTGGAGCTACCTAGGCAGTTGGGGCAGCCTCCGCACCTTGCTCCCACAAGATGAGGCTGGCAAAGCCAAGGTAGGCAAGGACATCCGATTGTATAAATGCAAGAATTGCGTAGTTCATGCAGCCGATGAAAGCAAGGCGGTAGTTCAGGGTTTGGATGGCTATATCGTAGCCGAGAAGAATGGACAGCTGCTTGTCTGCTCTTTGAAGAAGGAACAGAGGATTAAAAAGTTTGGAAAGTAATATATGTCAAATCAAACATCAGATAATAATAAACGAATAGCGAAGAATACAATGCTTCTTTACGTGAGAATGTTCGTATTGATGGCTGTTAATCTATTTACATCTAGAGTTGTACTTCAATGTCTTGGTGTGGAAGATTTTGGTATATATGGAATTGTTGGAAGTGTAGTTACGCTTTTTGCGTTTCTTAATTCAGCAATGTCCACATGTACTAGCAGGTTCCTTAGTTTCTATATTGGTAAGGACGATAACTTGATGGTAAGAAAGGTGTTTTCTGCAAGTTTAAACTTATATTTTTTAGTAATGCTTGTTGTACTATTTCTTGCAGAAACAATAGGTTTATATGTGGTAAATTATGTACTGAATATACCTGAAAATAAGATGGTGGCTGCAAATATAGTCTATCAATTTTCAATATTGACTTTTTGTACGTACCTCATAAAAATACCATATAATGCAGCTATAGTCTCATACGAGCGGATGGATTTTTATGCTTATCTTAGTATCGTAGATGTGATATTTAAACTTGGCGGAGTATATTTATTGTATGTATTCTCTGAGCATAGATTATCGTTATTTGCAATAATTATGTTCGTAATAAGCTCTGTTGTTACATTTGCTTATTTCTTTTATTGTTATAGAAAAATTCCGAATACTCATTATTCAGGTAAGGGAATAGAAAAGTCTCTTTATAAGCAGTTATTTGGTTTTAGTGGTTGGTCAATGTTTTCTGGCATTGCCAATATGGGTTCCAACACTGGTGTCAATATGATACTTAATGTGTTTTGCGGAGTGACAGTGAATGCAGCTGTGAGTATTGCTAATCAGGTGAGTAATGCGATGTTCTCGTTTGTCTCAAACTTTCAAATAGCTTTTACTCCACAGATTACAAAGCTATATGCTACCAATGAGAAAGATGCTTGTTATAGATTGGTATATCATTCCAGCAAGTTTTCCTATTATCTGTTTGGGGTGTTGATTCTTCCTCTTATCATTGCGATGCCTGCATTGTTGTCGATTTGGTTAGGTGCAGTACCACAGTATGCGGTAGAATTTACTGATTTAATATTGATATACATGCTGATTGATGCCTTGTTTTGTCCTTTATGGTTGTTTGTTGATGCCACGGGGAAAATCAGAACGCATCAGATTGTTACTGGATTATTGATATTGTCAAATTTCCCAATAGCATATGTTTTGCAAAAGATGCACTTCTCACCTAATAGCGTTTGGTATGCACGAATAATCATCAATGTTGTGGCCAATATCTTTAGGTTAGTATATATGTTGAGAGTATTTAGGTTTCCTTCAGGTAATTTTGTGGTAAAGGTTATAATTCCAGTTTGCATGACATCTGTAATTGTTATATTCCCAACCTGGTATGTATATAGTTTTTTTGATGACAGTATCTTAAATACTATATTTTTTATAATATTCTCTTTTATATATAGTATAATAGTTGTTTATTTGATTGGACTATCTAGGTCTGAACGTAGTTTTATATGCAAAACTATATCTTCAAAACTTCGTATGAAATAATATGGAAGTAATATAAGAAATTAGGAATAGGTTTAAAGCTAATACTTGTTGTTAGCTTGGCAGTAAAATAAAATAATGAAAATGAAAAAGCATATTTTTCTTTTTACGATGGATATGACGCTTGATGGTGGAGTGGAGAGAGTGGTGTCAAATATGGCGAACTCCTTTTCCAAACGTGGCTATCGTGTTGATATCATAAGCCTTTTTAAGGCAAATGAGAAAATGAAATACCACCTGGATGGAAAAATCAAGGTGAAATATTTGTTTGATAATTTATCATTCGACATTTGGCATAATAGCCTATTGGTGAAGTCTAATCTCTATTGGAGATATAGGTTGGCATTGAAGTTCACCGACAAACTTTATTGCTACATAGATAGCGAACTTTCAGAAGGTGAAACTGCTGTTGTGATGTGGAATACTTATCAAATCACGCCACTTTATCGTCATCACAATGTCCATATCATAGGTTTAGATCACTCTCGTTATCCGTTTGGTAATATAGTCAAGGGATTGCGCCATAAACTTCATACTTATATGGTGAGTAAGTTTGATATTGTAACGACTCTGAATGAGGATGAGGTAGGCAAATGGAGAACTATAGGCAGACCAGTGTATGTAATGCCAAATTATCTTCCTGACAGTGGAATCCTAGCTGTTCCAAAGATAAATGACCGAAAAAAGGTTGTTGTAAGCTTAGGACGCATGAATACCAATCAAAAGGGATTTGACAGATTGATTGAAGCATATTCGTTGATTGCGGAAAAGCATCCTGAATGGAAATTGAATATCTATGGAAGTGGTTGCTTACAAAAGGAATATCGAAAGCTAATCAATGATTTGAATATGCAGGATTTTATAGAAATTTTTGATTTCACAAAGAATCCGTTGGCGGTATATCAAACTGCTTCTATTTATGCCATGTGCAGCCGAGATGAAGGATTTGGTATGGTGTTGCTAGAGGCTGGTAGCCTGGGGGTTCCTCTTGTTGCTTATAACGTGGAATTCGGACCTCGTACTCTCATAAAAGATACTGTTACTGGTTTTATCATACCTGATGGAAATAAAGAAAAGTTTGCCGAGAGTTTGGAAAAATTGATGAACGATGATAATCTTAGAGAAAAAATGTCGGAGGAAATCCTAAAGGATATTCCAGCAAGATTCTCCGAGGAAGTGATAATGGATAAATGGATAAAAATAATAAACTCAATATAGAATGATGAATGAATCTAATATAAAATTGTCAATCATTCTTCCTGTTTACAATGTTGCTCCATATTTAAAGATGTGCTTGGATAGCATTTTAGAGGAGATAAAGGATGATACAGAAGTAATCATTATCGATGACGGAAGTACGGATGACTCACCATCAATTTGTGATGCCTATGCCTTCAAGGATAATCGAATCAGAGTGCAGCATCAGGCAAATGCGGGTCAGAGTGCAGCAAGAAATGCGGGTCTGAGTGCGGCAAGAGGCCATTATATAAGTTTTATTGATAGCGATGATTTTATTGATTCAAGAGTCTTGAATTATATGGTAAGTGCTTTGGAAACATCAAAAGCAGATTTCGTAATCAGCTCTTTTGTCTCTATACCTTATAATTGTATTCAAAGAACTTACCAATCCTTCGACAAAAAAGAATTCTCTTTAATATCAAGTGAGGATTTTTTGCAAGGTATACAGAAGTATTCCATGCAGGTTTGGAACAAGGTGTATCGAAGAAAATTTATAGAAGGTTTGTATTTTAAGGAAGGCATACTCTTCGAAGATGTTGCATATATTCATGAGATAGCGATGAGAATGAGTAAGGCTATATATATTGATACTCCCATGTACTATTATCGAATAGCCAGACCGGGAAGTACAGTCAGCACATTCAAAATGACAAGGCTTCCTGCCTATGATGATGTTCAAGCCTTTGTTTCTGACGTTCATGAGCGATTCTCCCAAAAGGCATATCTGAGTATATCAAGAATGGCTGCAAATTTCTTTCAGCAGCAATATGCAGAATGTAAGTTGCTGTTAAATGATAAGTTAATCTTAGCAGATATATTGAAAAGATATAAGAATGTTGTTAGGGTACTGCCTATAAAGGTAACTCCTCTTTATGCATTTTTATTTAGAATATCTCCGAATGTTTTCTGCTGGCTAAAAAAGATAAAGAGTAAATGATTAGATTTTTGTTTTTGACATTGCATCAGATGCATGTGTTAGTTAATAGATACTGTTTTTCATTCATAACCTTGATTAAGTTTAAAGGGTATGGAATAAACATTGGGCCAGGGTTGTCATCTTATGGGATTCCTTATGTGTATATATCAAGGAAAGGACGATGTAGGATAGGAAAGAACTTCCTAATTTCAAATTCCCTGTTGTCAAGTATTTCTGGTAATAAGACAAAGACAAGAATAGAAGTTCGTTCTGGAGCTAATCTTCTGATAGGAGATAATGTAGGGCTAAGTGGAGTCACGATTTTTTGCTCTGATAGCATTACTGTTGGTGATAATACAAAGATAGGTTTTGGTAGTCACATCTATGATACGGATTTTCATTCATTAGATTCTCAAATCAGAAACTCTTCTAAAGATATACTTTTTGCGAAAAAGAGTCCTGTTCATATAGGATGTAATGTTTTTATTGGGACGCAAGCTATTGTCTTGAAAGGTGTAACAATTGGTGATAACTCCATTATTGCTGCAGGAAGTGTGGTTACAAAAGACATTCCTGCCGACTGCATAGCGGCGGGAAATCCATGTGTCGTTGTGAAGAATTTAAATACTGCCCCCCCCGAAACATTTACTTGCAGCTTAAAACCACAATCTAAAATCTCTAATCAAGGCGGATTGAAGCAAGAGTAAATAATTCTGTATGGTGATTGCGGTACTAATTTTTATTAATTCAATATATATATCTTTGTAAATAGCTAAAATACAACTACTTTTATGGAAAAATACAGACCGATGTTGCTCAAAGACTTTTTCAGTAGATTTCCTGACGAGGATAGTTGTGTTGACTATTTCAAGGATATTC
>JAYRGU010000015.1:0-8564 GCA_041907685.1 Prevotella sp. | reverse complement strand
CACCTTCTCATTTTAAAATGACGGTTCGTTTTTTGTTACCTGAGTACCAATATAAATACCAGTACTCGCTTCTTGTACTACTTCTCTGTCTATGTAAATCTTTTCAAAGAACTCTTTCTTTTTGCCTAGCAAGAACGTTCGTTCTCGAAAGCGGATGCAAAGGTACAACTATTTTTCGCAATACCAAATCTTTTTGCAAAAAAGTTTCATCTTTTGCAAAATGTTTCCACTTACTTTACAAATACGTTACATTATTTCCAACCTCTCCTTATTATATATTACACGCGCAAAATTTATTTATCCCAGACTCCAGGAGCCCAATCTACAGACGCATCCTTACTTAATTCAAAACGATGGAGGCCGTATTTCAAAAACAAATTAAATTTGTTCCCCATAGATTAAATTTCAAATCATACAATTTTTTATTTTCACCTCCCCGAGGCCGTTTTCTTTGTAACTCATTTATTATTAGTACTTTATCTTCGGGGAGGTGAAAATTCCACCTCCCCGGTATGTTTTGGCTTGCTGATTTAAATTGGTTTACAGACCAATCTAAATTGAATTGGTGACCAATCTAACTTAAATTACTATTCTATTCAAGTTGAATTGGTAGTTCAAAACTATAGTTTCATGATATAATAGGATGACATTCCCTCGCATTTTCTATGTTCATAACCATGACTACGCATATAATTACTGATACATTTATTCGAACTTAAATATAATAATACGTTTGTATTATATGATGTGTAAATAACTTAAAATGCTATTAGTAATTCTAACAGAAAATACTTAGTTAGGGACATCGCTCCAACTGTCCATAACAAACTTATAATTATGCCTATCAGGTGATTCAATCCGTAAATTACCGTAAGAACTATTATTTTCCAGAAAGCCTTGGGTTTGCCAACTACCCCGTGTAAACTTAAACAGAGCAGGATAATGCAAATCAAGATCTATCGCACGTACATAATCAGAAATACGTTTCATCTTAATCTTATTTGGATTCCAATTACCTAATACAGACTGATTTCCAGTAATAAAGACTTCATCACCTGCCCTCAATGTTTTTAATTCAATATGCACTTTATAAGTTTCCTTGCTTAAGATATTGTCAATAGAATCACGGTAGTGGAAATAAGCATCCAATCCATCATGAAGTGCATATGGGAAACAAGACATATGAGTATAATTAGGGTAAGATTTTATTTTCAGCGTGATATTAGAAGGCAATGCATTCTCTTTATAAAACTTATAAAGTTTCTCACGTGCAGGTTTCCATTCTTCCCATCTGCGGATCTTCTCTTCTGTAGAATTGGTTATAAACAAGAATTGGTTTCCTTTATTTTTAGAATAATCATATTTGATCAATTCTTCAGAAACCCTATCACTGTCATATGCAAGATTAGGAGAAACGGCAATATAATCTGAAAATAGTTGATAATTTATCATTGCTTCAAGAACAAAAGAGGCTCCAAGTGAATGACCGACAGCCAATGTTCTACCTGTAGTGCGATAGTGAGAATTGATATAAGGTGTCAGTTCGTTCTTAATAAACAGGCATAAACTATCAGCATATCCATTGCGGCCACCATAAAATTTATCTCTTGCTACTGTCTTTGGTACTGGCAGAAAATCGTTTTGCCTAGAATAAGTCATCGTTGTCGGCGAGCATATGCCAACTACTATAAAACGGGAATCGTAACTTGTATTTATGAATGGCAACATACCATTTACAATATCAAAATACGGTTTGTCCTGAGTATCAAAGACATATACTACGTCATAATTTTGTGAATCATTCTCATTGTATCTAGCAGGTATGTTGATAAAAACTTTTCTTTCAAAACCAAAATATTTCGATTTCATCATCATGGCTGTATCAGATGCTGTGAAAAACATCGGTTCATCGCCGCAAATATTCAAAGACACAAAACATAAAGGTAACAATAATAATAAAAACAGCTTTTTCATTTGCTTGTATACATTTATTTTCAAAAGGCAAATATAGTAAAAAAATCATTTCAATGAAAAACTCATCCATTATTTTCTTCATTTTTTGTACCTTTGCCGACATGATTAAAGCATTATTTTTTGATATAGACGGGACATTGGTCAGTTTTAAGACCCATGTAATCCCCGATTCTGCTGTAAAGGCACTTGAAAAAGCTCATGATAAAGGCATCAAGATTTTTATAGCTACAGGCAGACCAATGGCTATAATAAACAACATGTCACAATTAGAAGAGAAAGGTTTAATAGACGGTTATGTAACAATGAACGGAGCCTATTGCTTTATTGGTGATGAAATAATATTCAGCCATCCAATAGATCACAACGATGTAGTATCAATAGGTAAATATGCAAAAGAAAGAAATATTGCATGCATATTTGTTCCGGCTAAAGGGATTCGTGTTTGCAATCCCGACATCTTTTTAAGGAAGATATTTTACGAGAACCTTCATGTAGACGATATGCCTGTAACTACTTTTGAAGAAGCATGGGCCGGGGAAATATTCCAGATTACTCCCTTCTTTAATATAGATCAAGAAAAAAAAGCCATGAGAAATGTCAAAAGTGCTATGGCAAACAGATGGCATCCAGGATTCACTGACATTACAGGATTAGGTATACAAAAAAGTAAAGGAGTAAAGGAAATGGCAGACCACTTTGGTGTAAAACAAGAAGAAATAATATGTTTCGGAGATGGAGGTAATGACATTTCGATGTTAGAATATGCAGGAATTGGTATAGCGCTCGGAAATGCAAATGATGATGTCAAAAAACATGCAGACTATGTAACCACGCATATTGATGACGATGGAGTTGCAAACGCTTTAAAGCATTTCAATATAATAGACTAAAATGATATAAGCGGCTACAGATTTATTAATCAGAGCCGCTTATACTAATTATTATAGTTCTACTTATTTTCTAAGGATGAACTTTAATTGTGCTTTAGACTGAAACTTAGAATTCTGCTTTGCTGATGCATCACTCATCTTCAACAAAAAAGGATTCTTCATTTTCAATAAATAGCCTAAATCAGCATTTTCAGTAAATGAATTGCTACTAAATGCCTCAAGCAAGAAAGCCCCTATCTTGCTATTACCAAAAGTACCACCAAAGTTTGCAATTGTGCCATCGCTTTCACTATAATCAAAATCAGCTATACTTGCCGAAGTTGTATTAGAATAACTTGTTCTGTATTGCCCTGCAGTATCTCCAAACATCAGGTATACATAATAAGACGAAAATGCACCTATATATTGCCCACACTTTACAGACAATGAGTTAGAAAAGGCATCATAAGTTGAGGTAATTTTAAAATTTAAATCAGGAAGCGTAATAGAATTTTGGTCTAAGACCGCTTGAAAAAATCCTAGTTTTCCCTCATCATCTGTATATGCAAAATAATAGTTACCCGCTAAATCTTTATCAAAGTCACACTGTGTTACCTTTATAGAATCGACATAGGTTCCTGCTTTATATTTGACATAGCCTATTCTGAGATGTCCCGTATTATTTGCAGCGACATTAATTTTAAGACTATCTGTAGCCGTCTCTATTTTTGCCCAATCCGGAGCAGACATTATATTTACATCTACATTATGTTTCATATAATATTGAAATGTTGAATCGTCGTCTCCTACGCTCAAACTAGAACCTGCACTCAACTGGAATATCAAACCAGACTGTTGTATTGTTACATTAACAGAATCTGTCCCAGACTTGATAGTCAACAAAGAGGAACGACCATTAAGATCATCATTTTCATCAGCTGTCACAGCTACTGAATCTCCTGATACAACAGCCTTACACCACTTAGACGCTACTGTTGCTGTAATAGGTCCATCTGCCTTAATTTTTACATATCCCTTTGAAGCTTTAGCCTGAAACGCGACATTTGTCTCTATTACTGAGATGTTTGACTTTGTAGAATAAGGATTATCCACATCATCTTTGCAAGAGCTAAATGCAATTATAGTCAAAGAGACCAATAATATATTTAAAAATTTCTTCATATTATCATCATTTATCTTATTGAACTTTTACTAAATATGGAGATCCTAATCTAGCCCAATAGCCTTTGGCTGTATTTTTGGTCTGTGATTTTTCAGAATATGCATAGAACCATATACTACCAAAATCTCCATCTTGTACAGCTTTCCCTGAGAAGACTGCATAGGTGCCTAATTTTTCATCATAAGTGAATGGTGCAGTTATAAGTCCACCAGTTCCTCCATAACCTGACCAATAATAATCATTATTATCAACAAATATAGAATACAAATAATACGTTATTCCTTTCTTTGATGTTGCAGTACCAATGTATTGTCCACTTTGAGTAGAAATAGAACAATCATCTGAATTATATGTAATAGGCATGACCCAATCCTGTCCATCAAAAGTTATTCCTTCAGAAGTAACCTTAACCAAATAATTATCTTGAATTCCACTGTCAGTAAAATATAATCGATAACTACCAGAGATATCCTTATCAAAATCACATTGTACAATTTTCATTGAGTCCAAATCTTGCCCTATAGAATATTTCAAATAACCAGTTCTTATATGACCAGTGTTATTAGCCTGATAAGTAAGTTTCAACGATTTGCCTTCTTTACTAAATGTAACCCAATCAGGACACGAAAGATATGTTACTATATCATTGTGTTTTAGAGTATATTCTGTAGTAGATGCATCATCAGGTAATGTTATTGTTTCTTTTCCTATAGCAGACTTAACGTATGCGACAGGAAGGAAACCATTTAATACGACATCAGTTGCACCTGCATCAGTACACTTCAAAGATAAATCATCATCATTATAAGTAAAGTCCATTACTGTTTTGTCCCCAATATTAAGAGGCTCATACAAACGAATTCCATTAGCTGTGAATACATATTTACCATCAAATGTCTGAAGATTGCCTGCTGAGTTTTTATATGTGAGTGATAAATGACGACTTTCCAAATCAAAAGATCCAGATACACTAGTAGTACCAATTGAACCGGTTAAACTTGATAAAAGTAATTGATTACTATTTGCAATAGTCTTCGACATATACGAACTGCAATTCTCATTTAACTTACGCAAGTACATAATATTCTGAGAACGTTTGCCATGCAACTTTATCAAATCATTTGACAAGCTATCTATAACAAATTCAAAGTCACCATCATAAGCTTCATATCTCGATGAAGAAGGTGTTGCAAAAAAATGCATAAACTCATTATAAGAATCAAATGACAAAACAGGTCCATCATCACTTTTCAATTTATAAAGGCTTGCCTCACTCTGTCCGGGTGCCAATTCGAAGTATATATTTGCTGATAATGAATCGAACTTTACAGCATACTCATATCCTCCATAAGTAAGATTTCTATCAGGGAAATAATCAAATGCCCATCCATTCTCTGAAGAGGTCAGGACTTTTCTTACATTTTCCAATGTTTTCTGCATACGAACTGCAGATGGCTCATCGAACACATCTTCCTGATCTTTTAAACAAGATTGCAAAAGTAGTGTAGGTAAAAGCATTAATATATAAATATAAATTTTAAATTTCTTCATAATCGTACTTTTTTTTATTTTACGGTTAAGTCTGTCAAATCAATCTTACCTGCAGAAATATCAGCTTGACGTCTCTGTATAGCAGCTCTTAATTCATCCATATCAATATTCCAAGAAGATTTCATGTAATCTTTTACTATATCGAGCTTTTCTTGAATGAGCGAAGCACCAGTAGTTCCAGCTTCAGTCATCCATGCATCCCATTGCGCCTGAGAATTGCAAACATAGATAGACATCATCTCTGCAAAATCCTCCTCATGTGAATGTTGTGAATAAGCAGATATAAATCCTCTTTGCAAATAGCCCACACTATAAGTCTCTGTGCTCCACTTATCTGCAACATAAGCAGAACCTGTTACCTGCCTAAAATCTGTAGGATAGTCTTTGGTTTGGTTCAGTATGTGAGTAAACTCGTGGTGGATAGTCTTAAAATAATATTCATTCATATATTCAGGACTATTTTTCACCTCATCAAGATGGTTAACTCCTGTAAGCAATATTTTCTTGCCACCTTCAGCTGTACCCAAAATAAATGTTCCATTATTTTGGTATTCGAATTCACCTATATTATATATCAACTTAGGGAAATTCGCTTTTGTAAAGTTGACGCCGGCTACTTCATCATATGATTCAAGACACAAATATTTAATAAGATGTGCCATCTCAACGCATTCATCATACTTAGCAGGCACTGTATAATAATCAGGGTCTGACTCATTATATTCATACCTATATTTAAACTCTACATTATAAGGTTGGACATAGTTAACATTCAACCATTTATCAAATGGGGTCTGATCTACCTTATCTATATTAATTACACTTGTAGATGACAAATCATCGCTTGAACAAGATGTAAACGTAATAATAGCTATAAGTAGAAACAGATATAATATTTTATTTTTCATAATCCTTTTACTTTAAATTATTATTTGCACGAGGGTTTGGCTTCATGCCTGCTTGTATTACTTTGGTTGGCAATTGAACAGCTCTTCTTGGATCAGTAGTCGTAAGAGAATCTGTTACTAATGAAGGAGTTCCGTCTGCTCCCATTGTTCTGCGCACGATATTAATGCCATATCGCTTAACATCAAACCATCTTAGTCCTTCATGCAAAGTCTCAATACGACGTATGCCTAATACTAATTGCAACATAGTTTCTTGTACGCTTCCTTCTGCATCTATTGTAAATGCAGGATGTAAATGTTTCTTTATCGTTGAATTAAGACCAGTAGCATAAGCAACACTATTATAAAAAGACTTAACATTGTCTGGGGTTATTATAAAATCAGAAGTTGTAAAATTATGCAACCATGTATTCAAATCCCCGCATGCCTTATCATATTGTTTCATCATGATATATGCTTCTGCTCTATTAAGCAGGCATTCATCTGCTGTAAATGCAGGATAAACTGTATGATACAAGCCTGTTTTTGCGATAGCATCTGTTTCCTCAAAAAGATATGGAAGTTTTATCATCAATGTTTTATCCAGATTTGTACCTTGGTAAACTGCCATTCTATAATAGAACTTAGAGTCATTACCCCAAATATTATTTGCCATTGCATCTTCATTTTTTGCCAGATAGTTATTATGAGCATACTTTGACTCATAGTAATATGCCCCAAAGTCAAGTCCCATAGAAGAATTGCCTGCCATTAATAACAAATTACAACTAAGAGAAGCATCTATATAATGTAACGACCAAGCCTTTTCATCTGCTGTCATACTACCCATATAAGACCAATCCCGAAGCATTGTCTTAGCTTGTGTACCAAGGCATTTATTAGCATATTCTATAGCTTTATCCCATTTCTCATAATATAAATAGAATCTACATGCAAATGCGTATGCGGCTCTTTGATTAAAATGATATTTGGGAATAATATAATAAGAATCACCAACTAAAGGCAAAGCATCTTGTATATCTTTATCCATTTTTTCATAATCAGTAGTAACCGTTCCGCGGTCATAATCAGCACCAACAGTTGTAGAAGGTTCTGTAACATAGGGAACGCCAAGATCTTTTGAACTTGTACTACTATTATAATTCATACAAAATATATTAGTCAATATGAAATAGTTGTAAGCGCGACAAAGAAGAGCCTCAGCTTTAGCCTCTTTTAATGTAGTAGTAGTTGCGCCTCCCATATTCTCTATATCCTGCAATACCACATTAGTAGTACCAATTGCTTTATTTGAGCCTTCCCATAGACTTTCATTGTCTTCATTTTCACTTTCGGTAACATCTTGCCAAGCATATAACTGATCTAAAAAACGTGACGTATTAGGGTTATTATTACCCATATCATCAACATTATCAGACATAAACTCAGCTATCTTCAGATAATCATTAGCAGGATAAGCAGAAGTTAAAAGCCCCTGTATTTTTGTTTCTGTATTTATATCAGTCCTATTATCAGGTAATTTGTCCAAATAGCTATCGCAAGATGCCATTGACAATACAATTGTACCTGATACTATTAATTGGAATATATTATTTTTTTTCATATATACGCGATTTTTAGATTCCTAATTTTAAAGTAAGTGTAAACTGTTTTGGTACAGGAACGGCAACACCACCTGTATTAAAAAATTCAGGATCTTGTCCGTTCAATTTCTTATCAGCATAAATCAAGAATAAGTTTGTCGCTTGTAGTTTAAGAGACAAGTTATTTATTTTCAAGGATTCTATAAATGTCTTAGGAAAATCATATGCAATAGATATTTCTTTCATTCTGATAAAATCTCCTTTAGCTATACGTGCATCAGAATAATTGTATGCATTATATGCGTAACTAAGATTAGTATCATTCTTATTTTGAACTTTACTTGATATTACCGGAATATTTGTTTTATTCCTCAAATCCGCAACTAAGCCCTTGAACGTCCTTATTGCGTTTACACGTCCTCTCATTACTGAATTTGCAGATAATTTGAACTTGAAGCACCCACTTCTGCCTACAATATCCCCTTACCCCACAATG
>JAYRGU010000014.1:0-9152 GCA_041907685.1 Prevotella sp. | reverse complement strand
AATACACCTTCGCTGTTTCTAATCTTCTTGTGTTGAAGAGATTTGATATATTTTATTTTAGCTTTGCTAATCATACTTGCAAAAGTAATAATTAATATTGAGAAATTAAAAAACTTCGTATTTTATTGTTGCTTATTTTTTGTTCTTATCCAAAATTAGCATATTCCAGCATATTCCCACTGATGTTTATTCTCTCCAAGTGTATTAAATAAATTCTCTTGCAGATATCGCTGATTAATATTTAGTGTTGCGCATGATAAATTGGATGTTAGGATCCATTATTTATCTGTGACGATTTAAATTTACTAGTTTTATGCTGTCTTCCCTGCGTTTTTCATTTTTTTTAGCTACGAAGCTACGTTATCTCTCGTAAAGCCTATAAACAGAGGGGCTGGTGATACGTAGCTAAGCCGATTTAGCTACGCAAGCTACGTTTTAGCTACGGCGATTTGTGTCATTTCGGATGGCTCTTTATTTTTATAAGTAAATTTGTCAAAGAATTGTTCACTGTATCTGATGAACTGAGGAAGCGTAAATTGAATCAGTAAACGAGAACAGAATTATCAAGCTTGTTATAAAGTTCTGCCGAATTCCGCAGAATTTGTGGCAAAGATAATGCAAAATTTTTGTCCATACAATCATATTTTAGTTAGCCTGTTAGCCAATGTTCATACATCGTAATACACATGCGCTTGCATGCTCGCACACTTTGTGTTTTTTCATAAAAGCAAGTGTCAAAGTGTCTGGCCGTTGAACATCAAATAGTTAGAGCTCTTTTTCAGTGATATTATGTGTCGGTTATTCGTCGATAAAATATAGGTGAAATTGTTACTCATGTTGTATTGCGCTGTACAAGGTTTTTCAATGCGTTTTCTGTGCGTTTTACGATGTTTTACATTGCTTTTTACGTTATATTGCATTGTGTTTTACGATGCTTTAGGAGGTAAAACATCGTAGAAACGTTTGCGTTTCTACATGAAATCAGTTGCGTTTCTATATAGAAACGCATGCAAAACTCAAAATGTTACCGTCATATCACCGTCACCTTTATTCAGTAAAATTCGTCGGTAAAATATTGATGTTCATTAAGTTGACACATCGACACTAGTATTTTCAAAAAGTCATAGGCGCGTACGCACGTATACATTAATAATATAGAGAGAAATAGACAACGTAGCTAGAACGTAGCTAGCGTAGCTAAATTTTGTAAGCAACGTATCGTTCCCTCCCTTTGTTTATAGGCTTTACGAAAGATAACGTAGCTTCGTAGCTAAAAAAAAATGAAAAGCGCAGGCAAGGCAGCTAAAATTTACTAAATGTAAATTTAGCAGGTACACTAGTGCCCATTAAGTAAAATTAAGAATTAATAGACCATCATCAACTACATATGGTATATTTTTGGAAAAGAGTTCCTTTATCGGAGTTTTATCCAAAAGCGAAGCACTCAAAATTCTCAACACTTCGTAAGTACTTTTGTGCAATTAAAGATCATGCTCAATAATAGCCACCATATAACCGTGATGGCTGTAAATATTTGGATGCGTACAGCGCTCTCAGTTGTTCCCCAAAAGAATTTGAATTTAAGATGCAGCTTTATCCATTTATAAAATAGTTCCACTTGTCAACGGTATTTATAGAGAAGTGCAATCTGATCAGCAGATATCTCAAAATTGTAGGTAATGTTGATGAAAGTTTTATTCAGTGTCTCCGCATAATAAACGACACGTCTAAGTCTCTTGGAATACTTATTATTTGAGATATAAGCTGTCAGTTCAATCTCCTGATCGGAGAGTATTCCACCTTTATAGTGTTTCGTATTATTATCCTTTATGACTTTATATTGCATGTGACTTTTAGGTCGTATCACAAAATAGGAACCAATCTCATTGATATGAAAGAGACGTTTAAGGCCATAATAGCCACGATCAAAGATATAATAGGCGCTTATTTCATAAGGTATTACGTCCATTGCATTTACATCATGAACCTTTTGTATTTCATTACAATTCCATCAAATATTCTTTGAGGCAAGAATTCTATAAGTTAAGCGTATATACTTTCCTGAGTTCATGTTTTGACTTTATTTCTTTGCCCAAGTAAAGATAATCAAATCAAATCGTCACGGAGAAGAATATACTCTAAATGTTTAGCTTATAATGTCTTACACTAAATGTTAATCATTTTAAGTAGATGCTAGTGTCGCAGGTATAGCTTTATATATGTTATTAAATGAGTATTCTACTCTTACCGGATAAGTTGTTATTCATTCTTATATGGTAGTCAACTTCCCGAATTTTAACAATTCCTAAGAATAAGGGAGCTCTTATTTTTTTACTTTTATATTTAAACTGTAATTTTTTATTAACGTGGGGGTAAATCTTAGTTTTAACAACCATTTAATAAAAAAACAATAATTTAGTATCTATTGCTTTTTTGTGGTAAACTTAGACGAAAATATCCATTATTAATCTGAAATTGATAATTTCATTTTAAGTCCTCAATATTGTTGTAAAGAATATCCTTATGTAATTTGCCAAATGCACGGTGATATTTATCAATAAACTCCGAATTAAAAATATCTATTCTTATTTGATCTATGATAAAGCGATATGTACTAGTTGTATGTTTTATTTTGTCGACGTTACAAATAATTTTAGCTATTTCTTTAATTCTTTTAGGTGTGTATTTGGCCTTTAAATCTTCTAATCTTAAAGCCTCGCATTTATGGTAATTGTATCTCTGTCGCAGGTAAAAGAAGTCTATCTCATTCTCGTAGTCAGAATCCAGAGATGTATCAAATGCAATCTCATACTCATCTTGATGCTTCAACAAATTTGTGTTGTGCACCGTCCCAAACTTTGGTTTTATCCACAATTTGACTTTTTTATCAAAATCATACAAGTTTGACGTCGGGCTAAGTTTCTTGCGTTGTGCCAATAAGCTAGGCATAACTCTTTTTCCCTTAATATGAGGACCGTTACAAGTAGGGCATGCTGGGACAAGGTTATATAAACTTAACGCTACAAGTGGGCAGCTTCCTTTGTCAAGCACATGATCCAAATCAAATTGCGTGCGTTTATTATTCTTATCTGAAATGAAATAGTTGATGTAAGCCATATCACAATAATGGCAAGTATGTATCTCAAACCCATTCTTCTCGTCTTTAAAAAACTCAATTATTTCTTTGTTTAATGCCTTATACCTTTGCCCTTTCTCTCTTTTATCATAGTTGAACAATGCTTTCAACTTAATGTGTATTTCTTTTTTTGAAAGTTTTAGTTCCACGTATTTTTCGTAGATTTCAGCAAGGTTATGGAATGGAAGAATCATTATATTTTTCAGTTCGTTAGGTAAAATAGTGCTGAAAGTTTTGTCCAATTCACATAATTCTTTTTTCAGCTCTTCCCATTCTTTTTGTCTTGTTTCAGCATTGTCTAACAATGATATGAATTTTTCTTCTAAAATTTTTTGGTGATACGCATCACCATAATCCATTTTTATCATATTTCTTTTCCCCTTTCCATACTTTTTATCACTCTATCTAATGTTGTATGTAGATATTCATCACCAACAATGCTTGCCACATACTTATATCGCTCCAAATCCTTATTACAAATATTAAGTTTCTGACCTTCTACCCAGTTATTATACTTGCAAAATATTTCTTCAACATGTTCTTGGGCTATTTGTCCCATAGAATATTCCATAAAGAAACTCTGTCCAAGCATTTCGTGAATGTTTGCACAGAATGTTTCACCAATAACATCGTTTTTCTTTGATAAAGCAAGTACATTACTTTTAGGTAAGTCACTTAATACAAACGGTGAGTGGGTTACCATTAATATGTTTACTCCCTCAATATGCTCAATATGAATATTGCGCAGAGCTGCGATAATTAAAGACAGAAAACGTCGTTGCAGATCAGGATGGAAATACAACTCAATCTCGTCAAATATCATATTAATGTATCTATACTTCAGTAAGGTGATACCTGCTACTTTTTCATCTTCTATTGTATGGACTGAATTTATATTGACTAAATGATAAACAAAATTACTTATAACGTATGCTACCTGACGTTCTCCAGAACTTAGGCTCCAAAATGGGATAATATCATTATCGCTATAATTTCCCATATTATTAATATTTTCCTTTTTGACAATCCTAAATTCTATATCAAAGATTGGCGGAGGTAGATAATCTGCTATTTCACGCTTATTAAGGACCTTGGGTTGATTGTTCTCTTTAATATAGTGTTCAGCCTCATCTTGCAGATCTTTCAATTGGTAAATTTGTTGCTCATTATTATACATCCCTGTTTTAAGATACATAAGTGTTCTTCGAAACTTAACTGTTATGTGTGACTGGTCTTTTATCAAGTCAATAATATGCTGGTATAACAGTTTAATGTTTCGATCCTGTTTACGCAGATTACTTAGAATTTTGTTGTATTTTTTATAGTTGAGCCCAATCTTAATAATTTTATATACAATATATCGACCTGCTAATTCGTGCCTATTTCCATTCAAATCAGTTCCTTCTATACGATTTAAAGTGTCTAATATCAGTCTACTGATACCATCAAATTCTTTGTATAGACAACTTCTCTTGCTAAACATCTTCTTTGCCTCCATCCATTCTTTAGTCCATCTTTTTTCTTCATCGTGTATTGGATTAAGAGTAAATCCAACAATGACATGATCATGGTTAATAATTCTAAATGGATAACGGTCTATTTCTTTCTCGTTTCTTTCATCACGATAGAATAGCATTGAAAGCAGACGTTCTTTAGCCAAATAGTTCTCTTTAGGAGCTTGGATAACACCGTTGGCACGCATAGGATTTAACACCAATGGCATCTGATAGCCATCGTTCTTGTGAAAAAGTCCTGTCAGCCAACACTTCAGATATGGATTGTCTTGATAATTCTGTTTCGGACGGATCATTCCAATACGTGTGTCGTTGGTGAACTCTTCCCAATAATCGTTCGGATTATAGGCATAAAGAGAGTAGTTACACACAATTGTATAAAACAAATCTGCAAGTTTACTTATGTCGTTTGTCTTACTCTTCAGGAGACTCTCTATATTATTCTCTTTTGGATCTAACCAAATCTCAGTTCCGTTAGCTATATATGAGACCTTATTATTATCGCCCTTGTTTGCTATCTGACGGTATCTTATAATTTCTACATATCGTCCTTTGACATTAAGTCGTTTCAGTTCATTATTTTGTATAAACAATATACTCCCGTAGACATGTTCAATATAATGAACATGTTCAGCAGCATAATATAGAGGTTCTTCACCCAACAAAGCTGTTGCAGCATTGTTTAGTACCCTTATCATCATGTCGATAATAGAACTCTTTCCACTGCCATTTTCTCCGACAATAGCGCTTACACTGATATGCATGCTGGTTGTGTCATATAACATTCCATCATAAAAAAAATCATTTGGCAGGTTAACTTTATTTCCATCTGCTGATATATCAGCCTTTGGAAAGAACTCATACCACCTGTTTTCAAGGTATAGTGAACGTTGCATGCGCTGAACATAATGTATCTCACCACTCACTAGATGCTCAGGTCTTAGACATCGAAATGCAATAATTCTGAATCTCGTTTTTGGCATATTCTATTATTTGATAATTAATAAAGAATCAAAGTTTATGATTTACTTTGAACAATCATACTGTTTATAGCATCCTTTAAATCCTGATTCATGGTGTCATCACTCCATATTTGCCAAAATTTTACGGTTTGACTAGATGGTTTAATATTGGGGATATCCACCCTTATACGTGAAGGTAACAGTATTGAATCACCAACAACGATAGCTTCACCAATATCTAACAAAGAAAGGTTTTCAGCAATATTTCCGAGATTATCTGGGAGAAGCCTTCTTATAACATTTTGATCCTCCACGTTTGTCAATCTCATACTTATAAAATTATTACACTGGCTGAGTACGGTTCGGTTCACTTCTGATGGTCTTTGGCTGATGATAACCAGTCCCAATCCGTATTTTCGACCTTCTTTAGCAATTCGCTCAAAGCTTTTTATGCCAATATCAGCTATTGCATCATGATTTTCTATTTGTTGTACATATAGATGAGCTTCGTCACATAGAAATGCAAGAGGATGTCTTTTGTCATTGCAGCTCCACTGTTGAACAGAAAAAATTATTCTTGCTATCAATCCAGTTACCAATGGCAATACATCTGAAGGAACCTCTGAGAAATCTATAACTTTCACTTTATTCTTTTTATCACTGATACCCATAAGTGCAGAACAAAATTCGGATAACCAATTGGGCTGTAGCTCTTCTTCAGACAAAGAAAACATAAATCCCATTCTTTTATCTGCTAACTTATTTTGTAACCGTTGGTTAAATCGTGTCAACTTCCCATTGAATGGTCCCTGTTTTTCACCTCTCGTTCCTGGAACCATCTCTGTGTCCAATTTCTCCATATCTGATAAGACATCTGCTAATTTATAAGGAATTGGACTATCTACCGTAATTTTATCTTTGTATTCCCCATCTTGTACAGTCTTGCTTTTCGCTGTGAAAATTTCCTTCGACAACAGCATTGCTTGATTTGGTGCGTTTTGATCACTTCTGTCTAAAAGCAGAGCTTGCATTTCTTCATAATTGAGTAGCCAATACGGCAGCATAATGACATTATTGTTCAATTTATCTTTTACAAGAAGATCTGCGGGATTAGCAATCCTATAGTGTACGATACCATCCTTAGAGAATGAATCGGTTGAATATTCTCCATGAATATCAAACAATATAGCATTAGCATATTTCAGATCAGCCATTTGTTCCACTATTCTTGCCACACTAAACGATTTTCCACTACCTGTAGATCCTACTATCGCGGCGTGACGCTGAAATAGCTTGTCTCCATCTAAATAAGCAACGGATGTATCATCCATAGTGTATTTTCCTATAACTAATGGGTTCTTTACTTTAGCAGAATCAGATGAAATGCTCTTCATTAAATTGGTTAGGTGTTCACCTTCAAGTCTATAGCATAAAGCGCCAATAGAAGGAACTGCGCAGATGTTTCTTTTGAACGTGTTCTTCTTCTCTCCATCATTGTCTAAAAATTCGCCAATAAAGACAATGCGTATCTGATTGAGATTTGATACTATTTCATCATCATCGTCAATGTCCAACGTCTCTGCTAGCGCCTTTCTGAATATCTTCACTATCATACCAATTATATGTCTTCCAGGATGTGGGCTTTTGATAGCCAGTAATTGGTTTACTTGTAATTTGGAAAGCATATCATCTTTTCCAATGATTGCTGTGGCCATACCGGTATCTACACTTGAAATATCACCTATAGCCTCCATAGTATTAAAATTTAACAATGTATCCATATCATTATATTATTTTACATAAGTTATCTAATTTCCATAATTCTTCATCAGAGATTATTATTCTTTTATCGTTTGTTTTAATAATCGTGCCGTTCTTCCCATCACTGTATATAGCTGTAAAATTGTATTCTCCGGTCATAACATTTCTTTGAATAGAATCGGTTATTTCCATTGTGATAATGAGTATTGGAAGTTTCCGTTTTTTCGCTGCTGACAACAGTTTTGGATGGACATGTCGGTCGTTGAAACCATATCCAATACATACAAATCCACTAGCATTGAGGAAATCTTCATCTATGTGTGATAAAAGACTTCTATGTGGTTCTTGTGATGTTTTTTCATACTTGTTAGTTCCTGGGGTTATGATGCATGGTACATAGCCATCTGGTATATCATTAATTCCTGGTAGATAATAAGTCGTGCCATCTTTGGAAAACCAATCTAAGGAGCCATGTACTTTCCATATATTTATTTTGCCGATATAAGAGTTCTTCAACTTGTTAGGATAAGCATCAAGTTTCGGTTTTATACTTCCACAATAAGAATGAGAAAATCCGGTATTAATAAATGCTTCAGTCTTTGATGCAGCATATTCCGCTATACGGTCATAATTAGTTGTCACAACATTCATAACGGAATCATCACGTCCATAAATCAATCGATCAAACAATTTGGTGAGTTCAAACGTACACTTGCCTGTAGCAAAATTATATAATAATTTTCTATCTTGTCTAACAATCAGATTCCATACGTTAATGATTATATCATGTTCCACTTCTTCAGTAACACGAAGATCTAACAAGGCCTCTTCTAACCCCATTCTCTTATCTAAATTTTGCAAAAAGTCTTTCACGCATTTGATAGAATCATTATTGGTATATTTTTTTTTCGAGAACAAGACTCGT
The DNA here is from genome assembly GCA_041907685.1 of Prevotella sp. GTDB lineage: Bacteria > Bacteroidota > Bacteroidia > Bacteroidales > Bacteroidaceae > Prevotella. The sequence continues at coordinate 854 of JAYRGU010000014.1, read as the reverse complement.
AAAGAATCTGCCAAATCACTCATTGACGCTATCTTGTATGGAGCAGAAGCACCGCTTCCCAATACAATTACAGGAGAAGGGCTGGCTTGAAGTATATTTTGAATTCTTTTATAAGCTTCGTCTTTATTCATAAACTTTAAATTATATTTGATGTTACTCATAAATATATAAAATTGTTAGAAGTTTTAGACTTCTACTTCAAATTATATAATGTGTTATAGGTTGATTAGCAGGTTGTCTGTTGCTTTTTTTAGTGTGTTAAGTAACAGGAGAAGCCTCCGTCTTTGCAAAAGTAATATTTTTATCGAAGATACAAAAATAATTCTTTTGTTTTGTGTTGCTTTTTTGCAAAAGTATATACCTTCATTGGTAAGTCTTCTTTCTAAATAAATAAACATGTTAATATTTTTTTAAGACTAATTGTATAGCTTTACAGGGGAATTGATTGTATGCTCTTTTTCTTACGGTTATATTATTGAGAATAAAAATAAGTAAGTAGAAACTTCATAAACGATATTTCAATTTGATAGATATTTCATTGTAAATAAATAATATTTTTTTACTATATATTTTTCTCTATGATTATTTCTTAAATTTTATTTTACATAACTGTGTATTAATGTCGTTAATTTACAGTTATATTTTCTCATTTTGCACTCAATTTCAATTTTTTCTTCATATCTTTGCATATGATAAGGGTACACCTGTCAAAATATACAACCAAATCTGATTTGTTTGTTCTCGTTTGCATGAAAATAATGATAAATGAATAAAATTAAGTTATATATATATATATCGGCAATAGTTCTTTTGATGTCGTGTAATGCTTCTAAGTTTATACCAGAGAATAAGTA
>JAYRGU010000013.1:0-19477 GCA_041907685.1 Prevotella sp. | reverse complement strand
CATTGTGGGGTAAGGGGATATTGTAGGCAGAAGTGGGTGCTTCAAGTTCAAATTATCTGCAAATTCAGTAATGAGAGGACGTGTAAACGCAATAAGGACGTTCAAGGGCTTAGTTGCGGATTTGAGGGTATACTTTTAATACACTAATGACAATGCAAATTTAATTTTATTTTTCAAAATCAGCAAAAAAATGACAAGAAGATTCCTCCAAAAACGACAAACAAACTTATATTATACGCATATGTAAACTTTTTATTTACAATAAGATATAAACATATTGATATAGAGATAAAAAAATGAACTAAAAATATTATCAAGGCATAACTTCATCAACAGATTTATCGGATGAACCTGAAATATTGGATAGTAGGATGGTATGCCACTATGGATATTTTTATCAATCACAAAAAATGTAAAATATTTAAATCCTATTATCTTTATTTCAGACATTGTTTTGTTACGTTGAAGCATAATACTAAAAAATCAACTTTTTTAATATATTTTTTTATATTAATTTTGCAGTCGAATAAAAATATAATTTGATATGGAAAATAAAATGTTATTAAAAAAACTACTATTTGTTGTATTAATAGGTTTATGCATAGTTTCGTGTAGCAAAAGCGATAATAATGGACTTATTGATGACAAGACAGACTCTAATACTGAAGAAAATACAGTATTAAGTATGATACAAGGTAAGTGGATAGAGGATCCTACTTATTGTAGTATTGAGAATTTTGTTGACACGTTTGAACCAGATGGTGTTATAACAGAAAAGGTTTATAACAAAAGGGATATAACAGAAACATACGATGCGACATATGTCGTTAAAGGGAATAAATTATATATCACAGACTCTGAGGGAACAACTATAATGACAATTAAAACGCTAACCACGAACCAGCTAGTTCTTGATAATGATGGTGAAATACTTAGATTCACAAAACAGTAACATTGTCGTTTTAATTTAAAAAAATGAAATACATATTTTTAACTTTATTAATATTAATACCAATAAGTGGTATCGGACAAGTAGACTATTCTGTTGTTCATGTAAATGAAGAATCAGGAATAGAATTTACTAAGATAACTACAGACAATGACTATGTATGCATGCCTAAAATAATACGTTCTGGTTCAACTATAAATTGGATGTCTAACAGGATACTGGATATCTCTGTAGATGGAACACAATTTGCATATTTGTCATATAGAAATAATACAACAAACATATTCATTAAAGATATAGATAAACAAGGGAGTTCTGTACAAAGAACTAATCGTCAAAACGTATTAGATTTTTCATATTCTCCCAATGGTAAATATATTTGTTTTTCTGAACGTAATGGAACGTATAACCAGATATATCAAACTGACGCAAAGACAGGATATATTTGTAGACAGTTTACAAGTAATAATAAAGATTTTTCTCCGATATATACCTTTGATATGAAAAATATCTTTTTTAGTCGACAAGAAGTTAAAGGTATAAGCATCTGGAGTTATAATATTGCTAATAATTTCCTTTCTAATTATACTAAAGGGATGAATCCTTTTCCTTTAAAATCAGAAGAGATGATATTCTGTACGCGTAGTAATGAAAAAGGGCATGGTGAAATTTGGCGAATAAATTATATTACGGGTACTGAAGAATGTATAGTTTCAGATCCTAATCGTAGTTTTTCTTCACCGTCTCTTTCTCCAGATGGACGTTGGATATTGCTTGTAGGTAGTAATATCTTAAGAAATGGGGCAAAGATGTATGCAAATACAGATATATTTGTTTGTCATAATGATGGAACACAATTAACGCAAATTACATATCATGCAGCTGATGATCTCAGTCCGGTATGGAGTCGTGATGGTAAATATATATATTTTATTTCACAAAGAGGTAGCTCAAAAGGCATCGCAAATGTATGGAGAATGTCATTTAAATACTAATGTTCAAAAATATATTATTTTAATAAAAATTATTATGAGAAAAATCAAGTTTATTGTTGCTGCTATGTTTTTAGCAGTAAGTTCTAGTGCTTTCGCACAATTTACTAATTCATCATCACAATCATCTAATGTTAATGCAGATGGATGGAACACATTCTATTTTCAATTAAACCCAAGTAAAATTTCCATAGATGTAAAGGATTCTAAAAATCAATCCTTTACCGGTTTAACTTTAGGTTATGGAAAAGCTATTCATATTTCTTCTAGTGAACCATTGTATTTTGAAACAGGAATTGCGGTTCAATATTCTTTTTACAAAGATGATGATGACGATGATGAAACATATGATTTTCATATGGCATCTGCAAAAGTTCCATTAAATATACTTTATAACTTCCAGATCCCTAATAGTACTATAGAAATAGCTCCTTATTTAGGTGCAACTCTCCGCTATAATATTTGGGGTGAAGAAAAGGTAACGCCAAATTCTAAATACAAAGATGAGAAAGAAGAAACATATAACTTATTCGATAAGAAAGATATGGGTGGTAGCGATTACACCTGGAATAGATTTCAAATCGGCTGGCAAATAGGTGTAAATGCTCGCTTTAACAGTAAGTTATTACTTGGATTATCTTATGGAACAGATTTCTCCGAAATATATAAGAAAGGGAAAATTAATACGGCTAGTATAACAATTGGATATTGTTTTTAAATTAATAAAGACTGGAAAATAGTTAATAATTTTTCGTTTTTAATTATTGCTAAGTAGGACTGCTCGCCATTGAATAATTTTAATTAATGGCGAGCTTAATAAAATTTTAATAATATGGATAATTTATTTAAAAATTTATTGTTCGTTTTTGCACTTTTATGTATTACATCATGTAGCAAAAATAATAATAGTAATGGTGCTACTGATGAAGATAATGAAGAACAAGTTATTTCAATTATCGGGACTTGGAAATTAGTAAGTAATGAAGGATACGTATTGGACAATGGCAAAAAAACGATATTTGAGAATGATGAATCGGTCGGTGATATTATAACATTTTATAGTAATGGGAAATTAATAGAAAGCGGAAGTGATGGTGGTGCTTCAGGTGAATGGATGAAATCTGGTAATACAATAACAGTTAAAGTTAAATCCACAGAAACAGGGGAACTTCTAATTAGGAAACTTAACTTAATTTCTTTAAGTTATTCAAAACTTATTTATGACTTTGATGTTACAGAGAGCAGTAATTATTCTTTTTACGAAAAAGATATATTAGAAAGAGTTGAATAAATTGTTTTTTAATGGCTGGCTGCTTGATTCTTAATGGTTGTGTAAGTAGAACTGTGTCAAGTTCCAATAATAGTCTGACCCATTGGCAGAATTAAGTATACGCTCATTTAATTCCGCCAACAGGTTTACATTCTCTTTTCCTATAAAGAATAATCGTATTGTAATGGTATGATTATTCTTACTATACAGCCTTTTCCAATTGGATTAATATTCATTTCATATATTATTTTCTTTGAATTATACTCATTTAGTATTTTTAGAGTTTCACGTATAACAGTCATGCCTGTACCAGTACTATCATCTTTTGATTTAGATGCAATCAAGCCACGACCATTATCAGTAACTATAATTTGTATTAGGTCATTAATTTTACGTATGTCTATATTAAGAATAGTTTTACCTTCTAAGCCCCTTAAACCATGCTTTATTGCATTTTCTACAGCTGTTTGTATAATCATGGATGGTATTAATGTGTTGTCGTCAACACCATCACTAATTTCCAGATTATATACGAACTCTTTTGATAGGCTATGACGTTGTAGTTCTACATATCCATCAATGAAGTCTAATTCCTTATAAAGAGGAACACTTATTTCATCTGATTGCTCTAGCCCAGTCCTTATTAAGCGTATTAAACAGTTTATATTAGTTTCTTTATTTCCATGTTCTCGATTATATATCTCATAGTTCAGCACATTAAAAATAAAATGAGGCGATACTCTGTTCCTTAATTCCTCCATACGCAGTTTTAATATTCTCTTTTTTGCTTCTTTCATTATTTGGATACGGCGGTTCTTGTTATACTTGTATATTGACCGATATGCTAATATGAGTAGTAATATTATAAATGCAGATAAAGCAAGTAATAGCTGAGATGTACGGTAATGCTCTTCACTCTTTGATAAATCTAGTTTAAGTTTTAAGGTTTTGGAGTCTTGTTGATAACGGAAGGCTGATTCCGCTGTGGCTAATTTTTGAGTCTCATTTTTTACGGAATCTGTTATATGAATTAAGCGTTTCATATAAATAAGTGCATTATGATCATCTTTGATTCGCGTATAATAGTCTACCAGATATTTATAACGCAAACAAATCATTTGGCATTCTACAGATGGGAATGTTCTTTTATGTAAGAACTTCGCTACTTTTTTAAGGTTGTTTTCTTTAAGTAATATAGCAATGTCTTGTGTATCAAGGTAATAAAGAGCACTTTTGTTATTTTTTTTAATAAAAAAGTTTCTACATTTGTTTTGGTATATTTTGGCTGAATCAATTTGTCCTATACGTATATAGGCATCAGCAAGGTTTAGCCAAACAATATTTCTATCAAAATCAGTATTTGTTATATAATTAAGATTTGCATTCATCTTCTTAAATACTTGGATAGTTTTTTTGTAATCACCTTTATAAAAATAATAATTACCCCAAGAATTATAAAAAAGAAAGATTTCTCGGCCATGAAGATAATGAATATACTTACCTGTTTCTGTAAAATATTTATTAGCTTCCTGATAGTTTCCTAGTCCTGTATATATTCTTGCAAGACCACAAAGCGCAGAAACCTTTTTCTCATTATTATTTAATGAATCACATATTAAAAGAACCTTACGAAGACATGAAGCACCTTTTGCATAATCGGAAAGTGAAAGATAACAATCTGATAGATTAGCAAGTATTGTTGTTCTATATAATTTATTAGTACCTTTCTCTTGATATGAATAGGCTTTTTTATAATTTTTCAAAGCATCATGAAAAGTAAAATTGAGCATTGATGCATTGCCCTTTAATACATAATACTTTGCAAAAATATCATCAAGTTTAGGTGAAGATTTAGCATAGCTACTATATCTCTTAAATTTTAGTAATAAGGAATCAAATCCTGCATAATTATTTCTCCACAATTTTGTGGATGCACGATACAATAAGAAATAGTAATAATCAGTACTATCTCTTGATTTTAATATTCCTATGTTAGCCAAACTATCGATTTTGCCTCCTTCACTACCTAGAAGAGTATCTAATTGTGATTTTATAGAATCAATCCCAGCATTGTATTTTTTCTCTTTGCTTGAATAATTACAAGAACAAATTATTATAGAAAACAGAAATATTGAAAAAAAATATTTAAATTTCATCATAATTATATGTTAGGATATGTTTTACGTAAATCCTGCAATTTAGTCTTACTAATGGTTATATCCATAATATTTTCAAAAGGTGGTTTCATAATGCATATTCCATCCTTTATTACATTAAGTGCATTTAAATTGATTATATGGGATTTATCGGTCATCTTAAAAGTACTTGAGAAACTGAGTAATTTGTCTGACTTTGTGGTACGTTTAAAGGTATATTTTTCTCCATTGCATAAAAATGCGATCCAATATCTATGTTTATCTTCATAAGAAAAATGCGAAATACTATTTGATTTAATAACAAGTAAATCGCCTTTTGCGGTATTGAGAATCACCGATATATTTTCAGAATTATTTTTTCTTTCTTGTGTCACGATATTCAATTCTTCCAAGACTCGTCCTATAGATATTGATAACTCCTTAGGATCTATAGGCTTTAGAAGATAATCAAACGCTTTCTCTCTTAATGCTTTAATTAAATATTTATTGTATGCCGTAAAAAAAATGACCCGACAACTTTTTTTAAGTAACCCTTTAATTGAATGTAAAAAGTCGAAGCCCATACAATCTGGCAATTCAACGTCTAAAAATATTAGATCCGGGCTAGTTTTAAGTATCAGATTCCTACCCTCAGCACCAGTAAATGCATTTCCACATATATTAAGCATGAAATATTGGGAAAGTTCTGATTTAAGTTGTTCCGTTGCTATTCTGTCATCATCTATTATGATAGTTTTTAAATTATTTTCCATATTACCTTATATCGTAACCGTTAATTTTGTAAAATTGTCCCCAAAGATACATCTTTTTAATGATGAATAAATAATAAAATGCATTTTTATTTCTAAATTTACGCGAATCGCAAACTATATGTTTACAATTCATTTCTTATGTATTAATTTGAATAAATAGTATTTCATTTATCAGATGCATTTGCCCTTCCAGCAAAAAAATAAGAAAAGGGTATACGCAGAGTCTCAACCTTTTGTTAATCTTAAATCCAATACTATGACGATACAAAAGATATGACATATATCGGCATCGTATAATAGGCAGTTAATGCTACTAGTTTGTTGATTAGATTCAGGATTCAGAATCGTATTAGTATCTTATTATATTAACATTAATAAATAAAGTACTATTCTATGAAACTAATATATTTTAATAATATTGCGATTCCTTTTTATGTTAGCTTTACAAATATGCACTTGAAGTATAAATAATTATTTTCTTTAGAGTTATTAATATTCTATCTTATCATCTTTGTTCGCCCAAGCCTCAAATGTCTTGATAGCCTCATCTCTTAAAATCTGCTCAGACGGTTTCTTGCGTCTGTCTGGCGTAAGAGCTATTTCATCATAAATAAAAGAATCATCAAAATCTATATTTTTAGCATCGTCCTTTGTATTGGCATAATATATTTTATCCAGATGAGCCCAATATATGGCCCCAAGACACATCGGACATGGTTCACAAGATGTATATATTGAATAGCCCTCCATACTGAATGTTCCTAATTTGGAACCAGCAGCTCTAATAGCACTTACCTCTGCATGAGCAGTAGGATCATTGTTGGCTGTAACACGATTTACGCCTGTAGATATTATATTACCATCCTTATCAGCTATTACCGCTCCAAAAGGACCACCACCATTTTTCACATTATCATTAGCCAAGCGAATTGCTTCGCGCATCAATTCTTTAGTTGTCATATTACTCTTTTTATTACGCAAAGGTAGTAATTTATAATCCAAATAAAGTAAAATGATAAAATATTTATAAGAAATAAATAATATTTCAAATTAATAATTAACTTTGCAAAGTTTTATATAAGACGTAATTAAAAATTTATGGCGACAAAGCTTGATAAATGTTCAGGGGCAAGTAAATTTGGTGCACTTGGGCTTTTAGTAACACTAGGTATTGTATTCGGAGATATAGGAACATCACCTTTATATGTAATGAAAACTATAATGCATGCCAGTGAAGGTTATGATGCTAACTATATTATTGGTGCCGTATCATGCATCATATGGACTCTTACTCTACAAACCACAATTAAATATGTAATGATTGCTCTTAGCGCTGATAACAAAGGTGAAGGTGGTATCCTGGCCTTATATGCGCTAGTAAGGAAACATAATCGGAAATGGCTATATGTGGCTGCTATAATAGGCGCCAGCACACTAGTAGCAGATGGCATCATCACGCCATCAATTACTGTTACATCTGCTATAGAGGGATTAAAGGTTGTTAACGACGCGACACCTGTTGTGCCAATAACAATTGCTATCATATCAGCACTTTTCTTTATACAACAATTTGGTACTAGTGCAATAGGAAAATTATTTGGTCCTTTCATGTTCTTCTGGTTCTTGATGCTAGGAGTTATGGGAAGTATGCATCTAGCAGAATTTTTACCTATACTCAAAGCGTTCAACCCATATTATGCTTTAAGACTATTATCACACGACCCAAACTGGTTTCTTGTCTTAGGTGCTGTTTTTCTCTGTACCACAGGTGCAGAAGCACTTTATAGTGACCTTGGGCATTGCGGAAGGAAAAATATTACTGTGAGTTGGATATACGTAAAGATAATGCTTATCCTTAATTACCTTGGACAAGGCGCATGGATTGTAGCAAATCTAGGGCATATAGGAGATGACATAAATCCTTTTTATGCAATAATGCCAACTCAGTTCTTACTGATAGGTGTCTTTATGGCAACAATTGCCGCTGTAATAGCAAGTCAGGCGCTTATCAGTGGGTCTTTCACTATATTCAGCGAAGCTGTAAACTTGAATTTCTGGCCCAGACTAAAAATAAAATATCCTACAAATGTAAAAGGACAGTTGTTCGTACCATCAGTAAATAACTTTCTGTATATATTCTGCATCATAACAATCTTACTGTTTAAGACATCCGGAAGAATGGAAGCAGCATATGGTTTGTCTATAACCATTACGATGCTTATGACTACTATACTACTGGGATTCTACTTACATATGCACAAAATAAAGTTATTTATTGTAATACCTTTCTTTGTCGTATTTGTAACTATTGAAGGATTATTCCTTACCGCCAATATGTTTAAGTTTATACATGGAGGTTGGTTTACCATTATGCTTGCCGGTACTTTCTGCATAATTATGTATGTATGGTACAACGCCCAGAATATACGTCATAAATATTTAGTATTTGATAAAATCCATAAGTATTTTGATATTATTTCTAGCATAAAGAATGATACTAGCATTCCAAAATACGCTACCAACTTAGTATATGTAAGTCGTTCTGATAGTGAAGAATACATAGAAGGAAAAGTCATTTATTCAATAATACACAAGCAGCCTAAACGTGCTGACCATTATTGGTTATTCCATTTTGAACATATTGACGAGCCAAACACTCTAGATTACACCTTTACACCACTCATTGAAGATACCCTATTCAGAATAAATGTAAGGATAGGTTTTAGAGTACAACCATATATGACACAATATCTTCGTCAAATAATAGAAGATCTAGTTCATGAAGGGAAGTTTGATCTATCAAGTGGTTATCCTTCTTTGAAAAAGAAAGGAGTTTCAGGTGATTTCCGTTTCATTGTAATTCATCGTATATACTATCCTGCAAGTTCTAACCGCGGACGCGACAATCTTATGATGAATATATATGGTATCATCAAGCACCTCGGAATCAATGAAGAGAAAGCCCTTGGCCTTGACACGAGTAATGTAGTAGTAGAAAAAGTTCCACTAATAGTAAAGAGAGACGGATGTTCAAGACGTATAGTACCTATGCCCAAAGATGATGATAAATAAAATTTTGGTCTATTCCTATTATATATTGTAGGATATAACGTTAAAAAATTAAGGGCAAAGATTAATAAATTCATTTAATAGTTGTATAGCCAATCTATTTAGTATAATATTTTTGTGTACTTTTGCACAGAAATGAAATCTAGGTACATTATTATCTTCTGCATCATGTTCCTTCCTATCTACATGGATGGACAGGAAATTTTTAAAAACAGGAGGGTTTTCAACATCAAAAGGGCAAAGCCTAATGTTGAGAGTCCACGCAGGAAAACTATAATACCAAATAAAAAGAAGAAGATGATAAAGACTCATTCTGATAGTCTGGAAGTAGAATATCAGAAATGGTTACATAGAGAACCTTTGACCATATCAACATCTATTGGTGATTTTCATGAATATGCCAAACCTAAGCTGCCTGAATTCAACCCTGAAAAGATGGAGGCGCCCAAAGTCACATATAAGTTTGACAAAGGCATACTAGTTAAAGATATGCTGCCATCACCTTCATCAGGATTCTCAATTGGATTCGATTTTGGCCAACTAATAAACCAGAGCGCGAGAGATCATGCAAGAGATCTTAAACATCTTGAAACAGCAAAAAAATTAATGAAAGACTATTAGTTATTAGTAGTCACAATATATAGTAACAAGCATGTTATTTAATTATTAAATAAAAAACGAGCCTTTGCAGCCATATACGAATAGCCAAACAAAGACTCGTTGTTATAATTATAATAAATTATTTTTTATATGCATCCTCATGTATGCCGCTGACAGCTCTACCACTTGGATCGTTCATATTCTTAAACGATTCATCCCATGCCAAAGCTTCTGCTGTGCTACATGCCACACTAGGTACGCTAGGTACAGATTTAGCAGCACTGTCACTTGGGAAATGTTCAGCAAATATTGAACGGTAATAATATTCTTCCTTATTACGAGGAGGATTGATAGGGAAACGTTCTTCTGCATGAGCCATCTGTTCATCACTAACCTCATCGGATGTTATCCTCTTCAATGTATCAATCCAGTTGTATCCTACTCCATCTGAGAACTGTTCTTTTTGTCTCCATACTATCTCTTCGGGCAACATGTCTTCAAATGCTTCGCGCACAATTTTCTTCTCCATTGTATTACCGGGACACATCTTTGCTTCTGGATTTGTACGCATAGCAACATCCAAGAATTCTTTATCCAAGAAAGGAACGCGCCCTTCAACACCCCATGCAGAAAGACTTTTATTTGCCCTTAGACAATCGTAAAGGTATAATTTAGACAATTTGCGGATTGTCTCTTCATGGAAAGCTTTTGCATTTGGAGCTTTATGAAAGTACAGATAGCCTCCGAATATCTCGTCAGCACCTTCTCCACTTAGCACCATCTTTATGCCCATACTCTTTATAACACGGGCAAGAAGATACATCGGGGTAGATGCACGTACTGTTGTTACATCATAAGTCTCAATAAAATATATGACATCGCGTATAGCATCAATCCCCTCTTGAATAGTATAGTTTATCTCATGGTGTACAGTACCTATACGATCTGCTACCTTACGTGCCTTTTCCAAATCTGGAGCACCTTTAAGTCCTACAGCAAAAGAATGTAATCTTGGCCACCACGCCTTTGTAGTTCCATCCTCTTCTACTCTGTTCTCTGAGAATTTCTCAGCAACAGCACTAATAACAGACGAATCGAGTCCGCCACTAAGCAACACACCATAAGGTACATCGCTCATAAGTTGACGTTTTACGGCATCTTCAAGCGAATCATGTATTTCCTTTACGCTAGCCTTGTTATCTTTTACATTATCATAATCGAACCAGTCGCGTTTATAATAGCGTTTCATTTCACCTTCCTTGCTCCAATAATAATGCCCTGGCAAGAAAGGCTCATATCTATCACACATACCCTCAAGAGCCTTCAATTCACTGGCTACATAAACCATCCCATTTTTATCATACCCTATGTAAAGAGGTATTACTCCTATCGGATCACGTGCTATAAGGAACTCATCTTTTTCTTTATCATAAAGGGCAAATGCAAATATGCCACTTAAATCTTCAAGAAAATTTATTCCTTTCTCTCTATACAATGCAAGTATTACCTCGCAATCACTTCCTGTCTGAAACTGATATTTGCCTGAGAAATGTTTACGTATTTCCTGATGGTTATATATCTCACCATTTACAGCCAACACCTGTTTCATATCAGGACTATACAAAGGTTGTTTACCCGATTCAGGATCTACAATAGATAGGCGTTCGTGAGCCAATATAGCAGAACCTCCACAATATATACCACTCCAGTCAGGTCCACGATGACGGATTTTCTGACTCATACGTAATGCTTTCTGACGCAATTCAGGAGTCTGTTCCTGAATGTTAAAGATACAAGCTATTCCACACATACTCTTTTATTTTGTTATCGTTTGCTGTTATGAATTTACATTTTGATAGAGAAATTGTTGCAAATATAGCAAAAAGTTTTATAATTAACTTCAGTTATTAGCAAAAAGATATATTTTTAACTACAAAATTCCATATTACTCTTATAATTTAGTCAAAAATAACCAAATTGAAAGCTATATAGCAATATTAATTTCGATTTAACACAAATATATCAAAAACGTGATAAATCTGCATATTCATAAACAAATAGAATGACCTTCCGCACAAAAAGATTCATCAACATAGGAATCTAATTATTTATGCGAAAGGTCAATCTGTAAATTATCAAATAATATTAGTTATAAGCATTTTCACCATGTTCGTATATATCGAGTCCTTCTTCCTCAACTCTCTTACCAACACGCATTCCCATAAACTTATCTACTACTTTGAATAGCAAGAATGTAATAACTCCACTATAAACTATAGAAAAGAGTGTAGCCAGAAGCTGAATTCCAAGTTGATGCCAATCGCCATATAAAGCACCTTGAGCGCCACCTGTTATGGCCGAGGTAGCAAATACACCTGTCAATATAGAACCTAAGATACCACCAATACCATGAACTCCGAATGCATCAAGAGCATCATCATATCCTAGTTTTGGTTTTACAACTGCCACCATACAATAGCACACTATACTTGTAATAATACCTATTCCAAAAGCTCCAAGCACATCGGTACTACCTGCGGCAGGAGTTATAGCTACCAATCCTGCAACTGCTCCGGTGCAAACACCAACTGTAGTAGGTCTTCCATTGTGTATCCAGTCAATAACCATCCATGTCATAGCTGCAACGCAAGTACAAAGATGTGTTACCAAAAACGCATTAGCATCAAGCCCATCGGCTGTCAATCCACTTCCGGCATTAAATCCAAACCAACCCAACCATAACAAAGCAGCTCCCATAAACACAAATATAACATTGGTTGCGGGTATCGGTTTGTTAGGTTTGTAATCAGAGCGACGACCAAGCATTACCGCCATCACAAGAGCAGCAACTCCTGCATTGATATGAACAACGGTACCACCAGCAAAGTCAAGAGCACCCAATTGTTGCAACCATCCTCCACCCCATACGAAGTGGGCCATCGGATTATATACAAGGATAGACCAAAGAATAGTAAAGACTAAGAAACTTGAAAATTTCAGACGTTCAGCAAAAGCTCCAATGATAAGAGCAGGAGTAATTACAGCAAACATGCACTGGAACAAGCAAAATGTTATTTCAGGTATTCCTGCAGGTGCTATTATAGAATGTATTCCTACTCCATGAAGGAACACCTTATCGAATCCTCCAATTACAGTACCGATACCTGTGCCATGGAAACCTGTTCCAAACACCCAGCTATAACCAAAAGCGATCCACATAATACTTAATACTGCGGTACATATAAGGCACTGCATTATAACGCTAAGTATATTTTTAGTTCTTACGAGACCTCCATAGAATAATGCCAGACCAGGAATGGTCATAAGCATAACCAAAATAGCAGCCATAGTTATCCAGGCTGTGTTACCAGTATTTAATGCTGTCAATAATAATGTCATAGTGCTTGTGTTTAAGTTTTTATTTTTCTTGTTCTGCGTTATACAATGCTATATCTCCTCTTTCACCCGTTCTAATACGAACAGCATCTTCTATTGGTATAACAAATATGCGTCCATCTCCAATTTCGCCTGTCTGGGCAGCTTTCTGCACAGCAGAGACAGCCTTCTCAACATTTTTATCCCGAACAACGATGTTTATCAGAGTACGTTCAATACAACTCGTATTATACATTACACCTCGGTAAATACGCGCCTGACGCATTTTACCCTCTCCTCTCACATCATAGTAAGAGAACCACTCAATGTCAGCATCAAGTAGCGCTTCCTTAACATCCTCAAACTTAGTCTTACGGATGATTGCTTCAATCTTTTTCATAATGTCTTCTATTACTTTTTGTTGTTATTAAATGCGAAATACATCTCATATTGTCACCTTTTCGACCGCAAAGTTAGCAATTTGTTTTAATTATTAGGTATTTTTATTGCAAAAAGTAATCTATAAAATCAAAAAATTACAATTTTCTTTTATTATAGCCAACAAACTTTCAATTTGCAAACATATTATGCCTTTTTAGATACAATTTATCACATGCTCCGTTTTTTTTGATTATTAATGTAATTCTAACTAGGAAAAACAGCAATCAATATCACTAATAATATTATAGCAAGTTTTTCCTTTCGATTCGAAAGAAATACAGCCAAAATTTAAACAAATTGATATTAATATGTTAAAAGTGTAATATTTAGTTATAAAAATAGTACGTTTTTAAACAAAATGATGTATTTTTGCAACGAATTCAAAACAAATAGGAATTAAAACAGTGAAAAGGACGACAATATGACAACAACAACCATCAAGTTCACAAAAATGCATGGAGCAGGAAATGATTATATATACGTCAACACCTTATTATATAATATACCAAATCCGGAATTAGCCTCTATTAAATGGAGTGCGCCTCACACAGGCATAGGTAGTGACGGATTGGTTTTAATCGGCAAACCATCAGTGGATGAAGCTGATTTTTCAATGAGAATATTTAATGCAGATGGTTCTGAAGCTATGATGTGCGGTAATGCATCACGTTGTATCGGCAAATACTTATATGAAAAAGGTATAACGGATAAAAACAAAATAAGATTACAGACTCTTTCAGGAATTAAAATATTAAACCTGCACATAAAAGATAATTTAGTAGACAGTGTAACTGTAGATATGCTAGAACCTCAATTATCAAATAAAGAGCAACTTTGCACCGAAAGTGGGAGCATTACAGAGGGTTCTGTTTCTGCAGGCGGACAAGAATTCAAAGGGACATTCGTATCAATGGGGAATCCTCATTTTGTAATATTCGTAGAAGATATTGATAATACTGATGTTGCCGGATATGGAAGTTTATTGGAACATAACGCATTGTTTCCACAAAGATGCAATATTGAATTTGCAGAAGTAAGACAAGACGGAACTATACGTACCAGAGTCTGGGAAAGAGGTAGTGGCATAACGATGGCATGCGGAACAGGGGCATGTGCTACAGCAGTAGCAGCTTCGTTGACTAACCGTGCAAAAAGGAAAAGCAGTATAGTAATGGACGGTGGAACTCTTGATATAGAGTGGAACGAAATAGATGGTCACGTCTATATGACCGGTCCTGCAGCATTTGCTTTCGAAGGCGAAATAGAATTACCGTCAGAAGGTGATATTAACAATGACAAACTTAACAAACAATAAAGAGTAATATTATGGCATTAGTAAATGAACATTATCTAAAATTGCCGAACAATTATTTGTTCGCAGACATAGCAAAGAAAGTTAACGCTTTTAAGGTTTCACACCCCAAAGCTAACGTTATCAGCCTCGGTATCGGAGACGTAACTCAGCCGTTATGCCCAGCCGTTATTGATGCGATGCATAAAGCAGTAGAGGAAATGAGCGTTAAAAGCAGTTTTAAAGGATATGGCCCTGAACAAGGTTATATGTTCTTGCGTGAAGCTATTGTAAAGAATGATTTTTTACCTAGAGGCATTCATTTGGATGCTAACGAGATATTTGTAAACGATGGTGCTAAAAGTGACACCGGGAATATTGGAGAATTAGTAAGATGGGATAATAGTGTAGGTGTAACCGACCCAATATATCCTGTTTACATAGATTCTAACGCTATGTGCGGAAGAGCAGGCACTCTTACTGATGGGAAATGGAGTAATGTAACATACATGCCATGCCTATCAGAAAATAGTTTTGTACCTCAGATACCTGATCACAGAGTTGACTTGATCTATCTATGTTATCCTAACAATCCAACAGGAACTGTGATATCAAAAGAAGAACTAAAGAAATGGGTAAATTACGCCATAAAGAATGATACTCTAATATTCTACGATGCTGCTTACGAAGCATATATACAAGACCCCGACATACCTCATTCAATATATGAAATAAAAGGAGCAAGAAAAGTTGCTATCGAGTTCCATAGTTATTCCAAGACAGCTGGATTTACAGGCGTAAGATGTGGATATACAGTAATACCGAAAGAACTTACTGCAGCGACTCTTGACGGTAGAAGAATACCGCTAAACCCATTATGGGATAGACGTCAATGCACTAAATTTAATGGAACAAGTTATATAAGTCAGAGAGCTGCTGAAGCTATCTATACTGAAGAAGGAAAAGCACAAGTTAAAAGTACTATAGACTATTATATGACCAATGCAAAAATAATGCACCATACACTTACCAAACTGGGACTACAGGTTTATGGAGGAGAAAACGCTCCTTACCTATGGGTTAAAACTCCAGATGGTGCCGGAAGTTGGAGATTCTTCGAGCAGATGCTTTACGATGCGCAGGTGGTTTGCACACCAGGTGTAGGTTTTGGGCCAAGCGGCGAAGGATATATAAGACTAACGGCTTTCGGTTCACGTGAAAATTGCGAGGAAGCAATGGAAAGAATCACAAAATGGTTGAAATAAACCATATATAACACAACACAACACAAAAACACAAAGATTATGAAGAATTTAGAGAAAACCGGACTTTTGGCTATTGCATTATTAGCCGGGTTCACAACAGTGAAGGCTCAAGAGAAAGTCGAAACAAAAATTTCTGCAGATGTAGTAAACCAATACTACTGGCGTGGTCAAGACCTTGGAGATGTAAGTTTTCAGCCTACATTAGGTTTAGGATACAAAGGTCTGTCGATTTCTGCATGGGGTAATGTGGGATTGTCTGATAAAGACGATACCAAAGAGTTTGATCTTACAGCTGCATATACGATAGCTGGATTTAACATCGGTGTAACCGACTACTGGTTTAATACTCCTAACGATCGCTATTTTTGCTATTCAGCTCACAGTACATCACATGTATTCGAAGGCAATATAGGCTACAACTTTGGTCCGGCAGCATTGCAGTGGTACACCAACTTTGCAGGAAATGATGGATATAATAAGAGTAACAAACGTGCATACTCATCTTATGTAGAGGCATCAGCGCCATTCAAACTAGGAGGTTGCGACTGGATAGCTGCTGTTGGAGCTGTACCTTATGCAACATCTTTCTACTCTAAAGCAGGAGGTTTCGCAGTAACGAATGTTTCAGTAAGAGCAAGTAAAGACATAAAAATATCAGATACATTTTCAGTACCTGTATTTGGTCAGATAGCATGCAATCCAAGCAATGAAAAAGCTTATTTTGTATTCGGCTTTACATTACATCCATAATATATGATAAACAAGGCTGATATTAAAATCAGCCTTGCTATAGAAAAGAAGCAAAAGATAAAAGAAATAATTAACAATTAAAAAATTAAATGAAATGGCTAATTTAAGATTTCAGGTTGTTGCAGAGGCTTTCAATAAGAAGCCTTTAGAAGTAGAGGTTCCAAAAGAGAGACCTGCCGATTTTTTTGGCAAGAATGTTTTCAATCGTGAAAAAATGTACAAGTACTTGCCTGCAGATGTTTATGCAAAACTTGTTGACGTTATTGACAACGGTGCCCGCTTAGACCGTAGTATTGCTGATGCTGTAGCAGCAGGCATGAGAAAATGGGCAATGGAGAAAGGCGTAACGCACTACACTCACTGGTTCCAGCCTCTTACAGAGGGTACTGCAGAGAAGCATGACGCTTTCGTAGAGCACGATGGAAAGGGTGGAATGGTAGAAAAATTCTCTGGTAAACTTCTCGTACAACAGGAGCCTGACGCCAGTTCATTCCCTAGCGGAGGTATCCGTAATACTTTTGAGGCTCGTGGATATTCTGCATGGGATCCAACATCTCCTGTATTTATTATGGATGATACTCTCTGCATACCTACTGTATTCATTTCATATACAGGTGAAGCCCTTGATTATAAAGCACCATTGCTACGTGCATTGCGTGCAGTAGATGTTGCCGCAACAAATGTATGTCATTATTTCGACAATAATGTAAAGAAAGTACAGAGTAATCTTGGTTGGGAACAGGAATATTTCTTGGTTGATGAAGGTCTATATGGAGCTCGTCCTGATCTAGTTCTGACAGGCCGCACTTTGATGGGTCATGATTCTGCAAAAAATCAGCAGATGGACGACCACTATTTTGGAACTATTCCTGATCGTGTTCAAGCCTTCATGAAAGACCTTGAAATACAAGCTCTTGAGCTTGCAATACCTTGCAAGACACGTCATAATGAGGTAGCTCCAAATCAGTTTGAATTGGCTCCTATCTTCGAAGAGACTAACCTTGCGGTTGATCACAATATGTTATTGATGTCACTTATGAAGAAGATTGCTCGCAAACACGGATTCCGTGTACTTTTGCACGAGAAACCATTTGCTGGCATCAACGGTTCAGGAAAGCACAACAACTGGAGTCTTTCTACAGACACAGGCGCTTTGCTACACGGACCAGGTAAAACACCTATGGACAACCTACGTTTTGTAACATTCATCGTTGAAACATTGATGGGTGTATATAAGCACAACGGACTTATAAAAGCTTCTATCATGAGCGCAACAAATGCTCATCGTCTTGGAGCTAACGAGGCACCTCCTGCAATTATTTCTTCATTCCTTGGTACACAGTTGTCTGAACTACTTGACCACATTGAGAAATCAGACAAAGATGAGCTGTTCACGATGGCTGGCAAACAAGGCATGAAACTTGATATTCCTGAGATACCAGAACTTCTAATTGATAATACAGACCGTAACCGCACATCACCATTTGCATTTACAGGTAACCGTTTCGAGTTCCGCGCTGTAGGTTCTGAGGCAAACTGCGCATCTGCAATGATAGCTCTAAACTCTGCTGTAGCTGAAGCTCTTGCAAGTTTCAAAGCACGTGTAGACGCTCTTATAGCTAAAGGCGAAGATAAGACAAGTGCTCTTATTGATATACTACGTGCAGATATTAAGACCTGCAAACCAATACGTTTCGATGGCAACGGATATTCAGACGAATGGGTTGTTGAAGCAAAGAAACGTGGTCTTGACTGCGAAACAAGTTGCCCAGTAATATTTGAGCGCTACCTTGATACAGACAGCGTAAAGATGTTTGAAAGCTTAGGCGTTATGACCAAGAAAGAGCTTGAAGCACGCAATGAGGTTAAATGGGAAACTTATACTAAGAAGATCCAGATAGAAGCACGTGTAATGGGTGACCTTTCTATGAACCATATAATACCTGTTGCTACAGAATATCAAAGTCAGCTGGCAAAGAATGTTGCTAGCTTACGTGAAATATTCCCTGGAGATAAGGTTGACAAGATTGCAGGACGTAACATCAACATTATTGAAGAAATATCTGAACGTAATGAATCTATCGAGAAAGGTGTTGAAGAATTGGTAAATGCCCGCAAGGTAGCTAACAAAATCGAAGATGAGCACAAAAAGGCAATTGCTTATCATGACACAGTTGCTCCTAAGATGGAAGAAATTCGTTATAATATAGACAAGCTCGAACTTATCGTTGCTGATGAGCTCTGGACATTGCCTAAATACAGAGAATTACTCTTTATTAGATAAAACAATCTATTTCTTTTATTGGTTGTTTAAGTTTGCGACGGAGGGTGGCTGTGAAGCCGTTCTCCGTTCTTTATTATAATTAGGGATTTGTTTGATTACATCTTGTAATCTTCTATTAAATGAAAGTCTACCAATTAAATTTATAATAAAATCAATTCATTAATGTCCCGTTAAAGTGAATAAATTGCTCTTTGAAATAATTGAAATATAGTCTATTAAGCTGTATTTTGAAATGAAACGGACTTGATTATGTAACTTTGCAGCCAAATATAAATGACTGCCA
>JAYRGU010000012.1:0-23125 GCA_041907685.1 Prevotella sp. | reverse complement strand
ACCCCATATCAGGTGGTTATTGCGGCGGGGTCCCACCTCTTCCCATTCCGAACAGAGAAGTTAAGCCCGCCTGCGCCGATGGTACTGCAATGCAATGCGGGAGAGTAGGTGGCCGCCTCTTTTTAAATTAAAGCTCTGATTTCTTACGAAGTCAGAGCTTTTTTGCGTTTATATTCTTTTTATTGATGATAAGTTCAAATATATAGATTTGTGTAACTCTAAGACTGTCTGTTTATAAGTATTTGCTCTTGTTTTGTGATTATTTATTTACATTGTCTTTTTGTATTTTTGAAATAAATGCTCACAATTTAACAATTGTATTTTAATCTTAAATTACTGATTATCAGTGTGATAAATGTATTCAAAATCTTAAAGTTGTTCAATTTTTTGCACTAAAACTTGGTTTCCCCATTTTTTTTTCTTATCTTTGCAATTGAAATAAAAAGGATAAGAATGTTTCTCTTTTGTTTGGAGAAGTTCTGATCTTGGTTATTAACTAATTGGAGTTTTGCCTTTAGTGTATCTCATTTTCGATTATACTTAGGTCTTGAATAATTTATTTTGATTCTGGCTCCATAAAAAAAATAAGAATGAAGAAATTAATTAAAATTGTATGTTTAGTTTTGCTAGTGTTTATTGTCAATCCGTTTGATGCATTTGCTGAGAAGAATTTGGCTAATGATATAACGGCTAATGATAGTGATACTAAAGCAAATACTCAATTTAATTGGAATCAGGTGATGGATGCTATTGTCCAAGTGGAAAGTAGCGGTAACACGCATGCAAAGCATGGTAATTCAGTTGGCGCAATGCAGATTACACCAATATTGGTAATACAATGTAACCAGATTCTGAAAAGGCGTAAGAGTAAAAAGAGATTTAGGCTTTCTGATAGGTTTAATATTGCAAAGTCTAAGGAGATGTTTATGATTTTCCAGTCGTTCTACAATCCGCTTAATAATATAGAGCTTGCGATACGATCGTGGAATGGGGGAATGCATTACAGTATAGAACGAACCCAAAAGTATTTTGAAAAAGTAATGAGTTTTATAAAATAAATGTCTATGTCAGGTGTACTAAAAACAGTGCACCTGATTTTTTTTATTGCATATCTGCATAAAAAATAATAAAACTTCAGGTTTTATTTTGCAATGCATCTGTTTTATTTTATCTTTGTATTTCATATTAATAAACTAATATTTAAAATTATGACTGGAATTATTATTTTGGTAATTGTTGTAATCCTTGTGATTTGGGCAATTAGTCTATACAACAATTTGGTTAAGTTAAGAAACAACCGTGAAAACGCTTTTGCGAATATTGATGTACAGTTAAAACAGCGTCATGACTTAGTTCCGCAGTTGGTAGCTACTGTTAAGGGATATGCTGATCATGAAAAAGAAGTCTTTCAGCGCGTAACAGAGGCTCGTGCAGCAGCAATGGGTGCAACATCCATCAATGATAAGATAAATGCAGAAAATGCTCTTACCAGTGCTCTTTCTGGACTTAAGGTTTCTCTAGAAGCTTATCCTGAATTGAAAGCAAATCAGAATTTTCTGCAACTTCAAGGCGAGGTAGCTGATCTCGAAAATAAATTGGCTGCAGTAAGACGTTTCTTCAATTCTGCAACACGTGAGTTAAATAATGCTGTGCAAACTTTCCCATCGAATATATTTGCAAGAATGTTTGGATTCCAGAAAGAACCAATGTTTGAGGTGCCTCAGGAAGATCGTGCCGAAATGGATAAAGCACCTGAAATTAAATTCTGATAGTGATGAAGTACGTAGGAATGCAGACACAAATCAGCCGTAACAATATAATAAGTATAATATTGTTGCTGTTGTTCCCTGTAATACTGCTGGGAATCGTTTGGTTGTTTCTTGCGCTTCTCAATTATTTTGGCAACGGATATTATGATCAATACGGCAATGTGGTGCATGTGCTAAACGCTGCTGTGGTTAATTCTTATTTTGTAAAGGCCCTACCATGGGTCGTTATAGGTGTAGTGGTGTGGTTCGCAATTGCATACCTGTCTAATGCATCTATGGTTCGTCATGCTACTGGTGCGCGCCCATTGAATAGAAATGAGAATCCGCGGGTTTATAATATAGTTGAGAATCTGTGCATGACTTGTAATATGGATATGCCGCAGATAAATGTCGTAGATGATCCACAACTAAATGCATTTGCAAGTGGAATAGATAAAAATAGTTATACAGTGACATTAACGACTGGCATAATGCAGTTGCTTGATGATGACGAGCTAGCTGGTGTAATAGGTCATGAATTGACTCATATTCGTAATCATGATACAAGGCTGTTGATTACAAGTATAATATTTGTAGGTATACTTGCTACGATAACTAGTCTAGTTGTAAATATGATGTACAATATGTTTTGGTTTGGAGGTGGACTTGGCAGAAGAAGAGATAGCGATGATGATGGTAAAGGAAATGGACTTTCGATGGTCGCAATCTTATTGGTGGCACTAGTATGTTGCTCTGTGGGATATTTTTTCATTATAATAACTCGATTCGCAATATCACGTAAGAGGGAATATATGGCAGATGCAGGTGGTGCTGAACTTTCGGGCAATCCTATGGCGTTAGCTTCTGCGTTACGTAAAATTTCTAATGATCCTGGATTACAAGGTGTAAAACGTGAGGATGTGGCTCAATTGTTTATAATACATCCCAAAAGTTTATCAAATGGAGTTCTGAGTTTTATGAACTCTCTTTTTGCAACTCATCCAGATACGGAAAAACGAATAAATATATTAGAACAATTCTAAAAAAATAAGCGGGCTCCATTAAGAAGTCCGCTTATTCTTTATTTGTTAGTATCACTAATTAGTGATTTTATACTGGTGATACATATATCACTTTCTGATGTTAGTATTATTAGTTTATCTTCTTTTGCATCACAGCTTAGTATTACTTTGTTGAAATGCATCACTGGGATTCCTGATTTTCGGATGATCCAACTATCGTACTTTCCATTGGTTATAACCACGTAATCTTTTGTCTGTGCTATTTGCCTGTATAACTCATCTATTGGGAATCTGCTATTTATATATAAGTCTTTATCAGCCATATATACATATGAGTCGGATGAAATCACTGGACAGTTGTAATCATCATGACATATAATAGCAAAATTTCCACTAGACTGGCTGTATGCATATACGGTGTCGTTAAGAAGGGTAAGAGGTAACCCGTATTTTTTTTCGTTCCATGAATATCTTACAGAAGCTGTATCTGATGCTGTACGACTAGAAAGGCCTTTGTCGGATAAGAAAAAATAACGGTTCCCATATACAACAGCATCGTATATTATGCATTTATTATCTGATAACATTTTTATATGTTCTAACTTACCATTATTTTTATTGAACGAAGCTATGAAAGGAATTCCTTTCTCAATCTTATTATTTCTTAAGCCGTGACCCATGTTTAGCATATTAATGTTATTACCGTTGATTGTAAGGATAGAATGAGAAGCTAGGTCGTTTGGAAAGTTATATATCCACTTCGGATTTAAGTTATAATCAAAGCACATCAATTTCTCGCTATCAGAAAAATATATAGCCGAATCTTTTAGACATACGTTAGAGTTCAATCCTGTAATAACATTAGAATTTGTTATCATAGGAACAGAATAAATTTCGTTACCAACCATTCCCGCAATTATAGAGCCCTGTGCATTATTTTCTGATACATTGATATCGGAGTCTGATACACCTGCCTTAATGTCATAAGATCCTAAAAGGCCTTTATGGGAATCTATTAGATTTAGTTTATCACCAATAAGAAGACATCTGCTTCCACCTAGGCTTTTACATCCGGCATAAGACATGTTATGATATATTTTAGCTGTCCAAAGCTCAGAGCCATTGTCTATGTTAATACCTGTAAAAGAGCCATTTCCCAAACTTTGGTATCCTAAAAGTATATCAGACGAATCTGCCTTTGTATGAATAACAGTACCCATATAACAAACTTTTGACCACTTCTTCTCAAACGATGCATATTCATAATAAGATTTGTGTGTGCCTTCTGTAAGCATAACGCCATTGTCTGTAAGAACTTCTTTAGCGTTACTGTTATCTAATGAGGCTTTCCACAAAAGTTGTTTAGAATCAACATCGTAAATACCAAGTTGGCTTTTGCTATTATTATCTGAGAAAATACTGTTATTGGAGAATTCTAAACCTATGTGCTTAAAATCAGGGCTAGTCGTGCATTTCCTTATTAACTTATTAAAGTGAATAGCTTGCACACAGATATTACTTCCGTCAGCTTTAATTCCGATAACGATATCACGTGATTTTTGTGCATAAGTACAAATAATAGTACTTATCGTTAAAATACAAAATAATATTCTCTTCATATTTTAGATTATTTTAAAAACTAATTTAAACGAAAAACGCAAAATATTGAAAGCCAATATTTTGCGATTATTTAGTTGCGGAGACGCGACTCGAACGTGTGACCTCCAGGTTATGAGCCTGGCGAGCTACCAACTGCTCCACTCCGCGATATTATATTCTGTTATGCAACTCATTTCCGAATTGCGACTGCAAAGGTATGATTTTATTTTGTTATATGCAAATATTTTGCGTACTTTCTTTATATTTATTTTTTTTAATGCACATTATTATGTTTTTATGAACGATTTATTTGCATATAAAAAAATAAAGATATAATTTTGCACACAATAAATATGATGTGCAAAATGTAACTTTGGAGGAAAAACAATGTCAATTTCGAAAACTCGTCAAAAACTTGTAGATGTAGCAAGGCAGCTATTTGCCAAAAATGGACTTGAAAATACAACTATGAATGATATAGCTGTAGCTTCGGGTAAAGGCAGGCGTACCCTTTATACATACTTTAAAAGTAAAGATGACGTCTATTACGCAGTGATAGAATCTGAACTTGAAAGATTATCAGATAAGTTGGATGAAGTGGCAGCAAAGCGCATTAGGCCACAAGATAAAATAATAGAACTGATATACACACATCTTATAATGATTAAGGAAACTGTTGTACGTAACGGTAACCTTAGAGCCGAATTTTTCCGTAATATATGGATGGTTGAGAAAGTAAGAAAAAATTTTGATGAAGACGAATTGGAATTGTTTCGTAAAGTATATGCAGATGGAAAGGCTGATGGTGAATTTGATATAGATAACGTAGATCTAGTAGCAGATATTACTCATTATTGTATAAAAGGACTTGAAGTTCCTTTCATTTATGGGCGTTTAGGTCATGGCATGACTGAAGAGACAAGTAAGCCACTCGTAGTGAAATTCGTATACGGAGCACTAGGCAAGAATGGTTTCAAGTGAATGGATATTTTTGAACTAATAAATAAAAATTAAAAAAATGGGATTATTAACAGGTAAGACAGCTCTTGTAACAGGAGCTGCACGTGGTATTGGAAAAGCTATCGCACTTAAATTCGCTGAAGAGGGTGCAAACGTTGCCTTTACAGACCTCGTTATTGATGAAAATGGTAAAGCTACAGAAAGTGAAATAGCTGCTAAAGGTGTTAAAGCAAAAGGTTATGCAAGTAACGCTGCTGACTTTAAACAGTCGGAAGATGTTGTGAATTGTGTTAAAGAAGACTTTGGGTCTATTGATATTTTGGTCAATAATGCTGGTATCACAAAGGATGGACTTATGCTCAAGATGACAGAAGGACAGTGGGATGCAGTTATTGCAGTAAACTTAAAGAGTGCTTTCAACTTCATTCATGCTTGCACTCCTATTATGATGCGTCAGAAAAAGGGAGCTATTATTAATATGTCTTCTGTCGTCGGTGTTCATGGTAATGCTAGTCAGTGTAACTATTCAGCATCAAAAGCTGGTTTGATAGCTTTGGCAAAGAGTATTTCTCAAGAGATGGGCAGAAAAGGAATTCGTGCCAATTCCATCGCTCCTGGATTTATTGATACTCCGATGACACAAGCTTTACCTGAAGAGATTCGCAAAGAGTGGATTGATAAGATACCATTGCGCCGTGGTGGTACTGTAGAGGATATCGCAAATGTAGCTACATTCTTAGCTTCAGATCTTTCTAGCTATGTTTCTGGTCAGGTTATCCAGGTAGATGGTGGTATGAATATGTAATATGGAAGTCGTTTACGAAGACAATCATATAATTATTGTTTCTAAAAGAAGTGGTGAAATAGTACAGGGTGATAAAACCGGTGATAAGCCGCTTTCTGAAACAGTAAAAGAATACATCAAGATAAAGAGTGCTAAGCCGGGGAATGTGTTCCTCGGCGTAACGCACCGTCTTGACCGTCCCGTGTGGGGACTTGTCGTTTTTGCTAAGACTTCCAAGGCTCTATCACGACTCAATGAGATGTTCCGTGTTGGTGATGTACATAAAACTTATTGGGCAATAACAAAGAATAGCCCACAACAAGCAGATGGAATTCTTACAGACTGGTTAGTAAGGAATGAAAAACAGAATAAAAGTTATGCTTATAACCATGAGGTTCCAAATTCCAAGCAAGCTATACTAAAGTATAGAGTAATAGGGCATTCTGATAATTATACTCTTATAGAGGTAAATCTTATGACAGGCAGGCACCATCAAATACGTTGCCAATTGGCAAATATGGGATGTCCTATAAAGGGTGACCTTAAATATGGTGCTAAACGTAGCAATCCAGATGGCAGTATATCACTTTTAGCTAGAAAAATAGAATTTATTCATCCTGTATCAAAAAAAAATATAGTGATAGAGGCACCTGTGCCCGAAGACAATCTATGGCGGAACATAGCCAGAATAGGAGAAAAACAAGGCTGATGGGGTATTTATTTCAGATTCCAGCTGTTTTTTTCATATTTAAATTGTGAAAACTCCTTTTTTTTCATTTACTTTGCAGTATTAGAGCATAGAATGTTATTTTGTGCAGTAAGTCAAATATGAGCACACGTGTAAAAAAAATACTAAAGTGGACTGGTGTTGCAATACTTGTACCAATTCTGCTTGTTATATTATTGGCAATTCTCCTTTATGTTCCACCTATCCAGAATTGGGCCATAAAGGAGGTTGCGTCTTATGCATCAAATAAGACCGGAATGGATATAAGTATAGAACGTGTAAAACTTGTATTCCCTCTCAATCTTGGTGTTGATGGATTGCGAGTAGTACAGCAAAACGACTCTTTACCTCAGGTTAAGGATACTGTTGCGGATGTTAAAAACATTGTTGCAAATGTCCGACTTATTCCATTATTCCATAATAAGGTAGAAATCGATGCTATTGAGTTTCATAATATGAAACTCAATACAACAAACTTTATTCATGAGGCACGTGTAAAAGGCACTGTAGGGCTATTGTCCTTAAAGAGCCATGGCATAGATATAAATAAGGAGCTCGTAAAGGTAAATAGTGCTAGTTTAGCAAATGCTAGACTTAATGTTGAACTAAGTGATACTGTACCTAAGGATACTTCTAAGAAAAAGAATTTTTGGAAGATTTCTGTAAATCGTCTTAATATGACCAACACTGATGTAACTGTCCATATGCCTGGAGATACACTACAGGTGCATGCGTATATGGGTAGAGCTTCAGCAAATGCAGGATACTTTGATTTATATAGTGGCTTATCAAAAGTTGAAAAGTTAGATTGGAAAGATGGAAAACTGAGATATGATAATAGTTATAAAACATATACAAAAGGCCTTGACTATAATCATATATCTCTGACAAACCTGAATATAGGCATAGATGGTCTGTATTATAGATCTCCAATACTGAAATTGAATTTGTGTGCCTTATCTTTTAAAGAAAAGAGTGGTATGCGTGTGGATGATTTTTCAGGTCCTATATCATTGGACTCGAAGAGAATAATGTTACCAGCATTACATTTTAGAACACCAGATTCTGAATTATTCGCAGATTTCGAAATTGATCTTAATTCTTTCGCAAAGAAAAATCCAGGTAAGATATTCTTACGAATGACAGGACAGTTTGGAAAACAAGACCTTATGCACTTTATGGGAACGATGCCACAAGCTTTTGTTCGTAATTGGCCAAATTATCCCTTGACAGTAAGAGGATCTGTAACAGGCAATATGAATTATGTAGATTTTACAGGTCTGATGATAAAACTGCCTACTGCATTTGATGTTCTATTAAATGGATATGTTGCAAATCCAATGGATGTGAAACACATAGATACTAAAATACGATTGAATGCCCATACATATAATCTAGGTTTTGTAACTGCATTGTTAAATAAAAATATTATACGTAATTACAATATACCCAAAGGCATAGGTGTTGTTGGATCTTTTAGCATGAATGGGATGCGTTATGCCGCTGACCTAACAGCAAGGGAGGGTCGAGGAACTGTCTGTGTTAAGGGACAATACAATGCTGAACGGAAAAGCTATCAGGCGTCGCTTAAGATTAATAAGCTGCAGTTGCATCACTTTATGCCTAATGACTCATTATATTCCTTCACCGGCAATGTTGATGTAAAAGGAGTTGGTTTTGCTGTTATGTCTAAACACACACATATCAATGCTAAAGCTAATATCTCAAGTTTTCAGTACGGACACTGGAATCTTGACCGTATGAAGGCGAATGTACTTTTGACAGATGGCAAGGCCCATGCTGATATAGATAGTGATAATCCATTACTTAAAGGATTAATATCGTTTGATGCCCTTCTTGATATTAAAAATATTAAGGCTACAATATCAGCAGATTTAAGTAAGGCGGATCTCTATCGCCTTCGTTTGTTCTCAAAACCATTCACCACTTCATTATGCGCAAATGTTGATATAGAAAGTGATCTTAATAATTATTATAAAGTGGAAGGTTCTGTAAGCGATGTGACGCTTATGGATGCAAAAAAAACGTACCGTCCTAAAGATGTTGTAATGGATATCATGACAAACAAGGATACTACAAGAGCAAAATTGCACTGTGGTAACTTTAGTATGAACATGAATGCACGTGGTGGATACAAATTGTTGCTCGGGTGTAGTCAACGTGTTATGAAAGAAATGGTAAAAGAATTTAATGAAAGGATAATAGATCAAAATAAAATAAGAAAAATCCTTCCGGTAATGGATTTCAATCTAAGTAGCGGCAATAATAATCCAGTATATAATTTTCTTAAGTATAAAGGATATCAGTTTGATTCTCTTGCAGTTAACATATCATCGTCTCCTCGAAATGGTGTAAATGGTAACCTTAATATAAGTTCTCTTAATATTTCAGGTGCAAAGGTCGACATAATAAGTATTGAAGCCAAGTCTGATTCGGATAATATTAAATTTGCCGGCCATATACAGAACAATAAGAAAAGTCAGCAGTATAAATTTAATGCTCTTATAGATGGCTATCTTTTAAAAAAAGGAGCAGGACTTAATGTGAAATACTATGATGCCACTGGTCGTCTAGGGCTTCAGCTGGGGGCAGAAGTCGCTATGGAGGAGGATGGACTGAGATTTCACTTATCTCCAGAAACACCGATAATAGGATATAAAAAATTCGGATTAAACCCTGACAACTATCTATTATTAGCTAATAATAAACGAGTATCTGCAAAGATAGATTTACTCGCAACTGACGGTGCTGGTGTGAAGGTATATACAGACAATGGAGATACAGAAGCCCTCCAGGACCTTACTGTCAGTTTGCAGAAATTCGACTTAGGCAAGATAATGTCTGTAATTCCATATATGCCAAGGATGACAGGTACAATGAATGGTGACTTCCACCTAATACAGACCAATAAAGAACTATCAGTATCATCTGATATATCTGTCAAAAAGATGACATACCAAGGTTGTCCGCTAGGTAATGTAAGCAGTGAATTAGTTTATATGCCAAAAGAAGACGGTTCCCATTATGTTGATGGGCGACTGATGCGTGATGATAAAGAAATTGCCACAATAAAGGGTTCTTATAATTCAGCAGGAGAGGGATCTCTAGATGCTACATTGGGTCTTGAAAAATTCCCAATGGCTATGGTAAATGGTTTTGTGCCACAGCAATTAATTGGTCTTAAAGGATATGCAGAAGGTACTGTTACCACAAAAGGTCCATTGAATAAACCTCAAGTAGATGGCGAACTGTATCTTGATTCTTCGTATATGGTCAGCGTTCCTTATGGAGTAGAAATGCGATTTGACAATGATCCGGTCCGGATAGTGGGCAGTCATTTGCTATTCGAAAACTTCGAGGTTTACTCTCATAATGATAATCCGTTGAACATATCAGGTTATTTAGATTTTTCGGATTTGGATAAGATAAACATGAACTTGAATATGCGTGCGCAAAATTATCTTTTGATTGATTCAAAAGAAAACAATCGTTCTATATCATATGGCAAGGCATATGTTAATTTCTTTGGATCTCTTAAAGGATATATGGATAACCTTAGCATGAGAGGTAAACTTGATGTGCTTGGTAGCACTAATATTACATATATATTAAGGGACTCACCACTTACGACCGACAATCAATTGGACGATTTAGTTAGGTTTGTTGATTTCCGTGATACAACACAAGAAATCGTTAAGCGTCCACCGCTTACCGGTTTGGATATGGACCTTACACTCAGTGTCAATGATGGTGCAAGGATAAGGTGTGACCTTAATTCAGACCATTCAAATTATGTCGATCTTATAGGAGGTGGCGACTTGCATCTAAAGTATAATCCGATAGACAATATACGTATTACAGGGCGATATACCCTCAATAACGGAGAAATGAAATATTCACTGCCTGTAATACCTCTTAAGACATTTACGATACAAGATGGTAGCTATATAGAATTTCAGGGAGACCCAATGAACCCTAAGTTGAATATAACTGCCAAAGAAAGAACTAAGGCCACAGTGGCTAGCCAGGGAGAAACGGGACGTAGTGTCGTATTTGAATGTGGGGTAGTAATAACTAAGATGCTAAAGAATATGGGGCTCCAGTTCACTATTGATGCACCTGAAGATATGAACATATCTAACCAATTGTCCACCATGAGTGAAGAGCAGCGTGGCAAACTCGCTGTTACTATGCTAACAACAGGAATGTACCTTGCTGATGGTAATACTAGTGGATTTTCAATGAATGGTGCTCTAAATTCGTTTTTACAAGGAGAGATAAATAATATTGCAGGTAACGCCATGCGCACACTTGATTTAAGTATAGGTATGGACAATAGCACAGATGCTTCAGGAAATTCTCATACTGATTATTCATTTAAATTTGCTAAGCGTTTCTGGAACAATCGTATGAATATTGTAGTAGGAGGTAAAGTGTCAACTGGTACCGATCCTAACAATCAAGATCAATCTGTGTTTGATAATGTAACACTCGAATATCGTCTAGATAAAACATCTAACAAGTATGTAAAACTCTTTTATTATCGAAATACATACGACTGGTTGGAAGGAGAAACAGGAGAGTATGGAGTAGGTTTTGTATGGCGTAGAAAGTTACAGCATTTTAAAGATCTTCTAAGATTTAAAAATGTAGAGAATGATATTCCCCCTATAGATTCTACAAAAATGAAATAGATGAAGAAGAAACATATATATATACAAACAAGAATAACACTGCTATTTATAATATCGGTGATGGCATATTCGTGCTCATCTACTAGAAATATTCCTGAAGGAGACCAACTATATACGGGCATTACCAAGATAGAATATAAAAACTATGAAAAGAATGATCATTTTACAGCTACACAATCAGAAGTAGAAGCTGCATTAGCATGTGCGCCAAACGGAGCCCTCTTCGGTAGTTCACATTACCGTACTCCATTCCCTTATGGACTATGGATTTGGAATTCCTTTTCATCGTCACATTCTGATTTTGGTAAATGGATGACAAAGTCATTTGGCAAGGCACCTGTACTTATGAGTTGGGTAAACCCTGAACTTCGTGCCTCAATAGCAAAATCAGTATTACGTAATCATGGATATTTTGATGGAAATGTGGAGTCGACAAGAGAGCCTCAGAAAAATATAAAGAAGTGCAAGATAGGTTACGCGGTAAGTCTAAATCATCTTTACACAATAGATTCAATTGCATACAATGGATTCCCTAAACCGGCCGATAGTTTAATTCGTAAAACGATGACAGAATCGCTTATTCATAAAGGAGATGCCTTTGATGTTTCTACCCTTGATGCAGAGCGTAATCGTATAGGAAATCTATTCCGAAATAACGGATATTATTACTATCTGTCAGGCTATTCTACATATTTGGCAGATACATTGTCTGTTCCAGGTAAAGTAAATCTACGGTTTCACATGGCAGATGATGTACCAGCTATAGCAAAACAAAAATGGTATATAGGAAAGTTGGATGTAGAAATAAAAAAGCTTTTTACTGACCAGTTGACCGATTCGATTAAGCATAGACATCTCACTGTACATTTCAATGGGAAACGTCCTCCCATCAGAGTTCGTGTTATACTTAAAGATATGAAGATTCGCTCCGGTAAACTATATAGCTATGAAGATTATCTGGAGTCTGCAAATAATGTGGGCGCTTCTGGTAGTTTCAGCATGACCGACTTTAAATTCACACCACGCGATGCTACCCCTTTGTGCGATACGCTAGATATGCGATTGAGTTGTGTGCTCGAGAAACCATACGACTTCTATGTAGAATCAAACTATATAAACAAAACAAACGGACGAACGGGCCCGGGCATAATAGTCGGTATTACAAAGCGTAATGCATTCAGAGGAGGTGAAAAACTTGATATAAACATGCATGGGTCGTACGAATGGCAAACCGGTAATAATGTACAAGGTTCAAGTTCACAGGTAAACTCATATGAGTATGGAGGAGATGCCTCTTTAGAAATACCACGTTTGCTACTACCTTTTAATATAAATAGACGCTTGTACAAAACGCCGTCTACTTTATTTAAAGGTTCAACTAATATACTTAACCGAGCTGGTTATTTTAGAATGCATACTGTATCCGGTGAGATGACATATAGGTTCCAGACATCAGCAACTTCAATACATGAATTTAGTCCTTTGGTAATAGAGTATCAGCATATGAATAGTACTACCTCAAAATTCGACTCAATACGTGTAGCTAATCCATACCTATCAGTATCAATGCAAAACCAGTTTATACCCAAAATGAGGTATACATATACTTATATCAGTCCTTCAAAATACAGAAATCCTATACAGTGGGAAACCACATTAACAGAGGCCGGCAATCTTCTGTCACTTGGATATCTTGCTACAGGCAAAAAGTGGAACGATAAGGATAAAGAGATGTTTAAAAATCCATATGCACAATTTTTTAAGGTTCAGACTGACTTCAGAAAGACTTGGCGAATAAGTGATAAGACCCAATTGGTGGGGCATATTGGTGCCGGCATCCTTTTCTCTTATGGCAACTCATCAAGCGCACCTTACAACGAGCAATTCTATATGGGAGGTGCTAATAGCGTGCGTGCATTTTCAGCAAGAAGTGTAGGTCCTGGAAGCTACTACTCAAATGTTGACAAGTTTTCTTATGTAGACCAAACCGGAGATATGAAATTTCTTGCTAATCTCGAATATCGTTTCAATATATTTGGTCATCTCTATGGAGCCACATTTCTTGATGCCGGAAATATTTGGTCACTAAAGTACGATAGTTATCGAACAGGTTCGCAATTCAAATTGAATCATATGCTTAAAGAGATGGCAACCGGAACCGGAATAGGTATTCGTTATGATCTAGATTTTCTTATAATCAGACTGGATTGGGGTATTGGTATCCATGCGCCTTATGATACAACAAAAAGTGGATATTATAACATACCAAAATTCAAAGACGGACAGACATTACATTTTGCAGTAGGATACCCTTTCTGATAAAAGTATGTTCTTAGTGAAAATAGATTTAATGCAAAATACATTTGTCTGTTACCTAAAAAAAACTTATCTTTGCAGGCAATTTATACGTAACAACTGATACTTAAATACAATAAAAAATGAAACCAACTTTATTACTCCTCGCTGCCGGGATGGGAAGCCGTTATGGTGGCCTGAAACAGTTAGACGGTTTAGGCCCTAATGGTGAAACTATAATGGATTATTCCATCTATGATGCTATAAAAGCAGGATTTGGAAAGATCGTATTTGTAATTCGCAAAGATTTCGAAAAAGACTTCCGCGAAAAAATATTAAGTAAGTATGAAGGTCATATTCCTGTAGAACTTTGTTTCCAGAGTCTTGACTCTCTGCCTGAAGGATTTACTTGTCCTGCAGACCGTGTTAAGCCATGGGGAACTAACCATGCCGTGATGATGGCTCAGAATGCAATCAAAGAACCTTTTTGCGTTATTAATTGCGACGACTTCTATAACAGAGATGCTTTTATGGTAATCGGTAAATTTCTATCAGAACTTCCAGAGGGTAGTAAAAACGATTATGCAATGGTTGGCTTCCGTGTAGGTAATACTTTGTCTGAGAATGGAACAGTTGCACGTGGCATTTGCTCTAAAGATGAGAAAGAAAACCTTACAACGGTAGTAGAGCGAACAGAGATTATGCGTGTTAACGGTCCTGTAAGTTATAAAGATGAGGACGGAAAATGGGTAGCTGTAGAAGACAATACACCTGTATCTATGAATATGTGGGGCTTTACTCCCGACTATTTTGAACACAGTGTGGCATATTTCAAAGAGTTCCTTTCAGACCCTCAAAATATGTCAAATCTTAAAGCAGAATTCTTTATACCACTTATGGTTAATAAGTTGATAAACGAAAAAACTGCTACTGTTAAGGTGCTGGATACAACTAGCAAATGGTTTGGGGTTACATACGCTGCAGACAGACAGTCTGTAGTTGACAAGATACAAAGTCTTATCGACTCAGGCGTTTATCCTAATAAGTTGTTTTAAAATAAAATAAATGATAGGAGGCGCATCAATGATGCGCCTTTTTTATTAACTTTGTACCCATTATGCAGATAAATATATTAACAGACAAAGAATGTGGTCTTATCAAAAATTTGATAGAGACTTCCGAAAAGATAATAGTGTGCTGCCATGTTAATCCAGATGGAGATGCCATCGGTTCTTCATTGGGCATGGCCGAATATATACGCTCTTATGGCAAGCAACCTCTAGTGATAGTTCCTGATCAATTTCCTGATTTTCTGAAGTGGATACCAGGGTCTAAAGACATCATAAGATACGACAAACATAAATCTGTTGCCGATACGGCTTTTGCAGAAGCAGATGCAATATTCTGTATGGATTTTAACTGTGTAGAACGTGTTGATGGCATGAGCGAAGCATTGCAAAACAGTAAGTCTACTAAGGTAATGATAGACCACCATCCTAATCCACAAATGGATACACTGATTACTGTATCACATCCCGAACTCAGTTCTACATCTGAATTGGTTTTCCGTATAATATGGCAGTTGGGTTCGTTTGAAACAATGACGACAAATATGGCTATACCGATATATTGTGGTATGATGACAGATACAGGAGGATTTACTTATAATTCTAATACGCCAGAGATATATTTTATAATAAGTCAGTTGCTAATGAAAGGCATAGATAAAGATAAGATATACAGGAATGTATTCAATAACTATAGTTCATCACGCCTTCGCCTGATTGGTTACGTACTATATAAGAAAATGCAAGTAAACGAAGACTATCATGTAGCTTGGTTTACTATTACCCGTCAAGATATGACACATTTTATGTTCAAAAAGGGTGATGCGGAGGGACTTGTCAACATGCCATTGCAGATAAAGGGATTGAAAATGTCAATATCTTTGAGAGAAGATACCGAAAAACAAAATCTTATTTGGGTTAGCCTCAGATCGGTAGACGATTTTCCTTGCAATGAGGTTGCAAAAGAATTCTTTAATGGTGGAGGTCATCTCAATGCAGCAGGTGGACGCTTGCATTGTTCCATAGAAGAAGCTGAAAATATTGTAAAGTTAGCTATAATTCGTTTTGCAGACCAACTAAGACGCGAATAATCAGTTAAAGTAGCATAATTACAGCATCTATTTTTTATTATATGGTTGGATTTTTGTAATTTTGTCACGATTAAAATAAATATTAAAATGAAAAAAACAGCCATAGCGCTTATATCCTTCATCATTGTTATAATTATAGCAAGTTGTAGCAAAGGAGAAACTTATGCGGATCAGAAGAATGCAGAGCGTGCTGCGATTAGCCGTTTCATTACAGACTCAGCTATAAATGTGATATCGGAAACACAGTTTGCCAATCAGGGTTATACAACAGATACGACGAAAGGCAAAAATCAGTATGTACTGTTAGATAATTCTGGAGTATACATGCAGATAGTACGTAAAGGCTGTGGTGAAAAAATTAAGGATGGTGAAAATGTTACTGTCCTATGCCGTTTTGATGAATATAACATAAGTGGAGATTCAACACAGTTGAGTGATAATTACCTCACATATGCAGCATATCCGGAAAAAATGAATGTAACTAATTCGAGTGGTACATTTACAGCTTCTTTTTATAGCAATTCCAGCTTGATGTATTTAACTTATGGCTCAACTTCTGTACCAGCAGGATGGCTTGTACCACTTACTTATATAAATATAGATCGTCCATTAAATGTTGGAGATGAAATAGCAAAGGTAAAATTGATAGTTCCACATTCAGAGGGGCAGTCTAGTGCATCACAGTATGTATATCCTTGCTATTACAATATAACTTACATGAGAGGAATATAAATAAATGACACTTATTAAATCTATTTCAGGTATCCGCGGAACTATTGGCGGAAAGACGGGTGATACATTGAACCCATTAGACATTGTTAAATTTACAACTGCTTATGCTACCTTCATACGTCGTAGCAAAAAATCAAATAATGGGAGAATCGTTGTAGGACGTGACGCACGTATATCGGGTGATATGGTTGCAAAAGTAGTATGCGGTACTCTTATGGGGATTGGATATGATGTAATTAATATTGGTCTTGCTACTACACCTACAACAGAATTGGCTGTATGCATGGCTAATGCTGATGGTGGTATTATCATTACAGCAAGTCATAATCCACGTCATTGGAATGCCTTGAAACTTCTTAATAATGAAGGCGAGTTTCTTACAAAGGATGAGGGCAATGAAGTACTTGAAATAGCAGAAAAAGAAGATTTTGAATATGCAGAGGTTGATAACCTAGGTAAATATATTGAAGACAATACGTATAATAAAAAACATATTGATAGCGTTCTTAATCTTAAGTTAGTTGATGTTGAAGCTATCAAAAAAGCAAAATTTAATGTATGCGTTGATTCTATAAATTCAGTTGGAGGTATTATACTCCCTGAATTGTTGGATGCTCTTGGTGTAAAATACACATTCCTAAATGGAGAACCAAATGGTGATTTCGCTCATAACCCAGAACCATTAGAGAAAAATCTTGGTGGTATTATGGGAGAAATGAGCAATGGTGAATTTGATATGGGTATCGTTGTTGACCCTGATGTAGATAGACTCGCTTTTATTAGTGAGAATGGAAAAATGTTTGGTGAAGAATATACCTTGGTATCAGTTGCTGATTATGTACTGAGCAAAACACCTGGCAATACAGTATCAAACCTAAGTTCTACACGCGCGTTGCGTGATGTCACAGAGAAACATGGTGGCAAATATACAGCGGCAGCTGTTGGAGAGGTAAATGTTACAACAAAGATGAAGGATGTAAATGCCGTAATCGGTGGTGAAGGTAATGGTGGAGTGATTTATCCAGAGAGCCATTATGGTCGCGACGCACTTGTAGGTATAGCTTTGTTCTTGTCTTCTTTGGCACACAAGGAATGTAAGGTAAGTGAATTGCGTGCTTCGTTCCCTAATTACTTTATCGCAAAAAACCGTATAGACTTAACTGCATCTACAGATGTTGATGCTATATTGGTAAAGGTAAAGGATATTTTCAAAAATGAACAGATTACAGATATTGATGGAGTAAAAATAGATTTTCCAGATAAGTGGGTACATCTTAGAAAAAGCAATACCGAACCTATAATAAGAGTTTATAGTGAGGCTTCAACAATGGAAGATGCTGATGCTCTTGGTAAAAAGCTTATGCAGGTGGTTTACGATATGCAGAAGTAGAGATACTATATATATAAGGTAAAGACAGATTCGGAGGAGTCTGTCTTTTTTTGTTTATGTGATATTTGTTAGTAATAATTTTAATGATATAATAGATGTCTATTATGCAAATAGTAAAATAATATTTTGTCTTTAATGCAAAAATATTGTTATATTCTTTATTAAATTACATTTTGAACTTTTAATTGCTGTTTTGCTTACTATTTGTATACAAATAGTTTATGTAAGTATCAAAAAGAAATATATAGATATTTATTACTTACTTTATGCTATAATTTATTTTGTTATTGTTTCAAAATGCTGTATCTTTGCACTATTAAGATTACAAAATGATATTTGCGGGTATCATAAACAATACACACATAACAACACAACACAATTAAAACAAATTAGGTATGGGTAAGCAAAAGTCAACATTGAAGCGTAAGTTGAACGCTTTTCATTTGTGGGGAATAGCTGTAGGATTGGTTATTTCAGGAGATTATTTCGGATGGAGTTACGGTTGGGCATCAGGAGGAACCCTTGGGTTCTTAATAGCAACTTTGTTTGTTGCGGTCATGTATGTAACTTTTATATTCAGTTTTACAGAGATGTCGTGCGCTATTCCTCAAGCAGGAGGCCCGTTTGCCTATGCTCGCAGAGCGTTTGGACCTATTGGAGGTTTCTTTGCGGGTACATTTACACTTATAGAATATGTTTGCGCACCGCCATCCATAGCATTAGCTATCGGAGCATATTTCAGTGATCTAATACCAGGACTAAGCCCTGTTGCTATCGCAATTGTAGCTTACGGACTTTTTGTTGCCTTAAATCTTTGCGGAGTTTCAGCGGCTGCTACATTCGAACTGGCTGTTACGATAGTAGCTATATGCGAGTTGCTCGTCTTTATGGGCGTAGTGGCACCTGGTTTTGAATTAACAAACTTTCTTTCACACGGCTGGGCCGGCTCAGACACCTTCTCTATGGGGACAATAGGGGGTATATGCGCTTCAATACCGTTTGCAATATGGTTCTTCCTTGCAATAGAAGGAGCCTCTATGAGTGCAGAAGAAGCAAAAAATCCACAAGTTACAGTTAAGAAAGGATTTATTACGGGTATTATAACTCTAGTAATTCTTGCTGCTGGCGTAATGATGTTTGCTGGCGGATCAGGTGATTGGAAACAACTATCAAACCTAAATGATCCTCTGCCTAAAGCAATGATGATGGTAGTAGGCCAAAAGAGTAGTTGGGTACATATGTTAGTCTTCCTTGGACTCTTTGGGCTCTTGGCTTCATTCCATGGAATAATAATGGAGGCTGGTCGTCAGATATTTGCACTGTCACGTGCCGGTTATCTGCCAAAGTCATTGAGCTGGGTTAATAGACGCGCTGTGCCACATTGGGCAATCATAAGTACGGCCGTTTTCGGTATCATCTGTGTTCTATGCGATGGCTTTGATCCATTCTTTAACGGTCAGTCGCTTACTGCAAATATTATAACACTGGCATGTTTTGGTTCTATCACAATGTATATCATATCAATGATGTCTCTATTCAGACTCCGTAAGACAGAGCCCGATCTGGAACGTCCATACAAGGCAATCTGTTATCCTACCTTCCCTATAATAGCATTGATAGGAGCTGTGATATGTTTTGTACTGATGATATACTATAATTTCAATGTATTTGTTGCATTTGTAATAATAATGGCATTCTGCTATGGCTACTATGTGTACAACCGTAAAGCTATAAAGGAAGACTTTGTTGTAATAGACGACAATGCGCCGGAGGCAGAAGACGAGATAGAGTCAGATGTAGAACCTGAAGGTGAACTAATAGGAGAGACAGTATATGTACAAGATAGCGATAGGAAACATAACATATAAATTTGATAATCTGAAAGATGTGATGGCAAAGGCAACACCAGCTCGTTCTGGTGATGACCTTGCCGGAATATCTGCTTCAAACATGGAGGAGAGGGTGGCTGCAAAGATGGTCCTTGCTGAAATTCCACTTCAAAGATTCCTTGAAGAGCCTCTTATTCCTTATGAAGAAGACGAGGTTACAAGATTGATTATTGATACTCATGATCAGAAAGCTTTTGCTCCGATAAGCAGTCTCACGGTAGGTGACTTTCGAAATTGGTTGCTAAACGACCATACCACTACCGACGATCTTTCTTACGTAGCTCCAGGGATAACGCCAGAGATTGCTGCAGCAGTTAGTAAAATAATGCGTAATCAGGATTTATTGTTAGTGGCACAGAAATGTAGTGTTGTAACTAAGTTCAGAGATACAATCGGTCTGCCGGGCAGATTGAGCGTGAGATTGCAGCCTAATCATCCTGTAGATGACCTGAAGGGTATTGCTGCAAGCATAATCGATGGCCTTATGTACGGTTGTGGAGATGCTGTTATCGGTATTAATCCTGCCAGCGATAGTATACCGGTGCTGATGAACCTGAACTATATGCTGGATGATATAATACATAATTATGATATACCTACTCAGTCGTGTGTGCTCACACATGTCACTACTTGCACCGAATTGATAAACAGAGGGGCACCGGTAGACTTGTTGTTTCAGAGCATAGCAGGAACAGAGAAAGCCATGGCCGGATTTGGTGTTAATCTTAAGATGCTAGACGAGGGATACGAAGCAGTAAAGAGTCTTCATCGTGGAACTATCGGAGAAAACTGCATGTATTTCGAAACAGGACAGGGCTCCGCTTTATCATCAGATGCAAATTTCGGAGTAGACGAACAGACGTGCGAAGCTCGCTGTTACGCAGTGGCCCGCAGGTATCATCCTCTTCTTGTAAATACAGTGGTTGGTTTTATAGGGCCCGAATACCTATACGATGGTAAACAGATAACAAGAGCAGGACTTGAAGATCACTTTTGTGGTAAGCTGATGGGTGTGCCTCTAGGCTGTGACATCTGTTATACAAATCATGCAGAGGCAGATCAGGATGATATGGACAATCTACTCACATTACTCGTAGCCGGTGGCGTTAATTATATTATGGGTGTCCCCGGAGCAGACGATATAATGCTTAACTATCAGAGTACATCTTATCATGATGCCCTGTATGTGAGAAAACTCCTGAACAAAAGACATGCACCTGAGTTTGAAAGTTGGTTGAAGAAAATGAATCTGATAGACGAAAAAGGAGATATTCTACCATTCAAACCAACAAATAAATTATTGCAAATAGAGAAAATGGAGGCTGTAAATGGATGAAAATCATTATATAACCGTAAAGGCAGAAAATATAAGAGAGAACGACTGTTGGGAAAAACTAAAATCTTATACTGATGCCCGAATCGCCCTGGGCAGGACAGGATGCAGCATACTGACAAACGACTATTTGACGTTTAGTCTGGCGCATGCCAAGGCACGTGATTCTATAAAGATGCCTTTCGATAGAGATAGAATAGGAAAAGAATTACATGCAATGGGACTTGAAACTATAAATGTGGAAAGTTCCGCTGCCAATAGGGAGATATACTTGTGCCGTCCTGACTTTGGCAGACGACTGAGCGAGAAAAGTAAAGTTCTACTAGATGATCTGAATTATCAGGGAGCTGATGTATTGTTAGTTATAGGTGACGGATTGTCATCAAAAGCTGTTCATAAACAAGCCGTGCCATTCATACGACAGTTTTTGCCATACATGGATGAACTTGGCATGACGGTTGGACCGGTGGTGCTCGCAAAGGAGAGTAGGGTAGCACTAGGTGATGATATCGCGGAGAGGATGCATTGCGGACTGGTTGCTACACTGATAGGCGAACGCCCCGGCCTTTCATCTCCCGATAGTCTGGGAGTGTACATGACATACAAACCGTATTGGGGCAGGATGGAAAGCGAACGTAACTGCATATCAAACATACGTCCTGAGGGATTGAGCTATGGTAAGGCAGCATTTAAGTTGGCTTGGCTTATTGAGAATGCATATAATATGAAGAAAAGTGGCACAGCTCTGAAAGACCAGAGTGATGATCCACAGCATTATCTTACATTGAAACCTCATATAAAAGATACAGATATACTGAATATTGTTTAAACTGAAAACTGGATATTGTTTGACTAGACCATCTCTTAGATTATATAGATTTATGCCATAGATGAGAGATATGCATAAAAAAATAAAAATTAAACGTCACTATACCACTTTGTGATATAAACGGCTGAACTTCAATGTGATATGAACTCGTGAAGAGCACTTTAAACGTCACTAAACGTCACTTTAATGTCACTCCTTTGTTAATGTGATTTAGATAGGTTTTATTTTTTATCCCAAGAATGAATAATTAATCAGAAAATAGTATAATAACCATTGAAGGATACTTTATAATATTTATGAAAAGAGAGATGGTAATTTAGCTATGCTTTTGCAATGCAGGAGCATAGCTTTTGAGTTGTAAAAGCATAGCTATTACTCTATGAAAGCATATCTGTTACACCATCAAAGCATAGTTCCTGCGACTATGCCTGAATTAGGTATATATCTTTGTTATTATATTTACTGATTTACTATACAAGTTATAGAAAGCCTTACTGAAACATTTTACAGAAACATAAAAGCCTTCCTGATTTGCTTAACATAAAGAAAATGTCTTACATATTGTTCTATGTATGTTTTGTTGCTTACCAAGTTAAATAAAAATGCCATATACTCCAAAATAACTATGCATGAATTAAGTCTACGCTTTTGTTGTTATAACTACTTTTTTGTAAGTATAAGTGTTGCTTTTTCTTATTTTGTGGCTATCTTATAATTCTTAGTGGTATTAGAGTGGTGTTTTGTGGTATTAATAAGCTCACGAAAACCTTATAAACACAGTGCGAGTGGTATAGTGGTATTGTTTTATTAAAAAAAATCACTAGTGTCCCGTTAAAATCGGGACGAGTTAAAAATTAAATAAACAATCCCGGAAAAAGGGGACCTAGTTGTTCTTTGACATCATTGAAATTAGTCTTATCGAACAGGTCACGTAAGTGTGTTTT
>JAYRGU010000011.1:0-38903 GCA_041907685.1 Prevotella sp. | reverse complement strand
CATTGTGGGGTAAGGGGATATTGTAGGCAGAAGTGGGTGCTTCAAGTTCAAATTATCTGCAAATTCAGTAATGAGAGGACGTGTAAACGCAATAAGGACGTTCAAGGGCTTAGTTGCGGATTTGAGGACAAGTAGAATTATCATGATGAAGATATTAGGAAAGAACGAAAAGACAGTGTTTGCGGCTTATTTTACGACCATGGATTTGAACGAACGTGATGTGGTAGTGAACTTTAGATTTCCGATGGAATTTGGAATGTTGAGGGCTGCCGACTGGGCGGAAAAAGAGATACGCATGGCCGGTGAATGGTTGGCTGGTAGTTTTGATTGTTACAACATGGCTGAAAGACTACGGTATATGATGCCGCTACACGAGGGTAAACGTAAGGTGTTGCACCGCACTCGTATTGCGGAACTTACACTTGGTGGTGGCTGCTTCCGGATAGAAATGGTGTTGAAGAGGATGGATGACTTTATTTTAATGGCTGATTCTTTGGATAAGGCTGTTGATGAGATGGTGAGTTGGATGAGGATGAATGCTTATTCGGTTAGGCTACAATAAAGACTCTGCTCTTTAATTACTCTTCCGGCTGTTACTTATCCTCCGTCACTTCGTGACACCTCCCTAATCAAAAGAGAAAAATAGGGGAGACCCGAAGGGGGAGAAATACGTACATCCGGATTACTATTACTGCGGGCAAAAAACCCGATAACGTTCTAAAAAAAATAAACAAATGGACGAAATAAAAATCGAGACTGATAGCATAAGTCTCTGTGGTACGACCACAATAAATAAAGAGGGAATAGTGAAATTTAAGGCTGACGAAGCAAAAGCCGACAAACCGAATCTGCCAAAGAAGGTGCAGAGAATGGGACGCATGGAATATCTGATTGACGGCG
Source organism: Prevotella sp. (assembly GCA_041907685.1). Taxonomy (GTDB): domain Bacteria; phylum Bacteroidota; class Bacteroidia; order Bacteroidales; family Bacteroidaceae; genus Prevotella. The sequence continues at coordinate 38,003 of JAYRGU010000011.1, read as the reverse complement.
GACTGACGTTCACCCCCTCGCAGATGCTGAAACAGATGCAGATGGCGCCCATGAGGGAGAAAATACACGACAACGGCACGCTGAGAGTGGAGATGACGAGTCGCTCGTTTCTGGTACACGTAAAAGTGCCTTTGACCATGGCAGACCTTGAAATAGAGGATGCTCTGGATGACGAGATGGATAGCGCCGTGGAGGTAATCATGAAGAAAAGAGAGGAGTTGAAATGTTCGATATTGTAAATAAATTTAGTGGTAAACCGGTGCTCTGTACGAAAGATATATTGCACAAAACATTACAATCGCAAGTGGTGGTAGAGACGTGCAAGGAGATTGACAATCTGGTCAGGACTAAGATAGAAGAGGTGGAGCGGCAGATAGCCGCTACCACCGAACCGGGCGACCTTGCGGCTCTTGAAAAGGATGAGAAGGCACTGTGGGATGAGGTGGCGCAGTTGAAGAAACGCTTGCCTGCCTTCTGTTTTCAAGCTCATTATCCCGACGGCAAACGGCATAATAAAAGCGCCGAAGAAAGTGGACTCTGTATGTTTGATATTGACGATCTGCAAGACCCCAAGGCTACATATAACGAGGTGGCAGAAAAACTTAAAAGCATCGGTGTGGTGCTTGCTCATATCACTCCATCCACCCGCGGACTGAGATATGTGTTTCGCACACCTAAGAGCATGACTATCGCACAGGCGCAACTGTGGTTTGCCGGTCAACTGGGCATCGAACAATACGACGGGTGCACCAAAGATCTTGCAAGGATTTCGTTTGCAGTGCCTGAGGCATATGTGCTGATGCTAGACGAAGAAGGGCTGTTTGCCGAGAACGAAAATCACGCAAAGAGCAAAAATTCCGAACCTGCGGCCGATGAAAAAAGTAAAAAGTCTCAAAAGTCTCAGGTCTCAAACGTTATTTCTGACCATATCACAGCAAATGCAGGTGCTGATTCGGGCACAGACAAAATACCCGAAGAACCGAATTTCAAGGGTATACCATTTACATTAATAATAGACCGCCTGCTATTGGTACAGGGCGTAGACGGTGAACCTGTGGAGGGTGAGCGTAACACAACACTTTACAATCTGGTGCGCCAACTGCGATATATCTGCGACTTCTCGCAAGCACGACTGATGCAGGTTGTGCCAAGATGGGGGATGAGTGATGAGGAGGTGCGCCAGACGGTGCAGTCGGCTCTGGCCACAGTGCGCCGCACCGAACTGCCGCCGCATCTGGAACAGACTCTACACCTGCTAATGGCGCAAAAGATAGACTTGGCTACTGTCAACGATGACCTGCAAAGCGGCACGAAAACGCTTGTGAAAGCATCTTATATAAAGAAGGCGGAACCGGTGCCGGAGCATCTGCCACGGTTGCTCGAACTGCTCACAAAGAGTTACCCTAAGGAGTATCATGCCGCCATCATTATGGCTTCGCTGCCCATACTAGGCACTCTGGCCACCAGTGCGAGGGCTATATACTTTGATGGCGCTGAGCATTCGCTGTCGTTCCTGACATGTATTGTGGCGCCACAGGCAAGCGGCAAGAGTTGCACACGTAAGTTGGTAGACTTATTGCTAGACAGACTGCAAAAGCAAGACAACGATGAGCGTGAGAAGGAACGCCGATGGATGGAAGAGAAGAAGGCGCGCAAGAACTCTAAGCAACAGCCCGAAGACCCGAGGGCAAAGATAAGGATAGTGCCTGCCACAATATCTAACGCTATGTTGTTCAAACGGTTGGACTGTTCGGAAGGCGAACATCTCTTTACTTATGCTGAGGAAATAGATACTCTATCGAAGGGCCGAAAGAGTGGGGCATGGAGTCAGAAAGACGACATCATGCGCCAGGCATTCGATAACTCGATTTGTGGTCAGGACTATATGAGCGACAACTCGTGGAGTGCTATGGTGAAGGTGTTTTATAACACTTTGGTATGTGGTACGCCAATAGCCGTACATCGTTATTATAATGATGTGGAGGGCGGACTGGTGAGCCGTGTGTGCTTCTCGCAACTGCCTGATATGTTGGGAGCTCAACTGCCAATATTCGGACGATTATCGAAAAGCGAAGAGGCGGAAGTGGATATGTGGGCAGAAAGACTGATGACTATTGGGCAGAGCAAGGCAGATAAAAAATCGGAGGTTGAGGCAGCAGAATCGGGAAATGACTCAAGCAAGTTGCCGACGTCTGAGCCGGTAGTGTTTGAAATCCCTCGTGTAAAACAGGCAATATGGGATTGGCTTGAAACTCGCCGTCTGGAGTATCTTGAAACTCAGGAGAATCCGGCGCTTGACATATTCCGTCGCCGTTCGGCTGTAATCGGTTTTAGGGCAGGGCTGCTTGCTACTCTGCTATCCGATGGCAAGGAGACAGATGAAGCGGTCGAGTTTGCTACATGGGTGGCTAACTATGCGTTGTCCCAACAGTTAGACCTCTTTGGTGAGGAAATGAACAAACTGATGATGGAGGGTGAAAGTTTCTCGCACAAAATAGCTGAGAACACACATTTCAAGTCACTATTAGGTTCTCTGCCCGAAGAGTTCACCATAGAACAACTAGTGTCTATACGCATGCAGGCCGGATTCAGAAGTCCGGTGAAACAAGTGCTGTGGAGATGGAAAAATAACGGACTGATAGAAAAGACAGGTAAAAACAAATACAAGAAACTGCAATGGAAATAATAATAACAAGAATAGCCAAAAAGGCAGATTACACAATAGGTGTAATGAACATAAACGGTCGTAAGGTGTGCGACACTCTGGAGCCGCACTGCATAGACTGGAGTAAAGACAAGAAGGTGAAAGGGAAGACTGCAATACCCGAGGGGCGATATAGGGTAAAGATGAGTATGTCGAGAAAATTTGGCAAGCATATGCCTTATCTGATGGATGTACCTAACTTCAATGGTGTAATGATACATCAAGGAAACACGCCAAAGAACACACAGGGTTGCATTATCGTAGGTTACAACACGATACGCGGACTGGTGCTGAAGAGTAGGCAGGCAATGGAGATAATAGAGGAATACCTTGATACTGCCATTGAGACCAAGCAGGAGATTTGGTGTGTGATAAAGTAATCAGACATTTATTGACAGCGTCTTTCATGAATCAAGTAGACACATTGATTTTGTCAATGTGTCTACTTATTTAGGATAAGGCAATATTAAGAATTTTTTGTTATAGTTGTTCGTTTCACGAAAAAAATAGAGCCTTTCACGTAAAAGATATTTTTGAGGAATTTCTTTTGTCTATTATTTATATATATTTGCAAAAAGAACCATTGTTTTATCATCCAATTTAGAACTTTTAAATCTATAAAATGTAAAATATAATTTATTTAAAAATTTCATTTTACTAAATATAATACATCATGTGTGGAGTGAATTATTTTGACTTAATAAACCTCTTTTTTGACCATATAAACCATTATGGCGAACGTTTGTGCCAAAAATGCATTTTTAACATTTGAAAACAAATATTTCTTTTAATATCTTTGCACTTTAATCAATCGTAAGCCAATAATTTTTTTTATTCGCACCTCATTTATAGTATCTATTATTAATTATTTGAAAATGAAAATGTCTTTTTGTGTGTATGGAGAACTATTTGTTCTCGATTTGGAGAAAGTTATGTATCTTGAAGCTGATGATCATTATACGATAGTTTATTATGCATCTAGTGCCCATTTTATGCTACCTTTTGGACTCTCTCATGTTTTGGAGACTGTTGAAAAGAAGGAAAATGCAAAAGAATACCTTATTAGATTAGGTCGGAAATATGCTGTAAATACTAATTTTATAATGCATATAAATGTAATGAAACAAATAATACAAATGTGTGATAATAAAGGTGAAATATATACATTGCATTTTCCTAAACAAGTTTTACGTGAATTTATTATGAATATTAAAAAACCTTTATAAAGTAAGTCAAAATTACTTGTATACTAATAAGATAAAGTTCTTTTTGGAGATATTATATATTGTTTAATATATGACAAATTAATAAAGAGACAATAAGTTAAAGAATAATATATGCGTAAAATAAATTCACGAAAAAAACGCATGGTTTCACGAAATGGATATACTTTGGTTATTACTTTGTTAATTTAACTATATACCTTTGTTGCGCATTCAATCCCGCAACATGAATTTTATAAGAGAAATATAGAAAATCAATTAATGTTTAATTTAAAATTATAGTATGAAAAAGAAAATTTTTAGTACATTACTCATGGGCGTTCTATTCGTGGCGTCAGTAGGTATGTTTTCGTCATGTAAAAATTATGATGACGACATTAGCAATTTACAGGGCCAGATAGATAAAGCTGCTCTGAAAAGTGAAGTTGAGGCCATGCAGGCTACATTAAGCACTACGTCTACTAATGCATCTTCAGCATTGACAACAGCTCAAAGTGCTTTAACTAAGGCTAATTTAGGTGTTACGGCTGACCAATTAGCAGCTGTAAAGACAGCAGCAGAAAATGCAGGTAAGGATGCTGCTACTGCAATTACGAATGCAGCTGCTGCATCAAAAGCTGCAAGCGATGCGGCTGATGCGGCTAAAGCAGCTCAAACTTCTGCTGATCAAAAAATATCAGATGCAGTTAAAGCACAACAGATACAAAATGATGATCTTAACCAAAAGCTAATAGACCTTGGCAAGTTGGTTGATACCAAAGTTACTGCCGACCAACTAAACCAAAGTTTGGGTAACTTAAAAGCTGATATAATGGGGAATGCAACAGAAAATTTAGGCGCATTACAAAAAGAGGTTGAAAATTATCAATCTTCAATAAACGCTCTTTATTCAGCTGTTACAGGTGTTAGTGTCATTGCCTCTTATACAAACAGTGGAAAAGACTATCAAAAAGACTTGCTATTGACGCATGGATTGCAGGTCGCAGATTATACATTTGGTTATGAATATGATAAAGATCACCCTTCTAGCCCAACTAAACTATTTAGTAAAGGTGCCGATATTGATACTAGTTTTATTGCAGGTCTTATCGTTAAAGTAGATCCTGTTAATGCAGATCCTAATACAGCTAAGGTCATTTTGGTTAATTCAAAAGGAGAGGATATGAGTGATTATATTGAAGTTGGTAAAGTAGTGCGTGATACTGACGATTTGCTTACTCGTTCTTCTAATATAGGTTGTGGATTGTGGAAAGTTCCTTGCCATGTAAAGAAAGGCGTTACAGAAGAGGAATTTAAAAAACATACGACAACAGCAGATGGCCACATACTTCTTGCTGTGGCTGTTAACAATACAACGAGTCAAAAAGAACAAGGAGGTGCTGATCGTTATGTAACTTCTGCATATGAAGTTACAACTGACTATGTAGCTTATAAAAATGCAAATGATTTCACATTTAAAGTTGATAATAGAGAACTTCCAACAATTCATAACCGTTGGGATGGTTCCAATATCGTTTCCGAAAATAACACCTCATTGTCAACAAATCCAGAACAAGCCTGGAAAAATGAAGCATCAGTAACAATTAAAGATAATACTAAAAATGCAGCTAGTGATGCTCGTTTTAATCAAAAACTTTATCCTGTAGTATTAAATAAACCTTTCACTATAAAATTAGAGGGAACAAATGCTGAATATTATTATGTTGCGCTCGATGATAAAAACGCTATAGAATCAGCTCCATCAGAAAGGAATGCGTGGAAAAATTATTCATGTACTGGTCTACTCAAAACTACAAAGGCAGGTGATAAACTTGAGATAACGATTACGGATCAAAATGCCTTAAATGATATAATTGGTTTTAGAGTATATGCCGTAAACTATGATGGAACTCTTGCAGACCCTGATGGCAAAGCATTCTATGTACAGGTGGCTGCCCCTGCTCACACGAGGACTGCTGGTGGAGATGGAGCAAAACTTAACCTACAAGGTAGTGATATTTTTAGCGTGACAGGTTCAGAGACTTTTGTTCCTTCCACAGATGGTCTTAGCGGTGAAATTCAACTTGATCAGGAATCTTCAGCGAAGGTGGCTTTAGGAACAAGTCTAAAGTATGTACTTTGTAAGGATGAAAACGGAACTCCTGCAAGTAATTGGAGTGAAGCTACGTATGTTAAGATTTCATATGATGCTGGATTTATTCTTGATGATGCAATTTTAAAAGGTTCTTGTAAAGCTACAGATAATATTGGTAGTGTAATTAATACATTGAATATTAGTGTGAAAAAGGAAATGCCTAAAGCTGAGACTTACAACCCTTGGAAACCTGAGCAAATTGATGATAATGGCATATACAAGTGTTATGTAGATCCAACTGATGGTTGGAATACTAATTCAGCAACAGGCTCAAAAGATTTTAGTCAGGCCGTTTATTATAAATTATCAGCAAACAATTATAGATGGACTATTACTAATGGCATTTCTGGTACACAGGATCTCGTATTTTATGGTAATGACTTAGCTACAGTAGCACAAGCAAAAGTTGATAATAAGACTAAACATTCAACTAAACTTGAATATCTGTATAGAGGCATTTCTTGTACAGATGTTACAAATAAGACAGGACAAGATTACCCAGTAGAAGTTTGGAGTGGTAATACTATATTCTGTTGTGCTTTAGATCCCTCTGTTCAGTCATATAGTTGGAAGTTAGGCTTCAAAAATCAAATAACTTATGAGCAGAGTGGATTCACAATAAAAGCAGCAGACTACTTGGAGGGTCATAACGCTTATGAGAATGATACGTTTGGTGGTGCTTTTAAAGCTCAATATATTCCTGGTTCTTATGTTGCAACTTTAACAAGTGGTAAGCCTGGTACTATTGGTAACCAAGACTACTTTACTGTTGCATTTGATGGTACTACTTTCACATTTACACCACAGTCAAAGGCAACAAATCCGATCGACGATGTACCTTCTACATTGACAGTAAAAGCGAAAGATGCGTTTGGGCATACTACAACAATCTTTAGTCTAGATTTTACTGTATTGAGAAAGCACTAGAATAAGTTTATCTACAGATATATTTAAAAATAATATGTCAAAATATGAGGGAAGTCTTCTTTAGAATAGGAGACTTCCCTTATTAAAAAAAATATTTAATGAGAAAAATATTATATTGTTTGTTTTTTGTCGGTGTCGTTTGTTTTACATTAAGTTTAACTGGATGCAAACCGAAACTTCAGGACGTCCGTGGATTTGTAAAATCTGTAAATGTTCATGGTGATACCTTATTGGATATGACTGTCATGAACGGGAAAGACAGTCTTGTTTTTAGTCTTGATAAAGCTCGTTTTACAGATGGTGTTGCTTTTACAGGTGATTCTGTAATCGTAAATTACATTGATGGACGAGAAGGCAAGTATCGCGCATTGGTAGTTACTGTATTGCCAAGACGTTCAAAAGTTATTGAACTGAATAAAGAAGATACGACGAAAAAGCTTCTGACAGCTCCTGCAAAAAACGTAAAGAATCGTAAACTAGAATATTAGTTTCAAAAGAAACCGTGATAACTTATATTTATATATAATAAAGGGGGATAAGAACTTGATTCTTTTCCCCCTTTTATTATTTTTATTTATTCACAAACTTCTTGTCGTTTACGATATAAACGCCTTTTGATAATCCGCCAAGGGCGTCATTTACTGTTGCATCCTTAGGCAGAGAACGTAGCAGACGGCCGTCTACAGAATAAACATTGGTCTTATTGAAAGCCTTGCTCCCGCTGTTTGTGATATTCTCAATGCCCGTGGTATGCTTGTTGGTCACGTCATTTACGGTGTAAGTGGTTCCTGAAAGGACTCCCAACTCGTAAAACTTGTCACTGTTGAGGCCTGTAATGTCTACTGTTTGTGGCGAGCCATTCTTACTGAATATAAAATTGAATGTATATGTGCTTGATGTGATGTCGAATGTTTGATAATACCATTTTTCGCCATCAATAGTAGTCGTTGATGTAGCTGCTTTTCCCGGCCAATCCCCATTAAGTTTATTATTCGCATCCCATACATAAAAATATAAAGGAGTCCATGCATCGCAGTTTACGTATATAGTAGCTTTATAAGCCTTAAATGCATTCACTGTGTAAGTATATGTCTGGATGTCTGTTACAACCCCATTAACTAAAGACCCAACTTTTAGAGTCGTAGTATTAGTGAATGTAAGACTTTTGCTGCCTGTTCCCTGTGTACCATTAGTAGCGGTAGGAGTGCTGCCATCTGTAGTATAGACATAGGTGCTGCCATTTGTGGCGTTTATAGTAGTCGTTATGCTGTTATCGTATGTGCCACTCGACTTGTCTACAGTGACGATATTAATACTCACATTTGTATAATAAGCATAGTTAGTCCCGCTTAGCACTTTTGAGTATCCATTAGGGATATTACCTTTTGTAATATCACCTACTATTACATAAAGATCTCCATTCGTACCGGATGTCTTGGCCTCAATGAAACCTGTAGAACTGCTTATAACTATTGTACTGCTTGTATTGGTTATGCCAACGGCCTTACGTATCTTTATCATTGAACCAATTTCGCTCTTATATGTTTTCCAGTGAGGAAGAAATATACAGGGGGTTCCTGGATTGGCAATAATCCACGCATTAGCGGCCGGTATATCGCCAGTATATTTGTTGTTGTCGCGATAGGTATCGTGGTTGTCTACAAATGTAACGCTATAACGCTTGTATGTATCGTTGTTGTCAAGACTTCCCGATGCGCTGTACCAACCGGCATAATTACTCTGATTATTATTCATGAGATATTTCTGCGGAAAGTCGAACGCTGCGCTTCTGATGCTTTTGCCATCATAATTTGTAGCATTAAACCAGTTCTCAATTGTTGATACATTATCCCAACATTCACCAACACTGAATGCCGGATTGGCGTCGTCGTTGTACATACCTGTATACTTGCCCGAATATCCCTTTACCATATCATATCTGAAACCTGTATAGCCAAGGTAGTTGAGCAGGTATTTGAGATATGCTTTGACGTTAGCCTGTACGTTGGCACCTGTATGATCAAGGTCGCGATATCCGTTAAAGTCATCACCTGTATCGGCTGCACCTGTTGCCAGACCATATGTGGCTCGTTCTGATACAGCTGTGGGGTCTGTACTGGTATTATACTCGTCGGTATAGCATATATCGCTGAGTCCCATCGAGTATGTCTTATTGTCGTAAGGATTTGTCTCGGTAGGGAAATCTGTCCATCTTGTCACTCCGCCACGGTGATTGATAACTACATCGGCAATGATACCAACATGCTTGTTTTTGTATGTATTTATCATCGACTTGAGCTCACTTTCATTTCCGAAACTACTAGTCTGATTGTACCAATATACATCGTTATATCCCATGCTGGTGGCCATATTAGTCCATCCACTCTGCGGAATCCAGATCAGATCGAAATATTGTGACAGTTCATCAGCCTGAGACTCTAAATTGGTCCATTTGGTATCAGAATATGAGTCCCAGTAGAAGCCCTGGAGCATAACGCCGCTATAATTTGCAGGCCATCCCTGCGCCATAATGAGCAATGGAAATACAAATATAAAAATGAAAGTAAAAAAGCGTTTCATAAGTTCATGATTTAATAAATTATGCCGCTAATATACGAAGAATTTATTTATAGTTGTTTTCTAAATTGCGCACATAACATCTAATTACTATGCAAACGTTTGCGCGTATATTCGTTATTCAGTACTGTATACTTTATCACGATTAACTTGCAAAACCCCTTTCACATTTTGATAATATGTTATTGCCTCGTTGATATTGGTGTTAGGCGGGATAGTCAAAGCTACCGCATTTATAACGTTATATTGGTAAATAATTTCAGAACCGTACTTCTTGGCAGCAGCAAAAATGGGCTTGTTTCCTACACTGGTGTCAAAATATACAATTAAGGTGTTACTGTTATACTGTGTAGCCGGTTTGTTGGAAGTTACATTATCTTCTTTTGTAACTGTTGCATGTTTTGTGGAGACACACGATGCAAGAACACAGGTAACTAAAAATAAAATAGTGGTCTTTTTCATGGCATTTTCTCCTTTCTATATCGCAAAAATATTAATAATTTTTTGAATAAACAACAAAAAACCAAAGAATTTTTGTAATTTTGCAACTTTATTATTTAATATTTATGGAAGAAAAGACAGAACAGCCCAAGGGATTAATTTATGGGATCTATGACCGTCCGCCATTGCGTGACACATTATTTGCTGCACTACAGCATCTTCTAGCCATTTTCGTGGCTATTATAACACCTGCTTTGATTATTGCCAAAGCGATGAATCTTGACTTAGCCTTAACTGGTTTTCTGGTTTCTATGTCGTTGTTTATCTCAGGTGTAGCCACCTTTATTCAGTGTAAAAGATTTGGCAGGATTGGTTGCGGACTGTTATGTGTACAAGGAACGAGCTTTTCGTTTATTGGTCCTATTATCGCTATCGGTAATGCCGGCGGACTTCCATTGATTTTTGGAGCTTGCATCATGGGTGCGCCTGTTGAGATGATCGTAAGTTTTACGTTTAAATATCTTCGTAAAATAATAACACCGCTAGTAAGTGGTATCGTAGTTATGCTGATAGGACTGAGTTTGATAAAAGTTGGTATGATATCTTGTGGAGGTGGCAATGCTGCAATGGCTTCGGGTACATTTGGTTCTTATCAGAACTTAACTGTTTCTGCAGTAGTGCTTATCAGTGTAGCGCTCCTGAATTGCAGTAGAAATAAATATCTAAGAATGAGTAGCATATTCACCGGAATCGTTATTGGATATGTACTTGCTTACTTTCTGGGAATGGTAGATACAAGTGCATTTTCTTCAAAAGACTTTACCAGTTTCTATGTACCTGTTCCTTTTAAATTAGGTGTAAAATTTAATTTGTCTTCTTTCATTGCTATTGCCTTGGTATATTTAGTAACGGCAATAGAGGCTACCGGAGATGTAACCGCTAACTCAATGGTTTCAGGAGAACCTGTTGAAGGAGAAAAATATATAAAGAGGGTTTCAGGCGGAGTGCTTGCAGACGGTTTGAATTCTATGATTGCAGGTATCTTTAGTTCTTTTCCAAATTCTATTTTTGCACAGAACAATGGAATCATTCAATTGACCGGTGTGGCCAGTAGATATGTAGGTTATTTCATAGCAGCAATGCTTGTCATATTAGGATTGTTCCCAATAGTAGGAATCGTATTCTCTTTGATGCCTTCTGCCGTTCTGGGTGGTGCTACATTACTTATGTTTGGAACTGTAGCAGCAGCCGGCATACGTATCGTCTCTTCTCAGCAGTTGAATAGAAAAGCAGTACTGGTGTTGGCTATAAGCTTGTCTTTTGGAATTGGAGTTGAACTGATGCCGGATATCTTGAAACAGTTTCCCGAAGCTGTAAAGACAATCTTCTCTTCAGGCATTACGACTGGTGGATTGGTCGCAATAATAAGTAATGCAGTACTGAATGTAAAAGAATAAAATATATAATAATGGATTTATTAAAAGAACGTATAATTCAAGACGGCAAATGCTATCAGGGTGGTATTCTTAAGGTTGACAGCTTTATAAACCATCAGATGGATCCTAATTTGATGATGGAACTGGCAAAAGAATTCGTCAAGCTATTTTCTGATTTGAATATTAACAAGATTATTACAATAGAGGCTAGTGGCATTGCTCCGGCTATATTGGTAGGTTACATTATGCAGTTGCCTGTGGTCTTTATAAAGAAGAAACAACCAAAGACGATGGAGAATATGCTTACTTCTGTGGTGCATTCGTTTACTAAAGACCGTGATTATACTGTCTGTATAAGCAGTGATTTTCTTACAGAAAGAGATCATGTACTATTTATTGACGATTTTCTTGCTAACGGTAATGCCTCAATGGGTGTTATTGATCTTTGCAAACAGGCAGGAAGTAAGATAGAGGCCATGGGATTTATAATCGAAAAAGCATTCCAGAATGGTGGAAAAACTTTGAGAGCTAATGGAATCAGGTATGAAGCATTGGCTACTGTAAAAAGCCTTGATAACTGTAAAATCGTTCTTGAGTAGAATAAATGCAGTAAAAATATTGCCGGCAATCATAAAAAGAGGAAACTTATTATATAAGTTTCCTCTTTTAAGTTTATGCATTAATAATTTAAAACGTTTCTGTTTCTTGTTATTAATATTCGTAATATTTACTGTGCTACAAAGGCGAACTGACCTGTGATATCATTGAAATAAACACTGTATGTTCCTACAGGTACAGTCATGTTGTCTCCTCCATTTATTCCTGTGCCGTAATATTTGTCTCCTATATTTTGTTTGATACCCCAGTTAGCGACATCCCAACTATCATTAGCTCTGAATTTGAGATCTCCTGTTGTGGTTTGAGTAAATTTACCGTACCAGTTGTGTTTAGTGACCTGTGTAAGTTCCTGATCATGCCAACCATTGAAGGCTCCTATGAGACTTAACTTTGTGTATTCTGTAGGTGACTGGTTTGCACATTTTTGCCATTCATAAGTTTTAGAACTCATATTGATTGTCAGTGTATAAAATTCTGTTGTAGGTGAACTTATCGCGCCTGCACTTGAGCTGATGAGTGATCCTGACATATCTGTCGCACCATCTTTTACAGAACCAATGGCGACATTCCAATTACCAAATGAGTCTTGATCCCAAATCTTAAGATTATTTTTTCCACTTTCCCAATTTGCGGTATACGAATAGACACCATTTCCCATTGGATAGAATAGACATGTCATACCAGTTGCGGGGTCAGCGGTCCAATTCTGTAGTCCACCCACTAGATAATACTTATTAGTTTTCTCTATCTTGTAAGTGTAATCCATCATATTAATCGTTAACAGATATGTTCCGGCATCAGCAATTTTTATCGCACCGGGTGATGCTGTAACAAGTGAACCACTTGTGCTTGTGTCACCATCAGTTTTTACACCAACAACGCCTTGAATTCCCTCATACCAGAAATTATTGTTATCAATGTTAGTTTGCGGAATCAATTTCAGATTTTGACCTGCGGCGGTCGTCTTAAATTCGATTGAGAATACCGGGTCTGCGTAAACGTCTTGTGATGAATGTGACAATTTAACCATACCTGTTGCATCCCATCCAACCATATCTCCAACCAGATAGTATGCACTTGCAATGAATGGTGCTGCAGGAGTAGCGACTATATCTACTGCGCCGGCATCAATAAGTATTGCCTGTCCATTCCCATTAATAGCATTAGAGTAGACATGAGCGCTATATGTACGTGCTACAGGCCTTTTACCGTAATTCATGGCGATAATGTTTTGTAAAGAAGCACTGTCTATTTTACCGTCATCAGTAGTATTTATCTTTGTTATTGTCGCATCTTTAGTGTCTCCTTTAGGAGTTATTATCATACGTGTTTTTTGTCTTGTAACTCCTGCAGGTAGAGCCGCAGATGATAAAGAGAATACCTTAACGCTGTCGCCAGCCTTGCCTAAATCTATCGCATTTGCTGCAGTTGCAGTAAATCCGGGGATAGTTATTGCGGCTTCCTGGTCATTATGCTGAGGGCTTGCCCAATCATCATATGTGCCATTGCACGATGACATTAGCAACAATGACATTAACAGGCCGCTGAAAATTATATGTTTTTTCATATTGAATGTCTATTATGTGATTAATAAGTTTATTTTACTTCACCTTTGTTGTTATCAAAGTCAACATAAAGTTTCTGACCAATTCCGCACGATACAGAGTAATCTTTGCCTACGTTAGTAGCCCAGTTAGTAGGAATGTCTACAGCACGCCAATATAAGTCGCCTTTGTATAGTGTAAATTCAGTTCTCCACCAGTCAAGTCCCGGTACAAGAATATAAGCTCGCATTTCATCTTTAGCAGTGAAGGCCGGAGAAACCCATTTTCCGGAAGCATCAGCCGGAGCTATCATTTTCCAGTTTGGATCGCCTTGTGTCCAAGCACCTCCACAAGCATTGCCTATTACATATGCCTCTCCCGGATCAATATTCAGATTTGTTATCAGCATATTCTTTTGTACATCAAGACTTGCATTCATATATATAACATACCATCCTGCATTTGCAATCTGTATACTGCCATCTGCGGATGCTTTCGCTCCCGAATTTGCATTATCTACAACTGATGTAGCATCGTTATATCCGAGTTTCTCATTGCCGTCTCTACTCCACTTGAATGTACCACCGGCAGGTGCATATATCATTGTAAAGAATTTACCTACAGTACCATATGCAGGAGCCATTGCCTTGAATGTCGTACCATCTTGAATGCAAGGACCGGTCAAGTATAATGATGTTGGTAACTCTGCCAGATATGTAGCAACAACTTTAGGCAATTCTATCGTGTTTGATAAACAGTCTGCTTTAGAGTAGTTAGCTAAGACAGCTCTTAAGCGTACATACAAAGTCTGGACAACTCCTGATGGATCAGCGCCACTATTGGCACTTTGATATAACTTTACAACAGCATTGTTTATCTCTGTACCACTCACATTCATATTTGCTGTAGTATATGTTGTACCTAACTGCGTATATTTAGAGAATGCCTTATCTAATGATATCTGCACTGAATAATTAACAGCGAGAGGTTCTCCTCCATAATCAGGTTGACTGCAAGTAAAGTTTATACCTGTAGAGTTGGCAAGGTCGTATGTGTTATTCGCAGCATAGGCCGGAACATTAAGTACAAAGCTTGTAGGCAAATTGTCTGTGTCTAATTTAGGGTTATCACCACGGTCATTGTCGCAAGATGCGAAGAATAGAGCCGAGGCAATAATCATTAGTCCACTTGCTATATTTATTGTTTTCATAATCATTATCTATTAAGCGTTAATTAATAACCCGTATTCTGTTTTAAGTTTGTGTTAGAAGTTATATCACTTGAAGGTAAAGGATATATATTGTATTTATTGTCTACACTATTACCATCTGCACTGTTTAAACTTCCTTTCCAAGCCCAGATATAATCACTTGTAGTAAGTTTGTTGAAACGTACTAAGTCAGAACGACGATGGCCTTCCCAAGCTAGTTCGCGAGCGCGTTCGTCAAGAATATCATTAGCTGATACAGTATTCATGTCTGTTGCATTTGCCCTTTCACGTACTTGATTGAAGTACCATATGCCATCATGTCCGTTAACATTTACACTTACACCTCCTACTACTTGACATTCTGCCAACATAAGGTATACATCAGCCAAGCGGAAAACAGGGAAATCTGTAGATACAAACGAAGCATTAACTCCAGTTCCATCTTTATATAGATTAGTGAACTTAGTATATGCATATCCTTCAGAGAATGTACTAAGGTCTTTGATATCCTTGTCTTGACCTGTAGTAAAGAATTTTGAGCCACGAATATCTGAACCTGAGAATTTGTTCACAAATTGTGGAGTTACACGAATTCCACCCCATCCGGCACCACCAAGGCCTAGAGCTTTATAATCCATTTTACCACCACATTCTGCATTTACAATATATGTTGTACCTCCATATGCTTGTGTATTGATAGCATCTTGGTAGATACTGAATATAATTTCATGACCTACACCTTGTAATTCATCATTTGAAGCATTAAACAGATTCCAGTAATCAGATTGAGGCTCAAGACTGTAGCCAAGACTTATAATGTTTTTACAAGCGTCTGCACATTTATCATATTGTGCAGTCCCTGTATATACTTTTGCGTTAAGATACAATTTAGCTAAAATCATGTATGCCATACCTTTTCCGCAACGATATTTTTCAGGAGAAGCTGGTAGATACTGTACGAAGTCATTAATATCTTTTACCATCCAAGTAAAAAGATCTGATCGAGATATCTGTGTCGGATTTTCTCCTCCAACAGCCGAATTTTCATCTGTAAATGGAACATTACCATACATGTCTATCGCATGTAAATATGCTAATGCACGTATACAACGAGCTTCGGCAGATAACTGATTCTTTTCAGCATCGGTAAGTTTATCACCTGCGCTGTTTATCCTTCTGATCGTTTCGTTACAAAGTGAAATTTCGTATATTATGCGATAATACATTGCCGAAACAAATACGTCTGAAGAATTCCAGCAGAGTGCATGGAAGTTTTTTACAGTCTGGTCATTCCATCCAATAACGGCTTCATCGGTAGGGAGCTCTTGTGAATTAAAGTAAGCACGTAAATACTGTCCAAATCCACCGTCTATTCCTGATATATCAGGGTCACCTGTTGAACCTTTTGGTGAACTAACTGCAAATGCGCTATAGCATTTTGCTAATAGAGATGTATATGCATCGCTACCGGTCAATGAATTATTCGGTGTGTTGAGATTCGGGTCAATTGGATTGACATTCAAGTCTGCCGTACATCCTGAAAAAGCCATTGATATAGCTATTACAGTTGCCATCACGCCATATTTTTTATTATGTCTTTTCATAATTATTCTATTATTTAAAAGTTAAAGCTTGCACCAAATAAAATAGTACGTGGACGAGGATACATGTTTTTGTCTAGTCCTCCTTGTATCTCAGGATCTAATCCATCGTATTTAGTAATAGTGAATACATTCTGGGCCGTAACATGCAGGCGAACCCATGATGCTAATTCGTAAGCCAATGTTAATCTGTCAAGTTTTAGGAATGATGCATTACGTATATAATAATCAGATAAGTATTGTGCTTGACGGAAATTAGATGTCGCTGCAGATGTAAGACGGTTACAGATAAAGCTGTTTGTCCACATATCTGCCATCATTTCGTTATTAGATGCTACATTGTCATACACGTAGTTGTTCAAATTTGCGCGGAATGATGCTGCCAAAGTCCATTTCTTATAGTTTAATGTTGTATTGAAACCCAAATTAATGTCAGCATCAGGTTTTTTGTATACATATCGGTCATTATCATTTATCTGGCCATCGCCATTGCGGTCTACATAAAGGCCTTCAATAGGATTACCGTTTTTGTCATATACCTGTTGATATACATAGAATGAATTAGCGGGATAGCCAACTTTCTGTATCTGTACTTTGTTTCCAACGCCACCATTTATGTCACCTGTTAATACACCTATATAACTAGGACTTTCATTAGCTGTAAGTTTAGTAATCTTATTTTTGTTGTAAGAAATATTAAAACCAACTTCCCAATGCCAGTCTTTCGTTTCTATAGGTACTGCATTAATAGCAATTTCAAATCCTTTATTCTCCAAATCGCCAATATTCATTAATAGATAGTTAGACAAGTTTGAACCAGCACTAATAGGAACGTTGTTAAGCAAGTCTTTTGTTTTACGTTTGTAAAAATCTATGCTACCATTAATACGATCACGGAAAAATCCATAATCAAGACCAATATTGTATGTAGTAGTTGATTCCCATTTTATATTTGAATTATAGGCATTCGGTGTTATTGGCGTTATTATTTTATCTCCAAATTGATACAAACTACCAGCCTGATTAGTCTGATATGTTGCTATAGAAGGATAATCTCCTTGACTAATATTTTGTTGTCCGGTAACACCATATCCAAGGCGAAGTTTTAAATTAGAAACCCAATTAATGTCTTTAATAAATTTCTCTTCAGATATGCGCCATGCCAAAGCTGCAGAAGGGAAAAGTCCCCATTTGTTGTTCTGGAAACGAGAGGTACCATCATCACGTAATGTAAACGTCAAAAGATAGCGTTCCATCAATGTATAGTTCAAGCGACCATAGAATGATACAAGATAGCTTTCTGTCTTGAATAAAGGAATTGCTGAATAAGTAGTTGCTCCATCACTAGATACTTTGTTGTCTGTTGTCGTATTATAGAAATGTTGCCATGAATAACCGCCTAAAATATCAAAACGGCTTAATATCGAAGGCAGTTCTTTTGCGTAGTTCAGATAGAACTCTAATGTTTGATCACGGCGTAACTGTGTGTACTTTTCCCATAGACCTTTTCCTGTTTGCACTTTGTCGTGTAGAGATATTTCACTACCTTGAGGCATTGTGTTCCAACCATCACTGTTTGACACATCAAGACCAAGATTTAAGTTTGCTCTTAGTCCCGGGATATAGAAAAATTTATAGTCAAACTGTGCATTACCAACAAATCTGCGAATATCTGATGTCTTGTTTTGGTCATAAAGCATAGCAACAGGATTAAGCGTAGACATAGTGTTTGATGCTCCGTTTGTCATCCATGCGCTGTATCCATTAATGCCATTTGGGTCATACACTGGTTTTAGAGGATCATATTGAATAGCAGCTCCTATAGCTCCTTCGTCTGCAAATCTGTTTTGAGTGAATACACCTTTTCCATTTAAGTTTATGGTTAGATGTTTATCGAAGAATTCTGGAGTTAAGTTTAAAGATAGAGTACTTCTTTTCATGTTAGAAGTTTTCAGAGTTCCATCATCGTTCAGAAAACCTGCAGATAAACGATAAGGCATAGAATTGAATGTCTTTCCCTTACCTTGTATTCCACCAGTTACACTAGCGTTCACTTCTTCGGTCAATGCTGTGCGATAAATCTGATCTTGCCAGTTTGTGTCTGAAGTTCCTAGGGCAGCCTTCGCACTTGTCGCATCTAGTTCTGGGTGGGCTGCAAAATAAGAATTAAAGAAACTAGAGAATTGACTTGCATCCATTACGTCAACTTTCTTTGCAATGGTTTGAACAGAACTTGTCATGTCAACACTGATCTTTGGTTTACCACTGCTTCCTTTTTTTGTCGTAATTACGATAACACCATTAGAGGCACGTGATCCGTAAATAGCTGTAGCAGAAGCATCTTTCAGAACAGAGAAACTCTCAATATCATTTGGATTGATAGATGAAAGTACATCAGACTGACCTGAAATAGTAGTACCGCTTATTGGCAGTCCATCAATAACAATTAGAGGGTCATTACTTGCAGAAAGTGACGAACCTCCGCGAATACGGATAGTTGAACCTGCGCCAGGAGCACCACTATTTCCTATGATTTGCACGCCGGCACTTTTTCCTTGTAATAGATCAGCCGGAGAGGTAGCTAGTCCTTTGTTAAGCTGGTCAGCCTTAACAGAAAGAACTGATCCAGTAGCATCGCTCTTTTTTACGGTTCCGTATCCGATTACTACAATATTATCCAACATCTTTTGATCTTCTTGCAGCGTAATCATTAAATTTGGTTCTGCTGCGATAGTCTTACTTGCATATCCAATATAGGATATTATCAAGCTAGTTCCTTTTTTAGCTGTAAGCGTGAAATTACCGTCAAAGTCAGAAACAGTGCCCATCGTGGCACCTACAACTTTTACATTCGCGCCAATAATGGCTTCACCTGCAGCATCCTTAATGTGACCTTTCACAGTAATTTGCTGTGCGAAAGTTCCCAATGAAATGAGTAATCCTATAAGTAGGATATATACTCTACAAGGGATTCGAAAGTTTACTTGCTTCATCATTTTGTTTGTATTAAAGTTAATGTTATTAGTTATTCTATTATTATAAAATATTGTTATTCATTTCCCATATATAAGGTTGATAGTGTTATTCAGTATGAATCTATGGTGCAAAAATAGTTTTGTTAATCTTATTTTGTACTTTTTTTCGGTTAAAAACAACAAAATGGACATGCAAACGTTTGCATTGTTAAAGGACAATAATTGGAACTATTCTTAGTATAACATTTGTTTTTATTATATATCTTTGCCATTAATATAATTACAACCATGAAAGGATCTACACCACTAACAATGAAAGACATAGCCAAAGAGCTCGGAATCTCTGTGGCAACTGTTTCTAGAGCCTTGCAAAATAGTCCAAGGATCAGCGTAGAACGTCGTGAACAAGTTCAGAAGTTTGCTCGTGAACATAATTTTTCACCTAACATGCTTGCTGAATCTTTACGGCGTAGTAAGGAGATGCCTATAAAAATAATTGGTGTAATAATACCTCAGTTTGTACATTATTATTTCTCATCTATTCTTACAGGTATAGAAGAGGAAGCTTCGGCAAGGGGTTATCGTATTATGATAGCACAGAGTGATGAAAAATATGAGAAGGAAGTTAAAATTTGTCAGTCCTTTTTCGAGAACCAAGTTTGTGGTATTATTGTTTCACAAGCAAAAGATACTGTAAAATATGACCATTTTCAGAAATTTATAGATAATGGAGTACCTTTGGTATTTTACGACAGAATATGTACAGGCATAAATGCCAGCAGGGTAGTTGTTGATGATTATATGGGAGCTTATACAGCAGTCACTCATCTTATAGATACAGGCTGTAAACGTATCGCCTTTTATGGATCGTCAATGAAATTGGAGATATCTAAAAATAGATATAATGGATATAAGGATGCTTTATTGAAACATGGACTTGAATATGATGACACAATAACAAAATTCTGTGATAACCGTGCAGATGCAGAAGCGATAACTCCATCACTATTAAGTTCTAAAAATAGGCCGGATGCATTTTTTGCTGTTAATGATGATACTGCCATTGGAGTGCTGTATACAGCAAAGCGTATGGGATTCAGAATACCAGAAGATATTTCAATCTGTGGGTTTACTAATGGTAATCGTGCTATTGCTTGTGATCCAATGCTTACTACTGTAGAGCAACGTGGGGTAATGGTTGGAGAAGAGGCTGCGAATATATTGATAGGACATGTAGAAGGCTCTTTGCCGATGGATAAAGCAGAAAAGAAGGTTGTTCGTACTCGATTAGTAATAAGAGGAACAACCAAATAAAGAGATAACTGATAATAATTAATAATATGAATACAAAACCTGATTTGAGTTTTGGAAAGCTATGGAATCTAAGTTTCGGATTTTTTGGAGTTCAAATAGCATATGCTCTTCAGAGTGCTAATATTAGTAGGATATTTGCAACATTGGGTGCAGATCCTCACAATCTTAGTTATTTCTGGATATTACCACCGCTTATGGGTATTGTCGTGCAACCGATTGTAGGAACACTTAGCGATAAGACATGGTGTAGATTTGGCCGTCGTATACCATATCTATTCATAGGTGCTGCCTTTGCTGTAATTGTAATGTGTATGCTTCCTAATGCAGGAAGCTTTGGTATGACAGTTTCTACTGCGATGATTTTTGGCCTAATATCTCTTATGTTTCTTGATACAAGCATAAATATGGCGATGCAACCATTTAAGATGTTAGTTGGTGATACTGTAAATGAAAAACAGAAAGGTTTAGCATATTCTATTCAAAGTTTTCTTTGCAATGCCGGTTCTTTGGTTGGTTATATATTTCCTTTCCTTTTTACATTTTTAGGGATAAGTAATATTGCAGCTAAGGGCGTAATACCGGATTCTGTTATTTATTCTTTCTATATAGGTGCAGCAATACTAATTCTTTGCGTTTTTTATACAATCGCAAAGGTTAAGGAGATGCCGCCAAAAGAGTATGCCATATACCATGGTCTAGATAAGCCCCTTGATGAGGAGAAAGTAAATGTCTTTAAATTACTAAAGTCTGCACCGTTAGCATTTTGGACAGTAGGATTGGTTCAGTTCTTTTGTTGGGCGGCTTTTATGTATATGTGGACATATACCAATGGCTCTATAGCTCATACTTGTTGGAATACCACTGATGTATCTTCTACAGGATACCAAGCCGCAGGTAATTGGGTCGGGATATTATTTGCAGTTCAGGCTGTAGGCAGTGTTTTATGGGCTGTGGTGTTACCTATGTTTAAAAATCGAAAATTCTCATATTCTATTAGTCTGGTTCTTGGTGGAATCGGATTTTGTATGATACCATTTATACATAATCAGTATGTTTTGTTTCTGCCATTCATCCTAATAGGATGCGCTTGGGCAGCAATGCTTGCAATGCCGTTTACAATAGTAACGAATGCTCTCAATGGTAGTCATATGGGAGTTTATCTAGGGCTCTTTAATGGAACTATTTGCATTCCTCAAATAATAGCGGCTACTTTCGGAGGAGTAATCTTAAGTTTGGTATGTAATGTTCAAAGTAATATGATGCTTGTAGCCGGAGGACTTCTAATAATAGGCTCTCTTTGCGTATTTATAATAAAAGAAACAATAGGAGAAAATAAGTGATATCGATATTTTTTTATTTTAGTTGATGATAATTGACTATATTTCTTTACCTTTGCACAACTAATATGAAAATTTGTCCGAATGAGA
Organism: Prevotella sp.; assembly: GCA_041907685.1. Taxonomy (GTDB): domain Bacteria; phylum Bacteroidota; class Bacteroidia; order Bacteroidales; family Bacteroidaceae; genus Prevotella. The sequence continues at coordinate 15,872 of JAYRGU010000011.1, read as the reverse complement.
ATATCATCAATACTAATGATATTGGTATGTCTTTTTACTGTGAATTCTAAAGCTGAAAATACCGATACCCCGTCATTTAAAATATATAAGGCGAAAAAGGATAGCAGTATTTCAAAACCATTCACTTTAATGCAGTCATTTAAGCGTAATTGTACTCCTAACGGTTTGGTGTTTATAGCAGACGGCTTGATTATTACGGCCCAAAAAAAAGACTTCCATTCTATTAAGACATTCTTTCAACCGCATTTTGAGAAAACTTATGACAGCTATACTCAATATGCTCCTCTAGCTGCTGCTTTCGCATTGAAGGCCTTAGGCGTCAAAAATACAAGTACATGGAAGAGAATGACGTTAAATTCAACATTATCCTATGTCACTATGGCAACTTTGGTCAATAGTATAAAGTATTCGTCTAAAGAAATGCGCCCTGATCATACAACGGCAAACTCATTTCCTTCAGGGCATACCGCAACAGCTTTTGCAGCTGCAACTATATTTAATAAAGAGTATGGATCTATTAGTCCATGGTATAGTGTGGCTGGATATAGTGTGGCAACTCTTACGGGAATAACACGTATTATGAATAATCGGCATTGGATTAACGATGTACTTGTAGGAGCTGGTATAGGTATTGTATCTGCAGATCTTGGATATATGCTTGGTGATTGGATATTAAAAGGCAAAGGAATACAAAACCAGCCTAAAAATGAAATACCTGATATATCGGAGAATGGATCTTTCTTCAGTATGACTGTTGGCTCTGGTATAGGACCTACTCATCTTAACTCACCTAACGTTTTTGATAGCTATAATGCAGATATGACTCCTTCTGGCAATCCTCTTAGATTATTGTTGAAAACTTATCGTTCATCGTCTGTAAATATAGAGAGCGCTTATTTTATTAATAAATATATTGGCTTTGGTGGTAGATTAAAAGCATCAACGCTGCCTGTCATCGTAGGAAACTTTAATCATAAATTTGCATATACAGTTCCACTTATCAGCACATCTTACATACCTTCTGATGCTTACAAACTAGAAGGATTAGAATCTAGTCATTTGGGAATGATAGATATGTCATTAGGTTTTTATGGCTCAATACCTGTAGGCACGCGATTAAGATTAGGAACTAAATTTTTGTTTGGAAATAGATTGACCACAAATTATAGCGTTGATGCTATATTTAGTTTTAATACTCTTAAGGATAGACAAAAAAACTATGGCGAAGTTTTAGATAATATTCTACAGGCCAATGGTGGTAGTCTCTGTAATATATCAAAAGATAAATATAATCCGCAGTTATATCACGATAATGATTTCTTGCAAATTAAAGCAAACAATTCTTTTTCATTTGGCACAGGATTATATATCACTTATGCCATAAAGAACCAAACGGCATTTATGATTAGTTTTGATTATGATTGTGCAAATCCTAAATATACATTTGTCTTGCATAATAGATATAATGAATCTGGAGGCAATGTCTCTCTTATAGACGATTCCTTTCAGCGACGAACCCTAATGAATAATATGAGCCTTAATCTTGGTATGAGTGTCTGTTTGTAGGCGAATGATAATTGTTATCGCGCAAACGTTTGCACATTTAGAACACCTCTTTTAATAAGTTTTCAGCTACACAAATATTTTTTTATTGTAATTTTACGGCATAATAATATAATAATGCCTATGAAAGTCCAATTTAATATAGAATATAGAACTAGCTTTGGAGAAGAATTGCAGATAAATATTTACGTGCATAAAGCTGGTGAGGATGATCTGGAAAATCAACTTGTAAATATGCTCACAGAGGATGGCGTGATGTGGCACTACGACTCCTCATATTCTTCAGAATCAGTGCATTATATAGATTACACATACAGAGTTCTAAAGAATGGAAGAACTGTTCGTACAGAATGGTCGGTTGTACCACATAGATTGGAATTTGAAAATAAGTCAGCATCAGATTACATCCTGAAAGACAAATGGATAGACAATCCTGCAGATTCTTATTTATACAGTTCAGCCTATACAGATTGTGTGGTAAGTGAACGCATCAACTTATGCGAATCTGTCAATTATAATAAGACACTATGTATCAAAGTTCGTGCAACGCAATTGCGTAAAGGCGATTATCTTGCTATTGTGGGTGATGATAAGTCTCTAGGCGAATGGAATGTAAATCATTCTATACGAATGACAGAACATAATTACAACGAATGGATCGTCTTTCTTGATACAGAGGTCTTCTTAAGACCTATTATTGAATTTAAATTTGTTGTTCTTAACCAAAATGATGGTATAAATCCTATTTGGGAAGATGGTTTTAATCATGTGCTAGATTTATTGGATATAAAATCACATATGGTAGAGGTGTTTGATATGCAGGCAGCAAAATTCCCAATCAGTAAATGGAAAAGTGCCGGAACAGTGATACCTGTGTTCTCTATCCGTTCTAAGAATAGTTTTGGAATAGGTGATTTTGGCGATTTAAAGAAAATGGTAGACTGGGTTGCACTTACTCATCAGCGTGTTTTACAGATTCTGCCCATTAATGATACCAATAACACCGGAACATGGCACGATTCTTATCCATATAGCTGCATAAGTATCTTTGCTTTGCATCCGCAATATGCCGATCTAAATACGTTGCCTCAAATAAAAGATGAGGCTAAAAAGGAAGAGTTTGAACAACTGCGTGAAGAGTTGAATGCGTTATCTCAGATTGATTATGAGAGAGTTAACGAGTCAAAAAATAAATATCTTAAAGAAATCTTCGAACAAGAGGGCAAATCGATAATGCAGACTGACAATTACAAATTGTTCTTCGAAGAAAGCAAAGGATGGCTTGTACCTTATGCTCAATATAGATATTTAAGTAAGTTGTATAAAACATCTGATTTTACGAAATGGCCAGATCATAACGTATTTGATGAGAAAGAACGCAAGTCACTACAATCTCCTCGTAGCAAAATGCATAAGGCTGTAGAGTTTTATTACTTTGTTCAGTATATATTGAATTGCCAGATGAGGCGAGTTCATGAATATGCACGTGCTAAGGGCGTTATATTAAAAGGTGATATCCCGATTGGGGTAAGTCGCAATGGATGTGATGTTTGGGCCGAACCAAGATATTTCAATCTTAACGGTCAGGCCGGAGCACCACCAGACTCGTTCTCTACCAATGGTCAGAATTGGGGATTCCCGACCTACAATTGGGATGAAATGCTTAAAGATGATTGTAGGTGGTGGATTCGTCGCTTTTCTAATATGGCAAAATTCTTTGATGCATATCGAATAGATCATATTCTTGGCTTTTTCCGTATTTGGGAGATTCCTGCCGATACTGTTCATGGATTATTGGGACATTTCTCTCCGGCTTTGGGACTTACAAGAGATGAAATAGAAGCTTATGGATTACATTTTCAAGAGCAGCTATTTACAGAACCATTTATAGCCGAATGGATAATAAATAAAATATTCGGGAAACATGCCCAAGAGGTAATGACTCAATATCTTGACCATACACATGATGATATGTACAGGATGAGGCCTGAATATGACACACAACGTAAAGTAGAAGCGGCTTTTAATGGAAAAACTTCTGCTGATGACATCTGGATAAGAGATGGTCTATATTCTCTTATTAGTAATGTGCTGTTCTTGCGTGATCATAAAGATCCAAATAAGTTTCATCCGCGTATCTCAGTACAGTATGCCTTTGTCTATCAGGCATTATATGATAGTGATAAGTTTATATTCGATAAAATATATAATGATTACTTCTATCGCCGCAATAACCAGTTCTGGTATAAAGAGGCGATGAAAAAACTTCCTATTCTTGTACAGTCTACACGTATGCTCGTTTGTGGCGAAGATTTAGGAATGGTTCCTGACTGTGTGCCATGGGTAATGAATGAGTTGAGAATATTAAGTTTGGAGTTGCAGTCAATGCCTAAAGACCCGCATGTCCGTTTTGGCCATCTGTCAAGCAATCCTTATCGCTCGGTATGTACAATATCCTCTCATGATACAGCTACACTGCGCCAGTGGTGGGACGAAGACAGTAAACGCACTCAGGATTATTATAGCACAATGCTGTATCGAGGAGGAGAGGCTCCACATCCTTTACCCGGATGGTTGGCTAAGGATATTATAGCACGTCATCTGCTCAGTCCGTCTATGCTTTGCATTCTTACAATACAAGACTGGCTGGCTATAGACGAGAAAATACGACTTGCTGATCCTAATGCCGAAAGAATTAACATCCCGGCTAATCCTAATAATTATTGGAGATATCGTGCGCATCTTAATATTGAAGATCTTATTGAGAATAAAGACTTTAATGAGAGTATTACAGAATTGGTTCTGCAATCAGGTAGAAAATAGTTTATAATAGATAGTAGAAATGAAAAAAATTATCACATTCGTTACATTTATGTTGTTGCCGTTGATGGCAATGGCACAAGAGATTAAGTCGCCTGACGGTAATGTCAGATTGAATTTTTATCTGGATAATGGTCAGCCTACCTATGAAATGACATATAAGGGCAAGGCCGTTATAAAACCGAGTCATTTAGGACTCGAACTTGCTAAAAACAAACATGCAAGTAAAGGTATGGAAGAAACTGACTTGATGACAGGTTTTCGTATCACGAGTACTAACGAGAAGGCTGTAGATGAAACCTGGAAACCGGTGTGGGGCGAGACTGATTCTATACGGAATAATTATAATGAGATGGCCGTGAATCTGAATCAGCCATCCAGTAATCGTAATATAACAATACGTTTTCGTGTATACGATTATGGAATGGGGTTGAGATATGAGTTTCCACAGCAGAAAGATCTTAACTATTTTATAATAAAAGAAGAGCATACTCAGTTTGCCATGGCCGGTGATCATAAGGCATGGTGGCTGCCAGGTGATTATGATACACAGGAGTACGAAACTGTCACATCAAAACTATCTCAGATAAGAGGTCTTATGAAGTCGGCTGTAACCGGTAATTCTTCGCAGACTACATTTTCGCCTACAGGTGTTCAGACATCCTTGCAGATGAAGACTGATAACGGATTGTATATTAACATCCATGAAGCCGCTTGTGTAGATTATCCTACTATGAATTTAAATCTGGATGATAAGAATATGATTTTCGAATCGTGGCTTACCCCTGATGCTGAGGGACTTAAGGGATATATGCAGACACCATGCAATTCTCCTTGGCGGACTGTTATGGTGAGTGATGATGCGCGTGATATGCTTTCGTGCAAACTTACATTAAACCTAAACGAACCATGTGCCTTGAAAGATGTTTCGTGGATACATCCTATAAAATATTGCGGAGTATGGTGGGAGATGATTGTAGGCCGGAACTCATGGAGCTATACTAACGATTATCCATCTGTCAGACTCGGAGTTACCGATTATACAAAGTGTAAACCCAATGGAACTCATGGTGCAAATAATGCGGATGTAAAGAGATATATTGATTTTGCGGCAAAGAATGGATTGTCTGAGGTTCTTGTCGAAGGATGGAATCAAGGTTGGGAAGACTGGGTTGGTAATTCTAAATTTGACGTCTTTGATTTTGTAACACCATATCCTGACTTTGATATTAAAATGTTGAATGATTATGCACATTCTAAGGGAGTAAAATTGATGATGCATCATGAGACTTCTTCTTCTGCAATCAATTATGAACGACATCTTGAGGATGCTTTCAACCTGATGAACAAGTACGGATATGATGCTGTAAAGAGCGGTTATGTAGGTGATATAATTCCAAGAGGCGAACATCACTATGGCCAGTTTATGAATAATCATTATCTGTATTGCATAAAAGAGGCTGCAAAACATCACATCATGGTTAATGCACACGAGGCTACACGTCCTACCGGATTATGCCGAACATACCCTAATCTGGTTGGAAATGAGAGTGCCCGTGGTACAGAATATGAGGCTTTCGGAGGCAGCAGACCTGATCATACGGTGGTTCTTCCTTTCACTCGTCTTCAGGGTGGACCGATGGATTATACTCCGGGTATATTCGAAACTCAGTTGAAGACATGGTCTAAGAATACATCTTATGTACATACCACTCTTTGTGGTCAACTGGCACTTTATCTGGTGATGTATAGTCCTTTGCAGATGGCTGCCGATCTACCCGAACATTATGAAAAATACGATGATGCCTTTCAGTTTATCCGTGATGTAGCTGTAGATTGGTCGGACAGTAAATATCTTGAGGCTGAGCCGGGCGCTTATATCACAGTGGCTCGAAAGGCTAAAGGTACTGACAATTGGTTTGTTGGCGGTAAATGCAATGAGGACGGACATCGCGCTGTCATCAAGTTTGACTTCCTGGATAAGGGGCGTAAATATAGATGCGACATCTATCAGGATGCCAAAAATGCTGATTATGAAAAGAATCCCAAAGCATATAAGATATCACACCGCACTGTGAAAAAGGGTGATGTCATAAATATCAATGAGGTTCGAGGTGGAGGCTTTGGAATGGCTCTGTTTGCAAAATAGCATAGCTCTGTTTGAGCCTAAAACAACCAATAATCTGATATAATACATGATAATCAAAAATATTATAATTACGAGCTTATTAACCTTAGCTTTTGCGCACAATGCAGATGCGCAGCAGTTCAACGAATTGACATATACCCCTACGAAGTCCGAGTTCCGGCTTTTTGCACCTGATAGTGCTAAAAAGATAGTAGTGCGTATATATGATAGTGGTCTGGGCGGGAAACCGCTTACGACCATTAAGATGCGGCATACTTCTACTGATCGTTGGACGGCTTTGGTTAAAGGCAACCTGAAAGGTAAGTTTTATACTTTTGATATATCGAATGATAAAAAATCGTGCCACGAGACACCCGGAGTTTTTGCCAAGGCTGTGGGGGTGAATGGCAGGCGTGCTGCTATTATAGACTTGCAAGCTACTAATCCAAAGGGATGGAATGAAGACAAACGCCCGATAGTCAAGTCGCCGGCCGATCTCGTAATCTACGAACTGCATCATCGTGATTTCTCTATCGATTCGTCTTCTGGATTGATACATAAAGGTAAGTTCCTCGCCTTGTCAGAACCAAAGGCTGTTGCCTATCTTAAAGATCTGGGCATAAATGCGATACACATTTTGCCTTCGTTCGATTTCGCCTCTGTAGATGAAACTAAACTTAATAAACCTCAATACAACTGGGGATACGACCCGGTTAATTATAATGTGCCCGAAGGCTCTTATTCTACTGATCCTTATACACCTGCTACACGGATAAAAGAATTCAAGACCATGGTGCAAGCTCTGCATAAGGCGGGCATAAGGGTAATATTAGATGTGGTGTACAATCATACTTCTGATATAAGCCATAGTGCTTTTCAACTTACTTATCCCGACTATTTCTATCGTAAGACGGTGGATGGAAAATATTCTGACGGCTCTGGATGTGGCAATGAGACGGCTAGCGATAAGCTTATGATGCGACAGTTTATGATAGAATCGGTAAAGTACTGGATTGATGAATATCATATTGATGGTTTCAGATTCGACCTTATGGGGGTGCATGATATTGAAACGATGAACCAAATCCGCGCTGAAGTGGATAAAATTGATCCTACCATATTTATATATGGAGAAGGATGGAATGCCGGATCGTGTGCTTATCCACAAGAAAAGCTAGCCCTGAAGGCTAATATGCAGGCACTGCCAGGTATTGCAGCTTTCTCTGATGATATGCGCGATGCTCTCAGGGGACCTTTCAGTGACGATCATAAAGGGGCGTTCTTAGCCGGAATACCCGGATCAGAAGAGAGTTTGAAGTTCGGTATCGTTGGGGCTATACAGCATCCACAGATAGATTACAGTAAAATAAATTACAGCAAGAAACCTTGGGCCGGTCAACCTATACAGCAGATTAGTTATGTGAGTTGTCACGATGATATGTGTCTTGTTGACCGTCTGCGGACTTCAATCCCCGGGATGACCCAAGATGAACTTATCCGCCTTGACCAATTAGCTCAGACTGCTGTGTTTACATCTCAAGGAGTTCCGTTCATGCTTAGCGGCGAAGAAATGCTTCGAGATAAGAAAGGTGTGCACAATAGTTTTAACTCTCCTGATAGTGTAAACCATCTTGACTGGAATAATCTGAAAGAATATCCTCAGGTATTTTCGTATTATAAAAATCTTATTAAGTTGCGTAAAAATCATCCGGCTTTCCGTATGGCAAAATCTGATGATGTACGCAGATGCCTCGAATTTATTCCAACTCAGGCTTGTGTCGTTGCTTTCATGCTTAAAAATAATGCGGGCGGAGACAGATGGAACAATATTGTTGTTGTCCTTAATAGTAATAAACAAGCGGTTGATGTGCCTGTGCCTCAGGCCAAATATACGGTTGTTGATTGTGATGGGACAATAGACGAATCAGGACTTAACGTGATAGAAGGAAACACGGTGACTGTAAATCCGCAGTCGGCTTTGATTATGCATAATTAAAACAATAAGGATATGAAAAAATCTGTTTTATTAGTAAGTTTACTTTTTAGTGCATTGGCAATGCAGGCATCTACTAAGATAGACCGCATTGAGCCAACCGATTGGTTCGTAGGAATGAAAGACGCATCGCTGCAATTGATGGTTTATGGTAAGGATGTTAAAAATGCGAATGTCACTACCAGTTATGCGGGCGTACGTGTAGATAGTGTTGTAAAGTTAGACTCGCCCAATTATTTATTGGTCTACCTTAACCTTAAGGGTGCAAAACCGGGTGAGATGACTCTCTATTTTGCTAATAAAGGCAGTAAGACGAAGGTAAAATATATGCTCAAGTCGAGGGCCATGAAGGGCGATGAGCATGTCGGGTTCAGTAGCGCAGATGTACTTTATATGCTTATGCCCGATCGTTTTGCTGATGGCAATGTCAAGAACGACCAGCTGAAAGGTATGAACGATTATAAGTGCGATCGCACAAAACCGAGCCTACGCCATGGCGGAGATTTAGAGGGCATACGCCAGCATCTTGATTACTTCAATCAGTTGGGCGTCACTGCATTATGGTTTACGCCGGTACTCGAAAATAATTCGCCCGATAATAATGGATATAGTACTTATCACGGATATGCTACAACGGATTATTATAATGTTGATCCTCGTTTTGGTAATAACTTGGAGTACAAACAGTTAATTGATGATGCACACAAGCACGGACTTAAGATCGTGATGGATATGATATTCAACCATTGTGGATTTGAACATCCATGGATTAAAGATATTCCATCAAAAGACTGGTTTAATTCTCCGGAATGGTTGTACTCTGCCGGGGCTACCGGTCGTGATCCGATGACTGGTTTGACCAATTCAGCGCCCCAAGTTAATGATAAATACAAACAGACCAACTATCGTCTTTCTACTGTACTGGATCCTTATGCAAGCAAATTTGATAAGGATGAGACTGTTAATGGTTGGTTTGTGCCAACGATGCCCGACCTTAATCAGCGCAATCCTCATGTCATGAAGTATCTTATCCAGAATAGCGAGTGGTGGATCGAGACTGTCGGTATAGATGGCATACGCATGGATACATATCCTTATGCTGACTTTGATGGTATGGCAGAGTGGATGAAGACGCTGAACGCTGAGTATCCCAACTTTAATATCGTAGGCGAGACATGGGTTGCCGAACCTGCTTATACAGCTACTTGGCAGAAAGACAGCAAATTGGCCAAGAAGAACAGCTATCTTAAGACTGTTATGGATTTCAGCTTCTATGTTAAACTGTCTGAGGCTAAGAATGAAGAGACTAATGATGAGGATACCGGTCTGCAGCGCATCTATAATAGTTTTGTGTACGATTATCTTTATCCAAATCCTCAGAACGTGATGGCTTTTATCGAAAATCATGATACAGACAGATTCTTGGGCGAAGGCCGTAATGTTGACATGCTTAAACAGGCTTATGCTTTATTGCTTACTACTCGTAGAATTCCGCAGCTGTATTATGGCACAGAGGTGCTTATGAATGGTACCAAAACTGTTACTGATGGCAATGTGCGTAAAGACTTTATTGGCGGTTTCCCGGGCGATACACGTAGTGCTTTCACTAGAGAGGGGCGCACGGCCGACGAGAATGAGATGTTCGATTGGTTGAGCCGGCTCTTACATTGGCGTCAAGGCAATAAGGTTATCAGCGAGGGTTCTATGATACAATTTATGCCTCACAATGGTATCTATGCTTTTGCTCGTCAGAGGGATGGTAAAACTGTGATTACAATACTGAATGGAACTACTAAGACTGAGATGTTTGATGTCAAGAGATATGCAGAGGTAATTGGCGGCGCAAAACAGGGTAGGGATATTTTAACCAATCAGGTGATAAATCTTGATGTGGATAATATTACGATGCAGCCCAGAGAGTCGTTGATTATAGAATTATAGCATTCCTGTTTTTCATTAGTTTGTTATTCCGCTATAGTGATATGCTTCAGCATACGTAGAGGTGCAAATGCCTCTTGTTGTTACCTGTCGTGTTTATTTACAAAATTTATTATACAGGATTTATATCTTTTAGATTGTGGGTGGCCTTTTTCAATTTTCTGAGAGAGAGCTACCCGCTTCTTTTTTGGTGCGCATTTTGTTGGCGTTTTTATGTTTTTCAGTCGTTACGTTTATGGTGTAAAGCTGACGGTGTCTGAGTAATAAGCCTTGCTGTCTGAGAGGAACTATTAGACAGTCTGAGCTTCTTAAGCTGATAGTCTGCAGCTGACTTTCGCTTGTATCTCATTGACGGTTGCAAAGGTACGGCAAATCTGCGAGACCTCAAAACTTTTAGGGCATAAAAACGATTTGTAAAGAAAATGAAATATGAAAATAGCTCTGAAAAGCCTTTAAATAAAGGTGTCTTGCGGGTAGTACAAATTTTGTTTTGCAGAATCCTTTTGTCGGTTGATCCTTTTTTGGGAAAGTAAAAAGTCTCAAAAGTCTCAGGTCTCAAAGGTTATTTTGTGTGCTGAATAAAATCTGAATGATAAGGAAAATAAATCTAATATATAATAATATAATATATTATATTATTATATATTATAATTAGGCTTTGAATTGATTGATTTTAAAAAGTTGAAATTAACCTTTGAGACCTGAGACTTTTGAGACTTTTTCTGTTTTTGAATGCTTTCGCGTCTGTCTTTTTCTGATTTCAGTAGACACTTTTTGCTAGATTATTTAGCTGATTATATACGATTTTTTATGACAAAATATATGCATTCGTGATTTAGCCGACACTATACCTGCAAAAGTAGAAACTTACGTAAAAAACGCTACATTTATTTGTCAAGCTACTTGAAGTGCAAAGCTTCAAAAGATGTCTATGTATGCTCTGGAAACAAGCATAAATGTTAGTCTGAAATTCATTACTCATATGTTGACTTCTACTGTTATAGAAGTTGACACAAGGCTGTTTTTTAAGTGATTATAACGACTTAATCCAGTTGGTAATATCTTCTAGTACCTCTGGCGAGATAGTTTCATCTATGTTTGCATATTCGTCGGTCATTCCTGATTGGCAATGCTGAAAAAGATGGTTTAATCCTGGGTATAGTTTTACCATGTTTTTATTGTTTTTAGGCAACAGTCGTTTGATTGATTCAAGGTTCAGGCTACTTATCACTTGCACATCTTTGTCGCCGTTGATTGCCATCACCGGACATGTCGTAGATGAAATATCAGAGTCAGGTTGATAGTTAATGAAATATTTCAACCATGTCATATTTCCTGACATGACTTGGCTGCTGTAAGTCTTTACGGTCATGCTGGCCGGCTGCCCCATTTTTTCAAGCATTTTATTAACTTGAGCTACGAGAGCTGTATCTCCTTTTACTCCTATACCGGCCATGCTAATGACAAAGTCAGCCTCTTTTTTAGCACCAAGCATGAACGCAATTGATGCTCCCTCGCTATGCCCAATTATTCCTACCTTGCTGAATTTCCCCATTTTTTGCAGCATCTTAATCCCTTCGGCGGCATCGGTCGCAAAATCTTTTGTCGTTGCGTTACTGGCATCGCCTGTAGATTCCGCGAAGCCACGATCGTCATACCTGTAAGATGCTATACCGTGCCTTGCCAGATAGTCTGCTATCACAAGAAATGGTTTGTGATCAAACACTTCTTCATCGCGATTTTGACTTCCGCTTCCACTTATCATTATTACGACAGGCACCTTTATTCCGTCTTTGTAATCGGATGGATATGAGAGCGTTCCTGTGAATTTGGCGTTGGCGGATGGGCTGTAAAATGTTATGCCTTCTGTTTTATACTTTAGGGGCAACACAGGATTCTGAGGTCTGTTTCTGGTTACATCTCCTCTTGTTAGGTCAAGCGGCAATATTATTCCGCTCTGACGGAAAGTTCCTTTTATTGTGTCTTCTTTCAGTTTGCCACCGTAATACATTCCGATAGCGGGGATACTTAAATTAACTGAATCTTCTGAAATATAAATTAGATTTGTTTCAATACCTTTGGCTCCTTGGTCAGGACTGTCCATCAGGCATTTTATCTTGCCGGATGCTTCTTTCTGAAAATGGAAGACTAAATTCAATTTTTGTGTTTTTACATCTAAAATTCCTTTCCACGAACCATTTATTTCTTGTGCATATGCACAGCAATAAACGAAAACTAGTACGGCGATAATTGTGATTTTTTTCATACTATTATTATTTTACATAATAACGTTATTTTATTTAATATATTGTTGTGCTTATTAAATGTAGTTCGCCTAGCTCTGATATATTGTTGTGAATGTTATCTGCATTGATAGATAACTGAAAAGTTCGTTCGAGCATTGATGCCCTTCAAAAATAAGAAGCATCAATCGTTACAACTAAATCTTCTATGGAGTGTAAACTTCTTCTTTAGGGGGTTAAATTCTTTATAAGGTTCCCAATGGTCAATAATCTCAAATAGTCGTTTAATAGGTCTTTTATAGGTGTCTGGATAATAGACGCTGTAAGCCAGCCATAATTTGTCTTTTGCAATATATTTACTATAGAAACTATAACCCTCTGTCACATTATCATTCTCGTACAACTGTCCGGCGAGGATAAAACTACCTTTGTCAATTGTTTTGACTTTTGCATGAATTTTGCGCGCAATAGAGTCTATACCACTTCTGGCATCTGTACTCCAGTTACGGCTCACTGTTGTTTCAAGATTAATCTGAATCACATTAGAAAAACTGAACTTTGCATTGCCCGGATATTCACTAAATGAGTCGGGCTCCTTCTCGAAAAAATCGGGATATTTTGCTTCGTAACCGAACAGGCTATCATTATATGTCTTTAGTCGTGATGTGTTGATTATCTTCTCCAGTACCTCTTCAAAAGGTTTGTATTCTTGTTCCGAACCGACGAATCCAATATATACCAGAGAGATAATAGCCATGAAAATAGTGATGAAAGAATACTTCATATTTTGCTTAGTTCATATCGTTACTGCAAAAGTATAAAGTAAATGATAATTCATCGAAAAAAGAGGCTGACAATTGCCTGATATTTTCCTGACATATTCCTAAAATATTGATATTCAATAGCTTTATTTAAAGCCGTAGTTCTCGACTATGAGCCGACGCTGTTATAGATACTTTGGATGATAAATGTAATTTTAAACATCAAAATGCTTATTTTTATATAAAGGCAATTAAAAATATTTTATACTTTTATTGCATTATCAGTTGTGCGAATATATTATCGTATCAATGTTTTTCTTATCTTTGTACCGCCGCTCCGTGAGAAAATTAAAAATGTGACTGTACTTGCAGATTTCTTTTATTTAAATATCGCTCGGAGTTACATAAAGAGATCAAAAGGATTACGACAACAGCGATCAGTATGCTGATGGTTTATAACTGGCCCGGAAATATCCGTGAATTGGAAAATTGCATTGAAAGAGCCTGTATCCTAAGTGGAGACGGAGTGATAAGAGCGCAGAACCTGCCTTCAACCTTACAGACGGCGGTGTCAACAGATACTCAGCAAAAAGGCACTCTTGAGATGATTCTGGGACGACTTGAGAAGCAAACACTTATCGATTCATTGATTCAGAATAATGGTAACATGGCTAAATCGTCCTTACAGCTAGGTATTACGGAACGGATGTTCGGTATCAGAATCAAAAAATACGGAATCGAACAACAAATGTATAAAACTAAAAAACAAGATGCAGATAGAATTTGAAATATGCGACTTTGATAATTATGAGCAAACGTCTGATTATGCACGCATGATAAATGAATATATGGTTCATCCGATGGGTGGCGAGACTCATGGACACAATGAGGAGACACAGTCACAATTAATCAAAGGTTTGAGAAACAATCCTTCAACAATCTGTTTCTTTTTGGTTGTTGATCATGTCAGAGCAGGAATTGCAACCTGTTTCGTGAACTTCTCGACATTCAAAGTGAAACCATATCTGTATATCCATGATTTCTTTATCAGCGAGGCTTTTCGTGGAAAAGGCCTTTCAACGCATTTTCTTTCCTATCTAATAGGATATGCAAAAGAAAAGGAGTACTGTAAAGTGACTCTGGAGGTGCGTTGTGACAATCATATCGCTCAAAGCTTGTATACAAGCCTTGGCTTCAAAGATTGTGAACCAACGATGTATTTCTGGTCTAGATCTCTTGATTGATCCGATTTGAAACTAACTTATATATATGATTTGATTTTTTAGATATCTTTCTGGTTAGATTTTCACCTGAACTTGCTGCTTTGTCATAATAGTAATCGCTACTCTTACCCTTCATGTTACTCTTTACGAATCAGCAATTTACTGACATATATGTTTTTTAATGTTATAAAAATGTATGCAGTTTTTCTCTGGAAATAAAAATGTTTTTTTTAACCTCAACCTCACTATTATTGTATAAATGCATGTGTATCAGTATATTATATTGAGTGAGGTTTAGTGAGGTTAGTGAGGTTAATCTCACTAGCATCAATTCATTGCTATATAGTAATCTTTTGTGTTGGAAAAGCATAAATATTAAAGAACAAAACAACTTATTTTGTTAGACAAATCAACTTGTTTTGTTCGATAAAACAAGTTGATTTTAGGGCTTATCTGTTATGTTTTAGTAAGTATATTTCTTTGTATGTAATTAATTTATATCATTGATATACATATATTTAAATATTTATAAATATAAATATTATTTACTGTATTTCCCTTTAATATAAAGGAAATATATGTAAAGAATGCGGAATTATTCGCGATATTGAAGGAAGCGAAGACCTTAGAAGGACACATTCACAGGAGCGCAGCTTGGAATGTGTCTTTTATATTACGATAGCTGTCGTAATTGGTGGTGCTGAAAGTTCGTATAAAATTGAGGAGTTTAGAAAAATGTAGGAACCGTTTTTCCGTTTTTTTGATACGTCAGTTTTGATGACTTATCTTAATAAAAATATATACCTTATATATAATAAAGAGATTTTTCTTTTTATTGTAGGGGTTGAAGATATTCCTATTATAGTGTATGATTAATGCATCGTTTCTCTCGTTATATAGAATATACTTAGATAGGTGTGTTGTGCTTTGTCTGGTCGAAAACTATGCGTTATATCTTAAATTTGTAAAGAAACGCGAAAACATTGCAGATTTTCAAATCTTTTTCTAAAAAAGATTTGGTATTGCGAAAAATAGTTGTACCTTTGCATCCGCTTTCGAGAACGAACGTTCTTGCTAGGCAAAAAGAAAGAGTTCTTTGAAAAGATTTACATAGACAGAGAAGTAGTACAAGAAGCGAGTATTGATATTTATATTGGTACTCAGGTAACAAAAAACGAACCGTCATTTTAAAATGAGAAGGTG
>JAYRGU010000010.1:0-66354 GCA_041907685.1 Prevotella sp. | reverse complement strand
ATACTGAATATTAGTTCAATTTCTCGTCTATTATTGTAAATATCTGCAAGAGCATAGCCCTCACTTTCAGGAGTATAGCTTTTACCTTGTCAATGCATAGCTCCCATACCCTCAAAGCTATGCTTTTGATGTGCAGGAGCTTAGCTCCGGAGTGGTAATAGGGTGGCATTTAGTGACGACTATGTGTAGCTTCGTAAAACTTTATCACATTGATATTCAGTTATTTAACACATATAGTGGTAAAGTGACGGTTATTTTTTATTCTTTAAAGTGTATGACTTTATTTGTTCTCTTATTTGCTTTCAAAAGCAAAAGTGTAAACACTTCAAGGCTCTATTTCAAGCATCGTTTATTGTCGTTCCATTCGATCATATCGCTCATACAAGCAATTGCTCCCATGGGCACAATCTCACTACGCGGTTCTCAGAAACGGCTCTGAACATCTATCGTGCCGTAGCCATCAAACAGTTTGGCTGCCTTTTTCGTGTTTGCTTAGGTAGACATTCAATACATAGATGCGCTAGTTTTGCACATTCCATCTGTGTTGCCGAGATAATTTCTCGCAATAAATCGAAACGCATTATCACAGTATATAAGGCAACTGTTTGGTGGCACAATGAATCAAGCCTCTAATTCTTTTGTGTTACTTATTACAAAATCTTCATAACCACGATGTTTGCATCCATAGTAAGTTCTATAATACTTAGTTGCAGGTACATCAACTTCCCAGGTCTCAAGAATCTCGCCTTGTCCATTCTTTTTAGACCTATTCCCTTTTATTGTGGTTGGCTTTTGGTCAAAACATATAGTTTTATTTTCCCCCATCAAGTTCCATTTCTTGCAAACAGGACATTTACGCTTATGTCTATACCATATTACTTGTATTGAGATATAAACAAATAAAACATATTTATGTAATGAATAAAGGCGCGAACTGAATATTACAGGAGGAAGTCGGAATGTTCAATCCTTAACAGTTCAATCTTTCTTTGAAGTCCTCCGGCATATCCTGTAAGATCACCTTTAGATCCGATTACTCTATGGCATGGAATTATTATGCTTATGGGGTTATGCGACACAGCCCCTCCAACAGCCTGAGCTGACATTTTTGGAATTTGCATACTTATAGCTATCTTATTTGCGATCTCACTATATGTAATGCTTTTGCCGTAAGGTATTTTCTTTAGAATATTCCATACAGAAACGCGAAACGAGGAACCTTTAATATTTACATGGGGAATCTCACCTGGATTGACACCACTAAAATATGCATCCAACCATTTACGCGCCTGAATAAATACAGGAATATTATAATCAGAAATATATTCTGAATTCAGTTGTGGAAAATATTTTTGTCCGTCAAACCATAGACCAGTTAGTGCTTCACCATCACTGGCCATGGTGATATCACCTAATGGTGATACATACTTACATAAGTATAAGTTCATTTGAGACAGTTGCTTTTTAGAATTTCTGGAGAAACAACAGTAACCTTACTCTCATCCAACTTTTTACGGTCCAATTTGAATACATCAATAAAGAAATCATAAACAGCATTACGTTTGTTTGGCCCAAAATCATGATGTTCAGAAGGTAAATGCACATTACGGACTTTATCTTTTGCATTATAGAATCCATATATTCTCTCCAAATAAGGGAATTCTACAGTAGGGACACTAGATGTCCAATCACCACCATCCGAAACGATAAGCATTGGACGAGGAGCAAACATAGCTGCCAATTCAGGATTACAAGTTCCACCACAAGCCAGTTGTATAGGTTTTCCACTCTCGCAAGGACAGCCACCATCAAAATGACTTGCAAGATTCACAGTTGGAGCAGATGCCGTGAAACGATTATCCAATACAGTAAGTAATATGGTATGAGTACCACCACCACTGCCACCATTAACACCTATACGATTTTTATCTATATCCTTGCGGTTATGCAATAAATAATCAAGTATAACTAAACCATCCATGGCCTGAACTACATGTGCTCTACTAGTCTGGTGCGCTTCAAGTCCGACCTCCTTCTCAGACTCGCCCCATCCATAAAGGTCAAAGTCAGCGCACACAGCACCCATTCTAGCAAGCGTAGCAAGACGTAGTTGCTCATCTTCTCGGTATCGACCGCCATTGAAATGACCATCTGGACATATAATAAGCGCATGTTTCCCCTTTGTCAAAGGTGAATATATTGAACCAAATAGATGAAGTCCGGGTAATGTTTCTATACATATATTCTGTACAGTATATCCATCATATTTACGTATTTTAGACAATACAGGTTTCTTATGAACAAGACTATCCATCAGTTGATCAATACCTAGCAGTTGCCTTACTTCCTTGCGTAAACTGTCTTTACGCTTTTCCCATTGATCCTTATTAGAATATAGGGTATTGAGATATGCAAGCATCTTTTCGCCCTCTTCTACATGACGTCGAGGATACTCATATGGTTTTATCTTATATAATTTGTCAGTCTGTTTCCAATAATTGAAATCAAATAGAGAAAGGATGTTTCTCAGAGATTCGTCTAAGGAATATGCTCTTACACGAAAATCTGCATAAGTTAATTTTAGGCCCACTGTATCGACACTATATCTAAACTTAACATTGAAACGTTTTTCCAAACCATTCATAACAGTACTGAATGATTTTGTATATTTCGATTCAAAAGTCTGTGCTCTAAGCGATGATAGTGGTATAGCAGAAATTGCAAATGATATTAGTATTAATTTTATCTTGTCCATTTATCTTTAAATTTATATTCCCCGTTTTTTAGTTTAACTGTAAATGTGTACCTACCACTGCCGACTGTCCTTACTACAGTTTCTCCAGGAAGTTTAACATTAGCAGTTTCTCCAACCGGAACTTTTATATTATACGTAAAGACATTGCCTTTTAGTATCCAGAAGGCTGATAATTTTCCATAAATATTTTCGGTTGACGCATTTACATAAGTAATATCACCTATAATACGAGGAGCGAAGTCTGGGAGTCCGGCTAACGACGTAAAGAAAAACTCATCTATCTGCCCCATCATAAAATGATTACGAGATGCTCCCTGATTAGGGTCCCACTGTTCGGTTAGAGTTGTTACACCCTGTTTTATCTGATATCCGTATCCCGGTAAATCATAATGGTTAATCATAAGATACAATAAACTATCTTTATCATATTCTGATAATGCACGGAAAAGATAAAGATTGCCTACATCTCCAGTTGTAAGCCTATTACCGTGTTTCTGTATATCTGCGATGAGATTAGCAAGTATATAAGGTTCCTCTGTCGGATAGTTAAGTTTCATTGTCAGAGGTATGGCGTTGCTTGTCTGACTTCCAGAACCATACTGATGAGTAACTATATTATAGAAGTGCTTATTAAATGAAAATTTTATATCATTAGCTAATTGTCTATATATAATAGAATCACTTTCATTGTGACAAAAAGAAGATGCCTTCATTAAATATTTCACCCACAAATAATAATGAGCTGTAGCTACCAAAGATATTGGAGTATTCTTTGAAAAGCCAGATTTACCAGGGCCATAATCATACCAATCACCCAATCCAAAATCTAATATATTATCTTTCGCACGTGATTTAAGGTAATCTATATATCTTTTCATAGCCGGATAATACTTATGTATAAGAGTATCATCATGGTATTTCTCATAATACAAAAATGGAAGATATATAAAAGAGCCACTCCATTCTGGAGATTCTCTGAAGATATCAATACCAGGACCTTTGAATACTAGATATTCTGGAGCAGTTGTCGGAATAGCCCCATTATCCATTTGAGCATCCGAAATATTTTGCATAGTCTGCTCTATAAAGCCAGGTAAATCATAATTCAAGCCCAATCCAGTACCATTAAGATAATCTTGTTCAAGCCAACCTAATTTTTCTCTATGAGGACAATCTGTAAAGACAGACTGCATATTGCTGCGCACAGCACGTTCAATCAACCTATGAGTTTTGTTTATCAAATCATTTGAGCACTCAAAGGTAGATATCTCACGAGCTGAGTTATACACAAAACAAGAATGTATTTCATTTATTACAGGAAGATTATTAGGATTTGGTTCTCCTTTCATTACAGCTCCTTCTACCTGTATATATTGGAAGCCATAATAAGAAAAACGCGGATGCCAAGTCTCGGACTTACCACCTCTAAGAGTATATACATAATAATACGGACGGCCGGTTTGTTTCTGATTGCAAGCGCCCTGTTCTGTTAATGTCTCTGACACAAGAAGGGTTATTTTCTGTCCACGAGTTCCTTTAACTGTAAATTGTGGATAACCTGCAAGATTTTGACCCATATCTAAAACAAAAGCAGACTTATCAATATTTCTTTTAGTAGAAATACAAGCCTTTACAATATTCTGTTCGGACAAGCGGGTAATGGATTTTACTCCATATGTCTCCATAACCTTCACAGGCTCTGCATATTGCGGACGTAATATTCCTTTTGGCGGATATTGCAAAACGGCATCAATCCATCTAGCAGGATCTTCAAGACGAGCATCGTAATCTTCTCCACCATATATACTATTAAATGTTATCGGACTAAGTGCATACTTCCAACTATTATCAGTTATAATCTCCGAAGTCTTATATTCTTCCCCCTTCTCGTTTTCATATATTATCTCAAGTCGTAACCTAAGGGTTGGTGGACCAAAACTTGTAATCAATTTATGATACCTGCCGCCACGTTCATTATAGAATCCATTCCCCAATAGGACTTGAATTTTATTATTGCCTTGCCTAAGATAATCTGTTACATCATAAGTATTATAAAAAACAGATTTATCATAATCGCTCCACAAAGGGGCGAACTCCGAGTCTCCAACTTTTCTGGCATTAAATAATAATTCATAGAATCCTAATCCACATACATATACATATGCCTGTTTTACTTTGTTATGCAAACTAAAATCCTTACGCAAAAATATACTTCTGTTTGAAAGTGTATCATTGGGATATCTAGTATTAGGAACAGCTCCAATCCATACTGAATTGCCAAATACTTTTTGAGGATTCTCTATTATGAATGACTGGTAATTACTCCAATATGAAACATGATCAGACTCATCCCATACTCTTACTCTCCACGCGAACTTGCCATTATAAAGTGGTACAGGTATTAATTGACTGGATGTAATAACCTTTTTGCTTGAATATACTATAGAGTTGTTAATTTTGTTATATACCTCAATTTCATAAGCCGACTGTTTTGTTCCGTTCTCATTAGAGATCAATTGCCACCCAAGTTTCGGCGTGTCATTGTCTGTAATAACAAGTCCGTCTTTATGTTCACATGTAATACAAGTAACTGAAAGTCCTTTGGCAATAAGCGACAAGGGCAACAGAAACAGAAACATTATCGTAATGAAAAGAGGCCTCTTCATTTTATTTTAAGATATCTTTTAAAATTACTTTCCCAAGATTGCTATATGTACATACTTTTTTACCATCAATAAAGATACTAAAACCTTTCCCCACATGATATTTATCCCCATTCTTATCCCATACCACACTCAAGTTATGACCATGATAAAGTACATCATCTAGACAGAACCACGGCCATTTATCAGCAGGAATAAGTGGATTTATTTCTATTGTATTATCAGCGCGAGGACGCAGACCAACAATTCCACTAATTATAAGGTCATTAAACGTAGAATGATTGTAATAACGACTTCGCTCAAGATCACCCTTCAGCCAGTAACCTGTAGTTTCGTCTAGGTATTCACCTATATATGGTAATCCACGATGAGTTTGACTCTGCACATATTTTTCCATCTCGGAGAAAAAGACACTGTCACCTATAACCGGATTTGAATAATTATTTATATAATTAGCCATTGCTGTAAGAGTTTGAGATGTTGCGAAAGGCCATACGGCACCATCCCACTCACACTTACCTACTCCATGAGTACGAAATAAAGGATGGCGACGCTCTGCAGTAGTTAGTCCATAAGGTGCAGAGAATCCTTTTTCATCAGCAGCCTGTTGCCAGGCTATCCCATATTTAACATTATCATCAGGCATATTAAAATACCATGGAAGAAAACCTATGGCTTCTCTTACATTTGAAGAAGAATCGGGATACAAAGTTTCAAAGAAATTATGTTTTTCATTCCATAAAAGACTTTCTACTAAATGTTTTATCGTGTCTGCTTTTTGTGTATACAGTTTTTGTAGTCGTTTATCACCAACAAGCATTTCGATATTAGCTATTGCAGAAGCATTTCCATACATATAGCTATTAATAGAAGGACGTGCATATTGTTTCTTTCGGCCACCACTTATAGTTTCTTCCATAGCATCCTGAACATCCGACTGCCAATACAACCCATTATTAAGACGGTGACTTTTCTCCCATGTTCCATACTCCCATTCTAGATCTTTCTTCAGTCCTGCAATATAATCTTTTCGACCATCAACAAGATATCTATCCCAAACAGATGCAGCTATCCAAGAACTGTATTTACCTATTTTAGACATAGGTCCTCCATTATTACCATGAAACCATGTATTAATAGCCTGATCCATATAAATCGGATTACGAAGCCAACGACTCTCATGGATATGATGTCCAACAGCAGAAGCAATAAGATTATATTTGTCAGCGTAGGTACGTCGAACAAGAAATTCAGTCATAGCATAGCCTACAGATGTTTTCTCAATATGTTTACGAAGAGTCCACCAACGATAGTAATACATTTGTTCAAAGTTCTTCTGAGGGCATTCAAAAAGAGGTACATTTTCCTCCATCCATTGCCATGACTCGGAGTTTGGTATGGCCTGAGCAATGTTTTCATCTTCCATATTGTTAAAATAATCAACATAGTGTTTGAAATCTTTATACTTTAATATTGCAGCTCCTGAATCTACATCCATGGATTCTGTCTTAAAGTTGGCTATACGATATTCCGCAAGTGTATCCTCTTCTCCTGCCCTATCTAGTATTCCATAGAAATCGGCCGGGGTATCTATTGTAGGTGTTATACGCTGACTGCCTGTACGAAACATTATTCTATCTATCGAGTGCACCGGGGCAAAAAACATACGTTGACCCACTTTTTTGCCATCTACATAAACAGTAATCATACGATTGGCTACTGATAATAAAGCTTTTACATCATATGTCTTACCTGGAACATAATTAATCAATCTGCCAGATCTAGCCCCACTTTTAGCCTGAAATAGACTATCACCAGTCAGTTCAAGACGTGAGCAGGCTGTTCCATTATCATCAAGAAACTCAATCTGCAATAATCCATTATTGTTCTGTGAAGCTTGTATTTCAAAACAAACAGATAGTTCTTTAGTTTCTGGTATCTTACGCTCTATCCTAGCATAATCAAAAGGATCTTTATCTTTAAGAACGAGCCATTTACCATCAAGAGAAACCGGAGCCAATAAAGGCGAATATATATTCCACTGGGTAAGTTGACTCAATGAATTATATTTAGAAAAATCGTCTGACGCCTGACTATGTGCTTCTGTCTGAACAGGGACTGGTATTCTTGATACCCATATATCCTCTTTATTCATACTATAAGATACCCACATATCATTATCAAGAGGTTTTCCATTACCTTCTTGTATTCCACGTACATATTGCGGACCATATGATTTATAGTTCCCGCCATATCGCATTGGAGGTACTTCGCCACAAACAAGGTTCAATGTTGTATATTCCAGTCCATCTTTACTTAAAGATATGGCAAGTGGCCAACGATACTCTGATGGATTATAAACAGTAGCATAAGATCCGTCCGCAAGTCGTTGCCCCCATATTTTCGCATTACTATTTACAAAACCACGAGCTCTTTCAACCGGTTCGGCCCAAGTTTTTCCACCGTCACTGCTTATAGATGTCAATGCATGCTTCCAAAGACAAGCCAGTCTACCATCAGGTAAAGTATAGTCAATGTAAGCTTTATATGGTTTATTAAGTGGAATTATCGAATCATT
This sequence comes from Prevotella sp., assembly GCA_041907685.1. GTDB lineage: Bacteria > Bacteroidota > Bacteroidia > Bacteroidales > Bacteroidaceae > Prevotella. Next base: position 58,358 of record JAYRGU010000010.1, on the reverse strand, counting down.
TCTATCTGCTTCTTCAACCCACTGCATTCTGTAGCGTGGATTAGCAAGGATTTCTTCGCAAGCCTTACGCATGGCAATATTCGCCTTCTTGTAATATGGAAAATCTGTATTCTGTTGATTAAAAGCATGATTATAATATATAAAGTATATAGGTCCGAATGTTCCATCTTTTCGTATTTCTCTTACTACCCTACCAATACCATTGCCATCATTAGGATCATCTTTAGGATTAAGAGCTATGCCATAATTACCCATTGCTATAAGTTTTCCACTTTTTGAGACATAAAAACCTACACGTTGATGCATTATAGCTATTAGATTATGGGCCTTTTCTTTTATACCTTGCTTGCTATAGCCTTCAGGAACTTTATATTCAGGGAACAATTCTACAGGATTGCTCCAATGATAACCATCTAAAGAAGTTTGTAACATTGTATGCGAAGGTGGTACATGCTCACTTTGTGGATCTGAAAGATAATGTACATAAAACTTTCCATTCCAATAAGCCATCATCGGTTGATGATTGTATGTCCATCCATTACCATTAACAACAGATGGATGTTCACGGTTAGCACGTAAAATCTGTATATTATGAACTCCAACTACAGGAGATAATGCACCATCATGAAATGACGGATTGCTCATTTTATCACCGGTATAATGTATTCGGTCCTGTGCTGTAACAAAAGGAACAAACAAACAAGACAAACTTAATAGAATAATATTTTTTATTTTCATTGTTTATGCAATTTCAACATTTTTCTTACAATCTTTTCTGAAGCGCGAAATACTGTGCCATGCTTATGCAACATTGGCACAGTTATACTATCTGTGTAATCTGTAAAGTTATGGAAGTCAAAAGTTTTTAGAGCACCGAAATCTCCTTTTCTGTACCTATCATAATAAACAATATATCCTTTGCCTGTAGCAGCGACGGTTGGCCCTTCTACAAAATCTTCTGTTATTGGTGGCGAAGGTTCAGACCAAGGACCATGAGGATTTTTAGCAAATGACACTTTAAGGTTACGATTATTTCGTGTATTATCTTTCAACACCATAACATACTCATTCTTTGCCCTTTTCAATATCATAGCATCAATGGCACTAAAGTGCGTATCAAACAAGAGCTGTGTAGAAGTAAATGTTTTAAAATCTTTTGTTGTTGTATAATATAAACGATGATTATTATCTTCATCTTCTAAACCTCTTTCAAATTTATGTGGAACACAAGATGCCCATACGATCATCGTTTCACTTCTAGTATCATCATAAAATAGTTCAGGAGCCCATACATTGACCGTTGATTTGTCTTCCATTACGCTAACTAAACGTTCTTTACTCCAATGTATCAAATCTTTACTACATGAGTAGCCAAATCCACGGTCACCTTTCCAACTTGACGTCCACACCAAACGATATACACCATCAGGAGTACGAATTATAGATGGATCGCGTATTACTTTTTGCGATCCAACCTCTGGTTTCAACCAAACACCAGGGATTGAATCCCAATGTGATCCGTCAATACTGTACAAGAATCGTAGGCCTTGATCAGCTGGCTCATGGAAAGAAGTATACATATAGATTTCTTTCTGCCCGCCACATGAATATAAAGAGATTAATATCTGTATTATAAATAGAATACTATACTTTTTCATTATTGCATTTTAATTACAAGGACGAAAAAGTACAGTTTTTGTAACTAGTCTTAATACTTTTGTATTAACACTACTGCATAAGCAGAGATACCTTCTTCTCTTCCAGTAAACCCTAATTTTTCTGTTGTTGTAGCCTTAATTGATATATCATCCACATCAATACCTATCACTCTAGAAAGGCAGTCCTTAATATCTGGTACATATGGATTAATTTTTGGACGCTCTGCACAAACTGTTGCATCTATATTACCGATAGAATATCCTTTAGTAGCAATTAATTTAACTGTCTTGTCAAGCAAAATTTTACTATCTACATTTAATGTCTCTGCTGATGTATCAGGGAAATGATACCCGATATCACGCATATTAGCTGCACCAAGCAGTGCGTCGCATATTGCATGAATGAGAACATCTGCATCACTATGTCCTAGCAGGCCCAATGAATGATCTATTTTTATACCACCTAACCATAATTCACGACCTTCCACCAATTGATGGACATCGTATCCTAATCCAACTCTTATTTTCATCATTTTCTTTTAAAAAGATCTTTAATTCCATCCATATCGAATGATAATGTAAAACGAAGGGTCTGGTCAAGAGGATTGCTTTTTGCAGTAGCAATAACATAAGCGCAATCTAAAGAAAAGACATTCATCTTAAAACCAGCACCAACAGTGAAATACTTTAAATTCCCTTTATTTGCTGATTGATCATGATACCCTGCACGTAGAGAAAATTTATCATTATAAACATATTCGCCTCCTAAACTCCACTGTATCTCCTGCATTTCTTCTTTGAATCCACCCGGAGCATCAGAGAAGCTCTTGAATATTCCACTTATAGGTGATAAGTCATAGTAATCTCTCTGCTTACGTTGTTCATATTGCTCTTGCGTTTCGCCATCTTTTATCAGAGGTACTGTAGGGACAAGAAGTTTATTTGCATCAACAGCTATAGTAAAACGATTATAGGCATCAATCGGCACCATGAGTGCTGCTCCTAATCGAAGGTTCGTGGGTATAAATTCTTTATTCTCAGAACCTCCAAAAGATATCTTACTACCTATATTGCTTATATTCATACCTAGGCCCAACTGGCATTCGCGATTACCAATGTTCAGATAGTCGTTATAATAACATGCTATGTCTGCTGCAAATGCAGATCCAGGAGATGTATCTTCTGTATAATCATATGTTAGATCTGAGTATATCCATCTTACAGCAGCAGCTATTGAGAATTTTTCACTCAGCATAAGAGAATATGCAACATCCATAGACATCTCATAAGGTTTTATTGTCATATCATTACTACCACTTGCATCACTAGATGTCATTACCTCACCTAATGAAAAATAACGCAAAGAACCAGACACTGCACTATGATCACCAATCCTATAATACCCTGAAAGATAAGCTAAATCCATATCGTTAACTAACTGACGAAGCCATGGCGTGTAATTTAGAGATACACCTGCACGACTTATACAAAATGGATATTTTGCAGGATTCCAATATTGTGAATTTACATCTGGATCAGTTGCTGCTCCCACATCACCCATAGCTCCTGCACGAGCATCTGGAGCAATAGTCTGTGATGTTACGGCTGTATTTACTGGATTGAAAATATCTCCTTTATCATCGGCTTTAATAGCTATGACGACTAATAATGATAACGAAAGAGTAATTATTCTCAGATTATATTTCATTTTTATTTTGTTTGGGGAATATGATTTGTGTAAGAATCGTACTTATAATAACTTATTATAAATGTAATTATTGTTCGTATATGATAAATTAATTATTGATAACGATCAGTTTCTGGGCCTTAGAGACTTGTTCACTGCCATCACTTCTCAGTCTTATCCTATATAGGTAAACACCTGTTTGCAGTCGTGCCCCACCATCTGTAGTAAGATCCCATGTAATGGTTGATGTATTTATTGAGGGTGTTTCGGTTGTCGTTGTTTTATACAACTGCCTGCCACTTAAATCAAATATATCAAGTTCTATATCAATATTACTACCTGCACGATCATGGTTTACAATAAAAGTAGTTGAGGTAGATGCAGGATTATTAGTACAACCAACACTGAATAATATTGGAGACAGTCCACTTTCTACATTGAAATCAAGTTCACTAGTTGATGAATTATTAAGAACATCCCATACTCTAAATTTAAGTTTGTGCTTGCCAATAGTAAGTTCAGGAATACTATATCCAACACTACCTGAAGTATAACTGCCAAAATCATATTTAAAATAGTCATTCAATATATATGTCTGCGACATATCCCCATCTATAACCAGTTCTATATCATGTCCAATTCCACTTCCTGAAGAGTTTACACCATCATTATCATTAACTTGAGCTACAAAGTATGGAGTTTTATTCACATTACCGTTATTTTCAAAAGATGGTGAGTTAAGATAGCAATATATTGAAGGTCCCAAAGAATCAGTCTTTATAGTATCTGAACCACCTAATATAAAATTGCTATTATATCCACCAGCCTCTTGGGTAAAATCCGAATTAACAGCATATAGATTTATTATCCCATTACTATTACTGTAATTTATATCTTTTGTAACTGCAAACAAAAATGAAAAAGAACCGTTTTTTACACTATCATTACCAACATATAAAGTATTCGTCCGATCGGTATAAGTAAAATTACTACCACTACCGCCTACATTATTTTTGCAAACCACGGTATCTAGACCATCCCTGACAGTGGAGGTTATAATCCCATTAAATGATGTATTCTTTATTAAGTTATCCTCAACATGTCCCTTTACAGAAACTTTACTACCTGCCTTTATTTGTATAGGCATTTCTGAATTTGCAGGCATTGCATTGATACTGTCTATACATACAGTCATTTTAGGATAAGGAAGAGTCAAAGCCGGATCGCCCAACAAGGTATATTGCAATTTATTAGCTGATGTGTCTGTAGCTTTATTTATTAATTCGTTTTTTGCCAAACGTACAGATTCCCCTATCGTGTTCCTAATACCATTTGTAGAGCCAAGTACATAAGATGTAAAAGCATTATTCATTATTGAATTGTAATTTGAATAAACTGTACGTGTAGTACCATAAAAAGCAATTGCGCCACCATCTGGATTCAAGACAGCCTGCTCTCCGATATTCTCTATCTGACCATCAAATGGCATAATATCACACGATGCTGTTACCCATAAAGGCAAACGCATTGATGTTGCTTCTTTAAAATCATTCGTAGTAAGCACATACTCATGTGATATGGCATCTGGTGAGCCATGCCCTGTATAATTAAATATCAATGCGCCCTTGCTCATGTTTTGTTTAATTATCTTTTGCACTTCGGGATATCTGTTACCTGTAGATGTAGTTACTCTATTATAAGCATCCCACATTATTCTTTTTACTATGAATTCAGGATGTGAGGTTTCAACAATTTTAGCAACTTTCTCAGCACCTATCATATGTATATTCTGATCTCCGTCTTGAATTGTTCCGTCATCACCAAGTATACATACTGAAGTCTGCCAACTGCCTGCATTTTTATTATCTCTATAGTCGATAGCTTTATCTACCATTATTTTGGCTTGGAAAGCATCTCTCACGGGGAAACGCCCTACAGCAATATCTGGTTTATCTTTTCCAAGTAAATCAGCACCTTCACCATCATCTAAAAGACAAAAATATCCATCATCTACATAACATTCTGTTTCACTAAATGAATTTTCACTTTCATAGCATAGTAGATAGTCATCTGGCTTATATTGTTTCCAATCAGATGTTAGCATACGATTATCCCAAGCTCCATCTCCAAACAGTATAAGATATTTCGGCATATCACGTTCGGTAGTAGCTTTATCATATAGCATTTTCATATATCGACGATATGCATTAGCATCAGGGGTTCCACTAGAAAACTCATTATAAAGTTCATCTGCAGGAACTACTTGTACTCTCATTGAGTCTCTCTGCTGGTGCAGTGCCTTTAATCTTTCTGCTTGTTCTGTCAGTTTACCAGACATCGGAACTATTATTACCATATCTAATGCACTGTCAGCATGTAAATCCTGATTGTTTACCCTATAAAGATAATCTGGCTGCGGAAATTCAGTTGTAGTAAGTTGTGGTATTGACTTAGGTTTATCATAATACAAAGAGAGATAGTCAAGGCGCATATTCCCACCTGAGGCCTCTACTATTTTAACTGTATTGGATGGCTGTATATTATTAAGCGAAAATGTATTTGTACTTTCGCAAGCTACTTCATAACTACCTGGTTTTGATATTGTGATAGAACCGACTATCGAATCGTTAACATATACACTAGCAATAGTTAATGCATCAGCCGTCAATGCAACTGTGATATTCCCGTTAGATGACAACCCAGAAGAGGCCATTGTATAACTTTTTGACGAACCTACAGTATATTTGTAGCTATCAAAAAGATTACGTCCTCCTGCATACCAAGAGTAATTATCTATCTCATATAAGGTATGATAATCATCTTCTGATGGATAAAAAGAATTCACAAAAGTAGTGCTATCCACTGTATTTGCTTTACTTTCTTGCTGAGTTATTAAATAATAACCATAATCTGAATATGGATTACGTGTTCTGATGTTCGCATTTGGTGAATTCCATGATATAGGTCCTTTAGCATAAAAGAGTTTTTTGCCTCCAATACTACAGGTTGTAACTTCTTTTAGATCATCTGTTGATCTTATATATTCATCAGTCAGCAATTCTGGCTGTAAAGCGCCTCCATAACCATATACTTTCACTTTGCTTATATCTGTAAATCCGGCTTTCTGTATAAGCGAAGGGGTTAGTTGATAAATTCCACTTGCAGGTACACGTATTTTAGCCCATTGCCCACTAGCTAAAACAGAATGACTTGAATAACGCTCATTAGAGTCTTCACTTCTCGTCTTAATTAATAGACTTTTTGAATTTGATATTGGAGAAGAATTAAGTCTCAACATGAAACTTACCAACTTCTTATATTTTCCATTTTGATAGACTAATGGGATAAAGTTTACTTCAAGTGAAGCTCTTTTGCGATCTATGCTTATTGATTTGTTTACCTCCGGGGTATACGGTAAGTTCTTTTTAGATATTAATTTATATTTATTAATATCCTGAATTGTCATATCAATATATTCAGGATATTCAATCTGTATTGTATAAGTTGAATCAGAATAGTTCCTCCCAAGATTAAAAGAATGGCAGAAACATGGCAGTATACTATCGACCTTAACTTCATCAGAAGTCAAATTAAAGAATTGCTGGGCTTTAACATCACAAATATATGCCAGCAACAATAGCAACCATACGATGATTCTTCTCATTTAATATTAAATTCCAATACTTTTCTATCTTCAATATAGCCTTCAAGATGCTCATCAATATTAACAGGTCCAACTCCAGCAGGAGTGCCTGTATACAAAATATCTCCGGTTTTCAACGTAAAGAATTTGCTTATGTATGCTATTAACTCATCTACTTTGAAAAGCATATCACTGGTACAACCTTCTTGAACAGTTTTGCCATTAATGTCAAGATGGAAATGTATACCTTGTATATCTCGGAACTTTTCTATTTGAACCCATTCACCTATTGCCGCCGATCCATCAAAACCTTTACATATTTCCCACGGGTGGCCTTCTTTTCGCAATTTATTTTGCAAATCTCTTGCCGTAAAATCAATTCCAACTGTTACCGCATCATAATATCTATATGCGAAACGTTCAGGTATGCTTTTGCCCAAACGACATATTCTAACTACCAATTCAGTTTCATAGTCTACCTGCTCACAAAAATCAGGAATGAAAAAAGGCTTTTTATCCTTCAATAATGCAGAATCGGCTTTAGTAAATATAACAGGTTGTTCCGGTCTATATAACGTGCCATCCAATTCTTTATTGTGCTGGATGTAATTCATGCCAATAGCAAATATTTTCATATGTTTATTTAGTATTAAGAATCTATATAATTATAAAAACGTCTGTTCCATATAAAACAGAACAGACGTTTTTGTTATTTAAGTAGCACTATCGAAATAGCACTAATATTGTTTCAAATTATTCAGCACGCAATGTAAAGCGTTTGAAAGCTACTACAGTAAGCTCTTTATCTGAAGACTTCAAGTAATCAGAAACGCTCTGTTTGCTATCCTGAATGAACTCTTGATTCAAGAGACAAGAATCTTTGAAGAATTTAGCCATACGACCTTTTGCGATGTTCTGAACCATCTGCTCTGGTAAGTTTGCTGACTTTTGTTCTGCAGTTTCTTTCTTAATTTTGCGAATCTCCTCTGCTTGAGCCTCAGTAATGGAACCCTTCTGGATACCCTCTGCCAAATGCTCTTCGTTTTCTGAGATATAAAGATTGAAACCAGCTTTTCTGAGTGCATTCTCTACAGCTTTAGCAACTTGCTCTTCTTTAGTCTTTTCGATAGCTACTTTCAACTCAGTGTCTTTAACTTCCTGAGGAACGCTAGCTTCATCAAGAGCAACAGGGTTCATTGCAGCAACCTGCATTGCTATTGAATGAGCCTGCTCTTCAGCAGGTTTATTAGTCTGAACCATTGTGCATAGAAGATGTTTTCCCATATGGTCATATACTGATACATTATCACCTTCAATGAAGTTGTATCCATCTAATTCCATCTTTTCACCGGTAATACCTGAACGAGCAACTACTGCATCCTTAATTTTTGTTCCGTCAGCTAAAGTAAGTTCATTAACCTCATCCAGACTTTTAGCCTTAGCTGCTACTGCAACATCAAGTATTTCCTGTGTCAGTTTAATATAGTCAGCACCGTTTGCGACGAAGTCTGTTTCACACTTCAAAGCTACGATTGCAGCAAAACCATTATCTGCTTTTACTAATACACAACCGTTAGAAGTTTCACGGTCGCTACGTTTAGCAGCGATAGCCTGACCCTTCTCGCGGATTATTTCTACAGCTTTGTCAAAATCACCGTCAGTCTCTGTGAGAGCTTTTTTGCAATCAGCAAGACCTGCGCCGGTCATTTTACGGATTTTCTGTATATCTGCTATTGATACAGCCATAATTGTATTATTTACTTTATTAATTAATATGATTAAGCCTCTGCTGGAGCCTCTTCTTCTGATGTCTCTACTGCAGCTTCAGTTGCGTCATCAGCAGCTTCTGCTTTAGGAGCATCTTTACGAGCCTTACGAGCACGAGTCTTTTTTACTTCTCCATCAGCCAATTCAGCCTGCTCATTTGCAGCTTTCTCATCAGCTTTTTCAGCTTTACGCTCTTCAAGTCCTTCTGAGATAGCACCACAACAAGCATTTAAGATAATATCAACACTATCTTTTGCATCATCATTAGCTGGAATTACGAAGTCTACGTTGTTAGGATCTGAATTAGTATCTACGATACCGAATACTGGAATACCTAGACGGTTAGCTTCTTTTACTGCTATAGCTTCTTTCATAACATCAACTACGAAAAGAGCTGAAGGCAGACGTGTAAGATCAGCAATAGAACCTAAGTTCTTTTCTAGTTTAGCACGCTGACGGCTAATCTGAAGTATTTCACGCTTTGAAAGATTTGAATACGTACCATCGTTCATCAGTTTGTCGATGTTCGCCATTTTCTTTACAGCCTTACGGATTGTAGGGAAGTTGGTGAGCATACCGCCCGGCCAACGTTCGATAACGTAAGGCATGTTTACGCTAGCTGCTTTTTCAGCAACAACGTCCTTAGATTGTTTCTTAGTAGCGACGAACAGGATTTTCTTTCCTGATTTGGCAATCTGCTTCAAAGCTTCTGCAGCCTCATCTACTTTGGCTACTGTTTTATGCAGGTCGATGATATGAATACCGTTACGCTCCATGAATATATAAGGAGCCATTGCAGGATTCCATTTACGTTTTAGATGGCCGAAATGACATCCAGCCTCTAGCAACATATCAAAATTTGTTCTTGACATTTTTCTTTAATTTTAAATTGTTTACTTTCTTTTTTATTCTTGTTAGAATCAGCCAGTAGGTAGCCCTCCCGATTAAAAAGGAATCCCGCCGGTTTAGATACTAAACTTACGCAGCTGTCAGCAAATTAACGTTTACTGAACTGGAAGCGACGACGAGCCTTTGGTCGTCCTGGTTTCTTACGCTCAACAGCACGTGAATCGCGTGTCATGAAACCTTTACTTTTCAAAGACTTTTTATCCTCTGCGTTGATTTTTACAAGTGCGCGGGCAATTGCAAGACGCAAAGCCTGTGATTGGCCTGTATAACCACCGCCATCGAGGTTTACTTTAATATCATATTTCTCAAGAGCTTCAAGCAACTCTAATGGCTGCTTTACAACATACTGAAGAATAGCTGATGGGAAATATTCTGTAAGATCTTTCTTATTTATGGTAATTTTGCCTGTACCTTCGCTTACGTAAACACGTGCAACTGCACTTTTACGGCGACCTATTGCATTAACTACTTCCATCTTTTATTATTTATACTGGTTAATATCAATTGTTTTTGGCTGCTGAGCCTCTTTATCATGCTCTGCGCCATCAAAAACGTAGAGATTGTCCATCAAGCTACGGCCTAAAGGACCTTTAGGGAGCATACCTTTAACGGCATGACGGATTATCTTATCGATTCCGTTTGGACGTGTACGCAAATCTGCTGGCGTATTAAAACGCTGTCCACCTGGATAACCGGTATAACGTGTGTATACTTTGTCGGTTTCTTTCTTTCCTGAGAAAACGACTTTAGCGGCATTGATAATAACTACATTATCTCCACAATCTACATGAGGTGTGAAGTTTGGTTTGTACTTTCCGCGGAGTAATTTTGCTACTTTAGAGCATAAGCGACCTACAATCTGGTCGTTGGCGTCTACGACAACCCACTCTTTTTTTGCTGTTTCCTTATTAGCGGAAATGGTCTTGTAACTTAAAGTGTCCATTTTTACTTTTAAATTGTTTAACTACTAAAAAACTTTTTTCTCTGAATGTCGATTCTCTAACCATCGCACTCGGCCAAAAGTACGACTATTAACACTTCATTCATAGGGATTCTAAGTTTATCCCCGAAATAATCGGACTGCAAAGGTACGAAGTATAATTGTAAGTTGGAAAATAAGAAATAACTAAAATAGACTATTTAATTATTATTATCCGTATTTTGTTATTATTAACTATACGTATTCATCTACAATAATATTTATTTGTGAATGAAATGCGTACTTTTTTTAGCATCCTTCACTCATAAGCAACTCAACACCACACAATTACAGGAATCTGCGTACCTTTTTGCCTTAAAATTTTTATTTCCAATAAAAATTGTCTGTAAATACCTTATAATTTTGCTTTTATAAGCTAAAATATGAGTAAAGCTATGTGATTATATCACCAAAGCTGTGCGTTTACGCAGTGAAAGTAAAGCGTTTACTGCGCATGTTGTTAGTAACATTAAGGAACAACAATCTAGGACGTCAGCATCCATATATAATAAGGTATATCATGACACATACTAATCACAATACTCCAACCATTTGATAAGATTCTCAAACATTTCACGCAAGCCGAACCTTGAATTCCAACCAAGATTCTTTAACTTTGTTGTATCAAGCCTCAACTTTGTATCAGGAGAGTAGCCCATGCCGTCTTTTATCTGTATTACGGGTCTAATTTTATGATTAAATTCCTTACATACAAATTTAGCCATATCAATTATTGAAATATAAGTTTTTTCGTTAGCCACGTTATATATTTCCCCGTCTTTGCCTTTCAACAGTATATATAATATTGCACTGATAGCATCCGTTGTATAACAATAGCTGCGTTTCAACAGGCCATTTGTATGCAACACAATATCTTGGTTGTTTATGACGCAACGTGCGAACTGAGCAAATACGCGATTATCCGTTTTATCTACACCGGCTCCAAATGTCTGGGCTAAGCGAGCTATTCTCACAGGAACTCCATATTCTGATACATATGCATGGCACATACATTCTGCAGCTCTCTTTGCCATAGGATAACTGCTACGCACATCTGCTATATCAAGGTATCCCTGACAATCTTCAGTAAGAGGATGTTCATCATCTGTAACTGTACCGTAAACCTCTAGTGATGATATGTAAACTATACATTTCGGTTTGCAGACGCGTGCATATTCGAGTATAGTTCCAGTTCCATTTATTCCCGTTTTGATTGTTTCTACTGGATTATTCACAAAAAACTTTGAAGCCGTTGGACTAGCAAAGTGAATAATATAGTCGACATTTCCTTCAATATTGAATTGTTCATCAGAAGCAAAATCATATTTATAGAATTTCAGCCAATCTGATTCATGGCCTAATATAGAAACAGCCTTATTGATATTACGAACAACTGCTATGACACGGAAATTGAGATTTTTCGTTTTGTTTACAGCTAAAAGACATTTTATTGTCACAGTCCCAAGAAGCCCTGTAGCACCAGTAATAACAAAAGTTCTGTTACGGAATTGGTCTGTATCTGTAAAATCAAGAATAAAGTTTTCTATGTCTTGTTGTAATATGTCCATACAATAATTTTTATAATCCAAAAATCTGTTGGTCTTCATGTGCCTTCACCATTGCCCTAAAAACAAAGAAGTCAGCAGGTGTCGTTATTTTGATATTCTCCATCGGACCTATAATAGTACCTAATTTATAACCATAATGACTCATCATTGTGCAACTATCTATAAAGTCATGATGTCCTTCGGCTATAGCTTTATGGTGAGCAGCCATTATATCAGCGAGTTTGAAACTCTGAGGAGCACGAGCTATAAGAGAATCTGATCGAGATGGTATCTCAATCGCACCGTCTTCTTTTTTTACTATAAAAGTTTCAGTAGCAGGTATGCAGGTTATGCAAGATCCGCACTCTTCTACTTTATTTATATTATCTTTAATGGTATCCTCTGTAATAAGAGGTCTAACTCCATCATGAATAAGTACGGTGGCATCATCTCCATTGGCAATAACTTCGGCGGCACATAATCCATTATATATAGACTCTTGACCTGTACTTCCACCCGGTACAATCTTAACGACCTTATTGATTTCAAACTTACGCAGCATCTTTTCCAAGAAAGGAATCCAATCTTCAATACATGCCACGACGATAGAGTCTATCATAGGGTGATTATCAAAAAGTTCAAGAGTATAAATTATAATAGGTTTTCCATTCAGTTCAAGGAACTGCTTGGGGCGTGATTTTGTGTGCATTCTCATACCAGAACCACCAGCAAATACTACAGCTATATTCATGATAATATATTATTTAGTTAATTTATGGGTGTGTTTCAGCACAACAGCTTCATCTTCTCTCTTATGCAAATTAAAATATGTCCGCGAATGTATTGTTGTACGTTGTTCAACAGGTGGAAGCTTCATATAGTCACCAAAGAAATTACGAAGATACGTGTCATATTCCCCAGGCAAATCTACAGTCAATCCCTCAAATGGAAATTGAGAAGACTTCTCTATCCATGACTTAGGGTATATTTCGCGCTTGCCATAGACACCGCTATATGTTACGACATTAGAAGACTTATCATAATTATATGTATTGCATATTGCATCCATAGATTTAAGCAGATAGCGCCTACAACCTCTGCGGTCAACAAAGCCCCACAACTTTATAAGGAATCTTCCCCACTCTTTTGGGTAAAGCAGAAGACTCATATACTCTAAAAAAGTATTTCTTGTCGAAATTGCAGTCAAACGATGAGCTAATTTAATGAATTTATTCTTCTGTTTCAACGCTTCTGACATATCATCAGAAGCACCATCCAAAGGGAATATATCAATATATAAGCCAGTAACAAATGGGATATCAGCTTCTTCTTGTAAAGTAGTGCTTTTACTAACTAACTTAGAGAAATACAGAGGATATTTATCATTATCATGTGGGGTAACTGTCTCATAGCATCCCATATCTATTCTGCCACATATCTCAAAGAATTTGTCGTAGTCGGGGCGAGGCATGAATACATCAATATCATCGTCCCAGGGTATCATTCCACTATGACGAACCGCTCCTATTGCAGTACCCCCGGCACAATAATAGCGCAAATCATTCTGCTTGCATATCTTAATGAATGCCTTTAGTATATCCACAATAATAGCATTCCACTGTTTCTGTATTTCAGGTGTTATTTCCATTTATTCAAAATCTAAACCACTTAATCCATTCCCCTTCGAAACATTTTGAGCTATCGCCAGATACGACCTTGGCAGGAGTTCCGGCTACTACACAATTTTCAGGTACATCATCCACTACTACGGCATTGGCACCTATTACGACATTGTCTCCTACATGAATATTGCCAACAACCTTGGCACCAGGAAATATAACTACATTATCACCTATTGTAGGAACTCCTGCCTTTGAACCTGCGTAGACACGCCCAAGGGTAACGCCTTGATGTATCGTACAACAGCGCCCTATCTTAACCATCATAGCACTAACTACGCAAGAATAATGATAAAATTTTAATCCACCATCTATCTTCATTCCTAAAGGAAACTGTATGCCTGTAAGATGCTGCTCATGACGATATATACGTTTTACGAAGAACATCGCAAAAGACGCTATCGGATTATGTTTTGTCAAAAGCCAATTGCCAAGTCGCATCCAAGAAGTTATTCTGAATGACTCATCTGAGAATGATTTACGTATCATTCTGTATATTTTACGAACTTTTGTATAATGCCCGCGATCAACACGACTATAGTCTTCGCATATGAGCATTCTAAACTCTTTGTAATCCATCAATTAGTGCATGATATATTTGTGCAAAAGTACGATTATTTTTCTTTCGATGCAAGAAATATTTTGAATTGTTTCAATTCTATTACCAGATGCAATAATTTAAGACAAGATTAAACTAAACATGAATTATCTCATAATAGAATGAGACTGACAATATCAAAAATAAAAGGATGAAGATATTAAAGCTTTCAAAAAAAAGAATTATCTTTGCAACTACTAATATAGGTTTATGAATCCATTTCTTATAGATGTACCTGTACTTATACTGTTTTTTAACAGACCTGAAGCGCTTGCCCAAGTTTTTGGACAAGTAAGAAAAGCGCGTCCTTCTAAATTATTTTTATATCAGGATGGACCACGAAATGATAACGACAATGACAGGATGGACGCCTGTAGAAAAATTGTTGATAATGTCGACTGGGAATGTGAGGTACATAAGAACTATCAGGAAAAGAACTCAGGATGTGATCCTTCTAATTACTACGCACAAAAATGGGCATTCTCGATTGTAGACAAATGTATCGTTTTCGAAGATGATAGTGTACCTTCTGTATCTTTTTTCAATTTCTGCAAAGAACTTCTTGACAGATATCAGGACGATGAACGCATAGGAATTATTAGTGGCCTTAATCACGAAGGCATAACTGAAGATATAAACTCAGATTATTTTTTCTCTACTTCTTTCTCTATTTGGGGATGGGCCAGTTGGCGAAGAGTTATAGATAAGTGGGATGACAAATACACGTTTCTAGATGATCGCTTATGTATAAAGCAGATGCGCTCTCTGTTCAAGCAGAGACAATACAGAGAAGTATTTTTCAATATAGCCAGACAACATAAGGAGAGTGGAAAATCGTTCTATGAAACGATATTCTATTCAGAGTTGATACTCAATTCTCAGCTAAGTATAATTCCCAAGAAGAACATGATACATAATTTGGGACCAGCCGGAGGAGATTCAACTCATTATGGCAGTTACACAAAAACATTGCCCAAAAGTCAACAACGAATCTTCACGATGCCCATCCACGAGGTTGAAACTCCGTTAAGACATCCTGCATATATTATTGAGAATACAGAATATCGTAAAAGGTTATACAAGATAATGGGTTGGGGACATCCTTTTACTAAAATATCCAGATCTTTCGAGGAACTTTATCTGAACATAAGATATTGTAACTTTAAAACCATTTTCAGATCTGTAAAGAACAGATTAATGAAATGGTCTGGAAAATATCAATATAAATAATATAAGGATGAGATTGGCATTTTTAATATCTGCGCACACAGATCCACTACATCTAGACAGACTGATAAAGAGTCTGCCCAAAGAATCTGATTTTTTTATACACGTAGACGCGAAATCTGATCTTAAGATATTTGAAGATAGAATAAGAGATGACCGAGTAAAGTTTGTTTTGCCAAGAATAAACGTAACTTGGGGTAGTATCAAACAAGTTGAGTACCAAATGGTACTTATCAAAAGCGCCCTTGAAAGCCAAAACAATTATGACTATTTTGTGTCTATGAGTGGGTTGGATTACCCTGTATGGAGTAATAATAAAATAACCAACTATTTTACCACTAATAAAGGAAAAGAATACATACAGGGTATCTGCATGACAAACCAAGGTAAGGATGCCAGACTATACAGACAGTACAGACTTTTATCACAAAAGCCATGGGCTATGGGATCTTTGGGTAGTAAATTCAGAGTAGCCTTACGCCACATCATTTCGTTTGCCAGCATAGTTAAACCACTTACATTCAAGGCAGATGGTAAAGAATACCAATTGTACAAAGGTTCTTCTTGGTGGGCTATTACTCCGGATTTGGCCGAATATGCATTAAAGACATGGAATAGCAATTCACAATATGTAAGATACTTTAAGACAAGCTTTGGTCCTGATGAGACATTTATACAGACATTAGCTTTCAATAGTAGTTTTGCAGATAGATGTATACTTACAAAAGGAAATATGCCAGACTTTGATAATCTGACACCACTAACATACATATACTATCATCCAATAATAAAGATACTTAATGAAGAGGATTATGATACCATAATTAATTCAGAAAAAATGTTTTGCCGTAAAACTATAACAGGCAAAAGTGACAAATTATTAAACTTAATTGACAAGTTTAGGGAACTCCATCCTTTGAACGAATAGAACTATATGGAATCTTTAAAAGAAAAAACAGCAAGAGGACTTTTCTGGGGGGCGCTTAATAGCGGTACCACCCAGGTTTTGAATATTATAATTGGCATATTTCTAGCAAGACTGTTATCTCCATCTGATTATGGAATAATAGGAATGCTAACTATTTTTACGGCAATAGCAGGAAATTTGCAAAGTAGTGGATTCTCTACAGCACTTATTAATATAAAAAATCCTACTGACAATGATTACAATTCTGTATTTTGGTTTAATATACTAACCAGTTTGGCTATATACATAGTTCTATTTTTTTGTGCCCCGTTAATAGCAAAATTTTTCCATCAAGAATGCCTTACACTTGTATCACGTTTTGTGTTTCTATCTTTCGTAATAGGTTCTCTTGGTATCACGCCTAATGCCTTCATGACAAAGCATCTGATGATTAAAGAAATGACCATAATAGGATTTATCTCTTTAACCGTATCTGGAATAGCTGGCATTTTTCTCGCTATAAAAGGAATGGCTTATTGGAGTCTTGCCTGGCAACAGATTATATATATATCAATTCTTAATATCGGAAGATTCTATTATACAAGTTGGAAACCATCTTTCCGTATAGATTTTTCTCCAATAAAAAGGATGTTCAATTTCAGTGTAAAAATTCTCATCACCATGATAGTAAATACACTGAACAACAATATTCTTACATTCATATTCGGGCGTCTGTTCACAGCCAAGACTGTTGGTAATTTCACTCAAGCATATAAATGGGACAACATGGCTTATTCTTTTGTAGCTAATACCATGCAGCAAGTAGCTCAACCTGTGTTTGCATCTCTTACTGATGAAGACGACAGAGAACGTAGAGTATTCAGAAAGATGATGAGATTTTCTGCATTTTTATCTTTTCCTGCTATGTTTGGGTTAGCTTTGGTTGCCAAAGAATTTATTATAATAACTATATCTGCCAAATGGATAGATAGTGTTATTTTATTACAGATTCTTAGTATCAGTGGCGCCTTTTTCCCTTTTTATACATTATATCAGAATTTAATTATCGGTCATGGTCGCTCTGATATATATATGTGGTGTAATATATTCCAGATAATAGCACAGATAATAATAATGTTATTTTCCTACAAATATGGGATCGTTGTTATGGTGATGGGATATTCGATATTCAACATTCTATGGCTACTAGTATGGCAGCATTTTGCATTCAAAATAATAAAATTAAGATTATTAGATACAATTATGGACATTCTTCCGTATATGCTAGCTTCAGCAGGTGTAATGGCTATTACTTATTTTGCGACATGCTTTATATCCAATAATATAATTCTTCTTACAGCAAGAATGATTATTGCAGGTTTAATATATTTTCTTATTATGAAGTTGGCACACGTTGAGATATTAAATGAATGTTTAAAGTTTGCCAAACACAAAAATAAATAGTTGTGATTATGGAAATTTCAGTTATCATACCGGTATATAACAAGGAATCATATATCAAGGACTGCATAAGTAATATTCTATTCCAGAACTTTGATAGTTTTGAAATAATATTGGTAGATGACGGAAGCAATGATCATTCGGGAACGATATGTGATGAAATAGCTTCTAAAGAAAAAAAAATACACGTTTTTCATACCTCTAATGAAGGCGTTACTGCTGCAAGAAGATATGGAGTAGAACATTCTAGTGGTAAATTCATAATGTTTGTTGATGCTGATGATTTATTATTGCCTAACGGACTAAGAGTCACTTATGAAGCTATGAAAAACACCAATGCTGATGAAATCATTGCAACTTATAAGACGCAACATGGAAATAAGGTAATCTCTGGATATAATGGGTTTACACAAAATGAGCTGCTTATAAAAGATATCCTCGGAAGCAAACTACAATTTTGTCTGTTATGGGGGATACTCTATAAAAGAGAACTTTTATCCGGATGCATTGATACTCCAAGAGAGATAATTGAAGGCGAAGATATAATGATGCAGATAAAATGTCTTATGAAATCTCCAAAAGTATATTTCATTCAAGACTGTATATATCTATACAACATCGGTGTACCAAACAAACGCAATGTCAGTATTGAAATGGTAATTACTTACGATAATATTTTAAAAGAGATATTAATGCCCAGATGGGATATTTTCAAGTCATACTATACTCTTCATAAAATAAAGGTTTATGAAGATTTTATTGAGCGTAAACAATTCTATGTTTTTGATAGGTACTATAAATCATTACGAAATGAAATAGACAAAAACATATCAATGTCTAATAAGATAATAGTAATATTAAAACCAAGAATAAGTCGTTATCTAATAATAGCTTACAGGTGGTGGTTCAATAAAATCAAAAGAAGAGGTATTTCGTAAACAGAAATCCATTATATGTCAACAAATAGATTGTGATCACTGATAAAAGAGTTCTATAGAATATGAGTTTATTTCTACTTGATGTTTTAAATATATAAGCAATAGATATTGGAACTATAAACAACCAGTGTGGACCCATTATATAGACCTCATCAATACCAAATTTCATAATTATATGAATTAATATATCGAACATGAATCCGGAAAGGCAAATCCATAATAATTTTTGTTTTCGTCCACGCCAAATTCCTAAAGCAAATAATATGAAAATAGTTACCTCCACAACATAATTATATAAATGGTTGTATGTAACGACAGATGGACGTGATATCATCTGATCTTCAAGCAAGTGACTCTGATGGAGTTGTATTGACTCACCAAATAGATTTTCTACAATTGCTTCTTTACGAGATAACACCTTTTTAGCTGGTATAGATGAATCGCTCTTGCTACCAAAAGTCTGTACCTTAGGTAAGCCATATTCTATCAAACAAGCAGATATTATTATAATAACAGGTACTATTACCGCTATAAAAAACTTTTTAATCTTAAAAAAAGACCTTCCATTTGTGAACATTGCATCTATAAATACTTTGGCACCATTTGTAATAGTAGTGCCTGAAGAAAGTAAAAAAAGGAGGGCTATCTGCCACGAATTAAATGTTTTACTCTCTTTTATTTTAGAAGCTGCCATGTACAAAGTAAGTAGCAAAATAAAAAAAGATATTGTAAAATGATCGGGTACGGCTACAGCAATCATTATATAAGCAAAAGAGAACAAAAAGACAGATAGTATAATAGCATCTATTTTTTTTATTTCTATTACATTCCGCAATATTCTGTAAGTATATATATATGAATACAATCCGCAGAAAAGCAGTAATATTGCATATACAAATTGTGCCATGTTAAGACCTGTAATATTGATCAGGCACATATTTATAAGATATAGAGGGTACATCATCCAGGCTAGCAACGGATGTCTATATTGTGCATAATAATCTCCCCATTTTGAAAGGGTTATATAATTAAGCGCATCAAACCCTGATATATGGAACTTTCCAAAAAACAGATTCCAATAACCACCATTAACATCAGGACTAAAAATATAATAGTACCGATATATAACCATTGCATTAAGCAATAATAATATTGTAAATGCAAACGCTGCAAGCGGCAGTTCTTCTCTGTTTAATTTGAATATTTTCATTCTTTATTTGAATAAATATTCTGAATACAGCCAAATATTATGTATGAAAAGATAGCATGTTATTGCCATAATTAATCCTCGTAAAATATAAAGAGTATTACCTTTCAATGACTTTATAAAATAAGCGATTGCTATCGGTATGACAAACAACCAATGTGGACCCATTATATAGATCTCGTTTATTCCAAAACCAAGTCCTATATGGAGTAACATATCAATCGCAAAGCATGAAATGCAGAGCCACAAGAAACGGTGATGCCTGCCAGTCCAAATACCTATAATAAACAACAATATAATAATCGATTCAACAATATAACTTATTATATAGTGATATTTTACTATAATAGGACGGTTAAAATATAATATATCCTCTAGAAGATGATCCTTATGTAACTGTATTGACTCTCCAAATAAATTCTCGACAATAGTACCTGTACGCGAAGTTGTTGTATCTGTCCAACTCAGAAATCCATTCTTTTTTATAGGTTTACCCTTTTGTCGCCAAGGCTCATGTATTGTTGCCAAATAGATTGCATGTGCACGATGTTTCATCACAAGTTTCACGGCATTAGCTATTTTTACAGAATCTTTATCGCTCGCTGTATCTGCTACGATTCTATATATGCTATCTTTTTCATGTTTAAGTTGCTTAGCTTTTGCTATATTACGAAGCTCCTCACCTGGAAATATATAGGTTCTATATTCATAACCACAAAATAACCATAAGAATACTAACGGTAAAACTACTACGAATAAGATGTTAGCCGGACGAAAGAATTTTTTACCATCAGCAAATAATACAGACAAAAACACTTTTGCTCCATTATTTAGTGTAACTCCAGCTGACACTAGAAATAAGACAATAGACTGCCATTTTTTAAAATTAGAATGACTGCGTATTTTTACTCCCGATATATATAATGTAAATATTATAATAAACATTGACAATGAAAAATGATCGGGAACTGTTATTGATACTATTATATAAGCAAAAGAGAAAAACATGGTAGATAGCAATGTAGAATCAACATTGCCTAAACATATTACGTCTCTAAATATACGCCGAATAAAAATAAAAGAGTAAAAAGCACTTAATATTAGTACTGCTGCTACTATATATTGAGCGAAGTTTAATCCGGTAACACTCATCAAACAATAGTTAACGAGATATAGTGGATACATCATAAAGGCTAATAAAGGATGACGATATACATTATACTGAACAGTCCATCCAGTTACAACAGAGTATGTTATTGGATCATATCCTGATATATGAAAATAGCGTAAAAACACTTGCCAATAATCAGTACCAGTATTATGTATAAATACATTATTATATTTATATATTATCAACGCATTAAGCATAATTATAACTAGCAATGCAACTGCTGCCGATAATCGTTCCTCTTTACGTATTCTAAATATCTTAATTAAATTCGTCATATTTTATCGCTTCAAAAAAAATCTTACTAACATAAAATTTGTTGGTACACAAATACAGAACATCGGTATTTGTGCCCAATTCTTACTAACGCCCAACCATATAAAAAGATTAAGTAGTCCTGTTTGCATAAGGTAGTTTATTAAATGTGAGAAAGCAAATCCAATACCATGTTTTGTGTTTGTCTCAACATTAAATGTATATTTTGTTGATGCATAGAAATTAAACATAAAACTCACTAAATACCCAACTGTATTTGCTAATGTTGGATTAATTAATAACAAGAACAACCTATATACTGAAAACTGTATTATTGTTGCTATACCACCTACTATTATGAATCTCTCTATTTCATGAATGCTATTGTCCTCTTTTTGCCTAAAAGGTTTATAATATCCTTTATCTGCATATTCTAGCATCTCTTTATCCCCACGACTATCTCCATAAGCCAATAAAGTATAGTCATTACGGGATGGACAAACTTCATTTATACGGTTAACCTTTTCTACGCCATAACAGTTTTTCGTTAAAAAACGCCCCGTAATCAAGTCTTCCTTAACTTCTATTTTTGTTCCTAACACAGATACATTTAATCCTTCAAAGAATGGTTTCACCCAGTTATCTATGCTGGCGCTAACAATAAGGACTTTTTCACCTTCTTTTATAGCCTTTCTAACGGCATTTACGCCTTCTTTTCTAAGTATATATTTTTTATCAGAAGCGAAATCTTTACAATATTGATTAAAATCTATAACAGGCAGACCTTTATAAAAATAAGAAAATATCTTTTGCTTTACTTTCCAATTTGGATACAAATGCATTTTCATAAGTATAAGCAATGGGGAAAATATCAATATAGCAAATATAAAAGGTACATTACCATTTGTATAGCGTATAAACTCTAGTAATGTATCTCTATTAGTAAGTGTACCATCAAAATCGAAGGCTTCTATTCTCATTTCATATATATTAGAAACATAAAAGACAAGGCCCAAAGTAATACTATCAGTTGGGTAAACCTATCACGTAGCATAACTTTTGTAGGATCGCCACTCCTTTTATCAACTACAGTTATTTGTATATACCTTAGCAGGCCCAATATAACAAATACACTTGTAAGATACAAATATCTAGTATGCAACTGGGCTATAACTTCTGGAGATACAGTATACATTATATAACACACCAGTGTTACAGATGCTGTAATTGTAATTGCTTGATTGATGAAAGTTATATTATAACGAATGGTATTTTTACGTGGAGCCTCCCCTGTTTCATTCATCATTATTACATCATCACGCCTTTTTGCAAAAGAAAGGAACAAAGTAAGGAGGAATGTCATAAGTACAATCCAATGGCTCAATACAATATTTGCAGCAAGCCCACCAGCGAGTATCCTAAGAACAAAACCAAATGCTATTATACAGACATCAACAATTGCATATTGTTTAAACTTTGCACAATAAAATATGTTTAAGACCCAGTACAGCATTATCACAGCTAAAACAAGCCAACAACTATAAAAGTTATCATATACATTGAATTGAAAAAGAATTAATGATGATAATATAGATAATACTACCATTACGATCATCAATACATATCCCTTAGCTACTGAAACAGAACCTGAAGCAATCGGACGGAGGCACTTTACAGGGTGTTTACTATCAGCCTCCTTGTCAATTATATCATTAAAGCAATATATTGATGACGAAGCAAAACTAAATGAGAAAAACGTTATCAAACCTGTTATCATATCAGATTTGTCCCAAAGGCTACCTCCAAAAAAGATTGGAACTAAAACGAATATGTTTTTTAGCCATTGTTTGGGTCGTATTAATTTTATTATATCTCTCATCTTACAGAATATTTATTGTATAAGGCTACTCCTTTATCTGTTACGTACTTTACAGCCTTGCTTAAAAGCCAACCGGCTAATGCAGATACCAAAGTCGTTATAATAAAAGTGAGCCAAAAACCAAGTTGCAAAGTATGAACTCGTGTAATAACAAAATGCGCATGCAATAGATAGACCTCCAAACTTATACCACCAATAAAGGAAAACGATTTCAACATCCATTTTGGTACATAATCAAGAATGATAATCAATAACAGTATAAGCGAAACTGTTAGTGGTATATAATTCATTCGCTCAAGTATTTGCGGATAATGCCCTCTCCATACCATCTCAAAGTTTACGCATACTAATAAACTCATTATAAATAATATAAGTATTAGCCATATTGAAGACTTATCTATTGTACGTTTCTGCTTAACAAGTTCTCCACAATTTATTCCTAAAAGGAATATTGGTATCCTACTCCAAAATATTTCGACATGCCCAACAAGCGAACTAACGGGTGCAAAATATTGCTGCATAAAGCAGAATATTATAGCAACAACAGGAAGCCATCTATATACAGGATGCTTTGATATCAACGACATATAAGCTGGTGCAAACGTATACATCATCATTATAGCTGGTACATACCAAAATGTAAGATCATCTACTCGCCAAAAACTCCAGTTAAATGTTATATTGGCAATTAGATCATATATATTACGACTATAACCCGCATGATATAAATAATTAGGAACATAGAAGAATGGAGCTATTAATATCCAAGTTGGGTATATACGCAGATATCTACGGAAGAAGAAATGCTTTAATTCAGGCTTTTTTGTCCATGAATACCAAAGTCCTATTCCACTTAAGAATAGAAACATGTCAACACCGACATTTCCACATTTTACAAGTCCCCATAAGATATATTTATGATCCATACCTATATGGAACATTATTATAAAAATCATTGCAATACCCATAATGGCACTGCGATATTTGCTTATGTTACCGATTTCAATTGGGGTTTTCAATTTGAGTCTTTAATTTAGGTTTTGGAATATAACGGAAAATATACTTAAATATCCACGCAAGAAGTATTGACGTCAATAGATATATTACGATACCGGTCCAAACCATACCATGATAAGACATCGGTATTATAATTTCTCTTGTTATAGGATGTGCAACGAAAAGAGCTGCAGAAATAGCACCTAACCAAACAAAAACTTTCATAATGATTATAGGTATTATTTTTACGAATCCCAATGTAGCTGTTACAATGAAAAGAGGTGTCCACAACCATGCTTGAAAGTTAAAACTAGACATACACACAATAAGGACAGAAAGAATTGTTACTATGGCATATACTAATTTATTAAATTCTTGTCCATAGCGAGCAAATAAAATGCCAACTCCAAAAGGTAACATTCCACCAAAAAAATTATATCTTAATCTATTAATAGTATCACCTGCAGGATCACAAAATTCCTGAATAAGCCAACAAAAGATTATCATTCCTACAGTATAGCCCCAATGTTTTCTATAAAGAAAAATCCTATAAACTATGTATAGTTCTATCATCAATCCAAAAAACCAATATGGACCAGGTTTTATAATATGATCTGGATCTGGGAGTATATTTATATACATTAGCATCTGAGCTACTATATTACCTATTGTATAATCATGATATCCGCTTGGATGAAGAAAGCATACAAGAACAAAGGCTATATAACCTAAAAACATAAGACGAAAAAGCTTAAGGTAATGATAACTACAAAAAGTAAACGGCTTAACAACATTAGCTTTTTTATCTTCATATTTCATAACAAGACCATAACCACTTACAAATAGGAATACAGGTACGCCATAACACCCAAAAAACGAGAACAGATCTAGCATACAGTTAGGTCCTATGCTCATAACACTTTTTAATAACATATTAGGCCATTTGCTTTCAAAGGTATATTCATTTTCTTGCACAACTGGCAGGAAGTGACAATAGTTGTGTAAAATAATACCCAATATTGCAATACCCTTTAAAGCCTTTGATTCGGCTATACTTATTAGTTGTTTACTCATTATTTCTTTTCCAATTTATTATAATCAGTAGTAAGCTTCAACATTCTAGGCCTATTTAGGTCATAATCCGGACTTAACAAGTTGTATTTAGACTTATATTGAGGGCAGTGTATACCTGCAAGATACAAGAGCATATGCGAAAGATTGTCAGTCATAAAAGGGCGTTTTTTAGCATCTACAATTTCTTTAAAGATATATGGATGAGCCGTTGCATACTTATGAGAGCACCATATCCAAAATGGTATTTCGAATTCCTCACGTGCAAGTCTGTAGTCAATGACAGAAGAATGTAATCGACCATAAAAATGATAGTCATTATCAAAACATTCTTCACCATGATCTGGCATATAAATCACAATCGCATCCTCATTATAAAATTTGTTTACGATACATGCAACAATAGAATCATTATACCTTGTGGCATTATCATAATCTGATAATATATATTTTTCTCTTCCACTCAATGCTGGACGATCATAACTTTCAGGAGTGAAGAATTTTCTATCTGATGGATAGCGTTGTTTGTAATTAACATGTTGCCCCATCAAGTGAAATATTATAAGATTATCTTTACCATTAAATTTACGTAATTCATCATAATCTTTTAACAACCCATCATCATAAGTATGAAGACTCGTATTACGAGTATCAAACTGTGATTTACTTAATTGAGGATTATTCAAAAAGAATCCACCACTAAAATCGTATACGGCTTCCTTTGCTTTTGGCAAGAACTGATTTGTTATAAAAGAAACATGATAACCCGCCTTTCTGAAAAGTTGTGGAAATAAAACACCATCACACCATTCTCCAGGTTCTCCTAAGGCATGAGTTGAAAACACATTTTTGAACACAAAACTTGTAAGATTCCAAGGAGAAACGACATCTGTAAAAGGAATCAACAAACCGGTTTTAGCTAAAGCTAACTGCCGGGGAGTTGTTGGATGATCGTATCCATATAATTGAGAATGATGCTTATTATAGCTTTCACCTATTATTAGTATAATATTCTTGCTACGATAAGAGCAGCTGTCTACAACAACTTTATCCATCGAGTTTATCAATTTGTCTATCTGCTTTGATGCTAGATGATTAGCATACAGGCTAAAGAACAATCTGTCAATAGGAAGATACAATTCAGCATGTTTTTTTTCTGTTAACGTATGCTCCACATCACCAATATTACTAGCAGACATCAAATTATATGTTGCTATTTTATTGTGAGAACAAACAATAGCCCCATATACTAATAGGATTAATGTAGCAATGCTTAAAAATGGTTGTAATATATTCGTTAAATTACGGACATTATCATTTATTATTGCCTGAAGCATATAAAAGCGTCCTTTTTTATGATGCAGAGATCTAGAATAAAAAAGGCTTAATATGTGAAACAGAACTATTAACAACACTACGCCAAATAATGAATTAAATATATCTGTTGTAATGTAACTACTGAGAAATTCTCCAGCTTCTCTTCCATCTGTTTCACCGACTAATAACAACATTGTAGGAGTAAGTGTTGATTCAAACTTCACATAACAAAAGACATCAACAATAGCTGCAAAATAAAGCATTACGCAAATTATCCTCCTTACCAAAACCCTTATTTTTTTTGGTAATGCAACAATAACCAAACATAATACATATAGATCAAAGAAAAGTTCTATCCATGCTAAAGGATATGATGTGGCACCTTTTAGATGCAAAGGTATTTCATTTAAAGCACATACCAATCCTAGTATGTACATAAAAACAAAAAAACGTGCATTATTCCTAATAGGATAAAACACCTTATTTACTAAGCGACAAAACCGGTTAAAAAAAATCATTCAATTTGCAAATTTAATGCAAAAGTACTGCTTTTAATTTGTATTATGGCAAAATGCCACAATTTTAACGTTTCCTATATAAGCCTTCTTTGGCTATATAATCTGCTACTTCAGATGGGACTAAAGTTTCAAATTGTTCCTTTCTTCTAATACAATCGCGAATCTGAGTACTGCTTATATTTATAAGTTGAGTATTTATTACTTTTACATTATCAGGCAATGCCTTATCATTTATATAGCAGTCCTTTCTTGGATAAATTGCTATTTTGTATTTATTAAGTATTTCGTCGTGTTTATACCATTTATCGAAATGTTGCCAATTGTCAGCTCCTATCAACAAAATAAAAGACCTATCGGGGTAATTAAGCGACATACTTTCCAAAGTGTTCCACATATATGATGGTTTTGGCATATGAAATTCATAATCACTGACTATCATATTCGTTTCATCCTTTAATGCTAAACGCACAAGTTCAAGTCGTTTCTCATCATTCAGGAGTACTTCAGAACGTTTTAATGGATTTTGTGGTGATACTACAAACCATATTTCATCCAATCCAAGCTGTTCAAGCATTTTCTTAGCAAGAAAAATATGACCATTGTGAATTGGATTGAAAGATCCTCCATATATACCAGTAAGTAAACTCATCCTTATATCCGATGAAAATTTTACTCGTTAATAAACTCTTTTATTATGTCGAAAGACTCTTGCTTAGCCTTATCTAAGTTATCATTAACAATAACTTTATCAAAACTAGAAGCGAATGTCAATTCATAAGCAGCTTTGGCCAATCGATCCTCAATAACGTCGGGTGCATCAGTAGCTCTTCCCAATAAACGATGCCTTAGCTCTTCAATCGATGGAGGTTGAATAAAGATACTCAAAGCCTTATTACCATATATTTTTTTTATATTACAGCCTCCTTTAACATCAACATCAAGGACTACATTTTCTCCTTTTTCCAATTGTTTTTCGACCTGTTGTTTGAGAGTTCCATAAAATCGGTCCTTATAGACCTCTTCGTATTCAAGAAATTCATTTCTCTGAATGCGCTTTTTAAATTCGTCAGGTTCAATAAAGAAATATTCGACCCCATCCTTTTCAGATCCTCGCGGTTTTCTACTGGTACAAGAGATACTGAATGCCATGTTCAGTTCTTGATGTCCCATCAACCAATTGATAAGAGTACTTTTGCCACTACCACTTGGGGCTGAAAATATTATTAGTTTACCTCTCATTAAATTAAAGTGCGTTTAAGACCTGTTCTTTTATTTGTTCAAGTTCATCTTTCATCTTTACGACAATATTCTGCATTTCTGCTTGATTGCTTTTACTTCCTGTCGTATTAATTTCCCTACCCATTTCCTGTGCAATAAAGCCGAGTTTCTTTCCCTGACCATGACCTTCGTCCATAGTCTGTCTGAAATATTTTAGGTGGTTGGTCAGTCTCTGTTTTTCCTCGCTTATATCAAGTTTTTCAATATAATAGATCAATTCCTGTTCCAAACGATTTTTATCATAGTCAACCTCTGGTATACTCTTCAAGCCATCTATTATCTTTGTCCGGATCTTCTCAACGCGATTTTTCTCATAAGGTTCTATCAAGATCAACAGTTCTTTTATATTATTAATCTTTTCTTCAAACTTTTTCTGTAAAGCAGCGCCTTCCTGTTTACGAAAATCTATTAAATGATTTATTGCCTCATCAATTGCGCCACGTGCTACATTCCACTCCTCATCATCTAAAACTTCTAAATCATTTTTAGCTGTCACATCAGGCATCCTTAATAATGTTGAGAACCAATCTTGTGGTTCAGGAATGTTTGATTTCTGTGCAATTTCTTTTATTTGATGGTAATAATTTTCAACAAGTGCCGCATTAATTGGAGTAGGACTTACTGTTACATCTTTTTCTATCCAAATACTAAAATCGACTTTACCTCTTTCTAGCATTTTAGATATATTCTGACGTATTTCCATTTCTTTTTCCCTATATAGAGGAGCTATACGGACAGACAGATCAAGAGACTTACTATTTAATGATTTAATCTCAACATTAATCTTTTTTGCTTTGTAGGTTGCGACTGACTTCCCGTAACCTGTCATTGATTGTATCATAATTACTTTCACGTTAAATTTATGCAAAAGTACAAAAAATGCGGGAAAAAAGAGTAAATTTGCATTTTATTTAGAATATATTTTAATTATGTCTTGCATTTTGCATATTGAAACGAGTACGAATGTGTGCTCTGTTGCCGTCAGTAACGAAGGTATTTGTATATTTAACAAAGAAGATCACAGTGGTCCTAATCATGCCATAAGTCTCGGCGTTTATATAGACGAGGCTCTATCTTTTATTGATAACCATGCGGTTCAACTCGATGCAGTTGCCGTAAGTTGCGGTCCAGGTTCATATACAGGTTTGCGTATTGGTGTGTCTATGGCTAAAGGCTTATGCTATGGACGAAATATTAAGTTAATAGCTCTCCCTACATTAGAGGTATTATCTGTTCCGGTTCTTTTAT
Organism: Prevotella sp.; assembly: GCA_041907685.1. Classification (GTDB taxonomy): domain Bacteria; phylum Bacteroidota; class Bacteroidia; order Bacteroidales; family Bacteroidaceae; genus Prevotella. Next base: position 28,421 of record JAYRGU010000010.1, on the reverse strand, counting down.
CAGAAGAAGAATTGCCCGACAATGCTCTTTTATGTCCAATGATAGATGCCAGGCGTATGGAAGTATACGCCGGTATATATGACCGATCACTAAAAGAAATCATTCCGATACAGGCCAACGTAATAGACAGCGATTCTTATAAAGAAATATTAGATAAACAACCTATTTATTTCTTTGGAAATGGTGCTAGTAAATGCGAAGGCAAAATTTGTCACCCTAATGCACATTTTATAAAAGACATTGAACCTCTTGCAAAAAACATGTTTCCATTAGCTGAGAAAAGGATGGCTCAATCAAAATTTGAGGATGTCGCTTATTTTGTTCCATTCTACCTCAAGGATTTCATTGCTACCAAACCTAAGAAATTATTATAAACGAATATGGATATTGAAGGATTAGATTATAACACAAAGAGAGAAAGGCTGATTTTACCAGAATTTGGTAGAGAAATCCAAAAAATGGTTGATTACGCAATTTCTTTGCCAGATAAGGAAGAGCGTCAAGTTTGTGCAGAAAGCATAATTGCCATTATGGGTAATATGTTTCCTCAAATGCGTGATGCCACAGATTACCAGCAAAAATTGTGGGATAATCTTGCCATAATGAGCAATTTCAAGCTAGATATAGATTATCCTTATGATGTAAGTAATGCAAAAAAAATATCTACAAGACCTGCTCCAATGGAGTATCCTATGACTAGAATTAAAGTTAGGCACTATGGAAAAATGATGTTTGAACTATTCGATAAGCTTAAAGAGATGCCTGATGGGCCAGAAAAGAAAGAACTAACCCGAATAACTGCGAATCAGATGAAAAGAGACCTTTCACAATGGAGCCACGGTTCCATGGATGATGAAAAGGTCGCAGATGATTTGGCTAGATTTACAGATAGTAATATACAATTGGATCTTGATTCTTTCGAATTCGATGAGATAAAAGATAACGACACTTTCGAAAATAACAAAAGACGTAAGAAAAAAAATTAACGCGCTGAATATGTCATCATTCATAATCGAAGGCGGACATCGTTTGAAAGGAACTATAACGCCACAAGGAGCAAAAAATGAGGCCTTGGAAATAATAGGTGCCACTTTGCTGACCGCAGAGAAAGTTCATATCAAGAATATACCTAACATTCTAGATGTAAAGAATCTTATCCAACTTTTAAAGGATATTGGTGTGGAAGTTGAGAGACTTTCACTAAACGAATATACTTTTAAGGCTGATAATTTAAATTTAGAATATCTGGAAAGTGATGATTTTATCAAAAAATGTTCACACTTAAGAGGAAGCGTCTTACTTATTGGACCATTATTATCAAGATTTGGGAAAGCTGTGGTTGCGAAACCAGGTGGTGATAAAATTGGAAGAAGAAGACTTGACACTCACTTTCTTGGATTCAAGTCTTTGGGAGCTAAATTTATACACAATACAAAAAGAAATGTATATGAGATAAATGGCAAGAAACTAAAAGGATGCTACATGCTGCTTGATGAAGCGTCTGTTACAGGAACAGCTAATATTATAATGGCATCAGTTTTTGCTAAAGGTACAACTACAATATACAACGCAGCCTGTGAACCATACATTCAACAATTATGCCATATGTTAAATGGTATGGGAGCAAAAATAAGTGGAATAGCCTCAAATCTTATTACGATTGTTGGCGTAAAAGAATTGCATGGCACTACTCATACGATACTTCCTGATATGATAGAAGTTGGTTCATTTATTGGTATGGCCGCTATGGTAGGAGACGGCATACGTGTTAAAGATGTTTCAATAAAGAATCTAGGAATTATCCCTGATTCATTTAAACGCCTTGGCGTAAAAATTGAAATTGAAGGAGATGACTTAATTATACCATGCCAGCCTCATTACCAGATAGACTCTTTTATTGATGGTTCATTCATGACACTTTCCGATGCCCCATGGCCAGGACTAACACCTGATTTATTATCAGTTTTACTTGTCGTAGCAACTCAGGCCAGAGGAAGCGTTTTATTCCATCAGAAGATGTTTGAGAGTCGTCTATTCTTCGTTGATAAACTAATCGATATGGGAGCTCAAATCATATTATGCGATCCACACCGTGCAGTAGTAGTAGGCCATGATCATAATATAATATTAAGAGCTGGTCGCATGACCAGTCCAGACATTAGAGCTGGTATAGCATTGCTTATCGCTGCAATGAGTGCAAATGGTACTAGTAGGATAGACAATATCGAACAAATAGATAGAGGCTATCAAGATATAGAGGCAAGACTTAATGAAATAGGTGCAAAAATAAAGAGGATTGATTAATTATGATACCCCAAGAAAATGTTTATAAGATAGGGATCCTTGGAAAACCACATGGTATAAAAGGTGAAGTGTCATTTATGTTCAATGATGACGTATTTGATCGTGTGGATACCGATTATCTTATTCTATCTATTGATGGTATCCTAGTTCCTTTTTATATCGAAGAATATAGATTTCACGGAAATGAAACTGCATTAGTTAAATTTTGCGACATTGATGATTCTGAACGCGCCCGTGATCTTACCGGATGTGAAGTCTTTTTTCCTAAGGCTCTGTCTGATGTAGATGACTTTAATAATTCTTGGGATGATATTATTGGATTCCATGTCTTTAACAACGAAAATTATATTGGGACTATATCGGCCGTTGACACATCTACAGAAAATATTTTATTAAGCGTTTCTGCTGATAATGGAAATGAAATTCTTATACCAGCAGCAGAAGAATTTATAAAGGACATCGACTCAGATAAAAATAATATTATTATGAATTTACCTGATGGACTTCTCGATGTATAATGATAATGTGATATGAAAAAACAGATAGCCATTTTAGGTTCTACTGGTTCAATTGGAACACAAGCGCTTCAGGTTATTGAAGAGCATAGCGATATATATGAAGTATATTGTTTAACCGCAAACAATAGTACGAAGAAACTAGCAGATCAGGCACGAAAATTCAAACCGGCAGCAGTAGTAATAGCTAATGAAGACCATTATGAAGAATTAAAGAGCTTACTTTCAGATATGCCTGATATAAAAGTATATGCAGGGCCAAAAGCTCTTGAAGATATTGTACAATCAGGACCTATCAATATTGTTCTTACTGCTATGGTAGGTTTTGCAGGGCTAAGCCCTACGATTCATGCTATAAAAGCAAGAAAGACAATCTGCCTAGCCAACAAGGAGACCCTTGTCGTAGCTGGTGAACTTATACGTAATCTTGCTACAAAATATCACACGCCAATAATACCAGTTGATAGTGAGCATTCAGCCATCTTTCAGAGCCTAGTCGGTGAAGATGACAATCCAATTGAAAAGATATTACTTACAGCTTCAGGAGGACCCTTCAGAAATTTCACTACAGAGCAATTAGCTAAAGTTACCAAGTCAGATGCACTAAAACATCCTACTTGGGATATGGGAGCTAAAATAACTATTGATAGTGCCACTATGATGAATAAAGGTTTTGAAGTTATAGAGGCAAAATGGCTTTTTGGGGTTGATGCAAATAATATACAAGTATTAGTTCATCCGCAATCTATTGTACATAGCGCAGTTCAGTTCCAGGATGGTGCGGTAAAAGCACAATTGGGAATTCCTGACATGCGTATCCCAATACAATATGCATTTTCTTTCCCGAAGAGACTACATTTATCTGGAGAGCGTCTTAACTTGTTCAAACACCCTCTAGAGTTTTCAGAGCCTGATTTGAATAAATTCAGATGTCTTAAATTAGCTTTTGAGGCTATAAAACAAGGTGGAAATATGCCTTGTATTGTAAATGCTGCAAATGAGATTGTCAATCGTGGTTTTCTTGAAGACAAATGCAGTTTTACCGCTATGAGTGAAATAATAGAATTAACTATGAAGCGAGCTACATTTGACAGTAATCCTACATATGATGTATATGTTCAGACTGATAAAGAAGCGCGCATAATAGCAAAAGAATTAATGAAATAATTTAAAATTACCAATTTAATAAGATGGAAATATTTTTAATCCGACTATTGCAGTTTATGCTTGCGATATCGCTTTTAGTCCTACTGCACGAAGGTGGACACTTCTTCTTTTCGAAACTTTTCGGGGTTCGCGTAGAGAAATTTTATCTTTTCTTCGATCCATGGTTTCACCTCTTCGAGTTTAAGCCTAAGAAAAGTGATACAACTTATGGTATAGGCTGGTTGCCATTAGGAGGATATTGCAAAATATCCGGTATGGTTGATGAATCATTTGACACTGAACAAATGAAACAAGCTATACAGCCATATGAATTCAGGTCTAAACCTGCTTGGCAAAGACTATTAATAATGATTGGAGGCGTACTTGTTAATTTCTTACTCGCTTTGTTTATCTATTCAATGGTACTATTCTATTGGGGAGACTCATACATACCTACAAAAAATATGAATATGGGTATGAAATTCAACGAGCAAGCTAAAGAAATAGGCTTTAAAGATGGAGATATTTTGCTTAATACAGACTCAAAAACATTCAAAGGATGGGATGGAGATATGTACAGAGCTATATCTACAGCAAAAACGGTAAACGTGTTACGAAATGGCAAGAATGTTACGGTTAACATACCTGATGGATTAAGTCTTCTAACAATGCTTAAAAGCGATCCAAAGTTTACGATGCCGCTAATACCATCTAAAGTTGATAGTGTAATCTCAGGCACCCCTGCTGCAAAAGCAAATATCAAGACCGGCGATCAGATAGTATCTATTAATGGTAAAGCTGTTGATTCATGGTTTACCTATCATGATATCATTGGACGATTAAGTGACAAAATGACTTCTGCTAGAACTCTGAAGGATAGCATTTTGATACGTTCAATTAAAGTTGTTTATGTCCACAAAGGGAGTGAGGCCAAAGATACCGCTAATATAGTGATGACTCCTGATTTGAAATTGGGTATTATAGAAAGTAATATATTAGACTACTACAAGCCAGTACAAATAAATTATGGTTTCTTCGAAAGTTTCCCTGCTGGTATAATGTATGGTTGCCATGTATTAAGAGGATATGTTGGTGATCTTAAATATGTGTTTACATCAGATGGTGCAAAATCTCTGGGTGGCTTCGGTGCGATAGGAAGCTTGTTCCCTCCTACTTGGGATTGGATGATATTTTGGCAGATGACAGCTTTCTTAAGCATAATTCTAGCATTTATGAATATATTACCTATACCGGCACTAGATGGAGGACATGTACTATTTTTATGCTACGAAATAATCACAGGTAGAAAGCCTAGTGATAAGTTTATGATAAGAGCTGAGTACGTAGGAATATCTATTTTACTGCTGCTAATGATAGTAGCTAATATGAATGATATTTTGCGTTGGCTTGGCTATATGTAATAAATATACAATTTAGCTTTTTATTACAAAATAATAATTTGACGCTTTTATGGCCAAATAATTAACTAATCGTAATTATTTGGCCATTTATTGTGTCATTTCGTTATTTATCCTTAAATGCATTATATTATATTATGCAAAATGTGTCATTTTGGAATGAAAATGCGTAATTTTGCAACCAATTTGATAGGAAATTCAAGAATTTAATTAATTAAATGCAATTAAAAATGGGAAATGGATTGTATAATGCCGAGTACGAGCACGATGCGTGTGGCGTTGGTATGGTGGTTAATATCCACGGTAACAAAAGCCACGAACTTGTAGATAACGCATTGCGTGTACTTGAGAACATGCGTCACCGCGGTGCAGAAGGTGCCGACAACAAGACTGGTGATGGCGCCGGTATTTTGTTGCAGATACCGCATGAGTTTATTTTGCTTCAGGGCATCCCTGTACCTGAAAAAGGCAAATATGGAACGGGACTTGTATTTTTACCAAAGGACGAGAAAAAGCAGAGTGAAATTCTCAGCATAATGATTGAAGAAATAGAACGCGAGGGCCTTTCTCTTATGCACCTCCGTAATGTTCCAACAAACCCCGATTGTCTAGGTAATGCTGCTTTGTCGACTGAACCTGTTATTAAACAGATCTTTGTTACAGGTGTCACAGATGATAAAGTACCTAGTTTCGAACGAACTCTTTATATTATTCGTAAAAAAATTGAACGTAGGATAGACGACAAAGACTTTTATATTTGTTCATTATCCAGCAAAAATATTATTTACAAGGGAATGCTTTCAAGCCTACAGCTTCGTCAGTATTTCCCAGACTTAACCAATAATTATTTTACCAGCGGACTGGCATTAGTTCACTCAAGATTTTCGACTAACACATTCCCTACATGGAGTTTAGCACAGCCGTTCCGTCTGCTATGCCACAATGGTGAGATTAACACAATACGTGGTAATCGCGGATGGATGCAAGCACGCGAATCTGTATTAAATTCTCCTGCTCTTGGAAACATCAAAGATATTTCTCCTATTGTTCAACCAAATATGAGCGACTCCGCAAGCCTGGATAATGTCTTTGAGTTCTTCGTTATGAGTGGACTATCATTACCTCACGCTATGTCTGTTATGGTTCCTGAAAGTTTCAATGACAAGAACCCAATATCAGAAGATCTTAAAGCTTTTTATGAGTATCATTCCATATTAATGGAACCATGGGATGGACCTGCAGCATTACTATTCAGTGATGGTCGATATGCAGGTGGAATGCTAGACCGTAATGGCCTACGTCCTGCTAGATATACAATAACAAAGAACGACACAATGGTTGTTGCTTCTGAAGTTGGTGTTATGGACTTTGATCCTACAGAGATAGCAGAGAAGGGACGTCTACAACCTGGCAAGATTTTGCTTATCGACACACAAGAAGGTAAAATTTATTATGATGGCGAGATTAAAGAGCGTCTGGCTAGTGCTCATCCTTATCGCCAATGGCTATCAACCAACCGTATACAGTTAAGTAAACTAAAGAGCGGTCGTAAAATTAGTAATAGCATTGACGATTTAGTTCGCCACGAGACTCTATTTGGCTTTGGCGAGGAAGACGTAGACGACACAATCGTACCTATGAGTACTAAAGGCGTCGAACCTACTGCAGCAATGGGTAATGACACCCCACTCGCTGTACTAAGCGATAGGCCACAAATTTTCTTCAATTACTTCCGTCAGCAGTTTGCACAGGTTACGAATCCTGCAATCGACTCAATAAGAGAAGAACTCATAATGTCTCTAACCGAATATATCGGACGTGTAGGCACAGGCATTCTTACTCCGGATGAAACAAATTGTAAGATGGTCCGCCTTCCACATCCTATTTTGACCAACACTCAGCTCGATATACTTTGTAACATACGTTATAAAGGATTCAACACGGTCAAACTGCCTATCCTTTTCGAATGTGCAAAAGGAGAAGACGGTTTGCGTGAAGCCCTTGACAACCTATGCAAAGATGCTGAGAAAAGTGTAGATGACGGTTATAATTATATCATATTATCCGACCGTGATATCGACGACACGCATGCAGCTATACCGTCTTTATTAGCAGTAAGTGCTGTTCATCATTACTTAATATCTATAGGTAAGCGTGTCCAGACTGCACTTATTGTTGAGAGCGGAGAAATACGTGAAACAATGCACGCTGCACTACTTCTAGGTTATGGAGCTTCAGCACTTAACCCATATATGACATTTGCGATCCTTGATGACTTAGTAAAGAAAGGTAAAATACAAGAAGACTATAGTACTGCTGAGGCAAACTATATAAAGGCCATCAAGAAAGGATTATTCAAGATTATGGCCAAGATGGGTATTTCAACAATCCGTTCTTATCGTGGAGCTAAGATATTTGAAAGTATCGGACTTTCTGAAAGTTTGCTCAACAACTATTTTGGAACTGAAATTTCAACTATTGGAGGTATCGGCCTTGAAACTATTGCAAGAGACGCAATAACATTACACAATGAGGCTTTCTCAAAGAAGGCAAAAACCGACTTTCTGCCAAACCTTGGACAGTTCCATTATCGTAAGGACGGAATTAAGCATGCTTGGAATCCTAAAACGATATCAACACTTCAGCTAGCTACACGTTTTAATGATTATAAGAAATATAAAGAGTTCACTCATTTAGTTGACGAAAAAGAAGATCCTATATTCATTCGCGATTTCTTTGACTTCAAACGAAATCCAATATCTATAGATAAGGTTGAACCGGTTGAGAGCATTGTTAAACACTTCGTATCAGGAGCAATGAGTTTCGGTGCTCTAAGTTCAGAGGCTCACGAAGCCATCGCGCTTGCAATGAACAAAATCGGTGCACGTAGTAATACTGGAGAAGGCGGTGAAGACAACGAACGTTTTCATTCTACCGTAGATGGCATTAGTCTGTCAAGTAAGACAAAACAAATTGCATCAGGACGTTTCGGCGTTACTACCGAATACCTTGTTAATGCAGAAGAAATTCAAATTAAGGTGGCTCAGGGAGCTAAACCAGGAGAAGGTGGACAGCTGCCAGGATTCAAGGTTAATGAAATAATTGCAAAGACCAGACATTCAATACCTGGCATTTCACTTATCTCTCCTCCACCTCACCATGATATATACTCTATCGAAGACTTAGCCCAACTAATATTCGATTTGAAGAATGTAAATCCAAAGGCTGCAATCAGCGTCAAACTAGTTGCAGAAAGTGGTGTAGGAACAATCGCCGCAGGTGTAGCAAAAGCTAAGGCTGACCTTATTGTTATATCGGGAGCTGAAGGTGGTACAGGAGCTTCTCCAGCATCTAGTATGCGATTTGCAGGTATAAGTCCAGAAATAGGTCTTTCTGAAACTCAGCAGACATTAGCAAAGAACGGACTTCGTGGTCAAGTTCGTCTGCAGGTAGATGGTCAATTAAAAGATGGCCGTGACGTAATTATGATGGCGCTTCTCGGAGCTGAGGAATTCGGTTTCGGAACTTCAATTCTGATTACTCTAGGATGTGTTATGATGAGAAAATGTAATCTAAACACTTGCCCTCTCGGAGTAACTACACAGGATCCTAAATTGCGCAAACACTTTATTGGAAAATATCAGTATGTAGTAAACTATTTCACAATGCTAGCTCAGGAAGTTCGTGAATATCTGGCTGAAATGGGATACACTAAGCTTGATGATATCATAGGACATACAGAATTAATAGTTCCTAAAAAGGCTGCTAAAGGAAGCAAGCCATCTATGCTTGATTTTAAACGTATACTTTACAAAGAGACAAGTGATTGCTCTCTATATCATACGACAAATCAGATTCATGACTTGTCTGATGTACTTGATCAACAGATCATACGGGCTTCACAGAAAGCTATAGACACTCAAGAGGAAGTAAATCTTGATTATGCGATTAAGAATACAGACCGCGCTGTAGGTACAATGCTAAGTGGACTTATTGCTGAAAAATATGGAGAAGCAGCTTTGCCTGATTCTACTGTTAATATCAAATTTAAGGGTTCTGCAGGTCAAAGTTTTGGAGCATTCCTTGTTAAGGGTGTAAACTTTAAATTGGAAGGTGAAACCAACGACTACTTCGGAAAGGGACTAAGCGGTGGCCGTATCGCAATATTACCACCTTCACGAAGTAACTTTAATGCCGAAGATAACATAATAGCCGGTAACACCGGACTATACGGAGCTACTAGTGGTGAACTCTACGTCAATGGTAAAGTTGGTGAGCGCTTTGGAGTACGTAACTCAGGAGCAATCGCGGTACTAGAAGGTGCAGGAGACCACTGTTGTGAATATATGACCGGAGGCCGTGTAGTCGTATTAGGCGAAACCGGAAGGAACTTTGCTGCCGGAATGAGCGGTGGTGTAGCTTATGTGTGGGACAAGAAACACGACTTCGACTACTTCTGCAACATGGATATGGTAGAAATCAATCTAGTAGAAGACAGCAGCTATCGTAAAGAACTTCACGAGCTCATACGTCAACATTATCTCTATACAGGTTCTAAACTGGCACGTACAATGCTAGATGACTGGAACCACTACGTAGAAGACTTCATTCAGGTTGTTCCTATTGAGTACAAACGAGTACTTCAGGAAGAACAGGTTAAGAAGTTACAACAGAAAATAGCAGACATGCAACGTGACTATTAAAAAATTAAGACAATGGGAAATCCAAAAGCATTTTTAACAATACACCGCAAAGAAGCGGGATATAGACCAGTCCACGATCGTGTACACGATTTCGGAGAGGTAGAGCAGACATTAAATACTAACGACCGCATGACTCAGGCATCTCGTTGCATGGACTGCGGAGTACCTTTCTGCCATTGGGCTTGCCCACTTGGCAATAAGCCACCAGAGTGGAACGATGCTCTGTATAAAGGAGATTGGGAATTGGCATACCGCCTGCTCAACTCGACAAACGACTTTCCTGAATTCACAGGACGTATTTGTCCGGCATTATGTGAAAAAGCATGTGTACTAAATCTTACTGATCACGAACCTACAACAAACCGCGAAGACGAGTGTGCTATTACTGAGCATGCTTTCGAGGAAAATTATGTTCGAGTAGAGATTCCTGAGAGAAATGGCAAGAAAGTAGCTATAATTGGAGCAGGCCCTGCCGGACTTGCTACTGCAAATCAGTTGAATATGAAAGGTTACACCGTGACTGTATTTGACAAGAATGAGAACGCAGGAGGACTATTACGTTATGGTATTCCTAATTTCAAACTGAATAAAGAAATTATAGATCGCCGTATAGATATTTTAGAGCAAGAGGGTATCACATTCAAATACAATGAAGATATTGATACGACTAAATTGCCTAAAGGATACGATGCTTACGTTATAGCAACAGGCACACCTGTAGCTAGAGATTTGAATATTCCAGGACGTGAGAATAAGGGTATATATTTGGCGCTCGAACTACTTTCGCAGCAAAATAGATTGCTTGTTGGTACAGAGATCAAAAAAGACGAGATTATCAATGCTAAGGGCAAAGATGTCCTTGTTATAGGTGGCGGAGACACAGGCTCTGACTGTATTGGTACAGCTCATCGTCAGGGTTGTAAGAGCGTAACACAAATTGAAATTATGCCTAAACCTCCAGTTGGACCAGAAGATCCCAACAGTCCATGGCCAAACTGGCCTCGCACGCTGAAGACAACATCTTCACACGAGGAAGGTTGTATACGCCGTTGGAACATTAACTCTAATAAGTTTATCGGTAAAGACGGCAAACTAGTAGGTGTAGAAGTTGAAGAGATTTCATGGAAGCCAAATCCTGAAGGTGGACGTCCCCTGATGGTAAAGAGTGGAAAGCCTGAGGTTATAAAGTGTGACCTTGTATTCTTGGCAATGGGATTTTTAAAACCAGAACATCCAAAATTTACAGATAACGTATTCGTTACAGGAGATGCCGAAAATGGTGCATCACTTGTAGTACGTGCTATGGCTAGTGGTCATAAAGCAGCAGATGATGTTGACAAATTCTTGAATAAATAATATCAAATTTCTTAAGACGTGAGGGCTGACTCGTATTACCGAGCCGGCCCTTATTTTTATTAATAGCATCATCTTCAATAATTAACTTAATATTAGTTACCACATGTGGTTTCAGGTTTAATTGTTAAAGAAAAGGCAACTACTTAAGAAAATGAACCAGACCCTGCATAATGAACGGAAATATATGAGATTGGATGATTTTGTATTCGAAAAGCACCATATACTTAATACTTTTGCGAACGATAATATGGTGTAATTAAAAACCAATCTAATAAACATAAACAATAATGAGCAATTTGAAATCAAAGATGTACTTATTAATGATACTATTGATAAGTATGCCTGTTGCACTAATGGCCCAGACCTTAAAGATTTCGGGTGTAGTTTCCGATGATGCAGATGTTATTATCGGTGCTACCGTGAAAGTAAAGGGTCAACAAGGTGGCACTGTAACAAACATTGACGGTAAGTATTCAATCTCTGTACCCGGAAATGCAAAACAACTAGTAATATCCTATGTTGGATATGACGTTCAGACAGTAAATATTAATGGAAGATCAAACATTAATATAAAACTAAAACCTTCAAACCAAATGTTGGATGAAGTTGTAGCTATAGGTTATCAAAAAGTACGAAAAGCCGATCTTACAGGTGCGACATCAAGTGTGGGTGCTGATGATTTGGCTTCACGTCCAGTAGCAACAGCAGCTCAAGCCCTGGCTGGTAAGGCTGCTGGTGTAAGCATTGTCTCCCAAAGTGGTGCTCCTGGAGCTGACATCAATATAACAGTCCGTGGAGGAACCTCTATCACACAAAGTACAAAACCTCTATATATTGTAGACGGATTTGAGATGGAAAACGCCCTTCAGCAAGTGGATATCAATGATATACAGACTATCGATATCATGAAGGATGCCTCGTCTACCGCTATATATGGTGCACGTGGCGCGAATGGAGTTATTATTATTACAACAAAGAATGCCAAAGCAGGTAAAACACAGGTGAACTATAATGTCTATTATAGTTGGAATTCGCTGGGTAAGAAACTTGATGTGCTAAATACACTAGATTATGTCAAATACGAATACGAATTGCAAGTTCTAGCTGGAAACCAAACCAACTTTGCCGGTTTCTACGGTGGAGATGTTAACGCTTCCGACTTTTATACAGGAGCTTACAATCGTATAAATACAGATTACGCCAATCGTGCAGGCGTAGACTGGCAAAAGGCTGTATTTGGTGGCACAGGATTTTCTATGAATCATAATCTCAGTATCAGTGGAGGTAATGATAAGACCAAATATCTATTGTCTTACAACTATACAGGTGAAGATGGCATATTATCCAAACATGGATTAGATAAGAATTCAATCCGACTAAAATTAAACCATGAGCTATGGAAAGGTATTCGCTTTGACTTCAGTACTAGTTTCCAAAACACCGAAGTAGAAGGTGGTGGATCAATGGCAGGTTCGTTGAAGAATGTCATACTACAACCGGCAACCGGCGGTATACGTTTTACAGACGATCAAATGCTAGGAGAAGATCTCTCAGAGGAAATGATGGCAATAGACTCTCAATATGATATAGATAATCCACTTATAAGCAATTCAAGTATAGACAACAAAAGTTATAGACGTCTATGGACAACAAATGCCGGTATAGAATTCGATTTTCTCAAACATTTCACATGGCGTACAGCTGGAAGTTATACATGGGGTCAAACTCGTTCTGACATATGGGATAAGGGTCTCACACGTTTAGCAAAAAATAATGGTGGCCCCTATGGTTCACGCAACAATTCAGAGAGTTCTACTTATCAGATAACAAACACTCTAAACTGGGCCAATAATTTTGGTCTAAATCATCTTAATATTCTTCTGGGTCATGAGGTATATCATCTAAATAACATGAATCTTGATAACGAATATCACAACTTTCCAGAGGCCAATTTTGGATTAAACAATGTAACGATGGCTAAACCTTATGCCTGGGGATCAGGCATTAGTGACAGGGCTCTTGTTTCATTCTTCGGTCGTGCATCATATAATTGGAACGAACGTTATCTTGTTACAACTACACTCCGAACCGATGGTAGTTCTAAGTTTAGCAAAGGTCATAAGTGGGGTTTATTCCCATCTGCTAGCGCAGCATGGCGTATCACAGAAGAGCCTTGGATTAAGAATACAAGTGACTGGCTTTCAAATCTAAAGTTAAGAGTAGGATTTGGTACAACTGGTAATGATAATATTGATAATAATATGTATGCTACCGACTATGGAGCTGGATATTATACCAATGGAACAGAAGTTATATCAACATTAGTGCCTGGAGGCACTGTAGGTAATCCGGAGATAGAATGGGAGAAAACAACTACTATAAATGTTGGACTAGACTTCGGATTCTTTCATAGTCGCCTAAACGGTAGTATCGATTACTATAACAACAAATCTAAAAATTTGTTGATAAAAAATAAGATACCTACATCAACAGGTTACAGTTATCAATATCAGAACTTGGCCTCAGTAAGAAATCAAGGCATCGAAATCACATTAAATTCTACGAATATCCGAACGAAGGATTTCACGTGGACAACAGACTTCAATATCGCCTTCAATAAAAATAAAGTATTGAAACTTTATGGCGGTGATAATGCCAACAACTATATGATTCAAGATTATGATTCTCGTATGTTATTTTATATAGCAGAAGGTCAGTCTTTAGGTCAATTCTATGGATATAAAACTGATGGTGTCTATACAACAGACGATTTCACACAAAATGCAGATGGAACATATACCATCAAGAATGGAGTTCCTTCACTAAAAGGAGCAACAAGGTCGAATATCAAACCTGGTGATATAAAATATGTATGTACAGCCAATCAAACGGATAAAGACGGGAATCCTGTATGGAGTACAGATGACCGTACTGTAATAGGCAATGCCAATCCAGACTTCGTTGGAGGTATGAATAATACAGTTCGTTATAAAGGCTTCGATCTATCCGTATTTCTCAACTTTTCTGTAGGTGGCGACGTCTTCAACATGAATACTCAGAGATATATCGGACCTTACCTACCTAATCAAAATACTCTAGCAAGTATGGCCAACAGATTCACTCTCATTGACCCTATTACTGGCAAGGAGACAAAAAATCTCTCAAGACTGTCCGAACTCAATCCTGATCAGTATTCAAAGGGTCAGATGTGGAGTGTACATGCAGATAATAAGATAGCTATCTCAGACCCACTCGACTGCTATATAGAAAACGGAAGTTATTTGCGTTTTAGTACTATCACTCTAGGTTATACATTTCCTAAGGTATGGATGCAGAAGATTAAAGTACAAAATATGAGAATATATACTACATTGAATAATATTGCTACCATTACCGGTTATAGTGGTTTCGACCCTGAGGTCAGCGCAACGTCTAGTGCCCTTACTCCAGGTATTGATAATTCAGCCTACCCACGCTCTAAGAGTTTTGTTATCGGTATGAACTTAACCTTTTAATGAAAGAGAACAAATGAAAAAGAATATTATATATATTGGAATTGCGACGATTTTGTTGCTAGGTACCACTTCGTGTAATGATTACATCGATATACCTTCACAATCAAAATATGATTCAGAATCAGTATTTGAAGACGCAAATAAAGCAGAAATGGCTGTATTAGGTTGTTATCCTCAAACATTCAATCGAGAATATTTCTATCAACTTGGCATGGGTACCGACGAGTGTTTCTCTACAGAAGGAGAAACTAACTCAAAGAACCAGATAGCTAATTATGTTTATACATCTTCTAATTCACCTACAGGTCTATATAATGCCATGTATCAGGGTATTGAATATGCAAATGTATGTATAAAAAATCTAAAGAAAATGAGTTCTTCGAATTCTTCGGAACAGAAAAAGTTGAATTATCTATTAGGTGAAGCTTTGGCTATACGGGCGGAAAATTATTTTAATCTTGTTCGTTACTTCGGTGATGTGCCATTTATAACGACACCAACTTCAGACGCAACTACGTTCTATTCTTCACGTACAAGCCGTGATACAATTTACGACCATATCATAGCAGATATGCAGAGTGCAACCCAATTATTGTCATGGGAAAGTGAGAACGTCGTAAGTAGTGAATCAGAAAGATTTACAAAGAATTCGGCATATGGTATCCTTGCGCGTATATCCCTTTACGCTGCAGGCTATTCTTTAAGATGGGATCTTAATACATATGATCCTACTACAGTGAAGATGGCTCAGCGCTCTAATCAGGCACGTATCAAAGAACTTTATGAGATAGCAGCTGATGCCTGTAAGGCAGTGATAGATAAAAAGGAAAATTCTTTGATGCCCAAATACGAAACAGTATTCCGCGATATACTTGAAAAGAAGTTCGATAATGAGACAATGTTACAGATCGGACAATATAGTTCTCAAGTTAATAGCTATAATGTAGGCTATACAAATGGTATTTTTTGTCATACAAATACTATTTATGGAAAAACTGCACCTCAAATGATTGTTAATCCAGTGTATTACTTTAATTTTGAAAATGGTGATACACGCCGTGACGTGTCTATATGTAACTATGGTTATGCTGGTACAAAAGACAAAAATGGAGAACGACAACTTAACGGTCTGCCAAGCAACACAATTGGGAAATTCCGTGTAGATTGGAAGAACGATGCGGGTATAAATGCCAGCACGCGTGAGATCGACTTTCCCATTCTTCGATATTCTGACATATTGCTTATGTATGCCGAAGCTTTGAATGAACTGAATAATGGTGCCAACAGCGAAGCAATAGATGCGCTGAAGCAGGTAAGAGCCCGTGCTTTTGGTGGTGATGTTACTAAAATAGGTAATATTCCTTCTGGACATGACGCATTCCTCAAAGCAATACAGAACGAACGTTATTTAGAATTTGGATTCGAAGGTCTGCGCCGTACAGATCTTTGTCGTTGGAATATTCTATATGAAACGCTGACTCAGACAAAAAAAGACTTGCTTGATTTGGCAAATGGTGAAGGCCGTTTCTCAGATTATAAGTTACAGTATGCAGCTTATAAAGCAGAGAAGCCTTCTGGATTCAATGAGCCAATTGTTGCTATGAAATATACTCCAATTGCCCAATCTGACTCGATTGTATACGCTAAGCAGGGCTATAAAGTTCAGAACATGTTCATGGGTACTGATGGCTTTACCAATAACCTTCATAAAATTGATAAGAAAGAAGCATGGATGACAACATCACTTTTCCGTGGTTTGGTTAAAAATCAAGTAGAGATTTTGCCCCTAAATACAACTTCTATTATAGACATTAATAAGGGTTTGGAAGGACAGCAACATCCATTATACTAATAAAGGTGTTTTAGTTAATTTAGTATTTTTGTCCCTCTTAAATAATATATTTTATCTAAGAGGGACTTAAATATAATATAAAGTTATGACAAAATTTTCTTTGGGTTTAATTTTCTTCGCATCGATTTTATCCATTCATGTCTATGCATCTAAACAGACAAAGCGTCTTATTGCATTTCCAACAGCAGAAGGTTGGGGCAAATATAGCTGTGGAGGCAGAGGAGGAAAGGTCATTAAAGTTACTAATTTAAATGATCATGGTCCAGGTTCATTACGAGATGCCATTGATTATAAAGGTGCTCGGATAGTTGTCTTTGACGTAGACGGCACAATTTCATTGGAGACCCCCCTACGCATTACGAACGACTCTATTACGATAGCAGGACAGACAGCACCAGGTGATGGTATTTGTCTGAAAGACTGCCCATTGAGTATAGACGCATCTAATGTTATTATAAGATATCTTCGTGTCCGTGTAGGAGATAAATATCCACATGATTATGATTCGGTTACAGGCGGAGGATATAAACAACATGATGTTATCGTCGATCATGTAAGTGCAAGTTGGAGCATTGATGAATGTTTTTCATTATATAAGACCTCTAACTTAACTGTTCAGTGGTGTATGATGAGTCAAAGTTTGGCTAAAAGTCATCACACCAAAGGCGCACATGGATTTGGAGGTATTTGGGGCGGGAAAAATGCCACATGGCATCATAATCTCTTAGCGGATAATACAAGTAGGAACCCTCGTTTTTCTTCAGTCGCTAATACAAAAAATGTAGATTTTCGTAATAACGTAGTTTGGAACTATGGTTTTAAAGCAGCTTACGGTGGCGGAGAATACGGAGAAATAAACTTCGTTGGGAACTATTACAAGCCAGGACCTGCAAGTATTAGACCTCATTTACTTGATGTCTCAGAAGATGGGACAAGCTTATATTTTATATCTGGGAATGTCGTCGAAAAATGTGATTCTATCACTGCTGATAATTGGAAAGGAGTTGGAGGGCCGAATCCTATGAATAGTTTTGTTGGTCACCCTTTTGAATATGAACCTATAAAAGAACAAATGCCTATGAATATGTATGATAAGGTTCTTCAGCAAGTCGGTTGTAGTCAAAATCGTGATTCTTACGATTGTTCTATAATAAAAGAAGTAAGGACAGGAAAACCAGCATTTAGTCCTACTGGAATTATTAATAGTCAGACTGAAGCAGGAGGATGGCCTAAACTTAAAATAGGCAAAGCTAAAAAAGATTCAGATAATGATGGAATGCCAGACTCTTTCGAAGACAAATATGGCCTAGATAAGAATAATCCCAATGATGCCTCTCTAATTTCAGCAAATGGATATACTAATATTGAAAATTATATATTTACGATAGATGCTAAACTTGAAGATGGATACTAATATTATGAAAAGAATTAATAATGATAATGTATAGATATTAGGTAGCATATTAATAAGTTTACCTAAGAGACACACTATAAATGGATATTTTCAGTTATACTGATAATTGGAGATCAGACGAGGGCATAATCAATTCAATGATGCCTGACGAGCAATCATAAAGTGGTAATTATGTTGATGAATCATCACGTTCATTAAAAATAACAGATAATAAATGATTTAAGATGTAAAATTAGATTCTATTAATGCTGAACATTTAACCTTGGATAAAGATGCTTTAAAGATAGACTTTTCTAATAGTTGCACTAATCCTAGCTTAATAAGATGCATTAAGATAAATAATAATTAATATATGAACCGGAAATTTAAAATTTTTATACTGACTCTCCTAATTAGCGTTTCTGCTGCAGGAAGAAATATAACAATAGACAAGCACGCTATCGTGCAGAGAAATAATCCTCATGTCACAGCTATAGACTCCCTTAGCTCCCTGTCAGTAGGCAATGGAGGATTTGCTTTTACCGTTGACGCAACAGGCCTTCAGTCGTTTCCTGAGACATATAGCAATGGTGTGCCTCTCGGAACCATGAGCGATTGGGGTTGGCATTCTTTTGACAACCCAAAAGGATATAAATCAGAAGAAACTTTACAGGGCTATGATTTTGGCCGCGGCAGAAAAGAACTTTATTCTGTTCAGATTAAAGATAATGCAAGAAAAAGAGCTGCTTGTGATTGGTTTCGCGTTAATGCTCATAGATTGCACTTAGGGATCGTTGGATTAGAATTAGGGAATAACCCCAATAAGGTAAATTCAATTAGCCAGACATTGGATATGTGGCAAGGTTTAATTGATAGCCAATTCGATTATAATGGTAATAAATATACTGTAAGTACTGTATGTGATCCCTACCTTGATATGATAGCATCACATATTACCTCTAATGGGCATATATCAATAAAATTAAAATTTCCTTATCCATCAGGAGGTCATTCTGATGATGCATGCAATTGGTTAGCAGACAACTTACACTCTACCGAACTTGTATACTCCAACTCCCATTCTGCTATACTTAAACATACAATAGATAAAACTATTTATTATATTTCTATAAACTGGCAAGGTAAGGCTAAAATAAGAAAACAGAAAAAGAATTATTATGTTTTGGATGGAGAAGAAAATTCATTAAGTTTTACATGCCTTTTTACAGAAAAGTATGTGCATAATAGTGAAACTTTTAATGAAACAAAGTCAAAATCACAGAAATATTGGAATAACTATTGGAACAAAGGTGCAATGGTTGACTTCTCACAATGCAAAGATCCAAGAGCAAAAGAGCTAGAGCGTAGAATTGTATTGAGCCAGTATCTACTTGCCATTCAAGATGGAGGAAATACTCCTCCACAAGAAACAGGGCTCACCTACAATTCATGGTATGGTAAATTTCATCTGGAAATGATTTTATGGCATCAGGCCCAATTTGCCCTATGGGGACATCCAGAGATGCTTGATCGCTCACTTTCATGGTACTTTAAAGTTGAAAAGAAAGCTAGAGAGATAGCCCAAAGACAAGGATTCAAAGGTGTTAGGTGGATGAAGATGACAGATCCAAGTGGTGAAGAAGCACCTTCTAACGTAGGTAGTTTCCTCATATGGCAACAGCCTCATCTCATTTATCTTGCTGAACTTCTTTATAGAGTTGACAATTCGAAGGCTGTACTTGATAAATATGCTAAACTTGTAGAAGAGACAGCTGAATTTATGGAAGACTTTGCGCAATACGATTCCATTGGCAAACGCTACATACTAAAAGGTTGTATAGCAGCACAAGAGACTTTGCCTGCAGCAACCACGGAAAATCCGCCATTTGAATTATCTTATTGGCATTACGCCCTTCAGATAGCTCAACAATGGCGTGAAAGAATGGGGCTGAAAAGAAATGCGCATTGGGATGACATCATATCAAAGATTTCTCCTTTAGCCTCTAAAGACAGCCTTTATCTAGCTGCAGAAACTCAGCCGGACTCTTATGTTAATGAGAAAATGTACAGCGACCATCCTGCAGTTCTAGGAGCCGTAGGCTTATTACCCTATAACAGTCATCAGGTAAATATGGATATAATGAAGAAAACTGAAAACTGGATCTGGAAAAACTGGAAATGGGAAACCACCTGGGGATGGGACTATCCAATGATGGCTATGTGTGCTGCTCGTATGGGAGAGCCAGAGAAAGCTGTAGATGCATTACTGATGAAACAACAAAAAAACACATATCTGGTAAATGGTCACAACTATCAAGATGAACGATTAAGACTGTATCTGCCAGGTAATGGAGGTTTACTAATGTCTATCGCAATGATGTGTGCCGGATGGGACAACAATACAATTGAGAATCCAGGTTTTCCTAAAGATGGAAATTGGAATGTACAATGGGAAGGACTTAAAAGATTGCCATAATCAGATATTGATTAAAGGGTAAATTTTGATATTTTGCTTTATTTGTTTACCTTTGCAAAATTTGTGTTGATATGAATAAATTTAGGTTCCTTGTATTTTGCATCACTATTTGCATTATTTCCAGTTGTAGTCAGACAAGACGAACAGATTCTAATGTTAGAAAAACTTTAGAATCTATTCGTACTGACACGCTGTCTTTGCCTATACAAATAAGATCTAAGAAGCTGACCATACAAGATGGATTGCCGTCAAATTCCATTTCTTCGATATACCAAGACAGGAAAGGCTTTATGTGGTTCTGTACTCACAATGGTCTGGCACGCTATGATGGAAACAGGATGGTAATATTTAAACGTAATGCCAATTATGGTTCTCTTGATGATAACAGGATAAAATCTATTGAGGAAGATTACAAAAATAAGAACATGTGGCTCTTTTGCACTTCTGAGGTCTTTTCATGCCTTAATTTAAAAAGTGGACAAAATTCTGATTATATGTATGGTAAACCTAAGCCACACTTTACAAATTCAAAAATATTAAAAGACGGTACTATTTGGTTATACGGGAAAAAAGAAGGTGCTTTAAAAGTTAATTTAAAAGACGGTAAATTTCGGACAGAAAGATTTGGAAAAAATAATATTGGTTCTGATAATATCATATTGTTTGATGCCATCAACTCAGACAGGATAATATTATGCACACCCAGCAGGATGTATATTCAGACTCATAATAAACTAATCTTTGCATACCGAGGCAAAAGTTTTGTAAAGATAATGAAATTTGCCAATAAAAGAATGCTTCTCTCTGATGATGGAGGCATATATCAATTGAATGGAAATAAAATAAAATCCTTATTAAATATAGGATTCAGTAAGGAGCAATCATATATAGGAGGTATCATTTGGAAAGGTAACTGGATTATATTCACTAATACCGGAAGTTATTCTGTTGACATCAAGAATTCTAAAGTAAGATGCTGTACTGGTGAATGGAATATCAATAATGGTAAAGTTATAACTGACAATAAAGGCAGAAAATGGATATATAATAAGACAGGAATATTACGAATGGTAACCAATAAAGGTCTTATAAGTTTAAATCTATTGCCAAGAAACGAAACAAACTATATCGACTATGAGCGCTATCATATAGTAGAAGATAAACATGGGTTAATCTGGATTTCGACATATGGGAATGGACTATTTGTATACAGCAAAGACCTGAAGCAACACCAACATTTTACTGCAGATGGGAGTGAAGACTCACCAATTGCCTCAGACCATATTCTTGACATGATTGCAGACCGTAACGGTAGTGTATGGGTTAGTACTGAATTTGGTGGAATAGCTCATATTGAGGTACTTGAAAAGACTACTGAACGAATATTGCCGGATGAAAGCAAGAACATGGCGTTTTCTAATGTGGTAAGAATGATTTCCAAAAACAAAGATGGATATATTTATGTGTCAACTCGAGCAGGATGGCTGTACAAATATAGTCCGGATATGAAGCATCGTATATTAAAGAAACACTTCGATTCAAATGTATATGCTATAAAGGAGGCTGAAGATGGCAATACTTGGATAGGTACACGTGGCAAAGGTATATATGGTATCAAAGGGCTCTCATTCAAAGACCATAATGTCTTCTGCATGGCTATGGACAGTAAGAAAAGGATGTGGATAGGAACTTATGGAGACGGTTTAAGTGTTGCATGGAAGAAAAACAATGGATATCATGTCACAAACATGTTTTCCGACAGCGTTGGAACAAATGAAGTAAGATGCCTGAAAATAGACAAAAACGGATGGATATGGATGGGGTCCACAGGTGGACTTATTGTATTCAATCCTAACAAACTTATCAATAATACTTTAGCATACTACAGATATAAAAAAGGTTCTGAAATACACGACATTATGATTGACAAAAAAAATCGTGTATGGATTACCCTGCCTGGTGAAGGCATATGCGTTACGGATTTTAAGAACGGATACCGGAACTTAAAATTTAAGCAGTACAATCAGTCTAATGGACTAATAAACAATATGACCCAATCTATTGTTGAGGATAAGAAAGGAAATTACTGGATATCTACCCAACAAGGTGTATCATGTCTTAATTATGATAAGAATACCATTGACAATTATTATATGGACCCAAATCAAATGGGTAACGTTTACAATGAAAATTCAGCAGTGTGCCTTAATGATGGCAGAATATTATTAGGTGGATATTATGGACTTACTATTATTAACCCCGGTAAGCTACATCATTATTATAATAAAATGGGACTTGTTTTCACATCTCAGCCTTATACAGACACGATGACTCTTGATTATAAAAACGATTCACCTGTTATTGATTTTTCTACACTAGACTATTCTGATGTAAAGAATGTAAAATATACTTATTGGCTGGAAGGTTATGATAATACATGGAGTGCGACATCACCTAATGCATGGGCCGCATATAAGAATCTTCCTCCGGGGAAATATAAATTACACGCAAAAGCATGCAATGCTGATGGTGAATGGGGAAAAGAGAGCGTGTTGAGTATTGTTATCAGACCACCTTTCTATATGTCTGCATGGGCTATTATGATATACATTATATTAATTGTAATTACAATATATTTCATAGTTAAGAATATTAAAGAGAAGAATGAACTCCGGAGCAAGGTTAAACTTGAACGAGAACTGACAAAATATAAATTGTCATTCTTTACCAATATAGCACACGAATTCCGTACACCACTTACATTAATAGCAGGTTCTCTGGAGAAAGAAGCCAGAATTGTAAAAATAAACCATTGGCAGAGTGAACTTGATAAGTCTATACATACTATGGATAAGAGTGTAAGAAGAATGTTAAGGCTGATCGACCAACTTCTTGAATTTAGAAAGATGCAAGCAGGAAAACTAGCTCTAGCTTTAGAAGAAACAGACGTTGTACACTTTATCAAGGAACTGTGCATGACATTTGAAGATGCAGCCGAATCTAAAAATATTAATTTTATTATTGAGTCATCAGAAGATGCTTATATAATGTTTATAGATAAAAGGCATCTTGACAAAATCGTATTTAATCTTCTTTCAAACGCATTCAAATACACACCATCCGGAGGCAATATATCTGTAGCTATTAACTTTAATAGAGAAATGACAATAACAGTAACCGATACTGGTGTTGGAATACCAAAAGAAAAGCGTGGACAATTATTTAATGGCTTTATACAAAGTAGTTACACAGGAGAAAGTTTTGGAATAGGACTTCATCTTACTAAAGAACTTGTTATTGTTCATCATGGCACTATTGAATATAAGGAGAATACCAATGGAGGCTCAATCTTTACAGTAAATATTCCTACAGACAAAAGTGTTTATGAGGAATCTGATTTCCTAGTTAAGGATAATCCCATATTAAAAGATGAAATCAAAGCAAGTATTCCTTTTCAAGAAGAAGAGACGCTCAATAACGTTAATAAGACAAAGCCTCTTAATAAGAGAAAAATCCTATTAGTGGAAGATGATAATGATGTACGTGACTTCCTTGTTGAAGAGTTAAGCAATTATTTTGAAATAGAAACTGAATCTGATGGTAAAAGCGGGATTGCTAAAGCAAAAGATTATGATGCAGACCTAATCATTAGTGATGTTATGATGCCGGGAATGAATGGCTTTGAATTAACAAAACGGCTAAAAAACAATTTCGAAACGAGTCATATTCCTATAATTCTTCTCACAGCTCTAAGCAATGAAGAAAGTCATCTTGAGGGTACAGAATCTGGAGCAGATGCCTATGTTACTAAACCATTCAGCCCTCAATTACTTATCGCAAGGATTTTCCAGCTATTAGATCAACGTGAGAAACTAAAGCAGAAATTTTCTAAAAATCTTGAAACGATAAGGCCTACATTGTGTGCAACAGAACAAGATAATACATTTGCTCGCCGCCTCAATGCCATTATCGAATCTAAAATAAGCGATCAGAGTCTTTCTGTTGAGAAAATTGCAGATATGCTACATATCGGACGTACAATTTTCTATCGCAAAGTAAGAGGTATTACGGGATATACGCCCAATGAATATCTACGTGTTATGAGATTAAAGCACGCTGCAGAATTACTCAAATCGGGCATAATGAATGTTTCTGAAGTTGCTTACGAAGTAGGCTTTGATAACCCTTATTATTTTAGCAAATGCTTCAAAGACCAATTTGGAGTTCCACCATCAAAATATAGGGAATAAGATTACTTAATCTTATTCCCATTAATCTCGACGTTCTTTATCTTACAGTTCTTAAGGAATGATACGGGCATTTTACCATTCGAGTCCTTTGCATTAATATTTTCAAATGAGAAATTACCCAAATCATATTTATCAGATTGCTTCAGTTCATAGAATGATTGTGAGCAAGTAACATTTATATCTTTCATTTCTACATCAGAGACATAAGAACGAGGCATATCTTTGCGTACTCTCAAATCAAAGAACTGAGTCCAAATGCGTGTTCTTATACCATATGTAGTATTACCTGTACAATTCTCCACACTAACATATTGATACTTCTGAGGAGTGTCCGGACGCATTTTAAACAATAGGATATTACTCGTTTTATTGAAACGGCAATTCCTCATTATAATATTTTTAGCATCAAAACATTCACTTCCAAATGTTATACCCCCTCCTGCTTTTCCAAAGCTACAATTCTGAACTATTATATTTTGGCAAATTCCATTTGTCGAATCTTTATCAACAAATGTTCCTTTGCCGCCCTTAAGACAAATGCCATCATCATTTACATTTACATAACATCCATCAATCAGGACATCTTTACAGACATCTAAATCTATAGCATCTGTACTTGGTCCTTTGGGATATCCATCTGTTGGTGCATAAATATAACATCCTAAATACTTAACTCTTTTGCATTTATATATATGGTTAGTCCAAAATCCTGAATTAATCATTCTGACTCCGCAAACTTTCACATCTGTTGAATTAGATATATAGAGTAATCTAGGTCTTAAAGCTTCTAAGTTGGTACAATTGGGGATTACCTTTCTCCTGAGCCAAAACTCATCATAAAACTTTTTGCCATTACCATCAATTGTTCCTTTACCTGAAATTGAAAAACCATTTAAATGGTCTGCATTTATCAATGCTGCAAAATAATTCATTGCAACGCCTTCTAATCGTGTTGGAATTATTTTATAGTTTGTAATAGCATCACTCCCTTTCAATTTAGCCCCATCACTTAAGTAGAGGTTAGTTCCTTGTTTAAAAAACAAGGAACCGGTAAGGAATGTCCCTTTAGGAACAACTACAACTCCTCCACCATTTTTATAACATTGGTCTATTACATTCTGGATTTTTTCTGTCTGGATTAAACTTGAGTCATTAACTACGCCATAATCTGTTATTACATATTGTTTCCCAAGATTATTGATATCAATTCGTGTAGTATCCGAAAACCACTCCGAAATAATTTCTCCATTTGGGAAGCATTCTGCTTTCTTCTTTCCTGACATATTATTATTAGCAATAAACAATATCGCTAATATTACGATTATTTTTCTCATTATAAGTATTATTTGTTTTGCCCGCAAATATACTATAAGATTGGCCATCACATCATATAATATAATATCATTAAGATATAAAATTATACAACGTCACCATAATACTGAGCAAAATGCCAGTTATTTCCTCAATATATTAGCATCATCACTATAACTATACAAATCGCTTGATACTACTTTATTATGAGCCCATCCTGAAATACGTACCTTTAATGTAAGGTACAGAGATACATATGATATTACATTTATAATTACAAATTCACTTCCACTGGTACAAAATAGCGTAACGCTATATAGAACAGACACTTAAGTCCGGGGAAGTGAAATTTTCACCTCCCCGGATTTGGCATAAAAGTAGTGATACCATGCAAAATGGCATCATTACATACCCTCGAAGCCATGAATAGTGACAACCAATTCAAGTTAAATTTGTGACCAATTTAAGTTAGATTGGTCACCAAATCAATTTAAATTGGGGTATATTACCTATGCTTTTGGCATACCAAAACATAACGGGGAGGTGAAATTTTCACCTCCCCGAAGATAAAGTACTGATAATAAAGCCGTTATATATGATTTCGCCTCAGGGAGGTGAAATATAAAAAATAATTATTTAGAAATCAAGCGCATATCCATAGCACATCATGAAAAAGATGCTGAAAGTCCTATTTGGGTCTTGGAACTACCATCATTGAGCTTGGATATCCAATTCCCCAGTTCATAATAGCTTTCCCATTCTTCCAAATAATAATATTATTATTAATAGTATTTTCATTATTATCAAATCCTAGTACATACACATCTGAACCTGAAACATAGACAGAAGTTAACTCTGAGCTAGTATTTTCACCTGTTAATGGCATTGTCATTGCCTTTCCATTTTTCCAAATAGTAGCAGTTCTGTCCCCCTCACTATTTGCTATCCATCCCGCCACATACACATCCTGACCTGAAACATAAACGGAACATGCATCAGTATTTTGATCTATATATGGCAACGACATTGCTTTTCCATTCTTCCAAAGAATAGCAAATTCGCCCTCATAACTATCCATCCATCCCGCCACATACACATCCTGACCTGAAACATAGACGGAATTTGCACTTGAATTTGAATAAGGATTCTCATCTGATGCCACAACCTCTCCATTTTTCCAAAGAATAGCAGTTGTAGCATGACTTTCAACACTCTCATTCCCTACCGCATATACATCCGGACCTGAAACATAGACAGAAGTTGCCTCTGAGCTAGTATTTTTACCTGTTAATGGCATTGTCATTGCCTTTCCATTTTTCCAAATAGTAGCAATGTCCCCATCACTAGTTCTCATATCTCCCGCCACGTACACGTCAGAACCTGAAACATAAACAGAATTTGCCCTTGATTCAATATTCCCATCTGTTAATGCCACAGCTTCTCCATTCTTCCAAAGAATAGCAGTTGTAACCTGATCATCATCTTCATCTTTTTCACATCCCGCAACATACACATCCTGACCTGAAACATAAACGGAATATGCATATGCATAAGTATTTTGATCTGTATATGGTAACGACATTGCTTCTCCATTTTTCCAAAGGGTAGCGACAGCATGAGAAAATCCATCATCTAGTTTAATCACCGACCCTGCTACATATACGTCCACATCATTATTATCACTGCTACTTGGGTCATCAATAACCTGATGACCACCACTACATGCAAAAAAAGACATAAAAGTACCTACTATCAGTACTTTTAAAAAAAGAGATTTTTTTTCCATTATTAATATTTTAATTACTATTTTTATCTTGATTCGGTCGAATTCACGTTAATATCAGTTCCCTTTATTAATGGCAATCAATGCCGCTGCCTCTAATTGGTACACGATATTTATTATCTGGAGTCCAACAAAGTTCCCACTCATATCATGCTCATATCATACAAGCCGAGTTCATTTGGTAACTTCAAACCTACGTCATGCGGAATACGTCCGCTATTATCTACGCATCAAGCCACCTAATATTTCTATCTTTAAAGATTTTATAGTATACCTTAATTCCGCAACACTATTATAAATTAAACTTTTTAAGTACCTGAGCAACAAAAAGTTGCTCAGGATTTTGCCATGTCAGAATTTTCACTTATCTTAGTGTTGCAAAAAAAACAAGAGAATCCG
>JAYRGU010000009.1:0-73914 GCA_041907685.1 Prevotella sp. | reverse complement strand
TATTGCGGCGGGGTCCCACCTCTTCCCATTCCGAACAGAGAAGTTAAGCCCGCCTGCGCCGATGGTACTGCAATGCAATGCGGGAGAGTAGGTGGCCGCCTCTTTTTAAAAAATTAAGCCCCGAAACGAAATAGTTTCGGGGCTTTTTTCGTATATTTGCACTTGATTTTTTTATTATGTATACTATAAGGAATATATTAATATGGTTAAGACGTTCAAGACACTCTTTGGGTTTTGGAGTCCAATCTCCTTTTGCTTTTAATTTCATTACCGATGTAGTTAATGAGCACTATCCGTATTATTCTTATGGTTCGCTTAATAATTTATTTCCATTATTGGATAAAAAAAATGGTAAGTTAAGTAAATTATACTTTAGATTGGCAAATTATTGTCAACCGATGCATGTTATAAATTTTTATCCTGAGTCAGAAGCTTATAGTAGTTATATCAAAGCGGGATGTAATAAGTCGAATATTATAACTATCAAGGATGGGTATAGTGAACTAAGTACTTTTAGTGTTGATATGGTAATTATGTCTCTTTATGGTAATTATGAAGACTTTTTTTATTCTTTGCTAAATTATACTACTGCAAAATCAATAGTTGTCATTCAGGGAATCAAGCGGAATAAGGAAACTAAACGATTTTGGAAAAGAATAATTAATGATGATAGAGTTGGAATAACATTTGATTTGTATTATGCCGGTATTGTCTTCTTTGATAAGGAGCGATTTAAACAAAACTATATAGTGAACTTTTAAATTCATGTATTATGAAAATTTCTAAAGTGTATACAAAAACGGGTGATAAAGGTACGACAAGCCTAGTAGGTGGTGTCAGAGTATTAAAAACAGATGAAAGGATCGAAGCTTATGGAACGGCTGATGAACTTAATTCACATTTAGGGCTTCTGGCATCTTTGATGGATGAAGGAGCCGATAAGCAAATGATAGAGAATATTCAGAATAAACTATTTGTGGTTTCTTCATATCTTGCAACTGATCAATCAAAGACTGATTTGAGTACTTATTCTATTGTAACTGAAAAGGATGTGATATTGATTGAGAAAGAAATAGATAAGATACTAGAAGTCATACCTCCACAGACTAACTTTATTCTTCCTGGTGGAACATATAAAGCATCAATTGCACATGTTTGTAGAACTATATGCAGACGTACAGAACGTAGAATATTATCATTGACAGGTGAAGTACAAATAGACAGCAATATTCTGGCATTTATAAACCGATTATCTGATTATTTATATGTTTTGGCAAGGAAATTAAACTTTATTGAAGGAAAAGACGAAAAAATATGGAAGAAGTCTTGTGAATAAGATAAAAAGTATTATTTTTGCGCCGAAATAGGAAAAACTTAATAAATAATAAAATAAGACTATGTATTGGACACTTGAACTAGCTTCAAAATTGGAAGATGCTCCCTGGCCTGCAACGAAGGACGAGTTGATAGACTATGCCATACGTTCGGGAGCGCCACTTGAAGTCTTGGAAAATTTGCAGGAAATTGAAGATGAGGGTGATGTATATGAAAGTATCGAAGACATATGGCCCGATTATCCAACAAAAGAAGATTTCTTATTTAATGAAGATGAATATTAGTAAGAAATAAATGCCGTTCAATTATTGGACGGCTTTTCTTATACAATAAACCAATACCTTTATCGTTATTATCACGTGTTTAGACGTGCCTTATATATAATAACGATATTTATACTTCTGCCAATTTCGGTCAGAGGTCAATATGATCCATCTTTTAGTCATTATTGGACTATGGAACCTTTTTTTAATCCAGGATCAGTAGGAAAGGATACAAAGATAAATTTTGTTGCTGCTTACGCATTAGATTTTGCTGGATTTGAGCATAATCCAAGAACCATGTATGTGGGTGCAGACATGCCAGTTCATCTAATAAATGAACTTAGTGGTATAGGTATATCATTTATGAATGATCAAATAGGACTTTTTACTCATAAGAAAGTAGCTTTGCAATATGCGTATAAGCATAAACTTTTTGGAGGCACTATAAGTATTGGTTTGCAGTTGGGTATGTTAAGTGAAAATTTTGATGGTTCCGGCCTTGACTTGAATGATTCTTCCGATCCGGCTTTTAGTACATCTAATGTTAATGGCAATAAAATGGATCTTGGTATAGGAATATATTATTTAAATAAAGATTGGTATGGTGGAGCTTCAGTGCAGCATGCAAATGCACCTTTAATTAAAATGGGTGAAAATAATGAATTGCAGGTTGACAGAACGTATTATATGACGTGTGGATACAATATAAAGTTAAGGAATCCGTTTGTTACAATACAACCATCTTTGTTAGAGCGTACAGATGGAAAAACATACAGAACTGATATTACAGGAAGGCTTGTGTATACAAATGATGAGAAAATAATGTATGCAGGAGTATCATATAGTCCATCAAATTCTGCAACAATTCTTATTGGTGGAAGTTTTCACGGTGTAAACTTAGGATATAGTTATGAGATCTATACATCTGCAATTAGCATAGGCAATGGAAGTCATGAACTAATTCTAAGCTATCAGACTGAAATGAATTTAGTAAAAAAAGGTAGAAATAAACATAAAAGTGTGAGGATACTATAAATATGAATATGAATAAAAGTATTATAGCCATTTTTTCAATAACTCTATTACTTCTTACAAGTTGTTTTGGTGGAAAGTCCACTTTATCTACAGGAGGAGAGGTAACAGGAATAGGTGGTGGCAGAGGATTTACAGAACCAACTCCTTATGGCATGACTCTTGTTAAACGTGGGCACCTTAAAATGGGACTAGATAAACAAGATAGCCTTTGGGGCATAGAGACACCTGTAAAAGACATATCAGTAGATGGCTTCTGGATGGATGAAACAGAGATAACAAACTCGGAATATAAACAATTTGTGCAGTGGGTTTGTGATTCAATATTACGTGAGAGACTTGCTGATCCTGCTTATGGAGGTGACGAAACATATAAGATAACAGAGGATAGAAACGGTGATCCTGTAAAGCCACATCTTAATTGGAAAAAACAATTACCAAGAAAACCAAACGAAGATGAACAAAGAGCTTTTGAAAGTCTATATAAAACTAATCCTGTGACTGGAGAGAAAATGCTTGATGCAAGTCAGATTAATTACCGTTATGAGATATACGATTATACTGCTGCAGCATTGAGAAAGAATCGTATAAAACCGGAAGAGAGAATGCTAAATACAGATATTCCTGTTGATCCTAACCAACAGACCTGGATATCAAAGGATACTGCCTATGTAGATGATAATGGTAAAATAATAAATACGACAATAAATCGTCCGCTAAGCGGTCCTTGGGATTTTCTTAATACTTATATTGTAAATGTATATCCAGACACCACATGTTGGGTTAACGACTTTAAAAATTCAGATAATGAAATATATATGAGATTATATTTCAGTAGTCCTACTTATAATGATAATCCTGTTGTTGGTGTTACGTGGGAGCAGGCTAATGCCTTTTGTGCATGGCGTACAGATTATCTATTAAAAGGGCTTGGAGGTGTAGCCCGTTATCTGCAAAGGTATAGATTGCCGACAGAAGCAGAATGGGAATATGCAGCACGGGGTAAAGATGGTACAGAATTTCCATGGAGTAATGAAGCTACAAAAAGTGCGAAAGGCTGTTTCTATGCCAACTTCAAACCAGACAGGGGTGATTATACAGAAGATGGCAATCTAATAACAAGTAAAGTTGGGATATATCCGGCAAACAGTAATGGCCTATATGATATGGCGGGAAATGTAGCCGAATGGACTAGCACAGTATATACAGAGGCTGGGGTTGGTATGATGAATGACATGAATCCAGAGTTATCATACAATGCGGCAAAAGAAGATCCTTATAGATTGAAGAAAAAAAGTGTAAGGGGTGGTTCATGGAAAGATCCAGAATCCTTTATCCGCTCGGCTTGGCGTTCTTATGAGTATCAGAACCAGCCAAGATCATACATTGGATTCAGATGTGTTAGGAGTCTGGCTAGTAGTACGAGTAATAAAAAGAAAAAATAAAGTAAAAATGGCAGAATATAGTAAATACAATATTGTTTACCGCTTGCAAAAGTGGATGGATAGTGTTCCTGGGCAAACATTTCTAAACTATTCATATAGTTGGGGCGCTTCAATAGTGATACTAGGGACATTATTTAAACTAACTCATCTACCTTGCGCTAATTTGATGCTCTACATAGGTATGGGCACAGAGGTCTGCGTCTTTTTTATTTCTGCTTTTGATCGTCCTTTTGACAAAACATCAATAGATAAAGAAATCCCCACACATGTTACGGAAGAATATTTAGAGAATAATGACAAGTCAAGAATAGAAGATGCTTATACTTCTCAGACAGTTTCCTCTCATTCTAAAGTTGAAAAAATAAATAGAGAAGCCGAGACCAACGGCATTGCAGGACAAGCACAGGTAAATATTCAGCATTCACAATGGATAGAAGAGCTTGAAAATGTATCTCCTGAGATGGCTCAAGCTACAAGTAATTATGTCGAAGAACTAAAGAAACTTACAGATATGCTTTCTAAAGTTTCAGATCAAAGTGCTCGACTTACAAGAGACTCTGAAGAAATGGAGAATTTAAACCGTACATTGACTGGCATTTGTAAAGTTTATGAGATGCAGCTTAAGAGTGCTAGTGCTCAGATTGGTACGATTGATCAAATTAATGATCAGTCTAAGAAAATGGCAGAGCAAATAGAACAATTGAATAAAATTTATGCAAGAATGATAGATGCTATGACCGTAAATATGCGTTCTGCAACCTCTGGGAACAATAGCATAGATCAAAATGTTTAAGAGTAAATAAATGGCAATAAAAAAAAGACCAATATCTCCACGCCAAAAGATGATAAACTTAATGTATGTCGTCTTGATGGCTATGCTTGCTCTAAATGTATCCACTGAGGTTTTAAATGGCTTTTCTATTGTTGAGGAAAGTTTGAATCGTACTACGGCCAGTTCTAATCGAGAAAACCAATCTATATACAATGATTTCGCTTCACAGATGAAGTCTAATCCCGAAAAAGTAAAGGCTTGGTTTGATAAGGCCCGCTCGGTAAAGGAAATGAGTGATTCTTTATACAATTTTGCACAGCAATTGAAAATAGCCATTGTTAAAGAGGCTGATGGCAAAGATGGAGACTTACAAAATATAAGGAATAAAGAAAGTCTGGAACCTGCTAATCAGATAATGTTAGCACCAATAGGCGGAAAAGGAAAAGAATTGTTTAAGGCAATCAATTCTTACAGAGAACTTATTCTTAATATGCTTACTGATGAAAATCAAAAATTGATTATAAGCAACAATCTTTCGACAAAACTTCCTAAGAAAGCCCATACTATGGGAAAGAACTGGCAGGAATATATGTTTGAAGACATGCCTGTTGCAGCATCTGTGACTTTATTGTCAAAATTGCAGAGTGATGTAAGGTATGCAGAAGGTGAAGTACTGCATACTTTAGTTTCAAATATAGATATGAAAGATATTCGTGTAAATAAGCTGAGTGCATTTGTTATCCCTAATGCTCAGACTATTATTAGCGGAGGAAAATTTTCTGCTAGAATTGTAATGGCTGCTGTTGATACTACTCAGCAACCCAATATATATATAGGTAACAGGCGTATTAGCCTTCACAATGGACTTTATGAGATGCAATGTAGTCATACTGGCGAATTCAATCTGAATGGTTATATAACTGTGGCTAATGGACGAGGAGATGTTTTACGTAGAAATTTTGCACAAAAATATACCGTTGTAGCTCCGAGTGCGACTGTTTCGGCTGATCTTATGAATATGTTATATGCTGGTTATACTAACCCAATAAGCATTAGCGTTCCTGGAGTTCCACTTAATAAGATTTCGGCAACAATGACAGGTGGAATTTTACAACCGGTATCTCCAGGTAAATATATTGCTCGGCCAATGAAAGTAGGGACTGATGCAATAATAACTGTCTTTTCAAATATTTCAGGTAGACTGCAACAGATGGGACATTTTAATTTTCATGTACGAAAGTTACCTGATCCATCAGCTTATATAGCGTACAAAGATGCTGGCGGTGTAGCTTCGAGATACAAAGGTGGTATTCTGGCTAAAGGTCAGTTAATGTCAGCCAGTGGTATTGGCGCTGCAATAGATGATGGATTGCTTGACATCCCATTCAGAGTCGTTAGTTTTGAAACTGTATTCTTTGATAATATGGGAAATGCCGTACCACAGGCATCAAGTGGCTCTAATTTTTCAGAACGCCAAAAAGATATTTTCAGAAAGCTTCAGCGTAATCGTCGATTCTATATAACGCATATCGTGGCAGTAGGACCAGATAGAATTGAACGTAAATTACCAACCGCAATGGAAGTTATTGTAAGATAGATTATTGATTAGAATATTTAAACATAATGGAAATGAAACGGCTCTTATTCATAATACTGATATCATGTGTTGCATTAGCAGCATCAGCTCAGCCTGCAGCACGAATAAAAGATCAGACACAAAAAAATAATAGTTCTGTAAAGATAACGATGCGATCACAGCTTAGTTATCCAACAGCAATGCCAATGCCCGAAGACGTAGTATGGCGTAGAGACATCTATCGGGAAATAGACTTGACTAAGGATGCTAATGCAGGTCTTTATTATCCAGTAGAACCACAAGGAACTAAAATGAATCTATTTACATACCTTTTTAAACTTGCACTTGCCGGATATATAAATGTTTATGAATATAGGTTGGATGGTAATGAGTCTTTTGTGGATAGCGCAAAAGTAAATTTAAAAGACTTACTAAAGACTTACCATATATTTTATGAGATTAAAAATGGTAATATTCATGTCGAAAACAGTGATATACCTTCTTCAGAAGTAAAATCTTATTATATAAAGGAGTGTAGTTATTTTGATCAGACCAGTAGCACATTCCATACAAAAGTACTTGCTTTATGTCCAATTATGACACGCGAAGATGATTTTGGAGACGGCTCAGTAAAATATCCATTATTTTGGGTCAAATATGATGACGTGGCTACATATCTTAGTCGTATGACAACGATGGTAAGTAATGTTAATAATGCTGCAACAATGAGTCTTGATGATTATTTCTCAATGAATAAATATCATGGCAAAATTTATAAAACAAATAACATGCAGGGTAAGACTCTATCTCAGTATTGTTCTTCAGATACAGCTATGGCAAAGGAACAAAAACGTATAGAAGCAGAACTAACTTCTTTTGAAAAAAATATTTGGGGAAACCAGGCAAGAAAGGACTCTATAGACAGCATATCTAAAAATGATAAATCAGCCTATAAAACAAAAACAATAAAGAAAAACCGTCGGTCATCAAGTGCTTTAAAACCGAAGGCTCCTCCATCAAGTTTACATTCCACATCTCCTGCACGAGTAACAGTTCGTCGTCAGAGACATTAAATAACAAATAAATAAAATCAATATGAAGAAAAAAATTACTCTTTTACTCTTAGCTATTCTATTAATGGCTGTTGTTCCTGTAAATGCCCAAGTGAAACTTGGTGTTAAAGGTGGTCTCAATATTACTAATATGTCGTTGAATTCAGACATAGTAAGTTCTTCAAATAGAACAGGATTCTTTATAGGACCGACTCTTAAATTTACTCTTCCGGTTGTTGGATTAGGAATAGATGCCGCTGCTCTTTATGATCAGCGCGAAGCTAAATCAGATGATAAAACTATAAAAGCACAGAGCCTCAATATTCCTATAAATCTAAGATATATTATAGGATTGGGTAGTATGGCAGGTATTTATTTCGCAGCAGGTCCTCAGTTTGGATTTAATGTTGGAAATAAAAATATATCATCTATAAATGAGTTGAATACAACTACAACAACATGGAACTTTAAAGATTCTAACTTTAGCATTAATTTTGGTGCCGGTATAATGTTGGTAAAACATTTGGAAATTGGGGCAAATTACAATGTCGTTTGTGGAAAGACAGGTGATGTCACTGTTAAAAAGGCAACGGATAGTGTAACAGGTTCAAGTAAAAACCGCTCTAATGCATGGCAGATTTCTGCAGCATATTATTTCTAATTTATTAAATAAAGAAATTGCAAAGATATAAAAAAGCAGGTACCAAATATTTGGCACCTGCTTTTTTTTGCTACCTTTGCATTTATGAAATATGTAGATGTAATATTGCCTCTTCCGCTATGCGGTTATTTTACTTATAGCACTCCTGATGAGATGCTTGATAAAATTAAAATGGGTGTAAGGGTAATCGTACCATTTGGAAAGAGCAAAACTTATATCGCAATAGTAGCGCATGTTCATGATAATAAACCTACCGGGTATCAAGTTAAAAATATCATAAGTGCAATTGATGAAGAACCTGTTATTCTAGATAAGCAGATGAAGCTGTGGGAATGGTTGGCCGACTATTACCTATCACCTATAGGTGATGTTTATAAAGCAGCTCTTCCTACAGGTATGAAAACCCAAGATGGTTATAAACCTAAAACAGAAACTTATATTACCCTTACCCAAAAGTATCGTGATGGACGTTTGTTACATGATGCTTTAAACAGTATGTCTCGTGCAATGAAACAACAAAAAGCTCTTGTAACATTTCTTGAGATGTCACACTGGGATTCACTAGAAGATGACGAATGCCAAGATCCTATTATAGAAATAACCAAAGATGAGCTGATAAACGAGAGCCATTGTACAACCGCAACTATTAATAGTATAATAGCAAAAAATATCCTTGTTACTTATGAGAAAGAAGTGGGTAGATTAAACAAAGGTCTAGAGCCACATCTTGATAAGATCAAAAAACTAAATGAGTATCAACTGGAGGCATTTAACTCTATATTGTTTTCTTTTTTAAAGAAAGATGTATGTCTCCTTCATGGAGTTACATCCAGTGGAAAAACGGAAATATATATACATCTTATTGAACGTGAATTACAAAAGAAAAAACAGGTATTATACTTGTTGCCTGAAATAGCTCTGACTGTTCAAATAATGGAACGTCTTCAAAAGGTATTCGGAAACAGATTAGGTATATATCATTCAAAATATTCGGATGCAGAGAGGGTCGAAATTTGGAAAAAACAGCTTTCTGATAATCCGTATGATGTGATATTGGGTGCTCGTTCATCTATTTTCCTTCCATTCAAAGATTTAGGAATGGTTATAATTGACGAGGAACACGAAACATCATATAAGCAACAAGACCCAGCTCCAAGATACAATGCAAGGAATGCCGCTATTGTGCTGGCTAAGATGTATGGAGCTAAAACATTATTGGGCACAGCAACACCTAGTATGGAGAGTTATTATAATGCTGTGAAAGGGAAGTATGGATTGGTTGAATTGAATACACGTTATAAAGATATAGCGCTGCCGGAGATTGATGTTGTTGATATAAAAGACCTTCAGCATCGTAAAATGATGACCGGGCCTTTCTCACCTGTACTTATTGCTAATATAAAGAAGGCCTTAAATGGTAATGAACAAGTAATATTATTTCAGAACCGCCGTGGTTTTGCACCTATGATAGAGTGTCAGGAATGCGGGTGGGTGCCGCGTTGTACAAATTGTGATGTTAGTCTTACAATGCACAAAACTACTAATCAATTAACTTGCCATTATTGTGGTTATACATATCAGATTCCTACAGCATGTCCTAATTGTGGCAGTACAAAATTACGAGGACGTGGTTATGGAACTGAGAAAATAGAAGATTATGTAAAAGAAATATTTCCCGAAGCACGTCTTGCAAGAATGGATCTTGATACGACAAGGACTAGAAGTGCTTACGAACGCATAATAAGTGATTTTTCTTCGGGCAGGACAAACCTTCTTATTGGCACTCAAATGATAAGCAAGGGATTGGATTTTGATAATGTTAGTGTAGTAGGAATTTTGAATGCTGATAATATGCTTAATTATCCTGACTTTAGAGCTTATGAGCATTCTTTTATGATGATGGCTCAAGTTAGTGGACGTGCGGGAAGAAAAGGGAAAAGAGGATTGGTTATATTGCAGACTAAAAGTCCTGATACGAATGTTATATCTCAAGTAGTGAAAAACGATTATAAGTCTTTTTTTAATAATCAATTAGAAGAACGTCATGCCTTCCATTATCCTCCGTATTATCGCTTGATTTATATCTATCTTAAACATCGTAATGATAGAATAGCTGAAACTTCGGGTATTGATATGGCTAATAGACTTCGGCAGATGTTTGGAAATCGTGTTTTAGGTCCGGATAGGCCAGCAGTAGCAAAGGTTAAGACACTCAATATACGTAAGATCGTATTAAAGTTAGAATTACAGATAAATATCAAAAAAGTACGCGAATGCCTTCGTTTTGCTGAGTCGCAAATGATGAAGGATTCGCGTTATGATAGTACTTTGCAGATTTACTTTGATGTAGATCCGCTGTAGATTATATATCTAAGTCGAGACCTACTCCAAATACTTTGTTTGTACGTGTGAAATCATCGGTTCTGTTCGTAGGTATAGTATTGTCTCCTGCTGTAATGTTTTGAGAATACTCCTTGTGGAATGTATCGTAGTTGGTCCAGAAGTAAGCAACATTCAGCTTAGCTTTCTTTGTAACCTGAAAGCCTGCACCAAATCCTATAGAGTAGCTGCTAGTAGTGAAACTCATATCATTAAGGAATGAACCATCTCCAAATTTGTAATTCGTTTTTTGTATACCAGCGCTTACCTGAATCACTTTGTTAATGTCATATTCAGCACCAGCCAAGAATTCCTCTGTGTTTCCTGCAAGCAACTTCTGCTTATCTTTATCCATACGCGCATCCTTGTCGAAGAAATAATGATAACCAACATTAACTCTTAGTGATGGCAAAATACTATACTGTCCACCTATTGTGAATATACCGGGTAGATCATTTGGCGTGTTAACACCATCCTTAAATAATCCGGTATCATCACGTTTTGTATTGTTTTGAATATTGAATTTTGTTGTGAATTCCAGTCTTGTACCAATATTTATATTTTTCCATTTTAGGTCAAGACCTATTATAGGAGTTATTCCCCATCCGGTCTGAGTACATTCCAGATATTTATCCGCAAACTGATCTTTTGTTGTTGAAGCCTGTGTAGCCCCAGCTGCATATGTAGCAGATTTCTGTTCGTATGCTGTCTTTTCTGCACTACCGTCTGCCATTTCACTTGCACGCATCTTGTAATAGAATGCCATCTGTGAGTAATTATTGGCTACGTCTCCAAAATAATTATATAGATTTTCGTTTGTTCCGTTAATATTAGCAGATATATTAGTTATGCTTCCTTCATACTTATTCTGTATATAATTAAATCTTGCACCTACATAAGCAGAAAGATAATTAGTAATCTTATATGTAGCTCCTAGCTGCAAACCAAACACATATTGTTGTCCATATATATAACTATCAACAGAATAGCCCGGTGCTGAAGTTTTATTGAGCCCCATTTGGTAGAGGAGGGCCGGTACCATTGCAACTTGACTCTCAAATGATCCGAGACCTTCGTCAAATGTGGCTTTGCCACCACCGCCTGTTACAGCAAAACTAGCTTGGAATCCCCATTTGTCATAATTGAGAGCAGCCTGTACAGAAGGAATAAAAGGTGCGGATGCGGTACCTTTAAATGTCTTAACACCATTTTCGTTTCCACCATTCATTTTGTATGGCTGATAATATGGAGTTCCTTGAAATGCAGGTACATTCAGTCCACTGTTTATTGTTCTAGTCTGATAGACGTTCTGTACATTGAACGACAGATGTAGACCTTTTTCCAACCATGCCACACCGGCAGGGTTACTGTATGTTCCATCAATACCAATAGCACCATCACGTGCAGGGTTTCTTAAAAAAGCAATGTTCTGATTCGTATTAGTCAGTAAACCGCCTGCTTGAGCGGTAAAACCTGTCGATATCATTAATCCGACGCAGGTCAATTTTAATTTATTCATCTTAATCACTATTAAAAAATATGGTCGCAAAGGTATACAAATTGTTCTGTTTTTCATTTTTAATGTGATTTACTTAACATATATTAGCACAATGATATCTAAATATTGCACATATTATTAAAAATGTGCAATATTTATATGTTATTTTTTGAGTTCGGGGTAACTTATTCGAGTATGATATACCGTCTTTAATTTATCAACCAATACACTTTTTGCTACAGAAATATCTCTGAAGGTAATAGGGCAATCCTTGAAAAAACCATCATTAACCTGTTGGTCAATAAGTTTATTCACCATATTATATATACTTGCCTCTGTGTATTCTGGTAAAGATCTTGATGCAGCCTCTACTGTATCAGTCATCATAAGAATAGCTTGCTCTCTAGTGAACGGATTAGGACCTGGATAAGTAAACAACGACTCATCTATCTCTTCGCCGGGATGCTCATTTTTGTACTTTATATAAAAGTATTTAGCAACTCCTAATCCATGGTGAGTAGTAATAAAGTCTTTAATAATGTTTGGCAGATTATATTTTTCAGCTAATCTAAGCCCTTCGGTAACATGACTTATTACCATCTGTGCACCTTCTGTACATGACATATTATCAAGAGGATTTATTCCAGCATGGTTTTCTGTAAAGAAAACCGGATTTGCCATTTTTCCAATATCATGATAAAGTGCGCCTGTTCTTACGAGTTGTGCTTTAGCTCCAATTTTGTTTGCTATCTCTGCAGCGAGATTGCTCACCGAAATGGAATGTTGGAAAGTTCCAGGAGCAACTTCGCTAAGTTTACGGAGTAAGTCTTTGCTTGTATCAGATAATTCGATAAGCGTAACATTAGAAATAAATCCAAACGTTCTTTCAATAAGATCCATCAGAGGATAGGCAAATAAAAGTGCCACGCCATTTATTGCAAGGTGAGTATACATGCTCCTGTCTATCTTAGCTAAGTCATTATCATTTATCAATTCCAGCGAGAAATATATTGCTGCGCTTGCGATAGTGACAAGCAATGCTGTTTTGAATAATTGGGCACGACGTGATAATTCTCTTAATGAATATATTGCAACCAGTCCTGCAATTAATTGTACAACTATAAATTCGTACTGATATCTTAATGCACATGCACAGATTAGTATCACTGTTACATGAGCGATGAACGCTGTTCTTGAGTCCATGAAGACCCTGACAAATATCGGTACCATCGCAAACGGTAGTATGTAAACGCTGAAATAATTATGCGATACCATTAAAGACACCATAATAGGGAAAATCAAAATGAGGGAATATAACATCATTATACTCCTTGGCTTCTCAAAGTAGTCTTTACGGAATAATCCCAGATATAGAGTGAACATGATAATGATGGTTAGTACATACAATATCTGCCCACCCATAGTCTGCCAATAGTCAGCCTGGCTGTTGGTGCGTTTGTCGTTTTCTTTTTTGAGCGATTCCAATACACGATAAGTATTTTCTTCTACAATTTCGCCTCTATCAATAATCTTTTGCCCACTCAAAACAACACCATTTGCTAATGGTATACCATTAGTCAAATCATCCATGCTTGCTTTACTACGCTTTTTGTCAAACATTAGATTCGGCTCGATATATTCATTAAGATTGCACTTTTGAAGTATTTGCCGTTGCTTGGATATGGCATCATCTAGAAAAAGTTGCTCGTAAGCAGATAAAGTTGAATATATACGATTTATCTGTATATTTATAGCTTGCTTTCCACTCACAATCCTTATCATTCTGGAACTATCTTTGCACAAGTCAGAGTACAGTGGCGTTTCTATTATACCTTGCTGATATAACTTGTGCAAACGATCCGCTATAGTGTATATAAAACTCTTTGGGAGCCCATTAATGCCGCCTTTATAGTCGTTAATAAATTTGTTTATTTCTTCGTTTTCGACATTTTTGTCAAGATTAAAATAGGGTTCATATTGAGACAATATACTATCCTTTTCCGCTTTTATAGTTTTCTCTGATTTATACACAGGAAAATCATATTTTGCGATAAGTGAACTATACATCCATGGCTTTCCAATTTCATATTGGAACTCTGGACCATTCTTTCTTGGCAAGAACCAGACAATGATAATTACTGTTGTAACAATAAGTGTAAGTCTGGTTAAAAAGTTTCGCCAATATAGTTCGCCTTTATTATTAAAAATGTTCATATTCTGGTCTTTAAATGTTTTAAATTACATTTACTTTGCGAAAATACGAAAAAAAACAGCAAATTAAGAAAAAAAGTAGTATTTTTGCAAAAAATTAGCTTATCTACATTACTTTATCAATGGCAGAAAGAAAAGTAAGGGTGCGTTTTGCACCAAGTCCTACAGGGGCATTACACATTGGCGGAGTTCGTACCGCATTGTATAATTATTTGTTTGCACGCCAGC
Organism: Prevotella sp.; assembly: GCA_041907685.1. Lineage (GTDB taxonomy): Bacteria > Bacteroidota > Bacteroidia > Bacteroidales > Bacteroidaceae > Prevotella. The sequence continues at coordinate 59,462 of JAYRGU010000009.1, read as the reverse complement.
ATGGTGGCGATTTAGTTTTCAGGATAGAAGACACCGATACACATAGATTCGTACCAGGTGCTGAAGAATATATCATTGAATCTTTTAAATGGCTCGGAATCAAGTTTGATGAGGGCGTAAGTTTTGGTGGAGATCACGGTCCTTATCGACAGAGTGAACGTCGTGATATCTATAAAAAATATGTTAAGCAACTACTTGATGCGAATAAAGCATATATAGCATTTGACACTCCAGAAGAATTGGATGCCAAACGTGAGGAAATAAAAAATTTTCAGTATGATGCTAAGACTCGTGGACTTATGCGTAATTCGCTGACTCTATCTAAAGAGGAAGTTGATAAACTCATCGCAGAAGGTAAACAATATGTGGTTCGTTTTAAGATAGAACCAGGTGAAGCTGTACATGTAAAAGACCTTATTCGTGGAGATGTACGCATAATGAGTGATATTCTTGATGATAAAGTTCTTTATAAGAGTGCAGACGAATTACCAACATATCATCTGGCAAATATTGTTGATGACCATTTGATGGAAATCACACATGTAATTCGTGGTGAAGAATGGTTGCCGAGCGCTCCATTACATGTGTTGTTATATCGTGCTTTTGGGTGGGAAGATACCATGCCACAATTCGCACATCTTCCGCTGTTACTTAAACCGGATGGAAAAGGAAAATTGAGTAAACGTGATGGTGATAGGCTTGGCTTCCCCGTATTTCCAATGGAATGGCATGATCCTAAGACAGGAGAAGTTTCTTCAGGATATCGTGAAAGTGGATATTTCCCAGAAGCAGTAATTAATTTCCTCGCATTATTAGGATGGAATCCTGGTACTGAACAGGAATTATTTACTCTTGATGAATTAGTAAATCTTTTTGATATTACTAAGTGTAGTAAAGCGGGAGCTCGTTTTGATTTCCAGAAAGGAATCTGGTTTAACCATGAATATATTCTGAGAAAAAGTAATGAGGAGATCGCATCAGACTTTGCACCAATAGTAAAGGAACATGGTATAAATGAGACTCTGGAACGTGTTACAAAAGTAGTATCTTTGATGAAAGACCGTGTCAACTTTGTTAAGGAGTTGTGGCCATTGTGTTCGTTCTTTTTTATTGCTCCAACAGAATATGACGAAAAAACAGTACGTAAGCGTTGGAAAGATAATTCGGCACAGGTAATGTCTGAGTTAGCTGATGTAATAGGAGGTATAGAAGATTTCTCTATGGAGAATCAAGAAAAGATAGTAGAAGGTTGGATTGAAAGTAAAGAATACAAACTTGGTGATGTTATGAATGCATTCCGCCTTGCCCTTGTAGGTATAGGCAAAGGACCTGGTATGTTCGATATTACAGACTTCTTGGGAAAAGAAGAAACAATTAAACGACTACGTCGTGCGATAGAATTACTTAAATAAGAACGAAAACTCAAACAATCGTGTACAATCTGATAATCTACATATATTTGTTGGGCGTAGCTATAACAAGCTTATTCAGCAAAAAGGTTAAAAAGATGTGGCTAGGAGAGCGAGCTGCTTTCAATGTCCTGAAAGAAAACGTAGATCCAAATGCAAAATATGTGTGGTTTCATGCAGCTTCATTAGGAGAGTTTGAACAGGGACGCCCAATAATGGAGCAACTCAGACAGTTGCATCCGGAGTATAAAATACTTCTTACATTCTTTTCTCCGTCTGGATACGAGGTTCGTAAAAACTATGAAGGAGCAGATATTATATGTTATTTGCCTCTTGATACGCCATTGAACGCTATACGTTTTTTGCGATTAGTACGTCCATGTATGGCATTCTTCATAAAATATGAATTTTGGTGGAATTATCTTCATATATTAAAGCATCGTAATATACCTACATACAGTGTAAGTAGTATTTTCCGCAAAGAGCAGGTCTTTTTCCGCTGGTATGCTTATGAATATCGTCTTGTCTTAAAGTGTTTTACACACTTTTTCGTCCAGAATGAAACCAGTAAACAGTTACTTTCTAAGTTAGGTATAAATAATGTTTCAATTACAGGTGACACTCGTTTTGATAGAGTTCTCGAAATAAAGGAAACATCTAAAATATTACCTATAGTTGAGTCATTTAAGAAAGACTCTAAAGTATTTGTTGCAGGTAGCAGTTGGCAACCTGATGAAGATATTTTTATCCGTTACTTTAATGAGCATAAAGACTGGAAACTTATTATAGCGCCACATGTTATAGGAGAGGATCATTTGCAACAGATCTTATCTAAACTAGATCGTAAAGCCGTACGCTATACACAGACAACGACGACAGAGGTGGCTGGTGCAGACTGCTTGATAATAGATTGTTTCGGATTATTATCTAGTATATATCATTATGGAGAAATTGCATACGTAGGTGGTGGCTTTGGTGTCGGAATTCATAATGTATTAGAAGCTGCAGTATGGGATGTTCCCGTATTCTTTGGACCAAACAATCAGCGTTTTCAAGAGGCTCGTGAATTATTGGCATCAGGAGGCGGTCTGGAAATATCAGATTATGATACCTTTAATAATATAATGACAACTCTTACTTCTGATTCTGCATACCTTAAAAATGCCGGTGAGAAAGCTGGTGCATATGTAAGGAGTCGTTCAGGAGCTACTAAAAGTATTCTTTCGTCTGTTTCTTTATAACGGTCGAAAGAATACTTTCGTATGTTTACCAATGATATTGGTAATTTTGCAAACACTATTATATACCAAGTTTGTCTTATTAACTTAATCTTTTGTTGGTTATATATTAGTTCATTTCAATGAAACTTGAATCTATCTTGTTTTTCTACAATAATCACTTTATATTTTTTAGGCAATAACTTATTGCGATATAACTTTTATGAAGTAATTATAAGAAGAAATATTATTGTAATAGTCATGTACTATAATCATAATCCCACGATAATGATTATGAAACATGCACCTCATATCTTTGCATCCAAATACAAACAGATGCAAAATACAAAAGAAATTGACGGAACTCAAGCATTGCAAGTTATCTTAGGCAATCTAAATATTGGAGATATACTTGCGGGCTTGAAACTGAAGGAGATAATTTCAACCGTGCTTTATAAGCGTAATTTGGAGGCGGTTATATTATAATAATCAAAATCAGCCCCGTCATAGTGAACAATATATTCATAAATATAGTTTTATCCCTGAAGTTGCTAACCTTTTATTTTGAGATAATCAAGCCCCGAATGAAGTCGAAATTTAAATATTTGATTTTATTCGGGTTCTTATTTTTGAAGAGTTAATTGATATTACTTGTAACAAGAATGAAAAAAATATGTAAAAGCTTTATAATCTTAATGAAATGAAGGTGAAATATTCTGACTGTACCTTTGCATTGTGATTTAGAAATAACAAAGTCATATTAATTAAAAAACGAAAAAGATGAAAAGAATTTTTATTTCAGTGATGGGAATTATGCTTGCAGCTGCAGGTATGGCACAGGAGACAACTACCACGTTTAAACCAAGTGGGAGTCCAATAGTCACAGTGTTCACTGATTTCAGAGTGCAATCAACAGACGGCAAGACAAACACTGCTTTCGAGATTTCAAGAGCTTATTTAGGCTATGCCTACAACTTCTCACCTTATTTCTCTGCAAAGGCAGTGATGGATGTAACAGATAAAAATAACGGTTATCAGGGCTCTGCTTATACCGCTTATATAAAGAACGCATACGGAGAATATTCAAAAAATGGGCTTACTATTGATTTCGGTTTGATAGGAACTAATACCTTTAATTTACAGGAATCTCTATGGGGCAAACGTTATCTTTTGAAATCATTCCAGGATCTTAATGGATATGCATCAAGTGCTGACCTGGGATTAGGTATTAAATATCAGATTGTTCCAGAGTTGAGTATTGACGCACAGGTCGTAAATGGAGAGGGTTATAAATCTGTACAGTCTGATAGTGCTGTTAAAGTTTCAGCAGGACTTACATATCAGCCGATAAAAAAGTTATATCTTCGTGTTTATGGTGATTATCAGAAAAAACAGGAGGCTCAGACCACATTTAATGCAATGATAGCTTATAAGGATGATAAATTTACAGTCGGCGGTGAATACAACATGCAGACAGGCCACAACAAAGTAAAGGATCATAATTTGAATGGCTTATCATTCTGGGGTACATATAATCCATGCAAGACATTCGCAGTATTTGCACGCTATGATAACTTGACATCAAAGAAATTAAATGGTGCAACAGATGGATGGAATGCCTCTGATGGAAATCTCTATGCGGCAGGTCTTGAGATATTGCCAGTAAAAGGTGTTGCAATATCACCTAATATACAGATAAGTGATCCTTCTAAATCAGGATCTAAAACATCAACAAGTTATCTTGTAAGTTTCAAGTATAGTTTGTAAAAAATATAAATCATTTTTAAATAGAAAATTATATGAAAAAAAGTATTGTTTTAGTTGCATTATTGAGCTTAATGACTCTAGGCAACAAGGTTAGCGCACAGTCAATTTCAGGTGCAGGAGCTACATTCCCACAACCATTCTATAATGCGGCATTCGTTACTTACGAAAGACTCGCACATGCTAAAGTAACTTATGGTGGTATTGGTTCTGGCGGTGGCATTCGTAGTCTTAAAGATAAAATTGTAGATTTTGGAGCATCAGACGCGTTCCTTACAAATCAAGAACTTAAAGAGATGCCTGCTACTATTGTTCATATACCTACATGTAGTGGTGCCGTAGTTGTAGCATACAACCTACCGGGCGTAAAGCAGATTAAGCTTACACCTTCTGTTTTAGCTTCTATTTTCTTAGGACAAATCAAAAATTGGGATCATCCAGCTTTGAGAAAATTGAATCCAGGTGTTAGATTCCCAAATAAGGCAATAACAGTAGTACATCGTTCAGATGGTAGTGGTACTACTAATATGTTCACTGATTATCTTACTAAGGTTAATAATGTATGGCGTTCTAAGGTTGGTGCAGGTAAGACTGTAAACTGGCCTGTAGGTATTGGCGCAAAGGGAAACCCTGGTGTTGCTGGAGCTATTCATCAGACTGTTGGAGCTATAGGATATGTAGGCTCTGAATACGCTTTCGCTCAACGCGAGCCTTCAGCTCTTATTCAGAATAAGGCAGGTAAATTTATAAAGGCAACTGTAGCTTCTACAAGTGCAGCTGGAAAAGGTAAGATACCAGCAGACACACGTGTTATGCTTAACAACTCATCTGCTCCTACAGCTTATCCAATAGCAGGTTTCACATGGTTGATCCTCTACAAGGAACAGGCTTACAACAATCGTAGTTTAGCACAAGCTCAGGCAACTTTGAAACTGATAGACTGGATGGTAAGTCGTAATGCACAATCCCTAGCTGTTAAGACCAATTATGCTCCACTCCCAGCAGGTGTAGCCGCAAGAGCAAAAGCTATTCTCCGCACAGTGACATATAAGGGAAAAAGAATACTGAAGTAAATGAATAGCGATAAAATTCTGAAACGCGTATTATTCTTCTCCTCACTGGTTATCGTTCTGATAGCCGCGGCGATGGTATTTTCACTGTTCGAGGGGTCGTTACCGTCAATATCCAAGTTTGGATGGCGGTTTCTGATCTCTGACCAGTGGGATCCAACGCAAGGGAGCGAGAATTATGGCGCGTTGCTCTTTATAGTCGGTACATTGCTCACATCTATTGTAGCTTTGATTATCGCTATCCCTTTGGCTTTTTGCACATCGCTGTTTGTTGCAGAATACTTCCGTGGTACTAAGATCGCGTCTGTTGTAGGTACACTTGTAGATCTTTTGGCCGGTATCCCATCTATAATTTATGGTCTATGGGGATTCTATATACTTTGCCCATTGGTTGTTAAATCCGGTTTGAGTCCGCAGGGATTCGGAGTCTTCACATCAGCATTGATACTTGCTATCATGATAGTGCCTTATGCAACGTCCTTAAGCAATACTACAATAGCTATGGTACCAAACGATTTGAAGGAAGCTGCATATGCTCTCGGGGCTACACGATTAGAAGTGATACGTACAGTTGTCTTGCCTAATGCGCGCTCTGGAATGACTGCAAGTTATATTCTTGCCTTTGGTAGGGCAATTGGTGAAACTCTGGCTGTAACTATGTTGATAGGTAACGAGAATGTGATACCACATGGGCTTTTCTCTACCGGTAATACAATGGCTAGTGTTATTGCCAATCAGTTTGGTGAGGCTAGCGGATTGCAGTTAAGCGCATTGATAGAGCTTGCTCTATTCCTCTTTGTGATAACTACTGTTATCAATGCGATAGGTAAATACATAATTAAAAAGATTGGATAATGGATAACACTCTTAATATGAAGGAAACAGTAGGGCTGCTATCTTCAATTGGTTATAGAAAAGCGAAAAACAATATCTTCAAGATAGCTGTTATGCTCTTTTCATTCCTTACCATCTCTATGGTTTTCCTGATCATTGGTACATTATTGATAAAAGGTTATAAACAGATAAACTGGGATTTCTTCACCAAAGTTGCACCCGACACGTTTACTGCCATGATGGCTAATGCAAGTGGAGAGGTTATCCCTGGAGGAATAGCCAACGGTATACTAGGTTCTATCTATTTGGTCCTTATTGCATCGGTAATAGCAATTCCTATCGGAATGGTAATTGGTGTTTATCTCTCAGAGAATAGCAAAAAAAGATATGCTGGTGTGATACGTGATATTGCTGATATTTTGCAGGGAGTACCTTCTATCGTTATCGGTATTATTGCCTATATCTGGGTGGTGGTTCCTTTGACAAAAGGTTATTCAGTATTGGCGGGTGGTGTTGCACTAGCCATAATGATGTTGCCATTGATTGTTCGTTCTACTGAGGAATCTCTAAAAATGGTCCCCGATACGCTCAAAGAGGCAGCCATTGCTCTTGGTACACCTTATTATAAAGTGATTTGGCGGGTACTAATACCCACAGCCTTCTCGGGACTGATTAGTGGAATACTACTTGCTGTGTCGCGTGTTCTTGGCGAGACCGCCCCGTTGATGCTTACAACATTGGGAAATCCTGATATTAACTGGAATATCGCTAAACCGGGTTCGGCCGTGCCATTGTTGATATGGCAATTTTATAACGATCCTAACATGGTAAATCTGATATGGAGCTCAACCATATTCCTAATGGGATTTGTGTTGATACTCAATCTGATATCAAAATGGATAGGAGCAAGAAGAAAATAAAAGATAAATGATGAAGACTAAAGAAAATACAACAGCACCGGTTATGTCGATAGAGGATCTCTCAATCAGCTACGGTGACGACAAATATGCAGTGAAACATGTCTCAGCAGAGATAGAAGAAAATTCTATCACAGCTATCATGGGACCATCGGGGTGTGGCAAGACTACTCTATTGAGGGCCATTAACCGCATGCACGAGCTTTACCCAAACATTAGTACTGATGGGAAAATATTGCTTAGTGGAGATAATATATATGAAATGCCGACAATGAATTTGCGTCGCAAAATAGGTATGGTATTTCAACGCCCAAATCCTTTCCCAACACTCAGTATCTACGATAATGTGATTGCAGGCTACAGGCTTAATGGTATTCGTATGAAGAAACAAGAACGTGATGATATCGTAGAAAAATCGTTGCGTGATGTCGCTCTCTGGGATGAGGTTAAGGACACATTGCACAGCAAAGGTAATTTCTTGTCAGGCGGTCAGCAGCAGAGGCTCTGTCTGGCTCGCACTATTGCCTTTCGCCCCAAAGTGATACTACTCGATGAACCAACTTCGGCTCTCGACCCTATATCCACTTCTAAGATAGAAGACTTGCTAGTGGAATTGAAAAAGAACTATACCATTATTATGGTAACTCATAATATGTCGCAGGCTGCGCGTATATCTGACAAGTCAATGTTTATGTATCTAGGTGAATTGGTAGAATATGATAACACCAAGAAAATGTTCACGACTCCAACAGACCCACGTACAGAGGCATATCTTACAGGTAAATTCGGATAAAATTTAATTTATGACAAAATTGCTTCGTGCATTAAAAATAACATTATGGCAATAACAAAAGACAATGCATTACATTCATTATTGGATCATTTCAACGAAATGGTGGAATTGGTAATGCGCCAGTTGGAAATTGTAGACAAGTTGCTCGTTGATGGCATCACTGATATTCCGGCTGAAGTACAACAAAAAATAGAAAATAATGAAAACCTGATAGATGGTTTTGAGATAAGTCTCGGTAATGAGATTATCGATATTATTGCGTTGCAGAATCCTGTAGCATCTGATATTCGCAAAATAATGTCTGCTTATCAGATGATTTCCAATCTGGAACGTATCGGTGACCAGGTGAAGAATATCGACAAGTTCCTGTCACGCATAGAGGACAAAACGGTATTTGAACACATGTTGCCCATAATATCAAGCATGATGGCCTCAAGTATATTAATGGTTAAAAAATCAGTATCTGCTTTTCTTAATGACGACAATGATGCGGCCGTCTGGACTATTAAAAATGATGATTTCGTCGACGATATTAATCATAAGCTAATAAAGGATACTATTAAAAAAAGTAAGTATTCTGAAGAGACTCGTCATCTTTTGTTTACCTTTATAAATCTAAATGGTATTATCTCTAACATCGAGCGTATTGCAGACCATGCAACAAATATAGCAGAGGCTTCAATCTATACAAATGTGGGAGAAAATCTTCGACACCCGAAGGCGGAAAAAAATGAAGAAAAAAAATAAACTTAACCATTCAATTATAATAGAACGATATTAATTGTTAGTTGATTGTTGAAATTAGTAGGAAGGTGGGTCGTTGAGGTTCGCCTTTTTCTATTTGTTGGGTGTTATAAGTATTCTTTCAGGAGTGTTATTATAGTAATTATATACATTGAAACTCATAATACCTTTGTAATGAATACTTTATCATATGAATGTAGTATAGCTGACATACATAATCATACATTTTCTAATTAAAGTGTATATCTAATATTACTAATATATTATTTATAACTCTATTATTTATAATAGTCAGAAAAGCTATGCTTTGACACTGCAGAAGCTATGCTCCGAGTGTACCAAAGTAATACTCCGAGAGTGTCAAAGTTATGCTCCGACAACGTAAAAGCTATGCTCTGATAAAAGAGAAGCTACAAAATATTTATAATATGTATAGTGAATGTATGACTGTGTATATACAATAGAAACTATTTTACTGATAATCAATTTATTAAGCTATTCCATATGTAGGATGTACCCCTTTTTGCAATAAACATCTGTAGGGTAATATTCTTTCTATATATAGACAATGTATTTCAGATTACAAAAACAAACTATAAATGTACAAATTAAGATATTAAAAACAGACCGATTTTTATAAAATAAAAGGATTATCAATAAGATTAGATTTCTTTGTTACTAATTCATTTGGATCAAAATATTATTTGTACTAACTTTGCAACAATAAACAAAGACTACCAATTGATATGAAAAAATCTATATTATGCGCACTTGCCATACTAATCGCATTATTAGCGACTCAGCCTTTAAGGGCTCAGACACCTAAAGATTATGTATGGAAAACACCTAGTAAAAACTCTTCGGAATCTATGCCATGCGGAGGAGGTAGCGTTGGACTGAATGTGTGGGTCGAAAATGGTACTATCTTTTTCTATGTTTGCCGTACAGGTTCTTTTGATGAAAATAACACAATACTAAAGCAAGGCCGATTTCGTATAAACCTTATCCCAGCACTTAAAACTGATGCTAATTTCACGCAAGTCTTGCATTTGAAAGATGGATATATATCTGTGTCAGATGGTGAAAAAACAGTAAATATATGGGTTGATGTCTTTAAACCTGTGATACATGTAGACATTCAAGGTAACCAACGTTTGAAAGCTGAGGCTTGCTATGACAATTGGCGAGTTGATGATAAACTTTTAGGAGATAGAGAACGGTTCCAAACCTCATATAAGTGGAGCACACCTAAAGGCACTGTTACTCATCGTGATTCAATATTTGCAGATAGTAGATCAATCACTTTTTTTCATCGTAATGGTGATTATACTATATTCGATGCTACTGTGGCTCAGCAAAAAATGGATTGTGTGAAGCAACAGATGTATAATCCATTAAAGAACCTTACATTTGGCGGGAAAATGTGTGGCAATGGTTTCTTGTTTAAAGGAAAAAATAAAGGTGTTTATGCGGATACTCCATATACAACTTGGATATATGAGACCATAAATGCTGCGAAGGATCATAATTTACAAATAATATTAGCCTCTGAGCAAGGTGATATATCTCAATGGAAAAATGATCTGGGAAAAACAGAAAAATCTGTAAATACTGAAAAAGACAAAAAACTTACACGTCAGTGGTGGAGGCAATACTGGCAGCGCAGTTGTATTGAAGGTGATGGCGAATGTAAGTCTATAACTAGAAATTATACATTGTTCCGTTATATGTTGGGCTGCAATGCTATTAGCGAATGGCCAACTAAGTTTAATGGAGGATTATTTGCCTTTGATCCTGTCTATGTAGATACAAATAATCATTTTACACCTGATTATCGTAATTGGGGTGGCGGAGTACATACTATGCAAAATCAACGCCTTGTATATTGGCCTATGTTGAAAAGTGGAGACTATGATGCGATGAAGTCTCAATTTGATTTTTATTTGCGTATTCTTGGTAATGCACAGTTACGTAGTAAGGTGTATTGGAATCATAAAGGTGCTGCTTTTACAGAACAGATGGAAAACTTTGGGCTTCCTAATTTTGATGAGTATGGCAAGAAGCGTCCTATTGATTATGATCTGGGAATGCAATATAATGCTTGGTTGGAGTATACATGGGATACAGCTTTGGAATTCTGTGAGATGATATTGGAAAGTGAAAGTTATTCAAAAAATGATATAAGTAAGTATATCCCATTTATACAGTCTACTTTGGATTTCTTTGATGAACATTATCGTTATCTTGCTAGGCTAAGGGGTATAAAGGATTTAGATAGCGATGGTAAGCTTATTATATATCCGGGATCTGGAGCTGAAACATTTAAAATGGCTTATAATCCTACGTCAACTGTTTCAGGGTTAAAAGTTGTGACTTCTTCACTTGTATCTTATCTATCTAAGCATAATTCGGATTCTATATCATTGAATAGATATAAAGAACTCTTGCAACGCATACCTGGTATCTCTTTTAGAGAAGTTGATGGGCATAAAGTTATATCACCTGCAGTAATATGGGCAAGGGTAAATAATACTGAACCTACTGAATTGTATCCAGTTTTCCCATGGCGCATTTATGGTGTCGGCAAACCTGATATTAAGTTAGCTCAAGATACTTACCAATATGATCCTTTCGCATTACAGTTCAGATCACATGTGGGATGGAAACAAGATAATATTTGGGCAGCAGATCTAGGACTCACAGATGAGGCTGCAAGACTTGCAAAACTAAAATTGTCTGATGGACCTTATCGCTTTCCTTCTTTTTGGGGGCCTGGATTTGATTGGTCTCCTGACCATAATTGGGGAGGAAGTGGTATGATTGGTTTGCAGGATATGTTATTGCAAGAGGCCAATGGCAAAATAATAATATTTCCTGCATGGCCAAAATCATGGAATGTACATTTTAAACTTCATGCAACACATGAAACAACCGTAGAGGCAACTCTTAAAGATGGAAAAGTAACCGAACTTATAGTATCTCCTAAGTCTAGAACTGCTGATGTAGTGAGCAACATTAATTAATGTTGCTCCTTACTATCTTCTTCTAGATACCATTTAGAATACATAACGTAATGTTTTGCAAAGTCTTCTGCCTGATTAGGTCTTGTCTTCTTTATGAATTTAGCAGGTACTCCACCCCATATCTCGTGAGGACCTATCTTTGTATTTGATAATACCAAGGCTCCTGCTGCGATTACGGCTCCCTCACCTACTTCACAGTTATCAAGTAGGGTAGACCCCATGCCAATTAGGGCTCCGTCATGAATAGTGCATGCATGCACAGTTGCATTATGCCCAATAGTTACATCATTGCCAATATTAAGAGGACCTATTTTGTTTGTTACATGTAGGCATGATCCATCCTGAACGTTAGTTCTGTCGCCAATATGTATTGGGCATACATCACCCCTTAAAACAGCGTTAAACCATATTGAGCATTCATCACCCATTACTACCTCACCTACAATAGTGGCATTTTCGCTGAAGTAACATTCTTTTCCCCATTTAGGAGAAAGTCCTTTTATTGATTTAATTAAAGCCATAATATTTGTATTAATAAAAAAAAACAGTATGGAATTCATCTAGAAGACCATACTGTTTTTTGTTTGTATCCCGTTAGATATTATTTCAAGTTAGGATTGATTTCACCCCATTTTGCAACTGGAGGAACAACTCCAAGGTCGATAACTTCCTGACGCATAGTAACAAGGTGCTCATAACTCTTCTTAAGAGCTTCCATCTCTTCGGCTGTACCTACTACTTCTTCGTAAGCAGAACCATTCTTTGTTATAGTTACTTCCATTGCCATCATAATGTGGTCGATTCCAGCAAATGATACATAGCGACCTGCTGGCCATGTGAACTCTTCGCCACCCATTGCAGCCTCTATCATACGTACTGATACGTAAGCTGGGCTCTGGAATGATGAACGGCCACGAAGTTTGATGATGTTAGAACCACCTTGAACTGTCTTCTGTTTGATTTCAGCCCACTGCTCGTTTGTTAGTTTAGATGTTCCGATAAGATCTGTAAGAGGTGTTCCTGCAACTTTTGCTGTAGAAGCGAATACAGCCATAGCTTCACCATGGCCTCCGTATGTACGGCAACCTGTAACATCACTCTGAGCTACACCAAAATGTTTAGCTAGTTCGCTCTGAAGACGAATAGAATCTAGAGCTGCAAGTGTAGAAACCTGTGATGGTTTTAGACCAGACCAAATCAGAGTAACTAGACCAGTGATGTCTGCTGGATTGAATATGATTACAACGTGTTTTACATCTGGGCAATAAGACTTGATGTCTTTACCAAGTTGCTCAGCAACACCTGCGTTACCTTTAAGCAAATCTTCACGTGTCATACCTTGTTTACGTGGGGCACCACCTGAGGAAATGATATATTTAGCACCAGTAAGCGCTTCTTTTACATCTGTAGTGAATGTGAAGTTTACACCTTCAAATCCGCAGTGACGCATTTCTTCTGTTACACCTTCTAGTCCTGGCTCGTAAACATCATAAAGGCAGATGTTAGGAGTAAGTTTTAACATTGCGGCTGTCTGAGCCATGTTTGAACCAATCATTCCGGCTGCGCCGACAATGGTAAGTTTCTCGTTAGTTAAGAATTCCATACTTGTATTATTAATAAATTTATAAACTATCTACTTTTGTCGAACGCAAAGGTAGCAAAAAATGCAATATATTCATTATTTATTTTGCTTTTAATTTGTTATTAAATATGAAAAGGTATATCTTTGTAAACTCGAAATTGCAATTTTATAATGAATATGTCTATAAAAGAACGAATATCGGCTTTGCGCGATATTATGAAAGGTGAAAATCTGGATGCGTTCATCTTTCCAAGCACAGATCCTCATAATGGTGAATACATTCCTGAACATTGGGAGGGACGTAAATGGATTTCCGGATTCAATGGATCAGCCGGAGTTGCAGTAGTTACGCAATCTAAGGCTGCTCTTTGGACTGACTCTAGGTATTTCATAGCTGCAGCTGAACAACTTAAAGGTTCTGAATTTGAACTTATGAAAGAAAAAATGCCGGGTACCCCTTCTATAAGTAAATGGCTGGGCATTAACCTGGCTTATCTCAATAATCCGTCTGTAGGAATAGATGGAATGGTGGCTTCTGAAAAAATGGTTTGTTCTCTTATTTATGAACTTAGAAATGAGGGTGGCATAACTCTTAGAACAAATTTTGATCCGTTGAAGTTTATATGGAAGGATAGACCTCCTATACCTGAGAATAAAATAAGGATACATCCGATTGAATATGCTGGTGAATCATGTCACTCGAAGATTGAACGAATACGTGAAAAGTTGCATGATAGTCATGCTTATGGAATACTCATTTCTGCTTTAGATGATATAGCCTGGACTCTTAACATGAGAGGGGAAGATGTGCATTGTAATCCGGTCTTCGTATCTTATCTGTTGATTGGTTCTACAAATGCTACCTTATTTATTAATAGAAAAAAACTTGATGAGAAAACAGAAATGTATCTTAAGAAAGAGGGTGTCTCTGTTGATGAATACGAGAATATAAATAATGTTCTAAAACTGTATCCAGAGTACAATATATTACTTGATCCAAATGAAATAAACTATACGCTGTATAATACTGTAAGATGTAAGGATATTGTAAATGGTAAATCTCCAGCTGCATATATGAAAACTATAAAAAACAGAACTGAAATAGAAGGCTTTAGAAATGCAATGATCAGGGATGGAGTGGCTATGGTTAAATTCTTAATGTGGCTTAAGCCTGCAGTTGCTAGAGGTAGTCAGACTGAAGTTTCAATAGATAAAAAACTTACGGATTTACGCTCTGAACAAGACTTGTATAGAGGTATTTCTTTTGATACAATTGCTGCATATCAAGAGCATGGGGCTATTGTACATTATGAAGCAACAAAAGAAACTGATATACCGTTGAATAGTAATGGCTTTATACTGATAGACTCTGGCGCACAGTATTTAGATGGGACGACTGATATAACAAGAACTATAGCTCTTGGAGATGTTACGGAAGAACAAAAAAAGATCTATACTCTTGTGCTTAAAGGGCATATTCAATTAGAAATGTTGAAGTTCCCTAATGGTGCAAGTGGAACTCAACTAGATGCAATTGCAAAAAAAGATTTGTGGAGAGAAGGACTGAATTATCTTCATGGCACAGGACATGGGGTTGGATCTTATCTTAATGTTCATGAAGGTAATCATCAGATAAGAATGGAATGGAAACCCGCTCCATTGTTACCAGGAATGACTGTGACGGATGAACCAGGACTGTATCTTTCAGGACGTTTCGGCGTGAGGATTGAAAATACCTTACTTATTAAACAATATAAAACAACTGAATTTGGCGAATTCTTAGAATTTGAACCTTTGACGATCTGCCCCATAGATACTTTTCCGATAGTTAAAAATATGATGACGGATGAAGAGATCGAATGGATTAATCAATATCATAAAATGGTATATGAAAAATTGTCTCCTTATTTAACAAAGGATGAAAATGACTGGTTAAAAGCATCTACAATATCTATAAGTAAGTGAAAATGAAATATTTCGAAAAAAAAGTGACCAAAAACTTGTGGGTTTCCTAAATTAGATGTAATTTTGCACCCGCAAATTGTGGTAAGGTACCACAATATTGGTTTAATTAAAAAATTTAAAATAAAAAAACATGATCGTTGTACCAGTAAAAGAAGGCGAAAACATTGAAAGAGCCTTGAAAAAATTTAAAAGAAAATTCGAAAAGACAGGTGTTGTTAAAGAACTCCGTTCACGTCAACAATATGACAAACCTTCTGTTTTGAAGAGACTTAAGATGGAACACGCTGTTTACGTACAGAAATTAAGAGCTAACGAGGAATAAAAATCTCGAAAAAATTTGGTGGTTCGAAAATTAATTCGTACATTCGTTGCCGAATAACATTATGAAAGCAACGTCTATATGATGATAGAACAATTTTTGAACTATTTGCAATATGAACGGAATTATTCCACTTTAACATTGCAGAGCTACGGTCGAGATTTAGAATCATTCGAATCGTACTTCAAAAATTTGGGTACTCATCTCTCGTGGGAATCTGTTGATTCTGACATTATCCGTGATTGGATAGAGAGTATGATGGATAAAGGAAACACTGCTACCTCAATCAATAGAAGATTGAGCGCTTTGCGTTCCTTTTATCGTTTTGCTATGTCTCAAGGTCTTATGACATCTGATCCAGCTCGGGCAGTATCTGGTCCAAAAAAGAATAAACCATTACCGCAGTTTTTAAAAGAAAAAGAGATAAATGATCTTTTAGATGGTAATTTGTTTGGCTCTTCTTTTAAAGATGTACGCGCGTATACTATAATTATAATGTTTTATGAAACAGGCATTAGGCTATCGGAGCTTATAAATTTGGAAAGATCGTCTGTTGATTTAAATGATTATAAAATTAAGGTAACAGGAAAAAGAAATAAGCAACGTATTATTCCTTTTGGTATAGAACTCGCAAATGCTATAACTAATTACCTTAATATTAAGGACAAGACGTTTCCTGAGGCTTCTGATCTGATGTTTGTTACTGAAAGAGGGGAACGGATGAATCGTAATCGGGTCCGCTACGAGGTTTCTAAGTATCTTAAAATGGTTTGCACCTTAAAAAAATGTACGCCACATGTGCTTAGACATACATTTGCTACGGCTATGCTTAATCATAATGCAAATCTTGAAAGCGTTAAAAAACTGCTCGGTCATCAAAGTTTGACGACAACAGAGGTGTATACCCATACAACTTTTGAGCAGTTGAAGAAAGTGTATAACCAAGCCCATCCTAGGGCATAATAAAACAAGGAGGTTACTATGGACATTAAAATTAGTTCAATTCATTTTGATGCAACTGAGAAATTACAGGCATTTATTGAGAAAAAAGTTTCAAAGCTTGGAAAAACATTTGAAGATATTCAAAAAATTGAAGTACAATTAAAAGTGGTGAAGCCTGCAATAGCATTAAATAAAGAGACAAGCCTTACGGTTACAGTTCCAGGAAGTACATTATTCGTCGAAAAGACATGCGATACTTTTGAGGAGAGCGTAGACCAAAGTATTGATGCGATGAAGGTAAAATTGGCGAAATACAAAGAAAAAATGCGCCAATATTAAAAAAAACCTTGAAAAATTTTTGTAGTTCAAAAATAATGCCTATCTTTGCAGCCGTTTTACAACACGTCCTTAAACGCAAGCCTTACGGCTGCAAGGATTTGCCTCTTTAGCTCAGTTGGCCAGAGCACGTGATTTGTAATCTCGGGGTCGTTGGTTCGAATCCGACAAGAGGCTCAAGAAGATGGTGTTGTTTAAATAAGGGTGGTTACCAGAGTGGCCAAATGGGGCAGACTGTAAATCTGCTGGCTATGCCTACGGTGGTTCGAATCCATCACCACCCACATCAGAAGAAGTTTTGCGGAAATAGCTCAGTTGATAGAGCACTAGCCTTCCAAGCTGGGGGTCGCGGGTTTGAGTCCCGTTTTCCGCTCCACTGCTGTAATAGCTCAGTGGTAGAGCACTTCCTTGGTAAGGAAGAGGTCCCGAGTTCAAGTCTCGGTTACAGCTCTTCCATAATTCTTTTTTTTAGAAAAGAAGCATAAATAACACGATTATTCATTTATATAAATAAAACAAGAAAAGCTATGGCTAAAGAGAAATTTGAACGTACCAAACCGCATGTTAACATTGGTACTATCGGTCACGTTGACCACGGAAAGACCACTCTGACTGCAGCTATCACAAAGGTACTTGCAGAGAAGGGTTTCTCAAAGAGTGATGAGATCAAGTCTTTTGATCAGATTGATAACGCTCCTGAGGAAAAAGAGCGTGGTATTACTATTAACACTGCACACGTAGAGTATGAGACAGCTAATCGCCATTATGCTCACGTAGACTGTCCGGGACACGCTGACTATGTAAAGAACATGGTTACTGGTGCTGCTCAGATGGATGGTGCTATTATCGTTGTAGCTGCAACTGATGGTCCTATGCCTCAGACACGTGAGCACGTATTGCTCGCTCGTCAGGTAAATGTACCTCGTTTGGTTGTCTTCCTGAACAAATGTGATATGGTTGAGGATGAGGAAATGCTTGAACTCGTTGAGATGGAAATGCGTGAACTCCTTGATCAATATGAATATGATGGTGACAATACTCCTATTATTCGTGGATCTGCTCTTGGCGCGTTGAATGGCGTTGCTAAATGGGAAGATAAAGTTCTTGAATTGATGGAAGCTGTTGATACTTGGATACCATTACCTCCACGTGATCTAGATAAACCTTTCTTAATGCCGGTTGAGGATGTATTCTCAATTACTGGTCGTGGTACAGTTGCTACTGGCCGTATTGAAACTGGTCGTGTTAAGGTTGGTGATGAAGTTGAACTTCTTGGTCTTGGTGAAGATAAAAAATCAACTGTTACTGGTGTTGAAATGTTCCGTAAGATTCTTGATGAAGGCGAAGCTGGTGATAACGTAGGTCTACTTCTACGTGGTATCGACAAAGCTGAAATTAGACGCGGTATGGTTCTTTGTCATCCAGGACAGATCAAGCCTTATAAGACTTTCAAGGCTCAGATATATGTTTTGAAGAAAGAAGAAGGTGGTCGTCATACTCCATTCGGAAATAAGTATCGTCCACAGTTCTATCTCCGTACAATGGATTGCACAGGCGAAATTACTCTTCCAGAAGGAGTTGAGATGGTAATGCCTGGTGATAATGTAACTATTACAGTAGAACTGATTTATGCTGTTGCTATCAATGTAGGTCTTCGTTTCGCTATCCGTGAAGGTGGACGTACAGTAGGTGCTGGACAGATAACAGAGATTTTAGACTAATATCTAAAACAAATATATTAGAAGGTTCCCGCTTAATCTACGGGAACCTCTTTTACGGGAATAGCTCAGTTTGGTAGAGCACTGGTCTCCAAAACCAGGTGTCGGGAGTTCGAGTCTCTCTTCCCGTGCCCAAATAATAAACATTATGTTTAAGAAAATAGTTAATTATTGCAAGGCATGTTATGACGAACTTGCGCATAAAACTACTTGGCCTTCAAGGTCTGAACTAACACACAGTGCAGTGGTCGTATTATCCGCTTCCCTGGTCATTGCTGTTGTTGTGTTCGTAATGGATACTGTCTTTAAGTTTATTATGAACAACGTCTATCCAAGTTAATCGTTTTAGAAATGGCTGGAACAGAAAAAAAATGGTACGTGCTTCGTGCTGTAAGTGGTAAGGAGGTAAAGGTAAAAGAATATATCGATGCCGAACTTAAACACAACGCTACTCTTGCAGATCATGTTTCTCAGGTCTTAATACCTATGGAAAAGCATGCAAGTGTTCGTAACGGCAAACGTGTAGTGAAGGAGAAAACATTTCTTCCTGGTTACTTGTTGGTTGAAGCAAACCTTAATGCAGATGTAGCGCATATCTTGCGCTTTATGCCTAATGTTTTGGGTTTTCTTGGCGGAATGGATTGTCCTTCTCCTGTAAAGCAGTCGGATATTAATCGAATTCTAGGTAATGCTGAAGAAACTGAATTGGCAACTGAGGATACAAACGTTCCTTATGTCATTGATGAGACTGTCAAGGTTATTGATGGCCCATTTAGTGGATTTAGTGGTGTAATAGAAGAGGTTAATCCTGTTAAGCGTAAACTGAAAGTAATGGTTAAGATCTTTGGACGTAAAACTCCACTTGAGTTAGGTTTTATGCAAGTTACAAAAGAATAAGTTGTATTTGTTACGGTACAATATATTCTTTATAATAATCAATAAATAATAATTAGAAATGGCTAAAGAAGTTGCTGGATTAATCAAATTACAGATTAGAGGTGGCGCTGCGAATCCTTCTCCTCCAGTAGGACCTGCATTAGGTTCTAAGGGAATCAATATTATGGGATTCTGCAAAGAGTTCAACGCCAGAACCCAGGATAAGGCAGGAAAAGTTCTTCCTGTTGTTATCACATACTACACTGATAAGTCATTCAGCTTTGTAATCAAGACTCCTCCTGCAGCTGTACAGTTGCTTGAGATTGCCAAGGTTAAAAGTGGTTCTGCTGAGCCAAACCGAAAAAAAGTTGCATCTGTAACTTGGGATCAGGTTAAGGCTATTGCAGAGGATAAAATGACAGACTTGAATTGTTTCACAATTGAATCAGCGATGAAATTGGTTGCTGGAACAGCAAGAAGTATGGGCATAACTGTAAAAGGGGACTTCCCTGGTAAATAATTAATAACTTCAATTTAAAAAATGAGTAAACTGACAAAAAATCAAAAATCAGTAGCTGATAAGGTTGAAGCAGGGAAAGCATACTCTTTGAAAGAGGCATCAGAATTGGTAAAGGAGGTAACTACAACCAAATTTGACGCTTCACTCGATATTGATGTACGCTTAGGTGTAGACCCACGTAAAGCGAACCAGATGGTTAGAGGTGTTGTATCACTTCCTAATGGTACTGGTAAGGTTACACGTGTTCTTTGCCTTTGTACACCGGATGCTGAAGCTGCTGCTAAAGAGGCAGGTGCTGATTACGTTGGTCTTGACGAGTATATCGACAAGATCAAAGGTGGATGGACTGACATTGATGTCATCATAACAATGCCGTCTTGTATGGGTAAAATTGGTCCGTTGGGTCGTTTTCTTGGTCCTAGAGGATTGATGCCTAACCCAAAGAGCGGTACGGTTACTATGGATGTTGCTAAAGCAGTCAGAGAGGTTAAACAGGGTAAAATTGACTTTAAAGTTGATAAAGCAGGTATTGTGCATACATCAATTGGAAAGGTTTCTTTTACAGCTGAACAGATATTTGAGAATGCAAAAGAATTTATTTCTACAATCATCAAATTAAAACCATCATCTGCAAAGGGTACTTATATTAAGAGTATCTTTATTTCAAGCACTATGAGTAAAGGTATCAAAATTGATCCTAAATCAGTTGAATAACTCGTAAAAGTTTAGTAAAATGAAAAAGGAAGTAAAAGATACTATAATAGTTGAGCTCGGAGAAAAGTTGAAAGAATTTTCTCATTTCTATCTAGTTGATGTAACTGGATTGAATGCAGAAAAAACAAGTAGCCTTCGCCGTAAATGCTTTAAGAGTGAAATCAAGATGGTCGTTGTAAAGAATAAACTTCTTCACAAGGCTTTCGAGGCTTCAGATGTTGATTTTGAACCTGTTTATGGTTGTTTGAAAGGTAATACAGCTGTAATGTTCTGTAATACTGCAAATGTTCCAGCAAAGTTGTTAGGAGATTTTAAAAAGGAAGGAGTTCCATCTCTTAAAGCAGCTTATGCAGAGGAGTGTTTCTATGTAGGGGCAGATAAGTTGGATGAACTTGCATCTTTAAAGAGCAAGAACGAAATTATTGCAGATATTGTGGCTTTGCTGCAGTCTCCGGCAAAGAATGTCGTATCAGCTCTTCAATCAGGCGCTGGCACTATCCATGGTGTACTGAAGACTTTAGGAGAGCGTCCTGAATAAAAAATAAAGTCAAAAACATTAATAATAAAAACATTAAAAATTAGAATAAAATGGCAGACATAAAAGCTATTGCTGAAGAATTAGTTAATTTGACAGTTAAAGAAGTAAATGAGTTGGCTACAGTCCTGAAGGACGAGTATGGAATTGAACCTGCTGCTGCAGCTGTTGCTGTTGCTGCTGGTCCTGCTGCAGGTGGTGCAGCTGCTGCAGCTGAGGAAAAATCATCTTTTGATGTTATCCTTGCTGAAGTAGGTGCTACTAAACTACAGGTCGTAAAGGCTGTTAAAGAAGCTTGTGGTCTTGGTTTGAAAGAAGCTAAAGATCTAGTTGATGGCGTTCCTTCTACATTGAAAGAGGGTATGGCTAAAGACGAGGCTGAAAACTTGAAGAAAACTATCGAGGCTGCAGGTGCTAAGGTAGAGCTCAAGTAATAACTTGTTATACAATAAAATTTGGTTAAGATTCTCTAAGTAAGAGAGTCTTAACCTTTTTTGCGTTTTTATTTAGAAAATAGTATTATTATCATTATCTGCTAATGGCTTCAAAAATCGTTGATAACAGAGTAAACTTTGCCAGCGTGAAAAATCCGATGCCCTATCCGGATTTTCTCGATGTGCAATTAAAGTCTTTCAAAGACTTCCTTCAGTTGGACACACCGCCTGAGGAACGTAAGAATGACGGATTATATAAGGTATTCTCAGAGAATTTCCCTATAACCGACACTCGTAATAATTTTGTTCTTGAGTTCTTGGATTACTATATAGATCCCCCTCGCTATTCTATAGATGAATGTTTGGAGCGTGGACTTACATATAGTGTACCTTTAAAGGCTAAGTTGAAATTGTCTTGTACTGACCCGGAGCATGAAGACTTCAATACGGTGGTTCAGGATGTATTCCTGGGACCGATACCGTATATGACAGACAATGGCACGTTTATTATCAATGGTGCTGAACGTGTGGTAGTTTCGCAGTTGCATCGTTCTCCTGGCGTTTTCTTTGGTCAAAGTGTTCATGCAAATGGAACATTATTATATTCAGCTCGTATAATCCCATTCAAGGGTTCTTGGATTGAATTTGCAACTGATATTAATAATGTAATGTATGCATATATTGATCGTAAGAAAAAATTGCCAGTAACAACTCTGTTGCGTGCTATTGGTTTTGAAAATGATAAGAATATTCTTGAAATATTTGATTTAGCCGAGGAGGTTAAGGTAAATAAAAAAGAACTTTCAAAATGCGTAGGCCGTAAATTGGCCGCAAGGGTTTTGAAAAGTTGGACTGAAGATTTTGTTGATGAGGATACGGGTGAGGTTGTTTCTATAGAGCGTAATGAAGTTATTATTGAGCGTGAAACAATTCTAGATGAAGATAATATTGCAGAGATAATTGACAGTGGAGCACATACTGTACTTGTTCATAAGGATGAGTCTGTAGCATCTGATTTCTCAATTATTTTTAATACATTGCAAAAAGACCCAAGTAACTCTGAAAAAGAGGCTGTAACTTATATTTATAGGCAGCTTCGTAATGCAGATCCACCTGATGACAGTACAGCCCGTGAGGTGATTCAAGGTTTGTTCTTCTCTGATAAAAGATACGATCTGGGTGAAGTAGGAAGATATCGTATAAATAGAAAACTTGGACTCGAAACAGGAATGGATGTTCGTGTTTTGACTAAAGAGGATATAATTGAGATTATAAAATATTTAATTCAGCTTATTAATTCTAAAGCTGCTGTTGATGATATTGACCATTTGAGTAACCGTCGTGTGAGAACAGTAGGAGAACAGTTGGGTAATCAGTTCTCTATTGGTTTAGCACGTATGAGTCGTACTATTAAGGAACGCATGAATGTACGTGATAATGAGGTGTTTACTCCAACAGACTTGATTAATGCTAAGACTATTTCTAGTGTTATCAATTCGTTCTTTGGAACAAATGCTCTTTCTCAGTTTATGGACCAAACAAACCCTCTTGCAGAAGTCACTCATAAACGCCGTATGTCGGCTTTAGGACCAGGTGGACTTTCTCGTGAACGTGCTGGTTTTGAGGTTCGTGATGTTCATTATACACATTATGGTCGTCTTTGTCCTATAGAGAGTCCAGAGGGACCAAATATTGGTTTGATATCTTCTTTATGTGTTTATGCTAAAATAAATGAACTTGGTTTCATCGAAACTCCTTATCGTAAAGTAAGTAATTCTAAAGTAGATCTTGATAATAAAGATGTCGTATATTTTACTGCAGAAGATGAGTCTGATGTTGTTATAGGTCAAGGAAATGCGCCTCTTAATGATGATGGTACATTTATACGCGATCTTGTTAAATGTCGTCAGGATGCTGATTATCCAGTTGTTCCACCTTCTGAGGTTCAGTTGATGGATGTATCTCCTCAGCAGATTGCGTCTATCGCTGCTGCTTTGATTCCATTCTTGGAGCATGATGATGCTCACCGTGCATTGATGGGATCTAACATGATGCGTCAGGCAGTTCCATTGCTTCATAATGAGGCTCCAATTGTCGGTACTGGAATTGAAAAACAGGTTTGTGAAGACTCTCGTACTATGGTGACTGCAGAGGGTGAAGGTGTTATAGAATATGTAGATGCAACAACCATTCGTATTCTCTATGATCGTACAGAGGAAGAAGAATATGTAAGTTTTGAACCTGCTCTAAAGGAATATCGTATACCCAAATTCCGCCGTACTAACCAAAGTATGACTATTGACTTACGCCCGATTTGTAGCAAGGGACAAAGAGTAAAGGCTGGAGATATACTTACAGAGGGTTATGCTACCGAAAATGGAGAGCTTGCCCTTGGACGTAATCTATTAGTGGCCTACATGCCTTGGAAGGGGTACAATTATGAGGATGCTATCGTTCTTAACGAACGTATTGTACGTGAGGATGTGCTGACATCTGTACATGTTGATGAGTACTCTCTAGATGTACGTGAAACTAAACGTGGCGTTGAGGAGTTTACAAGTGATATTCCAAACGTAAGTGAGGAAGCTACAAAAGATTTGGATGACAATGGTATAATAAGAGTTGGTGCTCGAGTTGAACCAGGTGATATCCTTATTGGTAAAATTTCACCAAAGGGAGAGAGTGATCCGTCTCCTGAGGAAAAACTACTCCGTGCTATTTTTGGAGATAAAGCTGGAGATGTAAAGGATTCTTCTTTGAAGGCTAATCCTTCTCTGACGGGTGTGGTTATTGATAAAAAATTATTTTCTCGTGCAGTAAAAACACGTCAATCGAAACAACAGGATAAAATTATCCTACAGAAAATAGATGACGAATATGCTGCAAAACTTGAAGATTTGAAGGCAATACTTATTGCTAAAATAGAGACTCTTACAGAAGATAAGATTTGTCAAGGAATTAAAGACTATGCTGGTATAGAACTTATCAATAAGGGAAGTAAATTTAATGATAATGATGTTATTGCTCGTATTGCTGCTCTTGAATTCTCAGATATTCAGGTTAACAAATGGACAAATGATGATCATACTAATGAGCTTATTGCTAAACTTATAATAAACTTTTTAAAGAAGTCTAAGTTGCTTGATGCTGAACAGAAACGTAGAAAGTTTGCTATCACTATTGGTGATGAATTACCTTCAGGAATTCTCCAGATGGCAAAGGTTTATGTTGCTAAGAAACGTAAAATAGGTGTTGGCGATAAACTTGCAGGACGTCATGGTAATAAGGGTATCGTTTCTAAAATTGTACGCCAGGAGGATATGCCTTTCTTAGAGGATGGCCGTCCTGTAGATTTGGTACTCAACCCATTAGGTGTGCCTTCTCGTATGAATTTGGGACAGATATTTGAAGCCATCCTTGGTGCTGCAGGTAGAAAATTAGGAATAAAATTTGCAACTCCTATTTTTGATGGCGCTAAACTAGCTGATTTACAAGAATGGACTGATAAGGCAGGCCTTCCAAGGCTTTGTTCTACTCATCTTTATGATGGTGAAACAGGCGAACGTTTTGATCAGCCTGCAACTGTTGGTATAACATACTTCTTGAAACTCGGTCATATGGTTGAGGATAAGATGCATGCCCGTAGCATTGGACCATATTCTCTTATAACACAACAACCTCTCGGTGGTAAAGCACAATTTGGTGGACAGCGTTTCGGAGAAATGGAGGTTTGGGCTCTTGAGGCATTTGGCGCAAGTCATGTATTGCAAGAGGTTCTAACTATAAAGTCTGATGATGTCGTTGGACGTTCTAAGGCTTATGAAGCAATTGTTAAAGGAGAACCAATGCCAACACCGGGTATACCAGAATCTCTTAACGTGTTGTTGCACGAATTGAGAGGCTTAGGTTTAAGCATTACTCTAGATTAACAATTAAACTCTTTACATAACAACATAGATATAATAATTATGGCTTTTAAAAAAGATTCAAAGATAAAGAGTGTATTTACGAAGATTACCATAGGATTGGCTTCTCCTGAAGAAATCCTAGAAAATTCGTATGGTGAGGTTACAAAACCTGAAACCATAAATTATCGTACATATAAGCCTGAACGCGATGGTTTGTTCTGCGAACGTATATTTGGTCCAACAAAGGATTATGAATGCGCTTGTGGTAAGTATAAACGTATCAGGTATAAAGGTATTGTATGCGATCGATGTGGTGTAGAAGTAACAGAGAAAAAAGTACGTCGTGAACGTTCTGGACATATAGAATTAGTCGTACCTGTTGCCCATATCTGGTATTTTCGTTCATTGCCTAATAAAATAGGTTATTTGCTTGGACTCCCTACTAAAAAACTTGATGCTATCGTTTATTATGAACGATATGTAGTTATTCAACCAGGTATAGTCGCAGGTAGAAAAGACCAAGATGATAATGAGTTAAACGGATCTCATTTAATGGATCTATTGACAGAAGATGAATACAATGATATTGTAGATAATTTACCTCAGGAAAATGAATACCTTGAAGATAATGATCCCAATAAATTCATTGCAAAAATGGGTGCAGAGGCAATTAATGATCTTTTAGTTCGTCTTGATCTCGATTCTTTGTCATATGAATTGAGAGATAGGGCAAATAGCGATTCTTCTCAGCAACGTAAAAATGAGGCATTAAAACGTTTACAGGTCGTAGAGGCTTTTAGAGGTAGCAAAGGCATTAATAGGCCGGAGTGGATGATAATGAAAATTATCCCTGTTATACCTCCTGAGTTGCGCCCATTGGTTCCTTTGGACGGTGGACGCTTTGCTACATCAGATCTGAATGATTTATATCGTCGTGTCATAATACGTAATAACCGATTAAAGAGACTAATGGAAATTAAAGCTCCTGAGGTTATTTTACGTAATGAGAAACGTATGTTGCAGGAAGCAGTGGACAGCTTGTTTGATAATTCCCGTAAGAGTAGTGCTGTTAAGAGTGACTCTAATCGTCCATTGAAATCTCTTTCTGATTCGCTCAAAGGCAAACAAGGTCGTTTTCGCCAGAACCTTCTTGGCAAACGTGTTGACTATTCTGCTCGTTCTGTTATTGTAGTTGGTCCTGAATTGAAAATGGGAGAGTGTGGACTTCCAAAGTTGATGGCTGCAGAGCTGTATAAACCGTTCATAATTCGCAAATTGATTGAACGCGGTATCGTAAAAACGGTTAAGAGTGCTAAAAAAATTGTAGACCGTCGTGAACCGGTGATTTGGGATATACTTGAGAATGTAATGAAAGGACATCCTGTAATGTTAAACCGTGCTCCTACACTACACCGTCTCGGTATTCAAGCTTTCCAGCCTAAACTTATCGAGGGTAAAGCTATTCAGTTGCACCCATTGGCTTGTACTGCGTTTAATGCGGACTTTGATGGTGACCAGATGGCTGTTCATCTACCTTTAAGTAATGAGGCTGTTCTTGAGGCTCAAATACTAATGCTTCAGAGTCACAATATTCTGAACCCGGCTAATGGAGCTCCTATAACTGTACCTTCACAGGATATGGTTCTAGGTCTGTATTATATTACAAAAATACGTCCTGATGCTAAAGGAGAGGGATTGACTTTCTATGGACCAGAAGAGGCAATAATAGCACATAATGAAGGAAAATGTGATTTACATGCTCGCGTTCATGTAATAGTGAATGATCTTGATGATAATGGCAATATCGTTAAAAAAATGGTCGAAACATCTGTCGGTCGTGTTATTGTTAATGGTATTATACCAGATGAAGTAGGATTCATAAACGCAGTTATATCTAAGAAGAGTCTTCGTGATATTATAGCAAAAGTAATTAAAACTTCTGGTGCCGCAAGAGCTTGCGAATTCCTCGATGGAATTAAAAACCTTGGTTATAAAATGGCTTATTTAGCTGGACTTTCATTCAATCTTGATGATATTATTGTTCCGCCAGAAAAGGAGGCTTTGGTTCAAAAGGGTAATGAAGAAGTTCGTCAGATTACTGAAAACTACAACATGGGATTCATTACAGATAATGAACGTTATAATCAGGTAATTGATACATGGACACATGTTAATAATGATTTGGGCAATGTGTTAATGAAAGAAATGACAGAAGCTGATAAAGGATTTAATGCAGTATTTATGATGCTTGACTCTGGAGCCCGTGGTTCTAAAGATCAGATCCGTCAGTTATCTGGTATGCGTGGACTTATGGCCAAACCGCAGAAAGCCGGTGCTGAGGGTGCCCAGATTATTGAAAACCCTATTCTTTCAAACTTCAAAGAAGGTATGAGCGTACTTGAATACTTTATTTCTACTCACGGTGCTCGTAAAGGTCTTGCTGATACTGCTATGAAAACAGCGGATGCGGGATATTTAACTCGTCGTCTTGTTGATGTTTCTCATGATGTAATAATAAATGAAGATGATTGTGGAACATTACGTGGATTAGTTTGTACGGCTCTCAAAAATGGTGATGAAGTTATTTCAACATTATACGAGCGTATCTTGGGCCGTGTATCTGTACATGATATAATACATCCAACTACTGGAGAACTTATAATATCTGCAGGTGAGGAAATCACAGAGCCTATTGCTCAGATTATAGAGGATAGCCCTATTGAAAGTGTTGAAATACGTTCTGTCCTTACTTGCGAGAGCAAACATGGCGTATGTAAAAAGTGTTATGGTCGTAATCTTGCAACAAGCCGTATGGTTCAGAAAGGTGAAGCTGTTGGCGTTATTGCTGCTCAAGCTATTGGTGAGCCTGGAACCCAGCTTACACTTCGTACTTTCCATGCTGGTGGTGTCGCTGCAAACGCTGCTGCTAATGCAGCTATCGTTGCTAAAAATGATTGTAAGTTGGAATTCGAAGAGTTGCGTACTGTTCCTTTTGATGAAGAAGGAAAAGAATGTCAGATGGTCGTTAGCCGACTCACAGAGTTGCGTTTTGTTGATGCAAATACAAAAATTATTTTGTCTACGGTCAATGTTCCTTATGGCTCTTCATTATATTTCAAAGATGGTGATAATGTAAAGAAGGGTGAGAAAATAGCTCAATGGGATCCTTTCAATGCTGTAATTGTTACTGAAAATGCAGGTACATTGAAGTTTAATGATGTAATTGAGGGCGTAACCTATCGTGCGGAAACTGATGAAACTTCAGGTCTCACAGAAAAGATTATAACTGAGTCTAAAGATAAAAATAAAGTACCTACTTGTGATATCCTTGATTCTAAAGGTGAAGTTGTTCGTACATATAACTTCCCTGTTGGTGGTCACTTGAACGTTGATGATGGACAAACGGTAAAGACTGGTGAAACCATTGTCAAGATTCCTCGTGCTGTCGGTAAGGCTGGAGACATCACTGGAGGTCTTCCTCGTGTAACTGAACTGTTTGAAGCTCGAAATCCATCAAATCCTGCTGTCGTATCTGAAATTGATGGTGTCGTCACAATGGGCAAGGTTAAACGTGGCAATCGTGAGGTCATAGTAACCAGTAAAACTGGTGAACAGCGTAAATATCTTGTTAACTTAGGAAAGCAAATTCTTGTTCAACAAGATGATGCGGTAAGAGCAGGTACGCCTCTCTCTGACGGAGTTATAACACCAGCTGATATCCTCGCAATTAAAGGTCCTACGGCTGTACAAGAATATATTGTGAATGAAGTACAAGATGTTTATCGTCTGCAGGGTGTTAAAATTAATGATAAACACTTTGAGATAATCGTTCGTCAGATGATGCGTAAGGTACAAATAAATGATCCTGGCGATACAGTCTTCTTGGAGCAGGAGATCGTTGATAAATTGGATTTTGCAGAAGAGAATGACCGTATATGGGGTAAAAAAGTTGTTATTGACGCAGGCGACAGTGAATCTTTTAGGAAAGGTCAAATTGTAACAGCTCGCAAATTACGTGACGAAAACTCACTTCTAAAGCGACGAGATCTTAAATTGATTCAGGTTCGTGATGCGGTACCTGCAACTTCTACTCAGATTTTACAAGGTATTACTCGTGCTGCTTTACAGACAAAGAGCTTTATGTCTGCTGCATCATTCCAGGAGACCACAAAGGTCTTGAATGAGGCTGCTATTCGCGGTAAAGTCGATAGACTAGAGGGCATGAAAGAAAATGTGATTTGCGGACATTTGATACCTGCTGGAACAGGTTTAAGAGAGTTCGATAAATTGGTGGTTGGCTCTAAGGAAGAATATGAACGTATGATAGCTAATAAACGGAATGTTCTTGATTTCGCTGGTCAACAATCAGACTCCATTGATTCAGAACAGAAAACAGTAGAGTAAATATTTATATAAGGGCTGTAACAATAATATTGTTATAGCCCTTATTTATTTAAAGCACCATAGGTGTACTTTATGTCATTAGTTAACTAATGATATGACTTTTAATATTTTATTTTAATCTATTTTAGTATGTAAAATTAAAAAGCTTATGTGTAGCTTTTTGCTTTTTAAAAAAAAATGTTTACCTTTGTAACATATACTATAAAGAATAACAAAATGACTGACGAACCAAACAAAACACAAGATCAATTTCAAATTGAATTACCCCAAGACATAGCGCAGGGTGAATATGCTAATTTTGCAATAATAACACATTCTAGTTCCGATTTTGTTCTTGATTTCGCAAGAATATTACCTGGAATACCTAAGGCTGTTGTTAGAAGTCGAGTTATATTAGCTCCTGAACATGCTAAGCGTTTATTGCAGGCTTTGCAAGAGAATATACTGCGGTACGAAAATGATTTTGGGAAAATAAAAATTCCAGATCAACAAGAACGGATAATAGCCCCTTTTAACATCAACAAGGGCGAGGCGTAAATTCTGTATGCTTCTTTATGCTTGTCGTGTTTACATGTGGTAGTATATATTCGCACTTTAATGTATAAATTAAAGTTAAAAAAATGTATATTAAGTAAAATAAATAAAGGAGAGCTCTTTTTGGCTTTCCTTAAATTAGGTATTTTGAATAATTATTAGTACCTTTGCAGCCCAAAATGGTCTATTGTGATCGTTGCATAACAAGTTGACAATAATAAATAATATATAAATTAAAAAAGTAATAAAATGCCTACAATTCAACAATTGGTAAGAAAAGGTAGAAAGGTGCTTGTTGACAAGAGCAAATCACCAGCTTTGGACTCATGTCCTCAGCGTCGTGGTGTTTGTGTTCGTGTTTATACAACAACGCCAAAGAAGCCTAATTCGGCGATGAGAAAAGTTGCCCGTGTCCGTTTAACAAATCAGAAAGAGGTTAACTCTTACATACCTGGAGAAGGACATAACTTGCAAGAACACTCTATCGTTTTAGTTCGTGGCGGACGTGTGAAGGATCTTCCTGGTGTACGTTATCACATCGTTCGTGGTACATTGGATACTGCTGGTGTCGCTAATCGAACACAGCGTCGTTCTAAATACGGTGCTAAACGTCCAAAGGCTAAGAAATAAGCTGTAAGGTTAATAATTTATTAAACGTTTTGCTGGAGAAATGTTATACAGGTTGAGTAAATGCTTGAGTGTAAGTGTTGAAGAACAAATAAATACAACCCCATGCAGAATTAATTTTTTTAAAAATGAGAAAAGCAAAACCAAAGAAACGCGTGATCTTACCAGATCCAGTTTACAATGACCAAAAGGTCTCAAAGTTCGTAAATCACCTAATGTATGATGGAAAGAAAAGTACTTCATATGAAATTTTCTACAATGCTTTAGATGCAGTTAAGGAGAAAATGGCAAATGAAGAAAAATCATCTCTTGAAATCTGGAAAAATGCTCTTGATAATATAACACCGCAGGTGGAAGTTAAAAGTCGTCGTATTGGTGGCGCAACTTTCCAAGTACCTACGGAAATTCGCGCTGACCGTAAGGAAAGTATATCAATGAAAAATATGATAGCTTTCGCTCGTAAACGTGGCGGAAAATCTATGGCGGAAAAACTTGCTGCTGAAATAATGGATGCATTTAATAATCAGGGTGGTGCTTATAAGCGTAAGGAAGATATGCACCGTATGGCTGAAGCCAACCGTGCTTTTGCTCACTTTAGATTCTAAGTAGTAATATAAAAAGGTAAAAAGAATCATGGCAAAACAAGATTTACATTTGACTCGTAATATCGGCATTATGGCTCACATTGATGCTGGTAAAACCACAACTTCTGAGCGAATCCTATATTATACAGGAAAAACTCATAAGATTGGTGAGGTACACGATGGAGCAGCAACAATGGACTGGATGGCTCAAGAGCAAGAACGTGGTATT
Organism: Prevotella sp.; assembly: GCA_041907685.1. Lineage (GTDB taxonomy): Bacteria > Bacteroidota > Bacteroidia > Bacteroidales > Bacteroidaceae > Prevotella. The sequence goes on along the minus strand of JAYRGU010000009.1, from coordinate 27,464 downwards.
ACTATTACATCTGCTGCTACAACGTGTAACTGGAACTGGAATGGTGATGAGTATAAAATTAATTTGATTGATACTCCAGGGCATGTTGATTTTACAGCTGAAGTAGAACGTTCTCTGCGTGTCTTGGATGGCGCTGTTGCTACTTATTCTGCAGCTGATGGCGTTCAGCCACAGTCTGAGACGGTTTGGCGTCAGGCTGACAAATACAATGTTCCACGTATAGGATATGTTAATAAGATGGATCGTTCTGGCGCAGATTTCTTTGAGACTGTTCATCAGATGAAAACTATTTTAGGCGCAAATCCTATTGTCCTTCAAGTACCAATTGGAGCTGAGGAAAATTTTAAAGGTGTTGTAGACCTTATAAAAATGAAGGCTATTTTATGGCATGATGAAACTATGGGTGCAGAATATTCAATTGAGGATATACCTGCTGATCTTAAGGATGAATGCGATGAATGGAGAAATAAACTGTTGGAATCTGCAGCAGATTATGATGAATCTTTGATGGAAAAATATTTTGATGATCCAACATCAATTTCTGAAGCTGAAGTTATAGCTGCAATCCGTAAGGGTACCGTTAAGATGGAATGTACACCTATGATTTGTGGATCTTCTTATAAAAATAAGGGCGTACAGCCTTTATTAGATTATACATGTGCTTTCCTTCCTTCTCCTTTGGATACAGAGAATATTATAGGTACAAATCCTGATACAGATGAAGAAGAGGATCGCAAACCAAGTGATGAGGAGCCTACATCAGCTTTAGCGTTCAAAATAGCTACAGATCCATATATGGGACGTTTGGTGTTCTTCCGCGTTTATTCTGGTAAAGTCTCTGCTGGTTCTTATGTATATAATCCTCGTTCAGGTAAGAAAGAGCGCATTAGCCGTCTTTTCCAAATGAACTCTAACAAAGAAATACCAATGGAGTCAATTGATGCTGGAGATATTGGCGCCGGTGTTGGTTTTAAAGATATTCGTACTGGTGATACTCTCTGTGATGAAAATAAGCCTATAGTACTCGAATCAATGACATTCCCTGATACTGTTATTTCAGTTGCTGTAGAGCCAAAAAGTCAAGCTGATGTCGCAAAGATGGATACTGGGCTTTCTAAATTGGCAGAAGAAGATCCTACATTTACTGTACGTACAGATGAACAGAGCGGACAAACTATTATTTCTGGTATGGGTGAACTTCACCTTGACATTATTATTGATCGTTTGAAACGTGAGTTTAAGGTAGAATGTAATCAAGGTAAACCTCAGGTTAATTATAAAGAGGCTATTACTAAAACTGTTAATCTTCGTGAAGTTTATAAGAAACAGAGTGGTGGTCGTGGTAAATTTGCGGATATTATAGTTAATATAGGTCCTGTAGACCCTGACTTTAAAGAAGGAGGTCTGCAATTTGTGAATGAAGTTAAAGGTGGTAATATTCCAAAAGAATTTATCCCTTCAGTTCAGAAAGGATTTGAGAATGCAATGAAAAATGGCGTTTTGGGTGGCTATCCAATGGATAGCTTGAAAGTCGTTCTTGTTGACGGTTCTTTCCATCCTGTAGACTCTGACCAATTATCGTTTGAGCTAGCTGCGATAAATGCTTATAAGAATGGCTGTATTAAAGCTGGCCCTGTTCTCATGGAACCAGTAATGAAACTTGAGGTTATTACTCCTGAAGAGAATATGGGTGATGTTATAGGTGACTTAAATAAACGTCGTGGCCAAGTAGAAGGTATGGACGAAGCGCGAAGTGGCGCTCGTGTAATTAAAGCTAAAGTTCCTTTGTCTGAGATGTTTGGATATGTAACCGCACTTCGTACTATTACATCAGGGCGTGCTACAAGTTCAATGGAATATGATCATCATGCTCCTATGTCAAGTTCAATTGCTAAAGCTGTTCTTGAAGAGGTAAAGGGACGTGCTGATTTAGTTTAGAAATATTTATAAGAATAGGGAAACTGTTTAGCGAATGACTCTTAAACAGTTAACCCTATTTCTATAGTATAATTTAATAATAAAAACAATGAGTCAGAAAATTAGAATTAAACTGAAGTCTTATGACCATAAATTGGTTGATAAGTCAGCAGAAAAAATTGTGAAGGCTGTAAAGGCGACAGGTGCTATAGTTAGCGGTCCTATTCCATTGCCAACGCACAAACGCATCTATACGGTAAACCGTAGTACATTCGTTAATAAGAAAGCTCGCGAGCAGTTTCAACTGAGTGACTTTAAACGTCTTATAGACATTTATAGCTCTACTGCTAAAACTGTTGATGCACTTATGAAACTTGAATTGCCAAGCGGTGTTGAAGTAGAAATAAAAGTATAGTAATTTTTAATATTAATTGAAATGCCAGGATTAATTGGAAAAAAAATCGGAATGACATCCGTTTTCAGTGCCGACGGTAAAAATGTACCGTGCACTGTTATCGAAGCTGGTCCTTGTGTTGTTACCCAAGTTAAAACTGTTGAAACAGACGGTTACAAAGCAATTCAGCTAGGTTTTGGTGAAGCTAAAGAAAAAAATACCACAAAACCTATGATGGGATGTTTTAAAAAAGCAGGTACAACACCTAAGAGACACTTGGTTGAGTTCAAGTTTGATGAAGAATATAATCTAGGTGATACAATCACTGTAGATATCTTCGAGGGTGCTAATTTTGTTGATGTTGTAGGAACATCTAAGGGACATGGTTTCCAGGGCGTTGTAAAACGTCATGGTTTTGGTGGAGTTGGACAGAGTACACACGGTCAGGATGACCGTCTACGTAAGCCAGGTTCTATCGGTGCTTGTTCTTACCCTGCCAAGGTCTTTAAAGGAATGCGCATGGGTGGCCAAATGGGAGGAGATAGAGTGACAACTCAGAATCTCAAAGTTTTAAAAGTAATACCGGAGCATAACCTTATTCTTGTTAAAGGTTCTGTAGCTGGTTGCAATGGTTCAACCGTATTAATTGAGAAATAATGGAAATTAACGTATTAAATATCAAAGGTGAAGACACTGGAAGAAAGGTTACGTTAAACGAATCTATCTTCGGAATAGCACCCAATGACCATGTTCTCTATCTTGATGTAAAGCAATATCTCGCAAATCAGCGTCAGGGTACGGCTAAATCAAAAGAGAGAAGTGAAATTTCTGGTTCAACTCGTAAGTTGGGACGCCAGAAAGGCGGTGGCGGTGCTCGTCGTGGTGATATCAATTCACCAATTTTAGTTGGTGGTGGTCGTGTCTTCGGTCCTAAACCACGTGATTATCGTTTTAAACTAAACAAAAAAGTAAAAGTTCTTGCTCGTAAGAGCGCTTTGTCTTATAAGGCGCAAGATAGTGCAATACTTATTGTTGAAGATTTTAATTTTGAGACTCCTAAGACTAAAGAGTTTGTAGAAATGTCAAAAAATCTTAAAGTTGACAATAAGAAAGTGTTATATATTTTGCCAGAAGCAAATAAAAGCGTATATTTGTCAGCTCGTAACTTGCAACGTAGCGAAGTTATACTAGCGTCTGCACTCAATGCTTATAAAGTTTTGAATGCTGATGTGATTGTTGTGACAGAGAAATCGTTGTTAACTATCGATGGAATCTTAACAAAATAAGGAGGCAATAATATGGCAAATATAATAAAACCATTGGTCACTGAAAAAATGACCAAGATAACAGAGAAGCAGCCTAGTCGCTATGGCTTCATTGTGCGTCCTGAGGCTAATAAGCTTGAAATTAAGAAAGAAATTGAAGGATTATACAATGTTACAGTTGTAGATGTAAACACTGTTCGTTATGCAGGTAAGCGCTCAAGCCGTTATACAAAGGCAGGTCTTGTAAAAGGACAAAAGAATGCGTTTAAGAAAGCAATCGTCACATTAAAAGACGGTGAAACTATAGATTTTTACAGCAATATTTAAATAAAAATGGCAGTACGTAAATTAAAACCGGTAACCCCGGGTCAAAGACACAAGATTATTGGTACGTTCGAGGACATTACTGCATCCGTACCAGAAAAGTCTCTCGTTTACGGTAAACGTTCTTCAGGTGGTAGAAATAACACTGGTAAAATGACCGTTCGTTATATTGGTGGTGGTCATAAGCAGAAGTATCGTTTGATAGACTTTAAACGTGAGAAAGATGGTGTTCCAGCTGTAGTGAAAACAATCGAATACGATCCGAATCGTTCGGCTCGTATCGCTTTGTTGAATTATGCTGATGGTGAAAAACGTTACATTATTGCTCCTAATGGATTGCAAGTTGGTGCAACTTTAATGTCAGGTAAGGATGCTGTTCCTGAAATAGGAAACTCACTTCCTCTCGCTAACATTCCTGTTGGTACAGTAATTCATAATATCGAATTACGTCCAGGTCAGGGTGCATTGCTCGTTCGTTCGGCTGGTAATTTCGCGCAGTTGACATCTCGTGAAGGTAGTTATTGTGTTATAAAACTTCCTTCTGGCGAAACTCGTCAGATTTTAAGTGCTTGTAAGGCTACAATTGGTAGTGTTGGAAACTCAGATCATGCTCTAGAGCAGTCTGGTAAAGCTGGCCGCTCACGTTGGTTGGGCCGCCGCCCACATAACCGTGGCGTCGTTATGAACCCTGTTGATCACCCAATGGGTGGTGGTGAAGGACGTCAGTCTGGAGGTCACCCACGTTCACGTAAGGGCTTGTATGCTAAGGGTCTTAAGACAAGAGCTCCAAAGAAGCTTTCTAGCAAGTATATTATCGAAAGAGCTAATAAATAACAAAGTTAACAAGAGTAAATTATGAGTCGTTCATTAAAAAAAGGTCCTTACATTAATGTATCACTTGAAAAGAAAATTCTCGCGATGAACGAGAGTGGTAAAAAAAGTGTAGTTAAGACTTGGGCTAGAGCATCAATGATTTCCCCTGATTTTGTGGGACACACTGTTGCAGTTCATAACGGAAATAAATTTATCCCTGTTTACGTTACTGAGAACATGGTAGGACATAAGTTGGGAGAATTCTCACCGACACGTAAGTTCGGCGGCCATGCAGGTAATAAAAGGTAGGCAGGTCAATCCATTGAAAATAAAAAGATAAAATAATGGGAGCAAGAAAAAAAATATCGGCTGAAAAAAGAAAAGAAGCCCTTAAAACATTGTACTTCGCAAAGTTGAAAGGCGTGCCATCTTCTCCGCGTAAAATGCGTTATGTCGTAGACATGATCCGCGGTATGGAAGTTAATCGCGCTCTAGGCGTTCTGAAGTTCTCTAAAAAAGCTGCTGCTGCTGACGTAGAGAAACTTCTTCGCTCTGCTATTGCAAATTGGGAGACAAAGAATGACCGCAAAGCTGAGGATGGTGAATTATACATTAGTAAAGTCTTCGTTGATGAAGGCGTAACTCTCAAGCGTATGAGACCAGCACCTCAGGGTAGAGGCTATAGAATCCGTAAACGTTCTAACCACGTCACACTCTTCGTTGATACGAAAGCATCAGACGCAAAAACTAATGATAAATAATTAATAGAATGGGACAGAAAGTTAATCCAATAAGCAACCGTTTAGGTATTGTAAGAGGTTGGGATTCAAATTGGTTTGGAGGCAAAGACTTCGGAGATAACTTAGTAGAAGACACTAAAATCCGTAAGTATCTTAATGAACGCTTGGCTAAGGCTAGCGTTTCACGTATTGTCATAGAACGTACTTTGAAACTAGTTACCATTACTGTTTGCACAGCTCGTCCGGGCATTGTCATTGGTAAAGGTGGTCAAGATGTTGACAAACTGAAAGAAGAGTTGAAAAAACTCTACGATAAAGAGATTCAAATTAATATCTTTGAAGTAAAAAAACCAGAACTTGATGCTTCTATCGTAGCTAATAATATAGCTCGTCAGGTAGAAGGGAAAATAGCTTATAGACGTGCTATAAAAATGGCTATAGCTAATACTATGCGTTCTGGAGCAGAAGGTATTAAAGTTCAAATTACAGGTCGATTGAATGGAGCTGAGATGGCTCGTAAAGAAATGTATAAAGAAGGACGTACTCCTTTACATACATTTCGTGCTGATATCGATTTCTGTCAGGCAGAAGCTCTTACAAAGGTAGGTCTATTAGGTATAAAAGTCTGGATTTGTCGTGGTGAAGTTTATGGTAAACGTGATTTAACACCGAACTTCTCGCAAAGCAAGGAAAACAATAGTCGTCAGAATGGCGGCAAACCTGGAAGAAATCGTAAGAGAAACAATAATCGCTAAAAAGTAAGAAGCTATCATGTTACAACCTAAGAGAGTAAAATATAGAAGACCCCAAGACGGACGTGGCAATAAAGGCAACGCCCACAGAGGTACACAATTGGCTTTCGGATCATTTGGAATCAAAACTCTAGAGGCCAAATGGTTGGATAGTCGTCAGATTGAGGCAGCTCGTGTAGCTGTCAACCGTTACATGCAGCGCGAAGGTCAAGTTTGGATTCGTATATTTCCAGATAAACCAATAACTCGTAAACCTGCAGACGTACGTATGGGTAAAGGAAAAGGAGATCCAGCTGGTTGGGTCGCTCCTGTTACGCCAGGACGTATCCTCTTTGAAGTAGAAGGTGTTTCTTTTGATATCGCAAAAGAGGCTTTACGCCTTGCAGCGCAGAAACTACCTGTAAAGACTAAGTTTGTTGTTAGACGTGATTTCGATAAAAACGCTTAATTATTATGAAGATTAAAGAAGTAAGAGAACTTGATGCTAAGGAATTAGCAGAGAGAATAGAAAATGAAGTGGCAAAATACAACCAAATGAAGTTGAACCACTCTATTACTCCACTGGAGAATCCATTACAGATTAAAGCTGCTCGTCGAAATATAGCACGTATGAAATCAGAACTCCGTCAGAGAGAACTCAATAAATAACAATGGTCCAGATGGAAACAAGAAATTTAAGAAAGACAAGAACGGGTGTAGTTGTTAGTAATAAAATGGATAAAACCATTGTTATTGCAGCCAAGTTTAAGGAGATGCACCCAATATATGGTAAATTTGTCCAAAAGACAAAAAAATATCATGTACATGATGAGAAAAATGAGGCAAATGTAGGAGATACTGTACTCATTATGGAGACTCGTCCTTTGAGCAAAACAAAGAGATGGAGATTAGTTCAAATAATTGAAAAAGCTAAGTAATTATGATACAAGCAGAATCAAGACTTACAGTATGTGATAACAGCGGCGCTCGCGAGGTTTTATGTATTCGCGTCCTAGGTGGAACGCGTCGTCGTTACGCAAGTGTGGGTGATGTTATTGTTGTTGCAGTTAAAAATGTCATCCCGTCAAGTGATTTGAAAAAAGGTGCAGTATCAAAGGCTTTAATTGTTCGTACAAAGAAAGAAATTCGTCGAGCAGATGGATCTTACATCCGTTTTGATGATAATGCTTGTGTTTTGTTGAACAATGCAGGTGAACTCCGTGGTAGTCGTATCTTCGGCCCTGTTGCTCGTGAGTTGCGTGCAGTAAATATGAAAGTCGTTTCGTTGGCACCTGAGGTACTTTAACATTTAAGTAATAGAAGTAATGAGTAAGTTACATATAAAGAAAAACGATACAGTCATTGTTCTTTCAGGAAATGATAAGGGCAAAACTGGTAAGGTACTAAAGGTCTTGGTAGAAGAAAACCGTGCGATTGTTGAAGGCGTTAACGTCGTTTCTAAGAGCACAAAACCAAGCGCTAAGAACCCTCAGGGTGGAATTGTTAAACAAGAAGCCCCAATACAGATTTCTAATTTGAGTTTGATTGATCCTAAAAGTGGTAAAGCTACTCGTATTTCAATTAAGAAAAATGAGGATGGAACAAAAGTTCGTATCGCTAAAAAATCAGGGGAGGAAATTAAATAATGAATACAGCACAATTAAAGAATGTATATGTTGAGAGCATAGCTCCAGCACTGCAAAAACAGTTTAATTATTCTTCGACTATGCAGATTCCTGTCTTGAAAAAGATCGTAATCAATCAAGGTTTGGGCGATGCAACTCAAGATAAAAAAATTGTAGACGTAGCGATAAATGAAATCACTACAATAACAGGACAGAAAGCTGTCGCTACATTTTCAAAGAAAGATATTGCGAATTTCAAACTTCGTAAAAAAATGCCTATTGGAGTTATGGTAACTCTTCGTCGTGAGTGCATGTACGAATTCTTGGAGAAGTTGGTACGTGTTGCACTCCCTCGTATTCGTGACTTTAAGGGTATTGAGAGCAAGTTTGATGGTCGTGGTAATTATACACTTGGAATTGAGGAACAGATTATCTTTCCTGAAATAAATATCGATACTGTAGATCGTATTCAAGGAATGAACATTACATTCGTTACATCAGCTAACACTGATGAAGAAGGTTATGCTCTCCTAAAAGGATTTGGTCTGCCATTCAAAAATTCTAAAAACGATTAAGAGATATGGCTAAAGAATCAATGAAAGCTCGCGAAGTTAAACGTGCTAAAATGGTAGCTCGTTATGCAGAAAAACGCGCAGCATTGAAATCGGTAATCGCAACAAGCGATGATCCAGCAGAAGCTTATGAAGCTGCTCGCAAACTTCAAAGTATTCCTCGTAATGCAAACCCTATCCGTTTGCATAATCGTTGTAAGATAACTGGCCGTCCAAAGGGATATATTCGTCAATTTGGCCTTTCACGTATACAGTTCCGTGAAATGGCTTCTAACGGTTTGATACCTGGGGTTAAGAAAGCCAGTTGGTAATTTAAGAACATTTTTTAATATTGTCGGGGATTCCCGATTAATTAAACATTTATATTTTATGACAGATCCAATAGCAGATTATCTGACGAGGTTGAGAAACGCAATCATGGCTCATCACCGTGTCGTTGAAGTTCCAGCCTCTAACTTGAAGAAAGAGATTACTAAAATCCTCTTCGAGAAGGGTTACATTTTGAACTATAAGTTCATTGAAGTAGGCCCACAAGGAACTATAAAGGTTGCCTTGAAATACGATACAGCTACAAAAACAAATGCTATTAAGTGTTTGAAAAGAGTGTCTACTCCTGGCTTACGTAAGTATACAGGTTATAAAGACATGCCGAGAGTTATTAACGGATTGGGTATAGCAATTATATCCACATCTAAAGGTGTAATGACAAATAAAGAAGCTTCTGACCTGAAAATTGGCGGTGAGGTTCTTTGTTATGTATATTAATTGGAGGATTAAAAATGTCAAGAATAGGAAAATTACCAATTAGTATTCCTGCAGGTGTAACTGTTAATCAAAAGGATGGTATTGTAACAGTAAAAGGTCCGAAAGGCGAACTTTCTCAGATGGTAGATTCTTCTATTATCGTTAAGATAGCAGACGGTCAGATAGAATTCGAAGTTGATGAAAAAAGCTCTGTAGATCAGAAGCAAAAGCAAGCATTTCATGGTCTTTATCGTTCATTAGTTAATAACATGGTTATTGGTGTTAGTGAAGGATACAAGAAGACTTTGGAGTTGGTCGGTGTTGGTTATCGAGTTTCAAATCAAGGTAATATTATTGAATTTGCTCTTGGTTATACCCACCCTATTTTCATTCAATTACCAAGTGAAGTAAAGGTTGAGACTAAATCAGAAAGGAATCAAAATCCTATACTCATGTTGGAGTCTTGCGACAAACAGTTGTTAGGCCTTATTTGTGCAAAAATTCGTTCTTTCCGTATGCCTGAACCTTATAAAGGAAAAGGAATATTGTTCCAAGGCGAGGTTATTCGCAGAAAGTCTGGTAAGACGGCTGCAGCTAAGTAACTTTAATAATTTACGATTATGACAACAAAGAAAGTAGAAAGACGAATAAAAATCAAATATAGAATTCGTAAGAGCGTAAATGGTTCTGCAGAAAGACCACGTATGAGTGTTTTTCGCAGCAACAAACAAATTTATGTTCAAATAATTAATGATCAAGAAGGTAAAACTTTAGCTTCTGCTTCTTCTATAGGTTTGGAAACAATGCCTAAGGTGCAACAAGCAGAAAAGGTTGGAGAATTGGTTGCAAAGAAAGCTATTGAGGCTGGAATTACTGCAGTCGTATTTGACCGTAATGGTTACCTTTATCATGGTAGAGTTAAACAACTTGCTGATGCAGCACGTAAAGGTGGACTTAAATTTTAAACGATTATGGCAATGGACAAAGTTAAAGTAAATAGTGACGTTGAATTAAAAGACAGATTGGTTGCTATAAACCGTGTTACTAAGGTAACAAAGGGAGGTCGTACCTTCACTTTTGCAGCTATTGTTGTTGTAGGCGATGGCAATGGCGTAATCGGTTACGGTTTAGGTAAAGCAGGAGAAGTAACTTCAGCAATTGCAAAAGGAGTAGAAGCAGCAAAGAAGAATCTATTTAAGGTTCCTGTTTTAAAAGGAACAGTCCCTCATGAAATGGAAGCACATTTTGGAGGGTCTCAGGTTCTGCTTAAACCAGCTGCAGCCGGTACTGGTGTTGTAGCAGGTGGTGCTATGCGTGCTGTTCTTGAAAGTGTTGGTATTAAGGATGTTTTGGCTAAGTCAAAGGGTTCTTCAAATCCTCACAATTTGGTAAAAGCTACAATCTTGGCTCTTAGTCAGATGAGAGATGCCTACACAATTGCAGGAACACGTGGTATTAGTATGGACAAAGTCTTTAGAGGATAAGGAGAAAAAATATGGCAACAATTAAAATCAAACAGATTAAGAGCCGCGTTAATGCTCCTAAAGATCAAAAGCGTACGCTCATCGCACTAGGATTACACAAAATTTCTCAAATAGTAGAGGTTGAAGATAATCCATCAATGCGCGGAATGATAAGTAAGGTTCACCATTTGGTGGCAGTTATCGATTAATTAATCCAAACGTTAAAAAAAATTCGATTATGAAATTAAATAATTTAAAACCAGCTGAGGGTTCTACACATTCAAGTCGTAGAATTGGTCGTGGTACTGGTTCTGGTCTAGGAGGCACTTCAACACGTGGTAATAAAGGTGCTAAAGCTAGATCAGGTTATAAGAGAAAAATTGGATTTGAAGGTGGTCAGATGCCTTTGCAGCGTCGTGTTCCTAAGGCTGGATTTAAAAATATCAACCATAAGGAATATGTAGCTGTAAACCTTTCAACACTTCAAACTCTAGCTGAAACTAAAAACCTTACAAAGATATCAAAGACAGAACTTGTAGCTGCAGATTTAGTTAAAACTAGTTCGTTGGTTAAGATATTGGGTAATGGAGAATTGAAAGCAAAAATAGACGTTGAAGCTAATGCTTTCTCTAAAACAGCTGAAGAGGCTATCAAAGCTGTAGGTGGAAATGCAACTATAATCTAAGTATATTATGAAGAAGTTTATTGAGACACTAAAGAACTGTTGGAAGATTGAAGATTTGCGTCAACGCTTATTAATCACTCTTCTTTTTGCTGCGATTTATCGTTTTGGATCATTCGTGGTTTTGCCAGGTATAAATCCGAGTATGTTGTATAAATTACAGTCCCAAACAGCAGGAGGCTTGATGTCACTGTTGGATATGTTCTCTGGTGGTGCTTTTTCTAATGCTTCAATCTTTGCATTGGGAATTATGCCTTATATCTCAGCTTCTATCGTAATGCAACTCCTAGCTGTGGCTGTACCTTATTTCCAGAAGATGCAGCGTGAAGGCGAAAGTGGTCATAAAAAGATTAATTGGTATACACGTGTGCTTACAATTGCTATATTGCTTTTCCAAGCACCGTCATACCTTATTAATCTTAAGATGCAGGCCTCTGGCGCTTTGGCCTCAGGCGTTTCTTGGTCTGTATTCATGATACCAGCCACTATTATCCTTGCTGCAGGTAGTATGTTCATCCTTTGGTTAGGTGAGCGCATTACGGATAAAGGTGTAGGTAATGGCATTTCTCTAATCATTATGATTGGTATTATTGCTCGTTTGCCTCAGGCTTTTGTCCAGGAAATTGGCTCTAGATTCACTGCTATAACTGGAGGTGGCCTTGTTATGTTTATTGTTGAGATTATAATCTTATATGTGGTTGTTTGTGCATCTATATTGCTAGTTCAAGGAACGAGAAAGGTTCCGGTTCAATATGCAAAACGTCTTGTTGGAAACAAACAATATGGTGGCGCACGCCAGTATATACCATTAAAGTTATTTGCAGCTAATGTAATGCCTATTATCTTTGCTCAGGCATTGATGTTCATTCCTTTAGCGTTCGTAAAATATTCAACAGGAGACAATACTAGTTGGGTTATGCGCTCATTGATGGATCATAGAAGTCTTATGTATAATTGTGTTTTTGCTATTTTGATTATAGCATTCACATATTTCTATACAGCAATTACTTTAAATCCACAACAGATGGCTGAGGATATGAAACGTAATAACGGATTTATCCCAGGTATAAAGCCAGGAAAAGATACTGCAGAATATATAGACACAGTAATGTCTCGTATAACATTCCCTGGTTCTCTTTTTATTGCGTTTGTCGCAATAATGCCTGCTTTTGCTGGCCTTCTGAACGTGCAAGATGCTTTCTCTCAATTCTTTGGAGGTACATCACTCTTGATTTTAGTCGGAGTCGTTATTGATACCTTACAGCAGGTTGAAAGTCATTTGCTTATGCGTCATTATGATGGCTTGCTAAATTCAGGTCATGTACGTGGCAAATCAGGAGGCGTTTCTGCATATTAATGTCTATTCGGAATGCAGATATTTCTGAAGACTGAAGATGAAATTGAGTTGATGTATAATGCAAACCAACTCGTCAGTAAAACGCTCGGCGAGTTGGCAAAGCATATAAAACCAGGTGTTACGACATTGGAATTGGATAAATTAGCGGATGAATTCATTAGAGATAATGGTGCAGTCCCTACATTCAAAGGATTTAATAGCCCTTATGGATGTCCATTCCCAGCAAGTATATGCACATCAATTAATGATGTTGTTGTACATGGTATCCCTGATAGTAAAACAATCTTGAAAGATGGCGACATTATATCTATTGATTGTGGTACACTTTTGGATGGCTATAATGGAGATTCTTGTTACACATTTGCTGTAGGTGATATTTCAGAAGATATTAAATTATTGCTTAAGACAACAAAAGAATCTCTTTATTTAGGTATAGAAAAAGCTGTTGCTGGTAAACATTTAGGAGATATCGGAAGTGCTATCCAAGAGAATTGTGAATGTCATGGCTATGGGATCATAAGGGAATTGGTTGGTCATGGTATTGGAAGAAAAATGCACGAAGATCCCCAAGTTCCTAATTATGGGAAAAAAGGTAATGGTGTTCTTTTGAAAGCTGGGATGTGTATAGCGATAGAACCAATGGTAACGATGGGTGATAGATCCATTTATATTATGCAAGATCGCTGGAGCATAAGAACAAGAGATTGCAAACCTGCTGCACATTTTGAGCATACAATAGCAATTAGAAAGGGAAAAGCTTATATTTTATCTTCTTTTGAAGAAATTGAACGTGTTGAAGGAAAATTATATTAATTATGGCAAAACAATCCGCTATTGAGCAAGACGGAACAATCGTTGAAGCATTATCAAATGCAATGTTTCGAGTAGAATTGGAAAATGGACATGAGATAACAGCGCACATCTCTGGTAAAATGAGAATGCACTATATCAAAATATTACCAGGGGATAAAGTAAAGGTTGAAATGAGTCCTTATGACTTATCCAAAGGTAGAATCGTATTTAGATACAAATAAAATTAGAGATATATGAAGACAAAAGCATCACTGAAGAAACGTACGCCGGAATGCAAAATAGTCCGTCGTAAAGGTCGTTTGTTCGTTATTAACAAAAAGAACCCTAAGTACAAGATGCGTCAGGGTTAAATGTAAAAAGTTTATAAATAAACATTATTAATTCATTTATTTAATATGGCAATAAGAATTGTTGGAGTAGATTTGCCCCAAAATAAGCGTGGCGAAATCGCATTGACTTATATCTATGGTATAGGCCGAAGTAGTTCAGCAAAGATATTGGATGAGGCAGGCGTGAGCCGTGAACTGAAAGTCAGCGAGTGGACTGATGAACAGGCAGCTAAAATCCGTGAAATTATCGGCGCTGGATTCAAAGTAGAAGGTGATCTCCGTTCAGAGATCCAGTTGAACATTAAGCGACTGATGGATATTGGTTGTTATCGTGGAGTTCGTCATCGTAATGGTCTTCCTGTTCGTGGTCAGAGCACAAAGAATAATGCTCGTACACGTAAGGGTAAGAAGAAGACTGTTGCTAATAAGAAAAAGGCTACTAAATAATAATTAGTTATGGCAAAGAAAACAGCAACATCAAAGAAAAGAAACGTAAAAATTGATGCTATGGGACAGCTTCATGTTCATAGTTCTTTCAATAATATCATCGTGTCTTTAGCAAATAGCGAAGGTCAGATTATTTCATGGTCTTCAGCAGGAAAAATGGGATTTCGTGGTTCTAAGAAGAATACTCCTTATGCAGCTCAAATGGCAGCAGAGGATTGCGCAAAGATTGCTTTTGATCTTGGTTTACGCAAAGTAAAGGCATTCGTTAAGGGTCCAGGAAATGGTCGTGAATCAGCAATACGTGCCGTACATTCAGCAGGTATAGAAGTTACAGAGATTGTTGATGTAACTCCGTTACCACATAATGGATGCCGTCCTCCAAAGAGACGTAGAGTATAAATACAAATATTTAATTTAAAGCATATATTTTATTATGGCAAGATATACAGGACCGAAATCAAAAATTGCACGTCGTTTTGGAGAACCAATTTTCGGCGCAGACAAAGTTTTGTCCAGAAGGAACTTCCCTCCTGGACAGCATGGCAATAACCGTCGTAGAAAATTATCTGAGTACGGTGTCATGTTGGCAGAGAAGCAAAAGGCAAAGTATACATATGGAGTTCTAGAACGTCAGTTCAGAAATATGTTTGCAAAAGCAGCAAAGTCAGATGGTATTACTGGCGAGGTTCTCCTTCAAGACCTAGAGAGTCGTCTAGACAATGTTGTATTCCGTTTGGGAATGGCACCAACACGTGCAGCTGCTCGTCAGTTGGTAGGCCACAAACATATAATAGTTGATGGTAAAGTTGTATCAATTCCTTCTTATTCAGTTAAACCAGGTCAGATTGTTGCAGTACGCGAAAAGGCTAAATCATTAGAAGTCATTGACGCAGCCCTTGCTGGTTTTAACCACAGCAAATATCCTTGGATAGAGTGGGATGAGAATACTAAGAGCGGTAAGTTCTTGCATAAGCCAGAACGTGCTGACATTCCAGAGAATATAAAGGAACAATTAATCGTTGAGTTGTACTCTAAATAAATCATTAAATTAATGGCGATATTAGCATTTCAAAAACCTGATAAAGTAGTAATGCTGGAGGCTGATGACAAGTTCGGTAAATTCGAATTTCGTCCATTAGAGCCTGGCTTTGGTGTTACCGTCGGTAACGCTTTGCGCCGTATTCTTCTTTCATCGCTCGAGGGTTATGCTATTAATACTATCCGCATTGCGGGTGTAGAGCATGAGTTCTCATCAGTACCTGGTGTAAAGGAAGATGTAACCAACATTATCTTGAATCTGAAGCAAGTAAGATTCAAGCAAGTAGTAGAAGAATTCGAGAATGAAAAAGTCAGTATCACCGTCGAGAATTCTACGGAATTTAAAGCTGGTGATATAGGTAAGTATCTGACTGGATTTGAAGTGTTAAACCCTGATATGGTGATTTGTCATTTAGATGCCAAAGCTTCAATGCAGATTGATCTTACCATTAACAAAGGTCGCGGATATGTACCGTCAGATGAAAATCGCGAGTTCTGCACCGATGCGAATGTAATTCCAATCGATTCTATTTACACTCCAATCCGTAATGTAAAATATTCAGTTGAACCGTTCCGTGTTGAGCAAAAGACTGACTATGATAAACTTGTTATACAAGTAACAACGGATGGTTCCATTAACCCGAAAGATGCACTAAAAGAGGCCGCAAAAATTCTGATTTATCATTTTATGTTGTTTTCTGATGAGAAAATCACTCTTGAAACAGGAGAAAATGAAAATAATCAAGAATTTGATGAAGAAATCCTTCATATGCGTCAATTGTTAAAGACTAAACTCGTTGATATGAATCTGTCTGTTCGTGCTCTCAATTGTTTGAAAGCCGCTGATGTAGAAACATTAGGTGATTTAGTACAGTACAATAAGACGGACCTCCTGAAGTTCCGTAACTTCGGTAAGAAATCGCTCACTGAGCTTGATGATTTGCTCGAGAGTCTGAATCTATCGTTTGGAACCGATATTTCTAAATATAAATTAGATAAAGATTAAAAAAAATGAGACACAATAAGAAATTCAACCACTTGAGTCGTACTGCATCTCACCGTAATGCGATGCTTGCAAACATGGCAATATCTCTGATCATGCACAAAAGAATCACTACGACTCTTGCCAAAGCTAAGGCTTTGAAAAAATATGTAGAACCTCTGATAACACGTTCTAAAGAAGATACAACTAATTCACGTCGTGTTGTTTTCCGTAATCTGCAAAATAAATTTGCTGTTACAGAACTCTTCAAGGAAGTCTCTACTAAAGTGGCTGATCGTCCCGGAGGATACACTCGAATAATTAAATTAGGATCTCGCCAAGGAGATGCAGCATCAGTTTGTTTTATTGAACTTGTTGACTATGATGAAAACATGGCAAAAACAAATAAACCAGTTGCAAAGAAAACTCGTCGTGCAGGTAAGAAAGCTGCTCCAAAAGCAGAAGAAACTGCAGTAGAGACTCCAAAAGCAGAAGATGCAAAAACTGAGGAAGCTCCAAAAGCTGAATAATTAACAGTTAGATAATAATAAGAAGACGTCTCCATTTTAATGGAGGCGTCTTTTTTATTTTAATAGTTAAAAAATACAGTCTTATATTTATTCTCAATATAATAAATTATATTTGCAAAAACAATATGAATAAAATGATATGAATAGATCTATATTATTCTTATGCGGTGCACTAACATTATGTGGCTGTGGTTCATATACTTCAAATGGAGCATATGCGGGTTCAATGCTGGGATCAATTTTAGGTTCTGCTATTGGCGGCCTAAGTGATGGGCCGAGAGGGAGTGATCTAGGTTCAATAGTTGGAATGGCAGGTGGGGCCGTTGCAGGTGCAACAATAGGTTCTATTGCGGACAAGGCTGAAGAACATTCTAGATGTAGGGAAAATCGAGTATTGCAAGATAATACGATTGAAGATCCAAGTGGCTTTGATCCTACTAATAGTGGTGATGATAGGCTTTATGAATATAATGACACTATTTACAATGGAAATTATAGTGCTGTGCAACCTAATACATTATCAGAACCAAGTAATATATCAGGTTATAATAATACGGCAGTATATGGTTTTAAATTAAATCCGAAAATAGAACTGCGAAATGCTAGATTTATTGATATGAACCAAGATGGAGTATTAAGTGCAGGTGAAGAAAGTAGAGTCATATTTGAAGTTATGAATAATTCTTCAGATACATTATATGATGTGCAGCCAACTGTAATAGAAACAACAGGTAATAAACATATATTTATATCACCAAATATTCATGTCGAAAGCATCTTACCTTATAAAGGAATAAGGTATACAGCAACTGTAAAGGCTGATAATAAATTAAGAAATGGCATTGCCACATTTTATATTGCAGTAGCTCAAGGCAATAATAAGATTACATCAAATGTAAAAGAATTCATGATTAAGACAAAAAAGATAGATGTACGTAATTAATTCCTTTATAGTATAAAAGAGTATTATAATCTATATTATTTTTATTGAATAGTATATTTTTCAATTATAAGCCTTGTTCCTCAGTGATTAAAAGAGGAACAAGGCTAGAATATTTAGGACAGTAATAGATGTATTTTATTATATCAATGAATTTAAACTATTCCTTGAGCCATCATTGCGTTTGCTACTTTCATGAATCCGGCAATATTGGCGCCTTTAACATAGTCTATATATCCATCGTTAAGTTTACCATATTTTACACACTGTTCATGTATGCTATGCATGATTTGATGTAATTTTTCATCAACTTCATCTGAGCTCCAACTAAGTCGTATAGCATTTTGTGTCATCTCTAATCCAGATGTAGCAACACCACCAGCATTTACAGCTTTGCCAGGTGCAAATAATTGTTTTGCATTAACAAATTTCTCGACAGCTTCTGCTGTACATCCCATATTAGAAACTTCTGCAATACATATAGGATGATTAGCAAGCAAAATATCTGCATCATCACCATTTAATTCGTTTTGTGTAGCGCATGGTAGAGCTATGTCACATTTGACTTCCCATGGACGTTTGTTAGGTATAAATTTAGCCTCTGGAAACATTTCTGCATATGGTGCACATACATCGTTACCTGTAGCACGAAGTTCAAGCATATAGTCTATTTTATCGCCATATATTCCTTCTGGGTCATATATATAACCATCTGGACCTGAAATCGTTATAACCTTTGCACCGAGCTGTGTAGCCTTTGTTACAGCTCCCCAAGCTACATTACCAAAACCACTGACAGCGATAGTTTTACCTTTAATGTCTATGTTATGTGTTTGCAGCATTTGGTTTACAAAATAAAGAGCACCAAATCCGGTAGCCTCGGGCCTTATCCTAGAACCGCCCCATTCAAGTCCTTTTCCAGTAATAACTCCATCCCATTGATGAGTTAATTTTTTATACATACCGAAAAGATAACCAATTTCTCTTGCACCTACGCCAATATCACCTGCTGGAATATCTGTTTCAGGACCAATAACTTTAAAAAGTTCAGTCATAAAAGCTTGGCAAAATCTCATGACTTCATTGTCACTTTTCCCCCTTATAGAAAAATCAGATCCACCCTTACCACCACCCATAGGCAAAGTAGTGAGCGAATTTTTAAATGTTTGCTCAAATCCTAAAAATTTAAGTATAGAAAGATTCACTGAAGGGTGAAATCTTAATCCACCTTTGTAAGGTCCAATCGCACTATTAAACTGAACTCTATAACCAATGTTCACATGTACCTCACCTTTGTCATCTACCCATGGTACACGAAAAGTAAGAATCCTTTCAGGTTCTACAATTCTTTCAATAATTTTTGCCTTTTCAAATTCAGGGTGTTGATTATATACATCTTTAATTGAAATTAGGACTTCTTTTACTGCTTGCAGATACTCTGCCTCACCTGGGTGTTTTTGCTCCAAGTCTTGCATTATTTTCTTAACTTCCATAGTAATGTGTTTTTTTGTTAAATTATCAAATTGTCATTTGTAGTACCGCAAAAGTATGATTTAATATTGGAATAACCAAAGAAAATCTCAAGTATTTTGAACACTTACTTACGTTTTGTTAAAAGATAACTATGTTTGATCGCTTTAAAAGAAAAAAGTAACTGTATCTAATCTAATTAAGATACAATCACCTTTCCCATTTTTATCTTATTAGATGCAGAATCTAAATTTTATCTAAGGCTTGCTTAATGTCATCTAATATATCATCAATATCCTCTATTCCAATAGAGATGCGAATTAGATCAGGAGCAATTCCTGCTGCTTTCAATTGGTCTTCTGTTAATTGGCGGTGTGTATGGCTGGCCGGATGTAAAACGCAAGTGCGAGCATCTGCAACATGTGTCACAATATTAATCATTTCAAGAGAATCCATAAATTTTATAGCCGTATTACGGTCACCTTTCAGTCCGAAAGCCATAACCCCACAAGAACCGTTTGGCATGTATTTTTGGCCAAGTTCGTAACACTTATCATCTTTTAGTCCGCAGTAATGTATCCAAGCCACACGAGGGTCACTTTTTAAAAATTCAGCAACCTTTTGAGCATTTTTACAATGTTGTGGAACACGTAAGTGTAGAGTCTCAAGTCCCAAATTAAGCAAAAAAGAATTATTAGGGCTAGGAATAGAACCCAAGTCACGCATAAGTTGAGCAACTAATTTTGTGATATATGCCAATTTTCCAAATGCCTTAGTATAAGTAAGTCCATGATAAGATTCATCAGGCGTACAAAGACCAGGAAATTTATCAGCGTATGTATCCCAATCGAAATTACCACTATCAACAATCGCACCACCTACAGAAGTGGCATGGCCATCCATATATTTAGTTGTAGAATGAGTGACAATATCACATCCCCATTCAAATGGTCGGCAATTTATAGGAGTCGCAAATGTATTGTCTACTAAAAGAGGAACACCATTTTTGTGAGCTATTCTTGCAAATTTTTCGATGTCTAGGACGTTACATCCGGGATTAGAAATAGTCTCACCAAATACTAATTTGGTATTGGGCTTAAATGCCTTTTGAATTTCCTCTTCACTACTTTCTGGGTTAACGAAAGTACATTCAATACCTAGCTTTTTCATAGTAACACCAAATAGGTTGAATGTTCCTCCGTATATTTCGTTAGAGGCAATAATGTGATCACCAGCCTCACATATATTAAATACCGCATAGAAATTTGCCGCCTGTCCAGACGAAGTTAGCATTGCTCCTACACCGCCCTCAAGTGCTGCAATCTTTTTAGCGACTGCATCATTTGTAGGATTCTGTAATCTTGTATAAAAAAAACCTTCTTTCTTGAGATCAAACAACATCGCCATCTCTTCGCTGTTGTCGTATTTAAAAGTTGTACTTTGTATTATTGGCAATACCCTTGGCTCTCCATTCTTTGGCTCCCATCCAGCCTGTACACATAAGGTGGATGTTTTCAGATTCTTTTTCATTTTATAATTTATTGTTTTTACGATTTCTGAATGCAAAATAACAAAAAAAAAATGAGAAAAGACTTCAATGCGTTTATAAATAAACAATCCGAGTTGTAATTTAGTGATATCGTGCTACAATAATTAATATCTAACAATAAATGTATCAAAATTATAGAAAATGTAGTAAATAATATATTGTCATTCAGTTTGGTCCGACCGAAAAATTACATTAACTTTGCTGCAATAAAAAACTAATATAATGGAAAATAAAATACCACAAGAATGGAACCGATTTTATCTTAAAGATGTATCTTTCGTCAATCTTATGACTAGACGCATCTTTAATGTATTAATTGTAGCCAATCCTTATGATGCTTTCATGCTTGAAGATGACGGTAGGGTAGACGAAAAAATATTTAACGAATACACCGAATTGGGTTTGCGATATCCACCTACATTTACACAAGTCAGTACAACAGATGAAGCATCACGTGTACTTAAATCTACAAATATAGACCTTGTAATATGTATGCCGGGTAATGCAGATAATGATGCTTTTGCCGTTGCTCGTGCTATCAAAGATAATTTTCCTGATATACCATGTGTGGTGCTGACACCTTTTTCGCATGGTATAACAAAACGGATGGAAAATGAGGATCTCTCTATTTTTGAATATGTATTTTGTTGGCTTGGAAATACCAATCTGATACTTTCAATTATAAAACTTATAGAAGATAAGATGAACATCGAGCATGATATACGTGAAGCTGGTGTGCAGATGATATTGTTGGTAGAAGATAGTATAAGATTTTACTCTTCAGTACTTCCTAATCTATATAACTACATTTTAGCTCAAAGTCAACGCTTTGCTACAGAGGCCCTTAATCCACATATAGCAGCACTTAGAATGCGCGGCCGACCAAAAGTTGTGTTGGCTAGAAATTATGAAGAAGCAATAACTATATACAATAAATATTCGGATAATACCCTTGGCGTAATATCAGATTGTCGTTTCCCTATTAATGGTGAGAAAGATTCAGAAGCAGGTCTGAAACTATTAACAGAAATTCGAAATAAAGACGAATATGTACCTCTTATATTACAAAGTTCAGAATCAGAAAATAAAAATAAAATAAAGAAGCAAGGTTTCAGATTCATAGATAAAAATTCAAAGAAGATGAATATCGACCTTCGTAATATATTGGCTGAGCATATGGGTTTTGGCGATTTTATTTTCCGCGACCCCAAAACACATGCAGAAATAATGCGTGTTCATAATCTAAAAGAGTTGCAAGATAATATATTTAATATACCAAATGATTCGATGCTTTATCACGTGTCGCGTAACCATATGAGTCGCTGGTTATGTGCCCGTGCTATATTTCCGGTTTCTGCATTCCTAAAGAATGTAACATGGCATAAACTACAGGATGTAGATGCTCATAGACAGATTATATTCGATGCGATTGTGCAGTATCGCCATATGAAAAATATCGGTGTCGTCGCAGTTTTCAGACGGGATCAGTTTGACAGTTACTCTCATTTCGCAAGAATAGGCGATGGCTCATTAGGAGGAAAGGGAAGGGGACTTGCTTTTCTTGATAATATAATAAAGAGACACCCAGAGTTCAATAAATTTGAAAATGCAAATGTTTCAATACCAAAAACCGTTGTACTTTGCACTGATGTATTTGATGAATTTATGGATAGTAATAATTTATATCAGATTGCACTTAGCGATGCCGATAATGAAGAAATATTGCATCATTTCTTAAAAGCAAAATTGCCAGATCGCCTTGTAGCAGACTTCTTCACATTTTTTGAGGCGACAAACAGTCCGATAGCAATACGCTCATCTAGTTTGCTGGAAGATTCTCACTATCAGCCATTTGCCGGCATATATTCTACTTATATGATACCGTATCTTAATGATAAATATGAAATGTTGAGTATGTTATCAAGTGCAATAAAGGGAGTATATGCGTCAGTATATTATCGTGATTCCAAGGCGTATATGACTGCAACCAGCAATCTTATAGATCAAGAAAAAATGGCTGTTATATTACAAGAAGTAGTAGGCAAACAATACGGAGATCATTTTTATCCAAATATGAGTGGAGTATTGCGCTCTATCAATTATTATCCAATTGGTGATGAAAAATCAGATGAAGGTGTTGCGAGTTTAGCATTGGGATTAGGTAAATATATCGTAGATGGCGGGCAGACTCTAAGAGTAAGCCCTTACCATCCTAATCAGGTGCTGCAGACAAGCGAGATGGAAACTGCACTTCGTGAAACACAAACACAATTCTATGCACTTGATATGAAAGATGTTGGCGATGACTTCAAGGTTGATGATGGCTTCAATATAAAGCGTCTTCGTGTAAAAGAAGCTGATACCGATGGGTCATTAAACTATATAGCATCTACATTTGATTTACAAGACCAAATTATTCGTGATGGACTATATGAAGGCGGAAGAAAGATCATATCCTTTTGTGGTGTATTGCAGCAAGGTGTTTTTCCTTTGCCTGAGATTTTGCAGATGTCTATGAAATATGGTCAATCCAGTATGCGCCGTCCTGTAGAAATAGAGTTCGCTTGTAATTTAAATGCAGACAAAACCGGCGATTTTTATCTACTTCAGATACGTCCTATTGTAGATAGCAAACAGGTGCTTGATGAAGATCTGTCATTGATAAAAGATGACAGATGTCTACTCCGTTCACACAAATCATTAGGGCATGGTATATGCGATGATATAATAGATGTAGTATATGTAAAAACCGATGAAAATTTTTCTCCAGCTAATAACCCATATATAGCTGATGATATAGAAAGGATAAACAGAAAATTTCTAAATGATGGTAAAAACTATGTTCTTGTAGGTCCTGGCCGTTGGGGATCAAGCGACTATTGGCTAGGTATACCTGTAAAATGGCCACATATTAGTGCTGCACGAGTTATTGTCGAAATAAGTTTGGCTAATTATCACGTAGACCCAAGTCAAGGAACTCACTTTTTTCAAAACCTTACAAGTTTTGGGGTTGGATATTTTAACATCAATACATATACAGGTGATGGTGTGTTTAGAAAAGATATTCTTGATTTAATGCCTGCTGTAGAAGAAACTCAGTATGTGAGACATATAAGATTTACAACACCACTTAGAATAAAGATGGATGGGATGAAGCAAGAAGGCGTAATACTGTATAAATAGTTTATTTATGAAATTTATTATAGCATAAAATATTAATATTGATTTAGTGCATATACATTATTTACGATACTGAAATAAAACCAAGTTTATTCTTTGGCTTTTTAAAATTTAAATGTAAATTTGCAAAGTTAAAGATATACTTTTGATGAGAAAAATATATAATTTATTATTTCTTTTTGTCGTATTAATTATGTGTAAGCCATTATTATGCGAAGCTTCAGAAAACAAAAATGCAACAAATGAAAAGGTCCTCGTTGCAAAATTTGTCAAAGGCTTCTATGATAAAAAGGATCTGCCTCAGTTTCTTAATACAGCAGAAGAACTCAAAACTTTATATTTAGAACGTGACGACAAAAATAAATTCTATAGAGTCTGGATCAATGAAATTTGTTATCTAGCAGATCATTATCAAATATATAAAGGACTTTACGAAACAAATGAAATGCAAAATAATGCTCTTCATGATAAGAATTATTATGGATTAGCTCAAAGTTATTATGCGTTAGGCATTTTATATGGAAAAAGAGGAAATCAAAGTTTAGCTTTGCAAAATTATAAGAAGTCATTGAATATTTTTAATAAGTATGTGAAAAATGGCAACACATCAGAAATTTATTGGCAAATGGCAAATCTTTACATTGATGATTCTCCACAAGAGGCAGCTAGACAAACCAAGTTGGCAATTCGTTTTGCAGGTCATAATATATATGATTTATGTTATGGATATGCAATGGCGTGTCTCGTATCATTGCATTTAGATGATGAGCAGGGATTCATACACTACTATGATTTATTTGTAAACACATCAAAGAAAGATAAAACGTTCCCCTCTGCTAGCTATAAATATTATTTTGTAAGTATTGACCGCTTTTTCAAACACGACTACAAAGGTGCTCTTGCTGCAGCTGATTCAATTGAAATTGTTGAAGATCGTGCAGAAATGCGATATCTATTGTGTACAAAAATAGGTGATCCGGTAAGAACATTGCAAGCTTATAAAAAATTAGTGGAAGTGAAAGATTCTATAAGCGCCATTGTTAATGGAGAAGATTTCTTAGCAATGTCTCATGATGCAGATTCTTTAAAAATAAAAAAAGTACAAGGTGAAATGAGATCAAATCTTTACCTTATAATAACTCTGGCTGTTATCTTCTTATTTCTATTCGTTTTAATATCATTTATGTATTATGGCCGTATAAAACATAAAGAACTGGATAGAATGAATCGTAAAAACAAAGAATTACGTAAGGCTTGGGAAAAGGCTGAAGAATCTGATAGGTTAAAAGAAGACTTTATAAGAAACATTAGTCATGAGATACGTACTCCATTAAATGCAATATCAGGATTCTCGCAGATCATAACAAATTCGGATATGAACATAGATGATAATATGCGTAAAGATATGTCGCGGCGTATAAATGATAATTCTTTGCAACTGACCGGCATAATAGACAATATGCTAGAACTTTCATTGGTAGAAAGCAATAGAGATACTCCTCAGAAAAGTAAAATTCTGTGTAGCGAATTTTTTAATAAGATTATTGTTGATATGAAACCTTTTGCAAAAGATACAGTACAACTTTCATATTCCAGTTGTTTTTCAGATCATTTTGAAATATATGCAAACAAGATTTTATTAACTAAGGTTATGCAAAAGCTATTGGATAATGCATGTAAATTTACAGAAAAAGGTAATATAAAAATATATTGTTTTTACAACGATGATAAAACCAAGTATATTATTACTGTTACGGATTCTGCAATTCCTATACCAGTAGATAAAGCTGAAGTTATTTTTGAAAAATTCGTAAAGTTGAACGATTTTCTTCCAGGGGCAGGTATTGGACTCACATCATGCAGACGCCTCGTTATGCGAATGGGAGGTACCGTAACTCTTGATACAAACTATACAGAAGGTAATCGCTTTATTGTTTCTCTACCTGTATTATAATGCCAAATTTATAATGAAATAAAAATAATTTCAAAAAAACTGTTTAAATATTTGGAGCATATTAATATTTTATATACTTTTGCAGTGTCCTACATACGTATAACACTATAGAATGTATTTAACAATTAAAATATATAATATGAAAAAAATTAGTTTTTTTATGGTCTTGATGCTGGTCAGTCTTGTTGCTCTTACATCATGTAGGCCATCTATTCTCTTCTCTCATAGAGGAGGCAAGTATCTTGAGCCAAGTAATAAGATTGTTACTAAAAATTATTCTGACATGAACTTTAAGTCTATAGACTTCAATACAATCGGTGAGGTGGAATTTATTCAGACTAAAGGTGGTAACTGTAGTGTATCTGTAACAGCACCAGATAATTATGTTCCCGTTATTCTTTTGAAGACGGAAAATGGAACTTTAAGCATTTCATCGGATGATAAATATGATATGCAAGATAATCAAGTAAAAATTCGTATATGTGCACCAACTTTGAATTCAATAGATAACAGTGGTGTTGGAACTATAAAAATAGGTAACCTAAATGTACCTAAAATTGATATAGATAACAGTGGTGTTGGTAAACTTAAAATAGATAATATTGAATCAGAGTATATAAAGATAGATAACAGTGGCGTTGGCAGTGTTGAGATTAAGGGTAAAGCCAGCAATGTTGTTTTAGATTGTTCAGGTGTAGGTAGTATAAACGCACTTGATCTTCATGCTGTAACAGTTAAGGCTGATGTTTCGGGAGTAGGCGGTATTAAATGTTATGCTTCAGAAGAAATAACCGGTGGCGTATCTGGGGTGGGTTCTCTTAAATATGCAGGAAAACCTAGCAAAAAGAATCTAGAGTCAGATGGTGCAGTAGGAAAAACAGAAGAAATAAAATAATAAAGTTTAGTTTCCTGTAATATAAACCTCCATCCGTAAACTATTTCTCTCTCAAGTTTTCAGGATGGAGGATTTTATATTTAATAATTATAATATCTATTATTCTATTGTAAATCAGTGATTTACAGGTTTCTATAAGAAATTTTAATCAAATTGTTAACGCAAACAAATTAATTGATTTAGATCAAGAAAATGGCGTTAAAGTGAATATTAAATGAAAAAACTATTGCAAGAGTAAAAAAATGATATACCTTTGCAACGTGTTTTTCATAGTATTAGATTTAAGGTTAACAAAGGTTGGGACTCAGCGGAGCCCCTTTTTTTATTCCTATATCTTTTTAGTGAAACACATTAGTAACTGTTTATTTTTGTGTAAAGTGTTTCAGTAAAACATTTAATAGTTTGTATAGTAATTCAGTAAATATAATAACAGATATGTATATCAAATACAGTTATATCCAATATATTATTCAATAATCGTTAAAGCTATGCTTTTATACATTCGGAGCTATGCTTTTGCAGTATGAAAGCATAGATACAGAGATATAAAAGTATAGCTCCGAATGTATAAAAGCATAGCAATTGACTATGCCTGAATTAGGTATACATCTTTGTTGTTATACTTACTGAATTACTATACAAGTTATTAAAAACTTTACTGATCCACTTTACAGAAACTTAAAAGCCTTCCTGATTTGCTTAACACAAAG
>JAYRGU010000008.1:0-77677 GCA_041907685.1 Prevotella sp. | reverse complement strand
TTCGGCGCGTCTCAGTTCATATACTCCTTTGCTTTCCATAAGTTTGCGACTTATCTGAATGTAGCCTGATCTTTTCTTTTTCATACTCTTTATTATTTTTGATTTGATATACTTAATCTAATGTTTTGTTTATTGGGGCGTTGGCCTTGAAGTTCTGGTCGATAAAGTGCCGTGGATGCTCTGAGTAGCTCACGTGTATCCACTCACTGCCCCGGTGGTCGTGCTCCCAGAGCAGCTGGTCTACATGATTGTTGGTCATGAGTATCTGCCACAGTTTCACGGCATACTCCTTGCTGCGTATATGCAGGTCGGCAGCCTTGCCCGAGAGGTGCTGACTCTTGCCTGCACCGCCCACACGCTTGTTGAGCAGCCTGCAGCGATAGCCCGAAGTTACGATTATAGACTCTTTGAGCATGATGCGTGTAGGTTCGAGTATGCAGGTGCATAACTTTCTAAGATTTTCTATCACACACTCGTCGGGAGTGTTGTCGATGTGCAGGTTGTCTGCCGTATGCGATCTGATAAACTCAGACAGCATAAAATGTTCTGATAATAATTGATGGATATCCAATTTATTCCTTTCTATTTACGTTACGAAAAAAGACAGAGCGGTGGCCGTACGAAGAAGTTCGGCACTTCCACGCACTCTGTCAGATTCAAATTTAAAAAATAACTATATCACGAACCGTTCAGCGCAATTGCGCAACGGTTAGCCGTTGATATTGATGAAGATGTTGATAATAACTTGAGGTGGCTTAAAACTTTGACCTGCGAAATTCTTGTAGTTAGAATTCCCCCCACCCGAAGGTGGGAGGACCGGATCTGTCATTCTCTTTATCGGCAGCAACAAATATGCTGCGGAATGATTATCCACTGATGAAATATTTTTCATTGGCTTTAAGTTTGCATAGAAACGACGTTGTTTCTATATTGCAAAGGTACTGATAAAACAAAGCCTCTCCAAACAAAAAAAGTGGTCATTTTATGCCTTTTTGGGCATAAAATGACCACCATTTTTATTTGGTTTTCTCAAAAAAAATTATATAGGGCTTGGGAGGTTCGCTATTATTATGCTTGCAAATATTTCTGTAAACTGTTTTACTTGTTTTCCCGTTATAGAAAAAGATACTTGATGCCACCTTCTCAAAACTGTTGATTGACAAGTTTTCTTGGAAAAATTTAGAATACACATTATAAACAAGATTATAAAAATGCTTCTTGTCAAGCACTCCAAAGTTCGGTAATATAACAAATTTATTGTCTCTCATAAAACCTTTTATCACCTCATCTTCGAAAAGTTTTGTGATAAGGTCTTTGAATAGTTCTACTTTGTTTTCGTCGGGTGGTAGAAACGCACTCCATAACATCATAAAATGATTAACACTATCTTCGTTAGTTAGAACTTTAGTTTGATTATTTCCTATAGTATCCATTGTATATTTAAGTTTTTATAAATGCAAAGGTACAAAAAAATCATAAAAGATACAAATATTATATGCATAAATTAATGTACAAAATACAATTAATATATCGACGTATATCGTTGTGTTTACAATATTTAATGCGAATTCATTGAAATGAAATTACATTACATACATAGTGGGGTCATGATACGTGCGCGTACATGTGTACATATCTTATATGTGACTTAAAAAAGAGAGGCGTAGAGATGACATTCACCTTGATAGTTATTAATATAACAAACACAAATATATCATTAAGTATACGCCCTTATGGTGGGGTTCAAACTCAACTCATTATTTGTGTCTATTTAAATATCAATGGTGTCTGAGCTAATTTTGAATGATGCAAATACTTACGTAAATGCAACTACAAAGGTAATAAATTATCAGTTATTATCTGTTATGTAAATAAATATCAGGTGCATTTAATGGATGGTGTAGAAGCTCTCACCATTGATTATATATAAAAATAATACGCTTTATTATTAGTTGTTGGTATTAAATAAATACGTCTTTAATACCGACAACTAGAATATATTTATTTTTTATAAAAATAAGTCTATCGAAAAAACTAAAGATGATAGAAAATTATTATCTTTGCAAAAAATAAATTAGTGTTTTTATGGCAAAAAATAAATTAGTTTCTCCATTTTTAAAATGGGTAGGTGGAAAAAGACAGATAATTCCTGTTATGAAAGATTATTTGCCTAAAGATATGTCTAATCTTACATATTGTGAACCGTTTGTCGGTGGCGGAGCTTTATTATTTTATTTACAGCCTAAAAATGCGATTATTAATGATTATAATGCAGAACTAATAAATGTTTATCGGGTAATAAAAGAACATGTAGATGAACTTATAGTTAGTTTGAAACAACATAAAAATGAGTCTGAATATTTTTATAAAATTCGTTCTATTGACAGAGAGCCTCTTTTTTATCATTTGTCAGATGTTGAAAAGGCTTCGCGAATCATTTATTTGAATAAAACTTGTTTTAATGGACTGTATAGGGTCAATAATTCAGGAGAATTTAATTCACCATTTGGGAATTATAAAAAACCCAATATAATAAACGAACCAACACTGCGAGCTGTAAGTCGCTACTTAAATAGCGCAAATATACGAATATGTGATGGTGATTATGCAAATGTCTTAGAGGATTTAACAACGAGATCGTTCGTCTATTTAGATCCGCCATATTATCCAATATCAGAAACCGCTAATTTCACAGGATACATACAAGGTGGATGGACAAAAGAACATCAAATAAGATTAAAACAGACATGTGATGAACTGACAAAGCGGAATATTAAATTTTTATTATCTAATTCATCAGCTGATTTTATTAAGGAACTTTACTCAGAATATAAAATAAGTAAAATAAAAGCAACACGTAATATAAATTCAAATGGAGAGAAGAGAGGACAAATAGATGAATTTTTAATAAGGAACTATGACTAGATCAAAAAATGACATCGCTTGGGAAAAGCTATTTGAAAAATATGATATTTTAAAGCGCATTGAATCTGATGAGCGTTTCTTTATAAAATCAGATGCCATTAATGAATTTAGGGAAGCTCGTTTGATGACAAAATTTGATCACAATTTTCAACTACCTAATTTGTTTATTAAGGAAAAACTATCTATATTACCTATATCAAGGGGAGAATATATAATAGCTCCAATGGATACATTTTGTGCTTTTCATAATAACGAAAATTTAGATATAATAGATGTAGATATACCTTCATATTTAGAAAGTCTTGATTATGATAATATAACGAGTGAAGCAATGGCTATTAATTGTGCATATGTTTCTGGTATTATTAGAGACTTTACAGGTGATACAGAGTTAGTCCCAACTGTCAGTGGTCGTATGAGTTCATCATGTTTTGATTTCACCATATTGTCAAATTCTGATAAAAGTAAATCATACGATATTAATGTAAATAATTCTCAGGTTGAGATCGATGGTGGATATGAAGGGTTGACTTCCTTAAATCTAATAGAGGCTAAAAATGCAATATCTTCAGATTTCTTGATCAGGCAGTTGTATTATCCATTTCGACTATGGAATAATAGAGTAAATAAAAATGTAAGACCCTTATTCTTAGTTTATACTAATGGTATCTTTTATTTGCGTGAATATATGTTTGAAAATGAAAATTCTTATAACTCTGTTAAACTTATCAAAGAACGAAAATATAGATTAAAGGATGCCTCTTCTAAGATAATCAATATGCAAACAATTGAAGAGTTAGTTAAGACGATTTCTATTGTTGAAGAACCGGAAGTTCCTTTTCCTCAAGCAGATTCTTTTGAAAGAATTATTAATCTATGCGAAATAATTAACAGGAATAAAGATAAAACGATTTCCAAAGAAGAACTCAGTGCAGATTATGACTTTACGGAAAAAACCTCTTTCGATATTAGGCAAGTTGATTATTATACTAACGCTGCTATATATTTAGGGTTCGTTTCTAAAAATAAAGGTGCAGATGAAAGTATATCTTATAGTTTAACGGAAAAGGGTATTGCTTTATTCAAATTACATTTATCAGAAAGGCAAATTAAATTTATAGAAGCAATTTTAGAACATGTAGTTTTTAAAAAAACGTTGGCGCTATATTTACAAAAAGCGGAAACACCTTTAAAGAACGAGGTCGTTTCTATAATGAAGAGCTCAAATCTTTATAATGTGGGTTCTGCATCAACTTTCGAACGAAGAGCTTCGACTGTTATATCATGGATTAATTGGATTGTTAACTTAATAGAAGAATAATATGGAAAATGAAGTTTGTAAACATTGTGGAAAACCATTGTCTGTGTCTGTTTATAGTAAGGACGGAAAATATAAGTCTTGCCCTGGTTGTTCTGAACTGAATGGTAACTATCATGTATTTCATCGATGCCCTAGTAATTTTGGCACTACGGATAAAAGATCGACATCTGTACATCCTGAAGGAATACAAAGTTATTGCGTAGAATGTCGAGGGGGAAACCCACCAAAAAAAGGCATTTTATGTTGTGATATAGAACAAGAGTAGTATTTGTTCATCAATATATTTTTTTAGATATTTTCATCACATAGCCCGCCACTATGTGGCACCCCTTTAAATCTTTCAAAGGGGAATGGATTATCATGCTTTTAAATGAACCCTGCATCTTGTTTTTTAAACAAGAGAAACAACTGCACAATAAGAGAGAACAGCTTCCCGAATTCACTTCTGTTTTGGGTTTACTCCATTGGCATTAATAAAAAAAACCTTACATTCACATGCTAGGGGGCCAGAGATCTTTTCTTTATATGAAAGTTAGCCTTACCATGAAGTAACGGCCTAATTTCCGAATTATGCTAGAGTAATCAGTTTTTCGCCAATTTGATGAAGACCATCTACAATACGTTGACGCTGTTGTAGCCGTGGTTTTTTTATTCCATTTGCATAATGACTAAGTAGGTGCTGGTTTATACCTGTAGCCCTGCTTATCACAGCCAAAGGCGCATACGATTCGCATGTACGTAGTAATGCTGCTGTAGTAAGTTTATAGTCAAGTTCGTATTTACCGCTTTTGAACCAATCTGGTAAATTGTCACCATCTTCTATCAACCATTTAATTTGCTCATGGAGAGCATTCTCAACTTCATGTTGTAACTGCTCATAAGTTTTTGCAGTTACTACGATAGAATTTCCGGCATAGTCAACTAAAGACGCACCAAAATTCTTATCACACCAATCAACATCAACTCTAATTTTTTCCATAATCACGATCTTTAACTATGATGTAAAGGTAATAATATTAATACTTTTATCAAAACAAAAAGTATTATTTTTAATACCAATTATATATTTAATATTCAAAAAGAGTGATTTGTAATTGGCTTATTGCATTTTTACTTAATATTCAGGATGTTATCATCACATACCCCGCCACTTTGTGGCACCCCTTTAAATCTTTCAAAGGGGAATGGATTATCATGCTTTTATTTCAAAACTACATGTTGAGTTTAAAATAAGAGAAACGCATTTAGAGTATTTTGAATGCTGAACAATAAGAAAGAATGGCCAACAAAGTTGTTTTTAAAACAACATTTGGGGGTCACTTCAAATTCCATCCCTATTTCATGTTTATCTACTCAATATAGGACAAATTCGACGAGCTTGTCGAGAGTTTCCATGCAAAACTCTGGTAGGCAATACGAAGATATCGACAGAAAGCAAAGGTTACTGCTTTCAGAATATAGAATACGTTTTACACTCATTCTATTCGCTATTTACGTGATATATTCACAATTTTAACTAATAAAATTTGCTGTACGGCATTTTTTTTGTATTTTTGCACACAAAATAAGGACCAATATTATGATAGCAGAATTTAAAATTAAGAATTTCCACTCATTGAGAGATGAGCAGACGCTCAGTTTTATCCCAACGAACGATACCACATCGGAGGAGATTTACACAGAGAAAGTGGCAGATGGAGTGAAACTGCTGAAGATAGGTTGCATCTATGGTTCTAATGCTTCAGGTAAAACAAATATTCTTCATGCTCTCGATTTTTTCTCTCATTTTATGGTAGATTCAAACCAAAAGAAAGGAGAAGAGACCGGAGTGATCCCTTTTTTGCTTGACGATATATCAAACAAGGAGAAGACTGAGTTTGAGATGACATTCTATTTGGAAGGGGAACGATACAAACTTAGTCTAGTGTTGGACAGTAAGATTATCTACAAGGAAACTTTGCTGATATATTCTTCTACCCAGCCTACTTTATTATATGATAGGATCTATAATGCTAAGACGGATGCAACGGAGATAAAATTTGGCACAAAGTCAGGACTGCTGAAAAAGAGCCGAGAAGCTATAGAAGGCAATACTATCATCAACCGTTCTGTAATTGCTGCATTCGGCATCTCGAATGTTGAAAAGACAAAACTCAATTTGGTTTACGATATGTTTTCTAAGCACATCGCACCGGCTATGCTACCAACGAATTATCTGATGGGTTTTATCAAGAGAAATTTGGAAGAACGAAAGGGTGGCAAGATAAAGAAGTTCATTCTGCATTTCTTGAAGGCTTCGGATTTTAATATATCAGATATTTCTATTCATAACGAGGATGTAAGAATCAGTCCTGAGATGGAGATGTTCATCAAGAATTCGTCTGGCATGTCTGACAAGGAAAAGGAAGAAATATTGCGACGAGGAACAGTCAGTAACGATGAACTTTATTTTACTCACCATACTGCAAATGGAGACAAGGAACTGGATGAAGAACTAGAGTCGATGGGTACGAGGCGGTATATGGGATTGGCTACAATCCTGTATGATTTACTGTCGCATAGCATTGTTTTGCCTATCGATGAGATAGAGACGAGTATCCATTACGAACTGCTTTCATATTTCATAAAGGTATTCCTGGTAAATAGCAAAAAACAGTCGCAACTGATTCTTACGACTCATGATACCAATC
The DNA here is from genome assembly GCA_041907685.1 of Prevotella sp. Taxonomy (GTDB): domain Bacteria; phylum Bacteroidota; class Bacteroidia; order Bacteroidales; family Bacteroidaceae; genus Prevotella. The sequence goes on along the minus strand of JAYRGU010000008.1, from coordinate 70,741 downwards.
TGCTCGATGAAGATTATATCCGCAGGGATACCATCTGGTTCACAGATAAAAATGATTGCGGCGCTACGCAGTTGCTAAGACTTTCATCACTTGGCCTTCACAAGACCATGTCAGTATATAATGCTTACAAACAGGAAAAGCTGGTAAATCTTCCTTTCCTAGAAAGTATCTACTTAGACAAGGATTTATATGAAGAAGAATCAGAAGAGTAATCAGGAAAGGAAGAGTATCGCCATTATTGGTGAGGGATTAACTGAATATCGGTATATAGATGCCATGAGAACTACGGAACGGTTCAGATTTAGACTATTCCCCGGCGTACCTAAACATTCAGATATTGATGATATGGTGCTTCTTGCTCAAAGACGTACCCAAGAGGGATATGACTATGTATTATGTATGATAGATATGGATGTGATTCTGAGCAATCATGAAAAGACAGAGCATTATAGAATGCTGAAAAAGAGCAACCCAAGGATTATATTTGTAGAGTCGAATGCCTGTACTGAATACTGGTTCTTAATACACTTTATGTCTACATCATCAAGTCGTGAGTATCCCAACTATGAAGCTACTGTAAAGGAATTGAAGAAGCATATTCCCAACTATGACAAGTCAGAGGAGTTTTTCAATAAAATCAATATCTACAAGTATCTGAAGGAAAACGGTGACTTGGAAAAGGCTATTCATATATCACGCGAGCTAGATGATCTACGCGAGAAAGAGCCAGATGTGTATAAGTCATACTCGCAGATGTACAAACTGTTTGATATCATTAAAAAGATAACTAAATAAAATAGTATGGCACGATGCGTTTTCATCACATACCCCGCCACTATGTGGCATCCCTTTAAATCTTTCAAAGGGGAATGGATTATCATGCTTTTATTTCAAAACTACATGTTGAGTTTAAAATAAGAGAAACGCATTTAGAGTATTTTGAATGTTGAACAATAAGAAAGAATGGCCAATAAAGTTGTTTTTAAAACAACATTTGGGGGTCATTTTAGGTTTTCTCTTTTATGTAAAAGCTAAACATTGCCTGAAAATCAAACAAAAGACCATCCATTAAACTCTATATAGTTAAAAATCAGTGCAATACTGCATTTTTTTGTAGTAAATCATTGGACTCTCAGAAATAATCTTTATATTTGCGTTAATAAATACAACAATCGGATAATTTAGATGCTAATATTAGCATTTAATCATCTGATAGGATAATTTATAAAGACAAAGATTATGGCAGATTATTACGAATATTCCATTCCCGAACTGGTAAAATTACTCGGAACCCGTTTCAAGGATTACCGTATGCGTTCTGATATGACGCAGAAGGATGTTGCAGAGCAATCAGGACTAACGGTAAACACCATTCACAAGTTTGAGAACGGTCTGATACCAAATATGTCGATTAGCACATTTCTGTTGTTGCTGAAAGCTATCGGGTGCATCAACGGAATTGATGGGCTGCTGCCGGAATTGCCGGAATCAGCCTATCTCATAAAAGAAACAGGGAAGAAGGTGCAACGCATCAGACATGCATCGCGTAAGCAGTAACTAAAAAAGTAAACAGCCATGACAACAAAAATATTGAGAGTGATGCTATGGGGGCGTGAAGTAGGAAGACTGAGCATTGACCTGCGCCGTGGACTCCCCTACTTTGAATACAATCGGGAGTGGATAGATACCGGACTTGACATCTCTCCACTGAATGCCTCTATCAAACTGCCTCAAAATCTACGGCCTATATTTGGTACCTCCGAGAAGATCTATCAAAAGTTACCGCCGTTTCTTGCCGACTCATTGCCTGACTCCTGGGGTAACGAACTCTTCGAACAATGGCGCCGGCAGCAAGGTATCAGAATCGGAGGAATTACTCCACTAGACAAACTCACCTTTATTGGAAAACGAGCCATGGGTGCCTTGGAATTCCTTCCTGATACATTCAACCTTCAGTCAGGCAAAGACATCAATCTGAAGGCTTTGATAGAATTGGCCGGAAAAATATACGCTAAGCGTGAGAATGTGAATATCAATACAGACCAATCACTCACCATGCAAGCTCTTATGGCTGTAGGTACATCTGCCGGCGGCAGGCAACCGAAAGCTATCATTGCCATCAATCGCGAAACGGGTGAAATACGTAGCGGACAGGTTAATAACCCGGAAGGCTTCGAATACTGTATTCTGAAATTCGGTATACCTGAACGTTCTACAGCTGAACTTGAAATGACATACTACGAAATGGCGAAGAAAGCCGGAATACGAATGATGCCATGCTGGCTCATGAATATAGAGGGAACAAATCATTTCGTAACCAAGCGGTTCGACAGAGATGGTGAAAATAAAATACACATGCAGACACTGGCTGCTCTTTACCCTGAGGCCGACAGTTATGAGCGGTTGCTGTGGGTATGTCGCAAAATCAGACTCTCTGAACTTGATAGCGAGGAAATTTTCCGTCGCATGATATTCAACATTCTGGCCAACAATACTGATGACCACAATAAGAACTTCTCTTTTTTGATGGATGAACAAGGTAGATGGAGCCTTTCGCCTGCATATGATATGACGTATATCTTCAATACAGCTGGATTCCTGCCTGAAACGCAGCATTGCCTGATGATACAAGGCAAGTATACGGATATCACTATTGAAGACGCCATGAATCTGGCTGCAGAGAACGGGATACGCAAGGCAGACAAGATCATTAAGGAGGTAGCTGAAGCTATCATGGAATTCAGAGCACTTGCTGAGCATAACGGAGTTTTGGAACGTTGGATAGCAGCTGTAGAGAACACGCTCAGAGAGAATCTGGAATCGTGGAGACTTATAAAACATTCAGTCGTAAACAGCTATCAGGATGACAGGGGACGCAAAATAGAGAACATCCGTATTGAACAACAGTTCAAAGGAAACTATCATCTATTCTCAACTATCGATGGCATAGAACGCAAGTTCGTTATTCGCAAGAAGACATCGGAGCATGATGAGATAAGCAGCAAGGGGGTATCTAATCTTACAGATGAGTATATCCATGGACTCGTATCAAAATTTATGAAATAATAGAAATAAAACTGATAATTCTCTCTATTGTAAACACGTCGTGTAGCAGTTGTACCCTTAAGCTAAAAAAGAAAAAGGTCGGGACTCTATCACAGAGTCTCGGCCCCTTATAATTAACTCACAACATTTATTCATCCGGTTCTGCATGTACTGTTACTTCACAGTTAGGTACCACTTTCTTGATCTGAGCATCTATGTCATCACATAGAGAGTGGATGTCTTTAAGATTTAAGTCGGGCTGCAGATGTACATTCACGTCGATGAATGTATATGCGCCAGACGTTCTTATCTTAAGATCATGATAGTAACGTATATTTTTATTCGATTTCAACTTATTCTCTACGATCTCGGTAACTCCCGTTGGTACCTTGTCTAGTAATACATCTATAGCTTTCTTACACATGCCATAAGAAATATAGAAGATGATAAGAGCAACACAGATAGCAGCTATGGCATCTGCTTTGTTATAACCAAAATTGGCAAATATCAATCCCATAAGTACACAAGCCGAACTGAGGATGTCGGTAGAGAAATGGATGGCATCCGCCTCCAGCGCCTGACTGTTCTGCTGCTTTGCTACCTTAAACAGCTGTCTGGAACGGCTGAAGTCTATAACCATTGACACTATAACTACTATATAACTCCATACAGTGACTTCTACATGGAAATTGTTTGTCACAATCCTTGACACAGCCTCGTAAATGATCCAGCCACTAGTCACAAAAAGTAATATCGACTCGAGAAATGCCGACAGGTTCTCTATCTTGCCATGACCATAATTATGATCACTATCGGCAGGCTTGTCTGAAAGACTTACGGATACGTAAGTGATAATAGCTGCTACCAAGTCTAATAGTGAATGTAGAGCTTCTGAGAGTATTCCTAAGCTGGCTGTTAATATGCCCACTATGAATTTGAAAAGTGTAAGGGTAAAACCAGCGAAAATAGAAGACAATGCAACTTTCTGTTTGCTATTCATTTTTTTATATCCGATTTACGAAATGAAACTGCAAAGATATTGCTTTTCTTGTAATAAAAGAATAATTAGCAGTGTAAATATTCATATTTAGCCTTTATTAATATTCATATTTGCATATAATCTGCAACTATATGATAATAAAGAGTTTTAGGTGGTAGAAAACATTGGTATAATCAATTATTATTAGTAGTTTTGCACTCCGAAAGAAAGTAAACATTTTATAAATCATGAAATCATCAAGATGTAAGAAAGAGTTATTACGCAGATATGCCACATTCGTAGTTGTTTTATTTATCATAGCATTGGGCACCTCGCTGTCTATACGCGCCAATCTGGGCTCATCGCCAATATCGTGCCCCCCATATGTACTGAGTCTGATACCGAATACAGGATGGACAATGGGCGAATATGTAATCTGCATGCATGTATTCTTCATCTTGTCGCAAATACTACTTTTAAGAAAGAATTATCCTAAGATACAACTGTTACAGATAGCTGTGAGCTTCTTGTTTGGATTCTATACCGACCTTACGATGTGGCTAACAAGTTTTTTGCAGTTTGACAGTTCGGTATTGGGATATATAATGAGATTCGTTCAGTTGTGTGCCGGTGGAGCTATGCTTGCTTATGGTATAGCCATGGAAGTTAAATGTGATGTATTGATGCTTGCCGGCGAAGGATTCCCTTTGGCTATATCAAAAGTGGTGCATGCCGATTTTGGTAAGGTAAAGATGTTCAGCGATACAGGTCTTGTGATTGTAGGTGTGATATTCTGTTTCGTATTCTTCGGGCGTTGGCAATGGGATATGGTAGGTGTAGGTACACTTTTCTCAATGTTCTACGTAGGGTTTATGGTAAGAAAATTCAATCCGCATGTGGCATGGATGGATAAGCTGTTGTGTATTACTCCTGTAGCTGTAGGCGAGGAGAGTGTGCGTGGCGAATCATCACCACTTGTCATCACCATATCAAGAGAGTATGGCAGCGGTGGTCATGAGGTTGGTGAGAAACTGGCAAAGAAACTTGGTATCAAACTCTACGACAAGTATCTGATAGACAAAACTGCCGAAGACCTTGGTTATACCCATGAGTTTGTGGAGCAGAACGAGCAGAATATCTCTACAGGTAAACTTTGGGAGTTGATATTCACAGACAAGAGCATACCGATGTCTATGAATCCATCAGAGAATGATGCCATCTTTGTATCGCAGAGCCGTACGATAAACAAGCTTGCAATGCAGGAATCGTGTGTGATAATTGGACGCTGCGCCAACTGGATATTAAGAAATGACAAAAACAGTTTTCATGTCTTTGTAAGTTCGGATAACGAGGATGCCGTAAAGCGTGTTACCGGTTATCTGAATGTAAGTGAAGACAAGGCGAAAGAACAGGTGATAAAGATCAACAAGGCACGTGCCAACCATTACTGGCAGTATACAGGTGGCACATGGACTGATGCACGCAACTATGACTTGGTGGTAAACTCATCTAAGATAAGCATTGACGGCATTGTAGATATTATTTGCAACAGCATAAAACAAGGCAAGTAGATTATTACTTAAAGCCTTGATTATGAAGCCCCGTTCTTCTTGGCATTCCTGGCATATTCAAATAATGCTAAGGGTAAATGACAATATCCTTTCGGGTTCTTATCCAGATAATCCTGATGATATTCTTCGGCTGCATAGAAATTCTGAAGAGGTTTGATTTCAACCGCAATAGGTTGGGATAACTCTTTTTGCTGTTCGTCAAAGACCTTCTCTATAACAGGAAGCTGATCGGCGGATGTATAGTAGACACCCGTACGGTATTGTGTACCGCAGTCACCGCCTTGCTTGTTGACGCTTATTGGATCAATAGCTTTGAAGTACATATTAAGTAAGAACTCCAGATTTATCTTCTCTTCATCATACTTGATATATACGGTTTCTGCAAAACCGGTTGTATCGGTGCACACATCTTTATATGTAGGATTCTGTGTATGCCCATTTGCAAATCCTACTTCAGTTTCCAATACTCCGTCTATTTGTTTGAAGAAATGTTCTGTTCCCCAGAAACATCCTCCGGCTAGATATATTTCTTTCATAATGTGCAAAGATAATAATTAGTTTTCAAAACATATAAGATTTTACATATTTTCCCAATAAATGAGGATTGCACATTCATTTTAATTGTCGTACTTTTGCACCCGCTAAGATAAAAAAGATATAATAATTATGAAGAGACTTGTTCTGTTATGCTCTCTGTTCGCGGTTTCGAGTATGGCTTTTTCGGAGGTTGAAGATACAACAAAAATAATGAAGTTGAAACTGGATGAGGTTCTGGTTACGGGTATCAAACAAGAAAAAATAAGTAAGTCGCCATTATCGGCATCGTATGTAGGCAAAGACTTTATTACGAACAATGAAATAAAGAGCGTAAAGGAATTGAGCAGTTATGTACCAAATTTCTTCATGCCTGATTATGGTTCTAAACAGACGTCGCCGGTATATATAAGGGGCATCGGATCGAAGATAAACGCTCCGTCTATAGGTTTCTATGTAGATGATATTCCTCATTTTGAGAAATCGGCTTTTGATATTGATCTGGCTGACGTAAGTAGCATTGATGTGCTTCGCGGTCCCCAAGGTACACTGTATGGACGTAATGCTATAGGCGGAATAATCAATATACATACGCTATCGCCTCTCGACTATCAGAATACGAGACTGAAGGTAGGCTATGGCAATTATAATGACTTTGAATCTACGGTATCCAATTATACTAAGTTGAGCGACCTACTTGGATTCTCTGTGATGGGCACTTACCATCAGAACGATGGATACTTTACGAACAAGGCCACAGGCAGTAAGGCTGACGACATAAAGAACGGCGCAGGCAGAATATCACTGGTGTGGAAACCTGCACAGAGGTGGACCTTGCACATCAGTTCGAGTCTGGACATATCTAATCAGGGCGGATATCCTTACGGTATTTATAACCCGGATACGAAAGAGTGGGCGGGCGTGAATTACGACTCGTACAGTATGTACAAGCGTACGGTGGTATCGTCGGGCATAAGCGCTAAATATGAGGGCAGGCATGTGATATTCAACAGTCAGACATCTCACCAGTATATCAAAGATCATCAGGGAATAGACCAAGACTTTACGCCTGCACCGGTATATTATGTAGAGCAACGCCTGAGACAGAATATGTTAAGTCAGGAGTTTACACTAAAGTCGAAGGGCAGCGGTCCTTATCACTGGATTGGCGGTCTGTTCTTATTCACACAGAAGGCTAAGAACTCTCTCGAAATGAGTTATCTTGCAAAGAACTATTCCACACCTAAATATTATGATATCCCTACAAAAGGACTGGCGGTGTATCATCAGTCTACCTACGATATAAGCCGCACACTGTCCGGTTCGGTAGGCGTGAGATATGACTACGAACATTCGGAGAATACCTACGAGGCCTACACACATGTGGCAAATTCGGACATTGTCAAGACAGGAGACTCTGAAAGTAAACTCCATTTCAGTCAGTTCACTCCAAAATTCTCTCTCCAAAACTCTTTCGGACAGAACAATCTGGTGTACGCATCTGTAGCCAGGGGATATAAGGCAGGTGGATTTAACCAGACTTTTATTACAGACGATGAGAAAAGTTTCAAACCCGAATATAACTGGAATTATGAGGTAGGCACGAAGTGGCACTTCTTAGACAATAAGTTGTATGCAGAGCTGTGCCTGTTCTATATAGACTGGCGCAATCAGCAGATAAACAAAACGATACCCGGGGTGGGTAATATACAGCAAAATGCCGGTCATTCAGACAGTAAGGGAGTTGAGTTTACGTTGCAGTCTAGTCCCGTTAAAGGTCTTAATATACAGTTGAACTACGGTTATACCTATGCCAGATTCCTGGAATACAAGAAGAGCGATACAGAAGACTACTCGCACAAGATGCTGCCGATGGTGCCCCGTAACACATTAGCCTTGAATGCAGACTACTCGATGTATAAAGTGCTGAACGTGATAGACCGACTGACATTCAGCGGTTCGCTGGTTGGCGTAGGAAAGATATACTGGAACGAAGACAATGCAGTGAGTCAGCCTTTCTATATGACACTGAACATGAAGGTGATGGCTACTGTGGGCCGACTTACGTGCGAGGTGTGGAGCAAGAATATCACAGACACCGACTATATAAGCTATTACTTTGTATCGGGAAGTCAATTTGCCCAAAAAGGAAAACCTTTTACTATCGGTACGTCTATAATATTTAATATCTGATACGAATGAAAAGCTATAGTCTGGTAAAAACAAACAAAAGCCTAACACTAGGTACATTCTTTGCTCTATATGTGGCTCAGAGTGTGCCAATGAGTTTTTTCACAACAGCTCTGCAGGTGCTTATGCGCCAGGCTGATTTCTCGTTGACATCAATAGCACTGATGCAACTTATCAAATTGCCTTGGATACTGAAATTCTTATGGTCGCCGCTGGTAGACCGCCGCTGTATAAGTACAGCCGACTATAAGAGGTTTATCATACGGTCGGAAATGGTTTATGCCTTGCTTATCCTTGTAATAGGATTTCTGGATATAAACACAAACATACAACTGATACTATTGCTGCTTATATGCTCGTTTGTAGCTTCGGCATCTCAGGATATAGCTACAGACGCCTTGGCTATACTCACATTCAGACGCGAGAATAAGGGTATGATAAACAGTATGCAGGCAATGGGCAGTTTTGGTGGCGCACTGATAGGCAGTGGCGTGTTGCTAATGGTGCTGCACCAGTTCGGATGGCGTACGGTGACGGCTTGTCTGTGTGTGATAGTGATGGTGGTAATATTGCCACTAAAGTACAATAAAGGCATAGAGGCCGGTGATAAGAGTGAGACGGTGTATGCCAAAAGAGCTGATTTTATTTGGTTCTTTTCACAGAAGGGAATATGGCGACAGGTATGTTTCCTAATATTATACTATTCAAGTTTTATAGGTATACTGTCGATATTGCGCCCATATCTGGTAGACTTGGGATACGGACTGAAAGAGATTGGATTTATGAGTGGCATATTCGGTACGGCTGTAGCCTTCGTCGCTGCATATCCTGCCGGGAAACTTATCAAGAAGTTTGGATGCAACACAATACGTATCTGGGTAGCGGTACTGATACTTGTATCTGCATTATATTTCGTGCAGATGTCGTATACACATCCCACAAAGATAGCCCTCTATATCGGGATAATGCTGTTGTGGAGTAGTTATGGTATGGGATCTGTAGTGGTTTACACATCGGCAATGGATTGCGTAAGAGCGGGGCGTGAAGGTACAGACTTCACCGTGCAGACTGTGCTGGCTCAATTAAGTGGTATAATAGTAGCATCGGTAAGCGGACTTGTGGCCGATAAAATGGGATACAGCGGACTGTTCGTAATGGAACTCGCACTAGCCTTTGTGTCGCTTATATTTATAGTAATATTCTTCAAAAACAAAAAAAGCAATAATGCTTAGACCGGAAATCATTCAAAAATATAATGTTCCTGTACCAAGGTACACCAGTTATCCTACAGCTAACAACTTCAGGACATATACTAATAGTGAATATCTAAAAGCTGTGGAGCAGTCTAACAGTGCTCAGAGCAATCAACTCTCATTCTACTTTCATATTCCTTTCTGCCGACATCTCTGTCATTATTGTGGATGTAACTCTTTTGCCATGCAAAACCAGGAAACCGTGGATGAGTATGTTAAGGCTCTGCATAAGGAGATTGACATAATGTTGCCACTGATAGACAAAGGTCGCAAGATATCACAGATACACTACGGCGGGGGCAGTCCGACGGCTATCAGTGTAAAGTATATCAGAGAACTGAATGAACATCTGCTATCGGCCTTTGATACGATAGACCACCCGGAGATAGCCATAGAATGCCATCCCGGATATCTCACGGCAGAAGACTGGAAGGCTTTGAGTGAGAGTGGATTCACCCGTTACAGTATAGGTATACAAGACTTTGACAGAAAGGTACTTAAGACAGTAAACAGACGTGCTTCGCTTATCCCGGAAGAAGAGATATTCGATATATTGAGAGGTAAGGGGGCCAAGATAAATCTTGACTTCATTTATGGTTTGCCAGGACAGACGTTACAGAGTTTTGCAGACACAATAAATCATGCCATACAATTGAGGCCCGACAGATTGGTTACATTCAGTTATGCTCATGTGCCATGGGTAAACAAGCGGCAGCTAATACTAGAGAAAGCAGGACTTCCGGATAGAAATGAGAAAATAGGAATGTTCGACAGAGCTTCTTCAATACTCAAAGAGGCCGGATACAGATCGGTTGGGATGGATCACTTCGTATTGCCAGACGATGAACTGAACAAAGCCTTGGAGTGTCATCAGCTGCATCGCAACTTCCAGGGCTACTGTCCGCGAAGAATTACAGCTCAGGTGTATGCCTTCGGTATAAGCGGTATAAGTCAACTGGAGACGGCATATGCCCAGAATACGAAAGACATAAGGCAATATATAGAGTCGATGTCAAAGGGCGTACTATGTATCAGCAAAGGTTATACTCTCGACAGACAACAACAGATAACACGCGAGGTAATAGAAAGTATGATGTGCAACTATCGCATAGATTGGAGGGTATTGGCTGAGCGCTTGCACATCACAGTGGATGAGGTTAAATCAGCTACCGCATATGATGAGGTTAAACTCAGAGAGATGGCTGATGACGGTTTGATAACATTCGACGACAACATGATAGAAATGACCGACACCGGAACTCCTTTCGTACGCAATTTAGCAGCTAGTCTTGACCGAATGATGGATAATTCGGCACAGAGATTTTCAAAACCAATATAGAACAACAGTAATACACGATATGGATACAAAAGACAGGCATAGAGATATTGTAGTAATAGGAGCCGGACTAACCGGACTGGCCACTGCATATACACTTGCAATACATAATATGGATGTGGAGGTGCTGGAACGGCAATCGCGCATCGGTGGACAGATACGGACTGTTCAAGATAAGGGATATACATTCGAAAGCGGACCTAATACCGGTGCTGTGTCTTATCCTGAAATAGCAGAACTGTTTGAATCTCTTAAGCCCGGTTGTGTATTGGAGACTGCACGCGAGGCATCAAAGTGCAGACTGATATGGAAAGGCACTAAATTTCATGCACTGCCTTCAGGACTGATGTCGGCCATAGGTACTAATCTATTTACATGGTATGACAAACTGCGCATTCTTGGCGAACCTTTAAGGCGAAAGGGTACTAATGTCAATGAGACTGTTGGCGAACTCTCTAAGAGAAGACTGGGCGAATCTTATTTTAAATACGCTGTAGATCCTTTTGTATCGGGAGTATATGCAGGTGATCCTATGCGACTTGTAACACGGTTCGCTCTACCCAAACTGTATAATCTGGAGCATAACTATGGCAGTTTTGTAAAGGGAGCCATTGCCAAATCTAAAGAGAAGAAGACGGAGCGTGATCTAAAGGCTACAAAGAAAGTGTTCTCTGCACAAGGTGGTCTGGAGAGGCTGGTTGAAGCTCTGGGCAATAATATAGGTGCGGGTAATATTACCCTTGACGCAATGAATATAGAGATACAGCCTGAACAATCCGGATGGAGAGTATCTTATAAATCTGCTGATAGTGAGATACATTCCATTACGTGCCGAAAAGTAATAACAACGGTAGGCGCTTATTCGTTGAAGTCGCTCTTGCCCTTTGTGTGCCAAGAAGACATAAACAAAATATGTAACTTATACTATGCACCTATTGTACAGGTGAGTGTCGGTATAAATGACAAAGGGCGAAAGATAAGACCATCTTTCGGCGGACTGGTGCCATCGTGCGAAGGCATGCCGGTGCTTGGTATACTGTTCCCCTCTGATTGTTTCGACGCAAGAGCACCACAGGGATGTTCTCTCTACTCATTCTTTATAGGTGGGGTAAGGCATCCTGAGGCCATAAACATGACTGATAAGGAAATAACCGATACGGTAAAGGCCATGATGCATAAAATGTTGGGATATAGTGAACAATATGAACCGGATATGATACACATATTCAGACATGAAAGAGCTATACCACAGTATGAAATAAGTACAGGCAAACGACTGGAAACAATAAAAAAACTGGAGAAAGAGTATCCGGGACTGATACTGGCAGGAAATATAAGAGACGGAATAGGAATGGCTGACAGGATAAAACAAGCTGTTAAGATAGCTAACGATTGTTGCCTTTGTAATTAAATTGGAAAAAGAATGTACGAAAATTGTATCTGTAAAGAAAAATGTTAGAAATATAGTATACCTAACTTTGCTACCGACTAAAAAGATTGTGAATTATGAAAAAGTATTCATTTCTGTCGGAGCCTATGATCGGTATATTCAATGACTCTTTTCCTCCTATTATGGACGGTGTTGCTGTTGCAGCAAAAAATTATGCTTATTGGTTGAATAAGAAGGTTGCACGCACCTGTGTAATAACGCCGAACAGTCCTGACGTAGTATATAATGAACCTTATCCGGTATATGGATATACATCTTTCCCTATCCCTTTCAGGAAACCTTATCGTTACGGTTTCCCTTATGTTGACAGACAGTTTATGCAGAAGATGGAAAGTATCCCTTTCAGATTGGTACATGCCCACTGCCCATTCTCTTCGGGCACAATAGCCATGCGTATAGCCAGGCAGCAGCATGTGCCGTTTATCGCTACATTCCATTCAAAATACAGACAGGACTTTGAACGTATCATACCTAATAAATTTATCGTAGACTATATCATCAAGAATATTATCAAGTTTTATGATATGGCTGATGAGGTATGGATCCCTCAGGCTGACGTTGAAGATACAATACGCGAATATGGATATAAGGGACGTGTAGAAGTTGTTGATAACGGTAACGACTTTACATCTGATAATGATGATGCTCTGACAAAAGAGGCTGCAAGACTTGAACTTGGACTGGCATCAGAAGATAACGTATTACTGTTTGTAGGTCAGCATATCTGGGAGAAAAATACGGGGTTTATTATCAATGCCCTCGAAATACTGAAAGAGATGCCTTATAAAATGTTTTTTGTGGGTACCGGATATGCAGCTGACGAAATGAAAGAGATGGTGATACGTAAAGGGCTTGCCGGTAAAGTAGCCTTTATAGGGCAACTTACAGACAGAAATGTGCTGAAACGATACTATGCTGCAGCAGACCTGTTCTTGTTTCCATCAAAATACGACAACGCTCCACTTGTAGTGAGAGAATCTGCCGCAATGAAGACACCGTCTATACTGATGGCCGGTTCTACATCAGCAGGAATAGTAAATGACGGGTTAAATGGTTTCTTATCAAATGATTCAATTTATGATTTCGCAATGACAATAAAAAATCTCATCATGCATAAGGATATAATAGAAAAGGTGGGAATTAATGCTTCGAAAACTATTGCTAGGTCGTGGAGTGATGTGATAGACGAGGTGGGATGTAGATACAATGAAATAATAAACAGAAGATGCGTATATTGCGTATAGCTCTTCCTGTTATTATTGGGGTGGGACTTACGGCCATCATGTTTCATAAGGAGTTTGACGCAAAGGCTTTTGCGCAGATAAAATTTACATGGATGAACATACTCTCGGCTGTAATCGCTATCATATTGATGTTTGGTAGAGACCTGGGACTTTCGTGGAGAATGAGACTGATGTGCAGGCCTCATAAACTTTCATGGGCTGAGGCTCTGAAAGAGAATCTGCTATGTGAATTTTCATCAGCTACAACACCTTCGGCTGTAGGGGGAGCCAGTCTGATAGCCTTATATCTAAAGGCATATGGCATACCTGCAGGTAAAGGTGTGGCAATAACAATAACGACAGTGTTTCTTGACGAACTCTTCTTTATTATGGCTTGTCCTGTAATGTTCTTGTTTTTTGATTCTGCTGCACTTTTTGGAAATTTCTCAAGTGTTTCTTTTGTCTTCATTCCTATATATTTTGTTTGGGCCATATGGACAGGTATCCTGTATATGGCCCTTTTTGTTAAACCCAATGTGATTTGTAGTATTCTGCTTGCCATTTTTAATATACGATTTTTAAGGAGATGGCGACATAAGATAAAACGTTCTGCAAAAGACTTACGTACAAGTGCCAAAGAGATGAAAAAGATGCCGGCAACATTTTGGACTAAGGCATTTCTGGCTACTTCAATATCATGGACTTGCAGATTTCTTGTAGCGTGTGCATTACTGGCACCTTTTATACCTGCTAGTAACCAAACGCTAGCCTTTGCCCGTCAGCTGATAATGTGGATCGTGATGCAGGTAAGTCCTACTCCCGGTGGCAGTGGCATAAGCGAGTACGTATTCTCTAAATACTATTCGAGTATGGTAACCAATGCCAGTGTGATGCTTATGGTGACATGCTTGTGGAGATTAATAACCTATTATGCTTATCTGGCCGGTGGACTAATTATACTGCCGGGATGGATTAAGAAGTTCAAGAAATGATATTATACTACTTATTAATAGCGTTTATAAGCAGAAACATTTATTTTAAGTTAAAAAGATTATACTGACATTCATTTTTAGTAGTTATAAGGTGTATCTTTGTATACTGATATATTTATAAAAGTAATAAATGATATAATGCCGGCATATAATATTTCTGCAAAAGAACTTTTTGAACGCGTCTTGTATGTAATTAATATTGATGAAAACACATCTCATGTCAATATAAATAAGATGATGCATGATACTCTTGTGCTTATTTGTCACGAGGGAATAAAAGATACTAATCAGGCTTTTGGTAATTTGTTTTCGCAAGTAGATTTTTTATGTAAAAAGCATCATATCTCAGCATCTGACAAAATAGCCATTCAGGATATGCGTCGCCATTCTAATAAGTCTATGCCTATAAGTCATGATGAACTGATGTACGATGCAAGAGCGATATGTCTGCTAATATCTGCGGTATTCAATGAGGATGTCCCTTCGTTTCTAGTAGGTAAAATTCCTACAGAAAATAGATTATACTCAAAAAGGGAGACTATCAATGCCGGATATATACGTGGAATAGTAAAAGAATGGGATGGGCATTTTATATCAATAAGTACAGAACAGGGATTGGATAATGAATATCTAAAAGTAGATTATTCTGCAGAGGATATGAAGTATTTAGAGGATATTCTTAAGGTCGGTATGCAGCTTAATATGCTGGATTGTCACCTTGAAAATGGAATAGCAGTACCTAAACTTATAATTGTAGAACCTGATTTTATGATAGATATAAGTAGTATTGCCGCCTGTTTTCAGGATTATGGCCATAATCCTCTGTTGTATACAATAAATAGGATGAAACAAAGAGCTAACACGCAGGCTACTCTTCTTGGTAATTTTGCCGGTAGTGCTCTGGACGATATCATCAACCATGCCGAATATCAAGTAAATGATACCATCAAAAATAATTTTAAGGAGAAGGCTCTGGAATTCTGTACCTGTATTAAGTTTGATCCTAATAAGTTTATATTTGATGCTAACACCCAATACAGTAATCTGCGACAGGTGGTGGCAGAGGTTTTTAAGATATACAATAAAGATAAAGCTATACTAGAGCCATCTTTTGTTTGTGAAAAACTAGGAATACAAGGACGAGTTGACCTTATGACTACCGACTGTAAACTGCTTGTTGAGCAGAAATCGGGTCGTAATCTTAATATCGAAAATGGGCGTCCCAATCAATTCGGGAGTTTCCAATTAGAGCCGCATTATGTACAGCTGTTACTTTATTATGGTATCTTGAGGTACAATTTTAATCTTGGTAATAATACTGTTGATATTCGTCTACTTTATTCAAAATATCCTCCTTCTAGCGGTCTTGTCGTCGTGGCGTTCTATCAACGCTTGTTTAAAGAGGCTATAAAATTTAGAAACGAGTTGGTTGCTGAAGAACTTGCTATAGCCGATAACGGTTTCGACAGTGTCTTAGATGGTTTGAAGCCTGAAACTCTGAATGTGAATAATCTGGATAACATGTTCTATCACAACTATATTTATCCTCAAATTGATGCAATAACCAGTCCTTTACATGGCATGTCTAAGTTGGAAAGGGCTTACTATTGTACTATGATGACCTTTGTATACCGTGAGCAACGTGTAGCTAAGGTTGGATCTCAGGAGGGGGTAAATAATTGCAGCGCAGACATCTGGAATATGCCTTTAGCTGAGAAGAAAGAGACCGGTAATATATATACGGGACTTAAGATAATCAGAAAAGAAAAGAGTTCTGACTTTAACGGATACGACCTTATCACTTTGACGGTACCAGATCAGGGTGAGGATTTTCTTCCTAATTTCAGAACAGGTGATATGGTATATCTGTATTCTTATAAGGAAAGAGAAGAACCTGATGCCCGAAAAAGTATACTATACAAAGGTGTAATTAAGGATATGTGTACAGACAAGATCACAATATATCTTAATGACGGCCAGCAAAATCAGAATGTGATAGACTCATGTATGTATAATATTGACGGTAAGTATCCTACCGCCTTCGCAATAGAACATGGAGGCTCTGACTCTTCAACTAGTGGAGCAGTGCGTTCTTTGCATGATTTCATAACGTCAGAAAATGAATGTAAAACTTTGCTTCTGGCTCAGCGTGAACCTAGGCAAGATAGTTCCCTACAATTGTCAAGAAGCTATAACGATAATTATGATGATATCCTGTTAAAGGCAAAACAGGCCCAAGACTATTTCTTATTAGTTGGTCCTCCGGGTACCGGAAAGACATCAATGGCAATACGATATCTTGTAGAAGAAGAACTCCATAATGTAAACTCAAGTATATTGCTTACTGCTTATACCAATAGGGCCGTTGATGAGATTTGCTCAATGCTGAATGATGCCGGTTATGATTTTCTTAGAATAGGAAACGAATACAGTTGCGACCCTAGATTCAGAAACAATCTTATCGGTAAAGTTATTGACGACTGTTATAAGCTGGATAACATTCGTAGTAAAATTATTAATTCACGAATAATAGTGGGTACGACATCAATGCTTGTTTCAAAACCATATATCTTTAATATCAAGCGTTTTTCTCTGGCTATTGTTGATGAGGCATCACAGATACTTGAACCCAATATAATAGGTATACTTTCTGCGCATTATAGCGACAATGCTAACGGACAAAATATAACACGTAACTGTATAGGTAAGTTTATACTAGTAGGCGATTATAAGCAGTTACCGGCAGTAGTGCAGCAAGGCGATAAAGATTCTATAGTGACTGATCCTCTCTTAAACAGTATACATGTTACTGACTGTCGTAATTCACTATTCGAACGATTAATACGTACTGAATATAGTGCAGGTCGAAAAAACTTTGTGGGAATATTGCATAAACAAGGACGAATGCATCCTGATATTGCGGAATTCTCTAATAAGATGTTCTACTACCGTGAAAGACTCGAACCGGTTCCTTGTCCGCACCAGATAGATTCTGAATTGCACTATGATATGCCTGCGCAGGATGATATGGATAAACTGCTGCAACGTAACAGAATGATATTCATCCCGTCGGAGTTTTGCAAAATGCCAAATATTTCAGAAAAGGTAAATCAGGCAGAGGCACTTATCGTTACTGATATACTTAAACGCATTCATAGATTCTATGGTAAAAAGTTCGATTCTATAAAGACAGTTGGCGTAATAGTACCATATCGCAATCAGATTGCCATGATAAGAAAAGAAATCGAAAAATTGGGCATACCTGAGCTATTAGATGTATCCATAGATACCGTTGAGAGATATCAGGGTAGTCAGAGGGATGTTATAATTTATTCATTCACAATACAGAACTACTATCAGCTTGATTTCCTCACCGGTAACTGTTTCGTAGAAGATGGGCATGTTATTGATCGCAAACTTAATGTGGCAATAACAAGAGCCAGAAAGCAAATGATCATAACAGGCAATCCTCAAATACTTTCGGGAAATGCCTTGTTTAAGAGTCTCATTGACTTTATTAAAGAGAAAATGGAACACTCAAAAATATAAAGGCATAAAAAAAGGGGCTCCGCTGAGTCCCAACCTTTTTGTTAACCTTAAATCTAATACTATGAAAAACACGATGCAAAGATATGACATATCTCGGCATCGTGCAATATATTTGTTGGATTTTTTGTAAAATATATATTCTTTTTTGATTTAAGTCAATATTTTAACAAATTTACTTCTTGTAATTGTCTAATCCTTGATTAAGGAACTTCATATAGTGATCAATATTCTCATCATAGCTATATGATTTTGCAAGCAAATTACCATGATTGTCTAGTGCTACATAGAATGGTTGGGCATTAGCTCCAAACTTGCTTCTCTGTAGATAACTCCACTTATCACCAACTGTGCGAAGTGTTCGCTTTTCTCCGTTTTCAGTTATTTCTATCGGACTTGCTAATTTAGTCTTGTCGTCTACATACAGGGAGATTAGTACATAATCCTTAGTCAACTTCTCTGCTACAGTAGGATCAGTCCATACGGCAGCCTCCATCTTACGGCAGTTAACACAGCCAAATCCGGTAAAGTCTACAATTACAGGTTTACCTTCGGCAGCGGCAGCAGCCATACCTTCTTCATAATTTGTATATCTGGCTCTTACCTCTCCCTTACTAAGGTTGAAGTCTTGAGTATTCATTGGTGGCGCAAAAGCACTGATAGCTTTGCAAGGAGCGCCCCACAAACCGGGAATCATATATACAGCGAAAGCAAGCGATATAAGTCCTAACATGATACATGGTACAGGCATGGGCTTATCTTCTCCACCGGCCAAGTCGCTCTGGAACTTAAGTTTACCGATAAGATACAATCCAAGCAGACCGAATATAACAATCCATAATGACAAGAATACTTCACGATCCATCAGATGCCATCCGTAGGCAAGATCTGCTACAGAGAAAAACTTCAGAGAGAAAGCCAACTCGATAAAACCTAATACGATCTTTATAGTGTTCATCCATGAGCCAGATTTTGGTGCAGACTTTAACCATGTAGGGAACATTGCAAAGAGTGTGAACGGCAAAGCAAGAGCAAGTGCAAATCCGAACATTCCGATTGCTGGTGCGGCGATATTACCTGTCGAAGAAACTCCTACTAGCAAGAAACCTATTATTGGACCCGTACAAGAGAATGATACCAGTGTAAGGGTGAATGCCATTAGGAATATGCTTAGCAATCCACTTGTAGTAGATGCCTTGCTGTCTACCGAATTGCTCCATGAAGATGGTAGGGTGATTTCAAACCATCCGAAGAATGATACCGCAAATACGATAAGCAATAGACAGAATAGTATGTTAAACACCGCACTGGTAGCCAGAGCATTTAGCGAACTGGCACCGAATATGGCCGTAATGGCAAGTCCTAAAGCCAGATAAATCACTACAATAGAGATACCATATGTAATCGCGTCTCGTATACCGCGCTTCTTGTCTTTGTTTCGTTTTAAGAAGAAACTAACCGTCATAGGTATAATAGGCCATACACATGGAGTGAACAAAGCTAGAAGTCCACCGATGAATCCCATAAAGAATATGTACATCCAAGAGTGGCTACTGTTGTTGTCATTTCCGTTAAACTGCTGCATCTCTTTGATGACAGGCTTCCACAAGTCACTCTTTGCCACTACTGTTGATGTATCACGTGCAATACTATCAGTCTTGGTCGCATTCATTGTCGTAGTGCTATCTGTATTAGCTGTCGTTGAATTATTATCTGCGGCAGTTGCAGATTTATCATCTGTAGGCTGTGGCGCATCTGCAGGACCTTTGCCACTGTAGTTGAATTCTACAGATGTTGGAGGCATACAGTTCTGCTCGTTGCAAGCACCATATTCTAAGTACCCCTTTATATTAAATGTCTTTGCTGTTATTTTAAACTTCTGTACAAACTGCACACTATTCTTAAAATAACGTACCTGCATGTCAAACAGTTTGTCAAACACGCTTATTTCATCACCGTGAGCTTTCAACCCACCAATTTTCTTTACCCCTTGAGCCTTATCCATATTAATGGTAGCAGATGTAGGACCTCCACCGGCCATGTTCGTAGAATAGACGTGCCATCCTGAGCCAATTGTACCTGAGAAAATAACATCAACTTCTGTAGGGGAAACCTGATCCTGCTTCACCGTGAAATGTACGGGATTCTGCATTTGGGCCATTACTGTAGTGGCGAACAACGCCAGCAGTAATGTCATGATACTTGTCTTAATTGTTTTCATTATGTTTTGTGTATTTGTTTTTACATTTTGCAAGACGACTTATGTGTCATTATATCAAGCACATACTTGTCTGTTTCATCCATACCTTTACTACCTATCTGTGTAAGATTTCTTATGCTTTGGTCTACATCATCATCTATTATACCTTCTACCGAAGTAACATACTTGTGCTGCATTGCAAGCATCGCACTCATTACAGCTGTTCCTACACCGGTAGTAAGCTTTAGAGCACAACTTGGTTTAGCACCGTCGCATATCATACCTGTAAGATTGGCAATCATATTTTTTACGGAATATGATATCTGTTCGTAAGAGCCTCCCATAAGATATGTTATGCCGCAACTACTGCCTGTAGATGCTACCACGCAACCGCATAGAGCTGATAATGCTCCCAGGTTTTGCTTAATATATATAGCTGTGAGGTTGCTTATTATAAGTGCACGGATAAGCTCCTCCTCTGTGTTATGATTCTCTTTTGCGAATACTACTATCGGCATTGTTGTACATATACCTTGGTTTCCACTGCCACTATTGCTCATAACCGGTATCATAGCGCCTGCCATACGTGCATCACATGCACAACTGGTTTCTGATAGTATCTTAGAAAATATGCTATCACCCATTATGCCCTTTCCAAGAGGGCTGCACATTGTCTTTCCAAGTTCATGTCCATAATTATCTTCCAATCCCTTTACCGCAGCATTCTCGTTGAGGTGTTTCGCCTCAAGTATAAATCTAAGATTGTCAAGATCCTCTGTCGTAGCAAATTCGTATACCCTCTCCAGTGTAAGTTTTACGCATTCAGCATCAGCCTGATCTGTGCTGCTAACCTTATTATCAAGCATTAAGTCATTATCCTTGCGTAAATACACAAAGTCAGTATGATGCCCCTTGATTATAGCTTCAGATTCATGATTATGTCCAATACATTTGATAGCTATAAAAAGTTTGTCGGTATCATTTTCTTCAAGAGAGATTTTGATTCTGTCTTCAGATATAAACTTTTTACCATCCTCAACAGCTTTGCTATTACACCCTTTCAGTACTTCAAGTCCCAGTTCTGATTTTCCTATTATAGCACCTAGCGCAATTGCGATAGGTAAACCAATCATACCGGTACCGGGGATACCAACCCCCATAGCGTTTTTTATTATATTTGCACTTAGTTTTGCCTCAATTATTTCTGGGGCCTCACCTAAAATTTCTTTAGCTTTTGCTACACATAATGCTACAGATATTGGCTCTGTGCAACCGATTGCAGGTACTACCTGCTTGTGTATAAGCTCTAAAATAGTCTTCCTTTCGTCTTCGTTTAGCATATTAATGCAATAAAATTGTATTTTTGTGACTGCAAAAGTATAAATAAAATCCCCCATATACAACTTTTTGGGCTTAAAAATTTGGTTTATTCGAAATAATTATATACTTTTGCAAAAGTAAGGATTAAAACGGACATTTTAGAAAAAGGATTCCGACATGAGAAATTGTCGGAATTCTTTGTTTTGTTTTGTTCGTCGAAAGAACTATATTAACTATAAAATAAAAAATTACAATTATGGCTTACATGTCACAAGAGGGCTACGATAAATTAGTAGCCGAGTTGAAACAGCTAGAGACTGTTGAGCGCCCTAAGGCATCAGCCGCTATTGCAGAGGCTCGCGATAAGGGTGATTTGAGTGAAAATTCAGAGTACGATGCAGCAAAAGAAGCACAAGCTCACCTGGAAGACAAGATTAACAAGATCAAAATTGCTATAGCAGATGCAAAGATTGTAGATACATCACGTCTTAGCACTGATACTATACAGATTTTGTCTAAAGTTGATATGACAAATCTTACAAACAAAGCAAAGATGAGCTATACTATCGTAAGTGAGAGTGAGGCTAATTTGCGCGAAGGTAAGATATCTATTCATACTCCCATAGCTCAAGGTTTGCTGGGTAAGAAAGTAGGAGATGAGGTAGAAATAAAGATACCACGTGGTACTATAAAGTTACGCATTGATAAAATTTCCATTTAGATTATGGCAGATATTTTTTCAAAGATTGCAGCAGGCGAAATCCCAAGTTATAAATGTGCTGAGAATGATAAGTTCTATGCCTTTTTGGATATAAACCCTTTAGTAAAGGGGCATACGCTTGTAATACCTCGTCGTGAGGTAGATTATATTTTTGATATGACTGATGATGAGTTGGCCGAGATGATGGTTTTTGCCAAAAAGGTTGCTGTTGCCATTAAGAAAGTTTATCCTTGTATAAAAGTTGGAGTAGCTGTATTAGGGCTTGAGGTAGCACACGCACATATACATCTTGTTCCCATGAATTCAGAAAAGGATATGATATTCTCTAATCCTAAGTTGAAATTATCAGCAGAAGAGTTTAAAGAAATATCAGGCAACATATACGAAGCTTTTAAAGCAGAATAATAATAAAGGGTGGAATTTTATTCCGCCCTTTATTATTATATATTATATATAGTACATTCTATACAAAGTCATCTCCCAATTTTATTTGCACCTCGTTTACGTATTTACGTATCAATGCCGAAGAATCTTCTTTTTTGCATATCAGCAATACGTTATCATTCTCTGCAACAATTGTATCCTCAAGGCCATTAATAACAGCCAGTTTACCCTTCGTAATCTTTACCACATTATTACGACAGTTCTCCATTATTACCTCCGAGTCAATAACGACATTCTCGTCAGTACCATTACTCATGTTCTCGTATATAGAGTGCCATGTGCCGATGTCGGCCCATCCAAAATTGCATATCATTACATACACATTTTCAGATTTATCCAGTACCCCATAATCTATTGACACATTAGGATAAAGCGAGAATTTCTCATTTACGAATTTGTATTCACTTTCAAATTCGAATTTATCTACAGACTCATCATATTCTTTTAATAGAGGTGGTAGAAACTTCTGGAAACATCTCTTAATACACTTGTTGTTAGCCAGAAATAGTCCCGTATTCCAGTAGAATTCACCATTCTCCATAAACATCTTAGCGAATTCTCTATCAGGTTTCTCTGTAAACGACTTCACACTATACACGCCATCATTATCAGATTTATCACCTATTTGAATGTATCCGTATCCCGGCTCAGGTCGTGTAGGCTTAATGCCCATTGTAAGCATTCTTTCGTTGCTTTCAACAAATTCAAACCCCTGCATTATGTTTTTTTCAAACACATCATCGTTAAACACTAGTTGGTCAGATGGAGCTACAAGAATATTCGCATTCGGGTTAATAGAGGCAATACGATGGTTGGCCCATGCCAGACTTGGAGCTGTATTTCTATTTACCGGTTCACCTAGAATATTAGATTCCTTAATATCAGGCAACTGTTGTTTTACCAGATTCTCATAATCCTGATTAGTGCTTATAAATATATTATCTTTAGGAATAAATTTCTTAAACCTGTCATAAGTTTGCTGTAGTTGAGTACGTCCAGTACCAAAGAAATCAATAAACTGTTTAGGGTAATTTCCACGGCTACAAGGCCATAGGCGTCTTCCTTTACCACCTGCGAGTATTACACAAAAATTGTTTTGTGGGTTGTTCATACTATTGTTATTTATATTTGACCACTAAGTTAGATAATATAAATGATATAGACAAAGATTTTAAGTTTTTTTCTACTAAAAATTTGCAGGTTCAAATTTTATTCGTACCTTTGCACCCGCTACACGCCCAGATGGCGGAATTGGTAGACGCGCTGGTCTCAAACACCAGTGAAGCAATTCATCCCGGTTCGATCCCGGGTCTGGGTACAACGCTGAAGGCTAAGTAATTAGTTTTCAGCGTTTTTCTTTATAATAGCTGTTTCGGCAAGAACGCTTATTAAAAGATCAATTTATATCCCACGCCTCTTACGTTAATAATTCTGATATTATTATCTTTTGATAGCTTGTGACGAAGTTTGGTGATAAACACCTGAAGACTACGGGTATTAAAAAAACTATCATCACCCCACAGCTGAAGAAGAATATCTTTGGTTTCAACAACTGAGTCTTTATTCTCCGCTAACATCCGTAGAATTTCCGTTTCACGATGAGACAATTCTTCAGAACAGGCACCATACATAAGCTTTTCTGTCTTGGTATTCAACTGATATTGTCCAATGGTTATCTCTTTATTAAGATCTATAGAATGATTAATAGCCTGATAAAGACCGTTTCGTTTGGCTAGAGCCTTAATACGTACTATCAGTTCCTGCATACCAAAAGGCTTTTTTAGATAATCATTAGCTCCCAATTCAAATCCTTTAACTACATCATTTATGGCAGAGCGAGCAGTAAGGAACAAAATAGGTGTTATTTCTTCTGTTTTACGTATCCTACGTACCATTTCAAAGCCATCAATCTTTGGCATCATGACATCAGCAACAACGACATCGGGCTTTAATTCCTTAAATAGCTTTAGCCCTTTTTCTCCATCTGCCGCTGTCGTGATTTCAAAACCTTGTGCATCTAGCGTATCCTTGATAATCATGGCCAGGGTGGTTTCATCTTCAACCAGTAATACTCTTATGTTATCCATTAAATTTTAGTTTAAATGTTGTACCTTTTGATAGCTCGCTTTCAACTTCAATAGAACCATGAAATTTGTCCATGATACTCTTTACGTAGTAGAGTCCTAAGCCATAACCCTTAACGTTTTGTACATTTCCATGAGGCACCCTATAGAACTTATCGAAAATATATTTCAGGTTGCTTCGTTCTATGCCAATACCAAGATCGGTAATGTCTATCTCTATAAAATCGTCATAACGATTAGCAGTTATCTTGATAATGGCTTTATCTTTAGAATATTTTACAGCATTATCTAATAGATTACTGAGTATATTTGAAAAGTGAGACCTGTCTGCCTTTACAGTTAAGTTCTCTTTAATGTTAGTAGCTATATCCACAGGCTTGTCTGCCTTCAACTTTTGCTGTGCAACAAGATGTTTAACAACCGACATCACATTTACATCCTCAATCTTAAGACTCATGGTTCTTCGTCTTTCCATGCTCATTGATAAGATTTGCTCAACTAGACCGGAAAGACGTTTTAATTGCTCTTGGGTGATAGAAAGATACTTTTTGGTTTTCTCTGTATCATTGGTGCCATTAAAGTTGAGCAGAACATCATTTGCTGCATAAGCTACTGCTATGGGAGTTTTGAGCTCATGAGTCATATTATTTGTAAAGTCGCTTTTCATCTCATCAAGAGTCTTTTGTTTCATGATGGTATTTATCAGATAACAAAAAACGAATATCAAAATAATAAGGATAATGAGTGATGTTACCAAGATTCCACTCATCTGGCGGAGAGCCACAGTTGTGGTTGGTGGTAGCAATAATACATATGAATAACTATTCTCCGGGCTTATAGACAATTTCACGGTGTCTGTGTATTCATAGTTTGGTTCGCCAAAAGAGGCAAGAGTCTTTGCTAGGATCTTCTTCTCTCCATTTTTCTTATAATAGTGAATGTATAATAATCGGCGTGGGGTATTGATACCGAGTGAATCAAGTCTTCTGTTAAGCAATTTATTAAAGTATCCTACATTTATATTTTTCATGAGGTCAAGTCCTGAGTGTATACCCTGCTGCATATAGATCTCAAACTGCATTATGCCTTCGGGATTACGTAACATTCTGGAAAAATCAAGATCAGGAACTTCTGAACTAGTTGTGTATTTATTATCTTCAGTATGATCTTTCAGTTGTGATTGGTTTTTTACTGTTGTAGAATGGTCTTTTGCATTTATTTCCACACTAATATTCATCTGTCCATGTTTTCTATCCTTCTCTTTGCGCAATATTCCTATACGACGAAACATTTCATCATAATCAGATAGTCTGACGGTTTCCTTAATATCATTTTTTATCTTGCTTTGCATAGTGCCATAAAGTCCCGTAAGCCAATAGGCCTGATAAGCAAATATTACCGTCAAGGCAATAAAAACTAGAATCACGATATGTTTTAATGATAGTTTCATGATTGCAAAGATAAACATTTTTGGTATAATAAGGTTAAAGTGATAAGACTAAATAACTTTTCTCTTAAGACTAGATAAGCCTAAATTATTTGTTTGCATATTTAATCACTGTAACTTTGCACCATCAAATAAAAATTAAAAAGATTATGAGAATTACTTTATTATTAACAGTCTTATCTTTGGCGTTAACAGCCAGTGCACAGTCTGTTGACTCCTTACGTATGGATAGTATTATGCACCAGCTCCCCGATGTTGTCGTTAAGGGTGAACGACCTATTGCCAAGGTTAAGGGCAGTTCTATTATATATGATTTACCAAGGTTGATAGAAAAGAAATCAGTCGATAATATATATGATGCTATCAAAGAACTTCCTGGTGTTATTGAGCAAAACGAAAAAATAACACTTGGCGGTATCCCTACAACAGTAATCCTCGATGGTAAGGTTACTACGATGACTTCAACTGAATTAAATTCTCTCTTGCGGAGTCTTCCTGCCAATGATATAGCTAAAGCAGAAGTAACGTATAATGCGCCTGCAAAAATGCAGGTACGTGGTGCTGTAATCAACATCGTGCTTAAGCATCATACTGACGGAAGTGCTCCGCTGCAAGGAGAAGTTAATACGGCATTAAATCAAAAGCATGATGCTAAATTTGGCGAACGAGCCTCTTTATTGTATAGCAAAGGAAAACTGTCTATTGATGCGATGTATCTGCATAGTCACGGCAAGGATTATTCATGGACAGACGAGACCAGTCATCATAGTCTAGACGACGGTTCTGTACATGATATTATTTCAAATGAGATATCACGCGACAGTGAATATGGAGACCAGTTCCGGTTTGGAATGGATTATCGTTTTGCAGATAATAATACACTTAGTTTTATCTATAATGGTGTATATAATCATAAGCATGGCTCTCAGGATATGTCAGGCAGCATACTCGGTCAGACAGACATAATTAGTCATAACTGGCTTCACAATCTAAGAATGGACTATAACGCCCCCTTTGGTATGAAGTTAGGGGCAGAAATGACATATTATCATAATCCTGAGAATCAATTTCTTAACAGCAGTCTCCCTACCGGTAAACTTTCCTATAATGTTGACAACAATCAGAAAGTAAATAGATGGAAGTTCTTTCTTTCACAAGAACATCATTTAGGCAAAGACTGGAATCTTAATTATGGCGTAATTTATACTACCAGCATTAATAACAGTTCGCAATTCTATGTTGATGCAAATTCAACAACCGGTGAAGAGCCTGCAAATAGTTATACCCACCAGTCAGAAAAGGATGTCAACCTCTATGTAGGCTTTGATAAAAGTTTCGGAAGCAAGCTCACTACCGAGGCATCTGTTGCAGCAGAGTACTATCATTCTCCCAATTGGCATCATTGGGATTTCTTTCCTACCTTTAATATTACTTATATGCCAAAGCAGGGTCACGTATTGCAGGTTGGGCTGAGTTACGACCGCACCTATCCTGAATATTGGGCTATGACCAACTTCACCACATTCACTAATGGTGGATATAATGAGGTTACAGGTAATCCTAATTTAAAACCTACTGATGAGTATCAGTTTCAGATGGTCTATGTGATGAAAAGCAAATATCAATTAATAGGATGGTTTGATTACGCCAACAATTATTTTGTGCAGTCACCCTATCAACGCCATGACCGATTAGCAATCAGTTATCAGTCGCAAAACTTTAATTTTCAACAACAAGCAGGTCTACAGGCCATTGTGCCTTTTAAAGTATCACAATTGTTAGATAGTAGAGTTACATTAATAGGCGCATGGCAGCGTGAGAAAGACGATCATTTCTATGATATTCGTTTTGACCGTCATATCTTTTTTGTTATGGCGAACATCAACAACAACATCACACTTTCTACGAGCCCGGATATAACCATGTCTGTTGATGGTATGATTCGTTCTAAATCTATTCAGGCTACTTATAACTTGCCTGCTTCAGGTGATGTAAATCTCAGTACCCGCTGGCTCTTTTTGAAGAAACATGCCATAATTCGTGTCTTCTGTAATGACATATTCCAGACTTCTGTCATCAATCCACGTATCAATTATGATCGGCAGAACCTAAGTATGGATTTCTCTTGTTATCGTGAATTTGGCGTTTCATTCACTTATAAATTTGGAGGTTATAAGGAGAAAAAACATCAGGCCATTGACACATCAAGGTTTAAACAGTAATAATCAAAATGAGTCACTTATTGCCAATGTAAGTGGCTCATTTTGTTTTAAGCTTATGGTACCATCATATATTTTATTCTTTTCATTTATTTTCATGTCAGAAGTTGTGTGATACACCTTCATATGATAAATGCCAACATTCACATTCTCTATTTTAAAATCAACATCATACAGACATATGCAATCTGTAAGCATATCTTTTTCGGGATATAGTATCAATACAATTTGGGCGTCTTTGCATATAGCGTTAACATAAAATTTTCCGATCATACAATTGTCTTTTACATCTTTAAATTGAACACCTGCTATACCATCATTCCCTAATGTAATATTCATAGTTGTTTCCTTATTAAAATTGTTTTCGTAAAACTCAGGGCGGGTGTCTTTTTTGGATAGAGACGTCTTGCAATCTGATGTGTTTACATCAGATACCCTAATATTATCTACTATAGACTTTTCTGTTGTACATCCTGTTATAATTACTAAAATGCAACTGATTAAAATTTCTTTCATATAGATTGTTTGTAAAATTATTATTAAGTTATCACTTTCATTCTTTCCCCAATGCAGGTGAATGACATTTAATCGTAGTATATTTCTATTGATGAATAAATATCTTTTTTATTAAAGAGTTTTATTATATGAAAAGACTGCATCACCATTAAGAAAGTAAATATAAACTTTAACGTTTTTTTAAATAGTTACAAGCAAGATTTTTTGTTTCTCGGATTTAATATTTAGAAAACAAAAATCAAATTAGTATGAAACGAATATTTTATTTATTATTTGGTGCTGTTGTTCTTTTGGGAACAACATACTTGCAATCTTGTACAGAAAATAATGATTATTATTATGATTCTGTCAACTTTCCTAATGCTTTGGTTACTATTAAGACAAACCCTACCGACGGGAATGTTTTCTTTCAATTAGATGATTCAACTACGATTCTGCCCACAAATATTAAGACATCTCCTTCTGGCAATAAGGAAGTGAGAGCCTTAACTAATTTCCAAATTGCGCCGGGGCAGTCAGGACATTATTCTAAATGTGCCTATGTAAATTGGGTTGATACTATTTTAACAAAGGACATGGCCAAAAACTTGAACGATCAGAACAATTCAGTATACGGTAATGACCCTATTGAAATTGTAAAAGATTGGACAACTCTAGTAGAAGATGGATATTTGACTTTAAGGTTTAGAACCTATTTCGGGAATGGAAGTAAACATATTATCAATTTAGTTAGTACAAATAATCCATACGAAATAGAGTTACATCACAATGCCGCCGGTGATACAAGGGGGACTCTGCGTGATGGTCTTATCGCATTCAGATTAAGCGATCTGCCTGATACAAAAGGCAAAGTAGTAGACCTAACCTTGAAGTGGCAATCTTTTGATGGTATAAAGAGTGCAACATTCAAGTATTGCACCCGTAAATAGAGGCTGATAATAGGAGGAAGAAATGCTTAACTTGTAAAATAATCATCTAGGCTCACAATATATATTAGATGTATGCGTAGCCTTGATCGAAATAATATAAGAATTTTTATATAATTGAATCTGTAAACAAATAATGGTAGATAATAAATGCGAAGATTCTACCTTACTGACATTAACCTGAGGCGATGGATATACAAATTTGTATAAAAATATAAACGATATCGCCATATAATTACTATCTTCGTTTAAATGTGAGGTTGCATACGTGTATAAAAAAGCGTCTGCAGCTTCACTGTGTTTAATTTAATCTTAATTATGGGTGTTGTGAAATCTAACATTGATGTAGACGCATAAAAAATATTCGCATAAAAAAAATTATGAGAAAGACTTATACTCAATTATTGCAGAAAAATCAATAACATAATTTGTATATAAAAGGGATAGAAATAGTCCCTGCACTTTGCTGAATAAATAAAAAAATAGCCGTCACTTTACCACTAGATGAGTTAAATAACTGAATGCTAACACGATACGAATTTGTGGATGTCGAAGTAAATGCCACAAAACATCACTCAAATACCACCTGGAGCATAGCTTTTGCCTTGTCAAAGTATAGCTCCAACCATGTCAAAGCATAGCTCCAATGATATAAAAGCTATCTTCCCGATGTGTAAAATGATAGCTCCGAGTGACATTTTCGTGGCATTTTGTGGTATTTCAAAACGCCTGAAACCACGATAAACAAAGGGCAAGTGGTATAGTGACACTTATTTTTAAAAAAAATCTACTCCAGGAAAATCCAAAATAGTGATACGAAGACGTTGATCTGTTATTAATGCCCTTGTAAACGTGCCTTTTAAGAAATAGAGGCTACTCGAAACTTTGAATAAAGGGTAACCTTTTTCTGTTCATGGTGTTAACTCACGGAAAAGAAGTCTGGAACTTTTCACCTGCTCTCTGACTCATAGTGTTAAAGATCAGCGTAGCGTTTTGCAGGATTCGATAATCATATCCTCTTTAGGGAGTTGGGACAAAACCCCAAGTAATGAAGCTAGACAGAGGTAATCCAGGTAGCAATATATGGGCATACACTTTCGTAAAGAAGAAGCACAACTATATTTTTGCCCGTCATATGGATAAAGCGAGAAGCATTATCCAGCTTCGAGGTAAACAGATCTATTCTATAGGCAATAATCTGTATATAGAGTAGCTGATTTTGATATAATTAATGGTGTTTGTCATTAATGATACAAATTGGAAACAATTTGTTATATTCTGCAAAGAATATGCAATAAATTGACTTGTATGTATGATTATATTGTTATAACTTTGCATCGATTTAATATTATCAAAATCTACAAATAATGAATAAGAAAGTTTTAATGGCTACGGCCCTTATGTTTATGTCTATTGGTGCTGTTAAGGCTCAGAAGGCCGACTTCAGTTACTTTAAGTATACTGGCAATGACAGCCGCTTCGATAAAAAGATAGACAAAAACAATCAGTATCTCAATCCTATTATGGCAGGATTCTATCCAGACCCATCTATATGCAGAAAAGGAGATACTTATTATTTGGTAAATTCATCTTTTAGTTTTTTCCCCGGTGTGCCAATCTCTACCAGTAAAGATCTGGTAAACTGGAAACAGATGGGATTTGTACTTGACCGTCAGTCACAGTTGCCTCTGGGACATCAGAAAGTGTCAGGAGGTATATTCGCACCTGCAATAACATATAACAAGAAGAACAAGACATTCTATATGATAACCACTAATGTGGGAATGGGAAACTTCTTCGTTAAGTCGAAAGACCCAGCTAAAGGATGGAGTGAGCCTATCATCCTGCCTCATGTAGTAGGTATAGACCCTTCGTTCTGTTTTGATGATAACGGCAAGGCTTATATCGTAAATAATGATGAGCCTGTAGGCGGACACGACTGGATAGGAGAGCGTTCTATCGTATGTCATGAATTCAGCGTAAAGGGTGACAGCACAGTAGGACCATCAAGAGAAATTTTAAGAGGTGGTACTCATCTTGAGAATCATCCTATCTGGATAGAAGGACCGCACATGTTCAAGTATAATGGATTCTATTATCTGATGTGTGCAGAGGGTGGTACTGGTTCTTGGCATTCAGAGGTTATCCTGCGTAGTAAGAATCCATTCGGACCATTCGAGTCTTACAGTGGCAATCCTATTCTTACACAGCGCCAGGGTCTTGATCCTAATCGTCCTGATTTCGTATCAAGTGCAGGTCATGCAGATATAGTTCAGACTCCTAACGGTCAGTGGTGGGCAGTGTTCTTGGGATGCCGTCCTTATGAGGATGACTTCTATAACACAGGTCGTGATACCTATCTGTTGCCTGTAACATGGAAGAACGGATGGCCTGTAATATTAGAGAGTGGTAAGGCTATTCCTACTGTAAATAATAAGAAGGGACTACAGCCTACAGAGAATTATAATACCGGTAACTTTAGCTATGAAGATAATTTCGGAACAGATAATCTTAATATCAGATGGATCTTCTTACGCAATCCTAAGACAAAGTTCTACTCTTTGGGTTCTGACGGACTTACAATAGATCCGCAACCAGTAAATATTTCACAGAGCGAATCTCCTTCGGCTGTATTCTGCCGTCAGCAGCATACTACTTTCACCGCAGAAACCGAATTGACCTATATGCCTAATTCTTCTAAAGACTTAGCCGGAATGGCTCTGTTGCAGAACGAACAATATAACTTTGTGTTCGGTAAGACCAAAAAGGGAAATGATGTGATGATAACATTGCAGCGTGCTGAAAAGACAAATGTAACTATAGCTTCTGTCAAATTGAGCCAGGAAGACGCTCAGAAACCATTGAAACTTAAGGTAAGTGGTAATGGCAGATATTATGACTTCTTCTACGCTGTAGGCAATGGCCCATGGCAGACTCTTGTTCTCGGTTCAGATGCAATCAATCTGAGCACAGGGCGTTCAGGAGGTTTCATCGGTGCATGTATAGGTCTTTATGCTACATCGGCTAACGAATAAACTTTAGTATTATTTTCTATAGCGAGCCATCCAACTCTTACTGAGAGTTACGATGGCTCGTATTGTTATTTTTTGTATCAAAATCATCTGATATTCGTCAGAAATTTGTATCTTTGGGCCCATAATTTGTATTATGGAAGCTCAAAGAATAAAACTATTATTGTTCTCTTTTTTCGTCTCATCATTGTGTGCGGCACAGAAGGTGGATCTGGAGGCTGCCATGCAGCAACTTGACGCTGTCGTGGCTAAGCGTGATGTATATATTCAGAACCATCAGAATGAAATAGACCAACTTAAGAGAACACTCAAAACCACTACTTTTGATAACGACAAATATGTTATATGCAAAAGGCTGTATGATGAATATCAGAAGTTTGATGTAGACTCGGCTTTATATTATGCCAACAGATGTAAGACTCTGGCATCGGGTATGAAACAATGGGACCTCTTTACACAGGCCGGTATAGACGAGTTGCTGATATCAATATACCGGGGGCAGTATGCACTGGCAAGGGTACAGTTGCGCGAGTGTGGCCCAATAGAGAAGGTGGCTCCTAATATGCAGGCAAAATATGCAATCGCTGCATTGGAATATTATATGCGTGTACAGAAAGCCGGACTGGGAGACAAAACTGATCCATATAGTATATATCCTAAACTGTGCTGGGCAAAGTTTAGCAGATATTTACCTAAAGGTTCGTGGAGTTATGACTACTATAGGGTTATGGTATATGGTGACTATTCTCCTCAAAGAATGCTTGTCAGACTTAAAACGGTTCCACAGCCTTCGATAATGGCGGCTATGATAGAGGTGGCTCTGGCCAAGTCTTATCAGAATAAAGGTAATAAGACTTTGTATTACTACTATCTTATACATTCGGCCATAAACGACATCAGTATGGCCAACTGTGAAGCACAGTCTTTGATTTATCTTATTGAGTCGCCTTATGTAGATAAAGACAGCAAGCGAGCCTTTGATTATGCCATGGTGTGCAGTGAGAACGCCAAGGCTTATAAGGATATGGGTAGAAGTCTTGATATTGTTAAGGCTCATTCTATCATATCGAAGGCTTTTGAGTCGGCCTTGGAGCGAAGGGCTACCTATATGGGCATAACTATAGCATTGTTGGTGTTATCACTGGTAGTTATCTTTATAGAACTGAGGCTTATCGTAAAGAAGCGGCGTCATCAGACAGAGATGATTATCAGAGTGGAGGAAATGAATGCCAAACTTAACGAGCTGGTCAAAGAGGGTGATGTGATGAGACAGCAACTCCGGGATAATAACATACGTTTGCAGGATGAATTGAAGTTGCGTAATAATAATTTCATGAATGTTTATCTTTTAGTGTCGAGATATATAAGTGATGTTCAGAAGTACAAGCGGGGCATATACAACATGCTTATAGCCGGAAAGGTAGACAATGCCAAGAAGTCTCTAAACTCGTCTACGGCTGTGGACGAATATCTGCAAGATTTCTATAAGCAGTTTGATAAGGCCTTTGTACAGTTACATCCCGACTTCGTGGACCGTTTCAACCAACTGATGAAGCCTGATAAAAAGATTGTTGTGACTTCGCCCGAAGTGCTTACGCCCGAACTTCGCATCTATGCACTGGTGAGCCTTGGTATTACCGAGAGTGTAAATATTGCCGATTTCCTGCACTATTCGCCACAGACGATATACAATTACAGGTTGAAAATAAGACATGGATCCTGCATCGATGAAAAGGAGTTCGCAGATACAATAGAGAAGATGTATTACTGATATATACAAATAAAGGGCGGCTGTAGACATACAGCCGCCCTTCTGTTATTCCTGAATAAACAAAAATGTTACGTTATTTTTTTACTGTGTTCATTGCACTTCTGCCACTATCTATTAATTTATACCTATTTTCCATCTGAGGGTCTGCTTTGAGATATGTGTTTACATCTATCTGCATTACGGGTGCAACAGCCTGACCGTTGATAGGTGTCCATTCTGGGAGTCCCAGACCGTTAGGGTTTCCTGTCTTGATGAAGTTGGCATAATAGCTTTCGAATATATTAGATATGGCATAGTCGTCTGCGTTCCATGCAAAGACATTATTGGTAGAAAGGTTACCCATTTCGTATTCGATGTCTGCTGAGTGGATAGCTCCGGGTATCTTTGGTGCTGCAGGTGCATCCGACTTCTTGTCTTGTACGCCTCCGGCCAGTCCTGCTTCTTTGTTCTTCATTACCATGTCCGGACGTGGACGGCAGAATACATATCTGTATACAGGCTTGCTGCAAGTCTGCTGCTGTACATTCATCCATTTCCATGTAGCATAAGCAATAAAGATATCACCTGCAAGTTGATAGCCCGGAAGTTGCATTATATCAGCATCGGTATTGATGCCATACATCGGCAGTAGTTTGTCGGCAGGTACATTGAATGCTTTCTCTACAACAGGTTTCAGATTCTCTATTGTTGCCGGTTTGCCTTGTAGAATATATGCAGGTACCATCTCAGATGAGTTATTGCCAATGAGGCATGGTACTTGAGCTTGTTCGCCCTTGGCATAAGTCTCAGACGGTTGCTCTGTAAAGAAGTAGTTGTCTATGTTGTACGATGGCACACTCTTTACAGCTGCACGCTTCATCAGTTCGTCGGCAGAAAGAGCACGAAGGTCTTTAATAGACTTGCATCCCAGTCGCTTGGTAGTCTCTACACCGGCCTGCTCAGCCTCTTTTAGACTGATGATTGGGCGTGAACCAAGTACCGAACCGCTTGAACCCATAGCCTGACTGATGAGGTTGCGTGTAAGTGGTGATGCCATAAGAGCACTTACAGACATAGAACCGGCAGATTCGCCCATGATGGTAATTCTGTCAGGATCGCCGCCGAAAGCAGAAATATTGTCTTTAACCCATTTGATGGCTGCTGCCTGGTCTAGAAAACCATAGTTGCCCGAACCTTTGTATGATGTCTCCTTGCTCAACTGTGGATGAGCAAAGAATCCAAAGATGCCTTCACGATAGTTGGCTGTGATGGCTACGATTCCTCTGCGGGCCATTGACAGACCTGCATATCTTGGTTCGCTGCCACTGCCGGCCATAAGTCCGCCGCCATTGAAATATATAAATACAGGTAATTTCTCGTTCATCGTCTTTGCCGGGGTCCATATGTTAAGATATAGGCAGTCCTCGCTCATTTTCTTAGTACCGAACATCATATCGCCAAATACATTTTCCTGCATCGGGTTAGGGCCGAACTCATCAGCTTTGCGAATGCCTTCCCATTTCTGTACAGGCTGTGGAGCCTTCCATCTGAGGTCGCCAACAGGGGGAGCTGCAAAGGGAACACCCTTGAACACCTTGATACCTGACTCGTTGATACCTTCAAGAGTGCCACTCTCGGTCTGAACCTGAGGAGCCTCTTGTGCGCTTGCCCCAATAGTAAGGAGCATTGCGGCTAATGTAATAAAAATTTGTTTTTTCATAATAGTATTTTTATAAACCTCACCCAAACACGTTTATATAACGTGTTGAGGGTGAGAATATTTTGTTGATTTAGAAATTAATATGTGCTGCAAACTCAACAGTGAACGGACGTATGTATGTACCGGCCATCAGATAATTCTTGTATGCAGAAACATCTTCTATGAGGTCGGCCGAACCGATACTTCCGCTGGCACCTTTCTGATTGAAGAAGTTGATGACATTGCATGATAGACTCAGGAATTTGTTTACACTATAGTCTACACCGCCGAATGTCTCCCAACGACCGTTGAAATACAATGTGTTGGTCTTGTTGATATATTGCTTGCTCTGGTATCTGAAACTTGCCCATACACGGAACTTTCCAAACATATAACTTGGGTCTAATTCTATGATAGTCTTGCTTACACCTGTTGTAATCTTATTGCTGAAATCATAAGACTTAGAGGTTCCGTCGCTGAAATTAGCTGTAATATTGAAATTCTTATATTTAGGATCCTGTAATGTGAGAAGTCCATGGAATGTAAATCCTTTAAATGGAGTCAATACGACATCAGTGGTCCAACCCATAGTCTGTACATTGTTGGTAATAGGAATGGTAACAACATCAGATGCCTTATTAGGATTAGTGAACTGAGAACGGCTCTTATAGTTGCTCTGTGAGATGATAGAAACCTGAGATACGAGTTTCATCCAAGATTTGTTCCAGAATATACCTGCACGTCCCAGATGAATGTTTACAGGATCAAGTATTGGCATGTATGGACCTGCATAATCCTGTGAGTTAGGATGCTGCATGGCATAAACATATTCAGCAAGTAGACCGAATCCATTAGAGATAGTGTAACGTCCCTGTATAGTAGCAGCAGGGTTCAGCCAGTTATTGCTGAAGTGTGTCATTGTACCATTGTTGATGCTATAGCCTATAGTACGGATATTATTTGGATAAGTAGCTGTTTTGTCTGTAGCATTGAGATAAGCGAGAGCATCAGTTCCGCCTAGTCCATAGTATTCTCCGCGTACACCTGCAGATAGCCATAAACGACCTGCCAGTCGTCTGATGCATAAAGGGCAGCCTTTACTTCGTGTGAGTTGTAATATTCACCACCGGTATTGAGGGCAAAACCCTGACTGCCATTAAAATCGAGCCATACCGGATTGGCTTCTACTGTATGAGCATATACACCGGTGCTTGCAGATATGCTTTGACGGTTCCACCAGAAATTCATACCTAAGCGCCATTTGTGTGGACTATTCTTGTTGATTCCTTTAAGTTCGGCTGTTGTCATCCAGTCGCGTTCCCAACCGATATCCCTAAGCAGGTAACGATTGTTGAATGTGCCTGTGAATACATCTCCTGCTTTATGGGTTCCGTTATCGTAAGCATATGTATATCCTGATGTGGCTGTAGCTACACCTGTGCCTGCTAATGCTAATGTAGAATAGTATGAATTGGCGTAGTTGTACTTAGAACGTACGTCGAGGTTCATATTGCTATTTAGGTTATAGTTGAGATTAAACACAAGACTATTGTTTAGTGCATGTATACCGTCTTTACGGTCGTAAGTCTTTGTCTCGCCGGTAACAACATCTTTGTATGTTATATTGCCGTTGGCGGGTAAAAATCCATCATGGCCAAGACTGAATCCATTATACTCGCTTACACTACCGTCTCCATTATATATAAATGGTCCGTAGCTGTCGCCCATACTCTTGGTGTAAGCATATTTGTAGAATAGGCTCATCTTACCCCTGTTGTTACTGAATGTCTTGGTAAGAGCGGCCTTAATGATTTTCATGTCGGTAGAGTACTGTACGTCGGCAAGTTTGTTCGAACCCGGATCCAGATTGGCGTATACACCGAATGAATAGCTCCAACCGTTCTTTATTGGTCCGGCTACAGACATGTCAAAACGTTGCAGATTGAATATGTTTGTGGTATAGTTGACGTGACCCTCAAACTTATTACCACCCTCACGTGTGTAAGAAAGTACTGCATAGTTTACTGCACCGTTAGTGATAGCACTTTCACCTAGAGATAGCAGTCCCATACGTCCATGTTCGGCAGTACCTGTCCAGTAAAGATATGGCAGACAAGGCCATATGTTGTATGATACAGGCAGACCGTCTTCATAAATAGATGCCGACAGACTGGATGGCAGACCGATAGAGATCTGTCGGGGCTGGTTGTCTGCTGATGCGTTAAGCATCACATTGCGGTTTTTTACTTCTTTTGTCTCAGGAATAGAGTCTTTTACAGCTTTCACCTGAGCTTCTGTCGTGGCCGGGATAACTACCGCCGACAACATCAGTAATGAAATCAATTTTGTACGTTTCATAATAGATAATGATAAGATTGTAATGTGTTATTAGATATTATTTTTGTTCTGCTACAAGGCATGGTCTTACATTTTCGGTTATCTTGCCTTCTTCGTAAACAG
Source organism: Prevotella sp. (assembly GCA_041907685.1). GTDB lineage: Bacteria > Bacteroidota > Bacteroidia > Bacteroidales > Bacteroidaceae > Prevotella. The sequence continues at coordinate 31,804 of JAYRGU010000008.1, read as the reverse complement.
TTGTTGTCAGTGGTTTCATGTCTGCAGCATTCTTGGCAACCATCACCTTATAGATGCCGCTCTCAACCTGCCAGCAGCTAGATTGGTCGTTGAACGAAGCAAGACTCTCAAAAGGAATATTTATAGTCACTGTCTCACTCTCGCCAACAGCCAGTCTTTTTGTCTTTGCAAAACCTTTAAGTTCTCTTGCCGGTTTATCCATATCTTTTCCGGGTGCCGAAACATATACCTGTACTACTTCTTTGCCCGCCATTTTACCTTTGTTCTTTACATTAACGGTTACATTGATATTACCATTATTGTCTTTATTGACAATAGGTTTGCTGTATTCGAAAGATGTGTAGCTCATACCATAGCCAAATGGGAATGAAACAGGAACATTCTTTGTAGTGTAGTAACGATAACCTACATATATGCCATCGTTGTAAGTCGTGATGTCAAAGTTCTTTTTTGAACCTTGTGTTCGTATTTCGGAGAATCCCTTAAGAGAATTTGTCAGTTCGTCATCGCTTATTTCATCCGGGTTAGGGAAGTCGTTCTTTGATGGTACGTCGTTATAGCTTATCGGCCATGTCATTGGCAGGCGGCCCGAGGGACTCTCTTTGCCTGAAAGTATATCGGCTACAGAATTGCCTCCCTCCTGACCGGGAAGCCATGATATAAGTACAGCGTCGGGCTGACTTATCCAACTCTGAGTTTCGATTACACCACATACGTTAAGAATAACAATGACCTTCTTTCCTTCTTTATGGAATACTCTTGTTACATCGCTTACCATCTTTTTCTCGGCATCTGTAAGATTAAAGTTGGTTTTTATGCTACGGTCGCCAAATTCTCCAGATGTCTTTCCAATAGTTATTACAGCAGCATCATTATTCTTTGCTGCATTCAGGATCTCTGTATTTGAAAGTTCCATCTCCGGGATAAGTTTCTTAGGCAGAAATGCTGCAAACTGACCTTTAGGTTTAGGCATTTTTGCCTTTGCTTCCGGTATATATTTCTCGTAAGAGTCTTTTATAGAAGGATCTATTGAGAATCCTCCATTCTGAAGTCCTTCAATAAGTGAAACAACATATGCGTGATTTACATCTCCAGAGCCGGTACCACCTGCTATAAAGTCGTAAGAAGTAAATCCGAATGCGGCTAGTTTCTTTATATTAGATGTAAAAGGCAGTGCCCTCTTGTCGTTCTTGAGCAGTACCATACCTTCGATAGCTGCATTACGTGTAACTAGTGCATGTGCCTTAAGGTCGGGATTATTATCCGCAACATATCCATTAAAACGTGGAGTCTTTATGATATATTCCAAGATATTCTTAATGTTACGGTCTATTATCTCCATCGATATATTTCCATTTAGGATAGCTTTACGCAATTCCTCACGTTGACTTAGTTTACCGGGCATGAGTAAGTCGTTTCCGGCTTCCATCTGCATGGTAGCATGTTGTCCGCCATACCAGTCGGTCATAACCATACCATTAAATCCCCATTCATGTCTTAATATCTCTGTTAGGAGGTCTGCACGTTCGCTTGTATATGTACCATTAATCTTATTGTAAGATGTCATTACGGTCCAGGGATGGCTCTCTCTAACAGCTATCTCGAATGGTTTCAGATAAATCTCACGGAATGTTCGCGGATTGCCAATCACATTATTATTTGTACGGTTTGTTTCTTGATTGTTGAGGGCAAAATGTTTGAGAGATGTACCTACACCATTGCTCTGAACACCATCTATCATAGCTGCGGTTATCTTTCCCGCCAAAAGAGGGTCTTCGCTATAATATTCGAAATTACGTCCGTTAAGAGGATTACGCTGAATGTTAGTTGCCGGGGCAAGAAGCACATCTACACCGTAGTGTTTTACTTCATCACCAATAGCAGATCCTACAGCTCTTACAAGATTTGAGTTCCAAGTAGAACTCATAACGGTCTCAATAGGGAAATGTGTACAATAGAAAGTCTTGTCAGTCCCTTCGCGCTTAGGTTGGATACGAAGTCCCGCAGGACCGTCTGCAAGCACTGTATTAGGAATTCTTAGACGAGGAATGGCATTGAGTTGGCCGGCTGCACCTTGAACTAACACAGAAGAGTTTCCGATAGTTGCAGATGCTTCTGTCTTTACGTTTCCGCCGGAACCTACTAATAGGTCAAGCTTTTCGTCGAGCGTCATTGCATTTATTACTTTCTCTATAGGGTCTTTACCCAATTGAGGTTGCTGTGCACATACCAATGTAGGTATGGCCAGAAAGGAGATTATCAAAGTCTTAAACATTTTGGTAAGATTTTATTAGATTTTCTGCTGCAAAGTTAAATATGTTTTCATCATCATTAAACGATGAGTAATACATTAAAGTAAGTTACTTGTGAAGTTTATGTTGCTGATAATAAGTCAGTTATAATAAAATAAAGTATACCATAAAGTAAACTTTTGTGGGATACATGATAAACTTACTCTCAGCTTTTTTTGTTATTATTTATAAAAATCGGCAATCTTAACAAATAATATTAAAATAAGATTTGAAGAATTATGAAATAACGTATATTTTTTGTAAGTTTGTAGCGTATTATCACATCTAATATCAAGAAACAACAGATATGATTATATCTAAAAACATAATATCATGAAACGTTCAATTTTAACACTTACACTTTTGTTAGGATTCGTAATGGGCTATGCTCAAAAAAGTCCTTTAATGAAAACCCATGTAGAGACAGGTGATGTAGAGGCAACGCCCGACGGTAATGATCTTGCTGTTTACAAAGCAATACCTTATGCAGCTCCCCCTGTAGGAAAACTTCGTTGGAGAGCTCCTCAACCGGCTAAGTCGTGGACGGGAGTACTTAAGGCTGATGACTATGGTCCATGGCCACCTCAACCATCACGCCGTGATGGCAGTCATCCAAAGATGAGCGAAGATTGTCTTTATCTGGGTATAGCTACCCCTGCAACATCTGTAGACGAAAAGCTCCCGGTAATGGTATGGATACATGGAGGAGGATTTGCTACAGAATACTATGGTGGCGATTTGTGGACAAACTTGGCCCGTCGTGGTGTAGTCGTCGTGAGTATAGAATATCGTACCGGAGCCCTTGGTTTCATGGCACATCCCGAACTTACGAAGGAATCAAAAGAGGGACATTCTGGCAACTATGGTATTCTTGATCAGATATTTGCTCTGAAATGGGTACAACGAAATATAGCAGCCTTTGGAGGAGATCCTTCAAAAGTCACAATATTCGGGGAGTCTGCAGGTGCTATAAGCTGTAGTATCCTAGCCGGTTCACCGCTAGCCAAAGGTCTGTTCCGTGGAGTAATAAGTCAGAGTGGTGGATATTTCAGTCCATGGAGTAATACCAGAATGAGCCATTTGGTTAATGCCTCTCAAAAAGGAGCAGAGCAGCAGGGACTTGATTTTCAAAAGCATCTTAAAGCTAAGTCGCTGAAAGATCTTCGTAAGATGGACGCACTTGCTCTCACAGGAGACAATGTGGGATTCGGTGGCTTCTGGCCATGTGTTGACGGATATGTTATTACCGATGACCAGTATCGTAATTATAGTATTGGAAAATATAACGATGTAGCAGCTATCATCATGACAAACTCAGATGAAGGAGCCATGTTTGCTAGACCAATGAGTGTAGATGCATACCAAAACTATGTAAAGCAGACTTTTGGCAGCTTTACTGATGATATACTGAAATTATATCCTGGCAATAATGAGGATGAAACATACTTCAGCAATGGTGATCTTTTCCGTGATACAGGTTTTGCGTGGCCATCTTATGCATGGGCAGATCTACAGTCGCAAACAGGAAAATCACCTGTATATGCTGCCTTCCTGGCGCAACCATCCAAACTGAGTTGTATCGGTGATAAGAAACGCCACGGTGTGTCTCATGCTGATGATCTTCTTTACGTAGGTAACACATTTACAAAACAGAGTGATAAATATCCTGTTGAGGCTGCCCTTGCAGAGATTATTCAGCGTTATTGGGTAAATTTTGCAAAGACGGGGAACCCTAATGCAAAAGGAATGCCTTACTGGCCTACATTCAATAAAGATAATGAAAGTACGATGCAGTTTAGCAATGGCGCTTCTCTTATAAGTGTACCTAATCGTGATAAGATTAATCTTATAGACCAATATTATAAATCTATACGAGAGCAAACCGACAGTCAAAGAAAGAAATAATTTATATGTGATTGTATTATGTAGTGACATATATTTTTTGTAATTTTGTGGCGCATTATTATGTCTATCATGAGAAAACCATTTATTATATTACTTCTTTTGCTTACTATTCTTTTGCCTGTCTCGGCTAAGAAAAATAAACAGAAACCGGTTAACGACCGCGAATATTGGGTAAGTTTGCTATGTAAGATGGCAGAACCTGTATTGAAAAATATGTCTGAAGGAACACTGCAAAAGAACATGCGTCTTGAAGTGAGTCCTACTTGGGATGGTAGGGACAAGCGTGTAGCTTATATGGAATGTTTCGGCAGACTTATGGCTGGTGTTTCTCCATGGCTTACACTGCCGGATGACAATACGGCCGAAGGAATAAAACGTAAGCAGATACGTGAATGGGCTCTAAAAAGTTATAAGAATGCCGTTGATCCTAAAAGCCCCGACTGTTTATTATGGCGTGGACAGGGGCAGACGCTAGTGGATGCAGCTTATATAGCAGAAAGTTTCTTAAGAGCATATAATCAACTGTGGGTACCACTTGACTCTGTAACCAAACAAAGATACCTTGATGATTTTAAAGGGCTCAGAGCAATAGATCCTCCATATACAAATTGGTTGCTATTCTCATCTACGATAGAAAGTTTTATTGCTAAGGCTGGTGGTGATTATGACCAATACAGAGTGAATTCGGCAATACGTAAAGTAGAGGAATGGTATATCGGAGATGGATGGTATTCGGATGGTCCTGATTTCGCTTTTGATTATTATAGCAGTTATGTATTCCATCCTATGTATCTGGAGACACTACAGGCCATGAAGGATGCTAAAGCACATACACGTATAGATTATGCTAAGTATTATGACAGAGAACTGAAACGTGCACAGAAATTCAGCATCGTTCTGGAGAGATTTATATCACCTGAAGGTACTTTCCCTGTGTTTGGACGGTCTATACCTTATAGAATGGCTACAATGCAACCTTTGGCTCTTATGGCTTTATATCAAAAGTTGCCACAAGATCTTACCAACGGACAGGTACGAGCTGCTTTAACATGTGTGCTGCACCGTATGTTTGACGGCCATGAAAATATAAAAGACGGTTTTCTCACAATAGGCTTCTGTGGAAGTCAGCCTAATATTGCCGATTGGTATACCAACAACGGAAGTCTATATATGACATCTTTGGTTTTCCTTCCTCTTGGTCTTCCTGCCAACTATCCATTCTGGGTGGATGCGCCAGCCGACTGGACCCAGAAGAAAGCATGGAGCGGTCAGGATTTTCCGAAAGACCATAAATGGGCGGATGATATAAATACAAAAGACCTATTTTAACGGAAAATACCGGAAAAACCTCATATAATACGAAATATACCCGTAAAGTTATGTAATATTTACATAACTTTGCGGTCGTTATACTTCTAATTATGAGAACAAAATTAATTATTACACTTTTTATTATGATAGTATCCTTGCCGATAAATGTTATCGGTAAGGATAATTCAAAAAAGTTTCATCCCGGTGCTTTATGGGCTGACAGTAAAGGAATCCATATAAATGCCCATGGAGGAGGAATCCTTTATTATAAGGGGACATATTATTGGTTTGGTGAACATAAATCAGATACTACTAGCGCTGCTATGGTTGGGGTTACCTGCTATTCGTCTAAAAACCTACTAGACTGGACTAATCGTGGTGTGGCCTTATCAGTATCTGATGATGAAAATAGCGATATAGCCAGAGGGTGTATATTGGAACGTCCGAAGGTCGTATATAATGCGAAAACAAAGAAATTTGTTATGTGGTTTCATCTTGAGTTAAAAGGTAAGGGATATGCCGCTGCCCGTTACGGAGTAGCAGTGAGTGATATTGTAACAGGTCCTTATCGTTTTCTGTGTTCAGGAAGAGTCAATCCTAATGCATATCCAATAAATCTTAGTAGAGAAGATTCCATTTCGGTAAGGAATCAGTATTCAAATTTAATTTCGCTTAAATGGTGGACGCCCGAATGGTATGATGCTATCAAGAAAGGATTATTCATGTTTAGGGATATGTCAGGAGGGCAGATGGCACGTGATCAGACGATATTTATAGATGATGATAATAAGGCATACCATATATATTCATCAGAAGATAATATGACAATTCAAATAGCTGAACTCTCAGATGATTATACTTCGCATACTGGTAAATATGCACGTGTAGCTCCGTCAAGTATGAATGAGGCACCTGCAATATTTAAGAAAGATGGTACCTATTGGATGATAACAAGTGGCTGTACCGGTTGGGCCCCCAATGAGGCAAGAATGTTTATGGCAAAAAATATATGGGGTCCATGGATACAACTTCCAAATCCTTGTGTTGGGCCAAATTCGGAAAAGACCTTTGGGGGCCAAAGTACATTTATATTAAAAGTGGAAGGTAGAAAGAATGCATATATATTTATGGCTGATATTTGGAGACCAAAACATCCTAGTGATGCCAGATATATTTGGCTGCCAATAGACTTTAAAGATGGTAGTCCTGTAATACAATGGAGGAACGAATGGCGACTAGACCATTTTAACAAATAAATGCAAAAATACGAAAAAAACCCTTGATTATACGAAAAAACACCTCATATGTGTGCTAAATTTATAATATTTTTGCAGAGTAGATGAAAAGAAAAATAATTTTTTAAGCGAGTTAAATATAATCTGTTAACACTAAAAATTTAATAATGAACAAATTTATGAATTACAACTTAATGAAAATGTCTAAAAAACACATCTTATTTGTGTCAATCTTGACTACATCATTTGTTATTGGTTTCCCGCGGCAAATTTATGCCAGTTCCAATAATAATGAAATCCTGCAACAGTCAGGAATGGTCAAAGGAAACGTTATTGATCAAAATGGAAATCCTGTTATTGGTGGAACTGTTAGAGTTAAAGGTGAGAGTAGAGGTACTGTAACAGATTTGGACGGAAATTTCGTTTTGAATAATGTAAATGTTGGTGAATTGGAGATCTCTTATGTAGGTTATAAAACACAGGTCGTTTCTTTTAAAAGTGGAACAACGCTGAAAATAACAATGAAAGAAGACGCAAAATCTATTAATGAAGTAGTAGTTGTTGGCTATGGTACGCAGAAAAAGGCAAATCTTACTGGTGCTGTATCTAGTGTATCTATTGCTGATTTAGGTGACAGACCGATAACAAATGCGTCTACACTATTAGAAGGTACAGCATCTGGCGTTTATGCATTGCAAAAATCAGGTCAGCCAGGATCTGATGGTGCTGTAATTAATATTCGTGGTGTAGGGACCTTGAATAATAGCGATCCTCTTGTTATAATAGATGGATTTCCAGGCAACATGAGTGATGTTGATGCAAGTGAAATCAGTTCAGTCTCTGTATTGAAGGATGCGGCTTCTGCTTCAATTTACGGTAATCGTGCAGCTAATGGTGTTATCTTAATTACGACTAAAAGGGGCGCCTCTGGTAAAATGAATATTTCCTATTCTGGATATTATGGAATACAGGAGGCAACTGCTTTACCCAAAACACTAAATTCGTATCAGTATACAACCATGTATAATGAGGCATGTCAAAATATGGGTATGAGTAATAAATATTCGGATGATGCTATTGCAAAATATAAAGCAGGTAATGATCCTATGTATCCTAATAATAACTACTTTGATATATATTATCATACAGCAAACATGCAGAATCATAGATTTAATATAAGTGGAGGTTCTGAAAATTTGCAGTATGCATTTATGCTTGGATATCTTGATCAGGATGGTATATTGATAGATACAAATTATCGAAAGACAGACTTTAGGTCTAATGTTGATGCTTTCTTTTTAGATAAGAAGTTACGTGTAACAACACGTCTATCAGGTAATGTCGGTACTCAATGGCAACCTACAGACTTGTGGAGTACAATATGGTATTCAACATTAGCACCAATATTTCCTTTGAAAGCTAATGATGGTCAGTGGATGGCTGTTAATGGAGAACGAAACTATTACGGTGAAGCAGAAGAAGGTAGCATGACTAAAAACAAACGCTACAATTTCAATGGTCAGATAGAAGGTGAGTACAAGTTCTTAGATGGATTTAGCTTGCAGCTTACTTATGGATATAATGTTGAACAAGGTGATAAAGATGCCATTAATGCGAATGTAACACTGGAGAATACTGATGGCAGTACGAAGTCTTTAGCATCTAATTTGACAGTTACGAATTCAACAAATACCCAAACGTTATTGACCGGATTATTAAAATACGACCATAAATTTGGTAAACATACAATTGGAGTAATGGCTGGTTATTCAGAAGAATACTTTAGATGGAAATGGAATTCTGGATACCGTTCAGGTTATGTAAATAATACTCAGTGGGAATTGAACCTTGGTGACGCTTCTTCTCAAACAAATAATTCTGGAGATTATGATTTAGGACTGCGTTCTTATTTCGGACGTTTAAATTATTCTTATGATGATAAATATCTGTTTGAAGCTAATATACGCCGTGATGGCTCTTCTCGTTTCGCCGATGGTCATAAGTGGGGAAACTTCCCTTCGTTTTCAGCAGGCTGGATTATTTCAGAAGAGAATTTTATGCAGGCTACAAAATCGTGGTTGGATATGTTAAAGATTCGTGCATCATGGGGAAAACTTGGTAATCAGAATATTAATTCATATTATGTAGGTAGTGATATCCTTTCGGCAGGACAAAATTATTCATTAGGTGGAACTTTGCAATCTGGTGTTGCTGTGAAGAGCCTGACAAATAAAAATACGACATGGGAGACTACTACCCAAACGGATTTGGGTCTTGATATAGGATTCAGCAACGGAATAAATGTTGGTATGGATTATTTTGTAAAGAAAACTAATAATATTCTTATGCAGACACCAATACCTTGGACTATGGGAAATCTGAGCGCACCTTATGTAAATGCAGGAAAGGTTCAAAATAAAGGTTTTGAGGCAACTATTGGCTATAATAAAATCTTCTCGAATGGATTAAAATTGAAAACATCTGCAAATATTTCACATATTGTAAATAAAGTAACCGATTTGAATGGAGCAAGTCCTATTATCAATTCTCCAAATGCTGTTGTTGAAGGATATGCCATTAATTCCTTTTATGGATATGTGCAAGACGGAATATATCAGTTAAGTGACTTCACATGGCAGAATAATAGTGATCCTAAGATAGCGTATGCTGATCGTCAGTATAAACTGAAATCAGGAGTTACTTCTATTTCTAATTACACAGCTCAGCCTGGCGATATTAAATATAAAGATCTTGATGGCGATGGCGTAGTAGATATGGATCATGACCGTAAGGTTATTGGAAAACAATTCCCAGATGTTTCTTATGCGTTCTCTTGTAATTTAGAATGGAAGAATTTCGACTTTAATATGTTTTGGCAGGGTGTAGCAGGAATAGATGGTTATACATACTATGAGATAGCCACATGTTTTAGTGGTTTTGCGAATATGGGTGACTGGTGGTTAGACAGATGGACTCCGAGTAATCCATCTAATAAGTATCCACGTCTTACAACTGATGGTGTAAGAAATAATATACATTCAACATTCTATATGGAAGATGCTTCTTATCTACGTTTGAAAAATATAGAAATCGGTTATACATTTGATAAAAAATTTGTTCGTGCTCTTGGTGGATGTAAAGTTAGATTGTATGCAAATATACAAAATGCTCTAACATTCACTAATTATAAAGGATTTGATCCTGAAAAAGAAACTAGTCAGACGCGAGCTGAAGCATATCCACAGACTAGAATATATACTTTTGGTGTAAATGTTAACTTTTAAATGAAAATATTATGACAAAAATTAAATATTTAATTTCAGGAATGTTGATGATGGTATTCTGTGGATGTACAAGTGATTTGCTTGATAGATCACCATTAGATACATTATCTCCAGGTTCATTCTATGAGAATGAAACACAATGTAAAATGGGATTAATGGGCGTATATGCTTCAATTCCTCCTACAGAAACTGTAGCTTTTTGGTATCAGTTGGATTTTATGTCTGATAATAATTACTGCCAGGATTCTTGGCAGGGATCAAAAGAGTTCGGAGAATGGACACAGAATGCGTCAAGCTGGGGATCTTCTGCTAAATGGAAACAAGATTATCAGACGATTGTCCGTGCAAATACATTTATCGCAAATATGTCTAATGCAAATGCATCTGATGATATTAAAAAGCAAATGGATGCGGAAGCTCAGTTTTTACGTGCTTATGCATATTCTGATTTAATTACATATTTTGGTGATGTTCCATTAATTATGGGAACACAGACCTTGGATAGCGCAAAAGTATCTCGTACAGCTAAAGATAAAGTTTTGGCTGCTATCATAAGTGATTTAGATGCGGCCGCAACAGTTCTCCCAAATTCTTATTCAGGTAGTAATATCGGTAGAGCGACAAAAGGTGCAGCACTTACATTAAAATGTAAAACATTACTGTATAATCAGAAATGGGACGACGCAGCAGCAGCAGCTAAGGCTGTAATGGATCTAGGTGTCTATAATTTATACCCTGACTATGCAGGATTATTCGATGAAGCAAATGAAAATAATGAGGAAGTTATTTTTGATATTCAATATATTAAGAACTCACAGAGTCAGTCATGGCCAAGTGCTCGTCTTTCTTTTGTGGACTGGCCTACTCCAAATGTGACCGCTGATATAATAAATGATTATTATATGACTAACGGTCTTGCAATAACAGATTCTAAGTCTGGATATCAAGATCAGGATCCATATAAGAATCGTGATCCAAGAATGGCTGCATCTATCGTTTTGCCTGGATCGCATACTGCTTCTGGCATTTTTATTCCTGCAAATGATCAAGTACCATGTGGAGCACGTCCTCGTAAGTATGCAGATATAAATGGAACCGATTCGTATAATTATTCATTGAATACTATCGTCTTGCGTTATGCTGATGTATTATTGATGCGGGCTGAAGCTCTTATTGAATCAGGAAATACAGGTCAAGAGGTTTATGATTTAATAGATCAAGTTCGTGCACGTGTTAATATGCCAAAAATTGAAAGTGTAGAAGGAACAGGGCTAAGTCAGGAACAATTGAGAAGAATTCTAAGACATGAGCGCAGAGTAGAATTTTTTATGGAAGGAACAAGATATCCTGATATGTTAAGATGGAAAGACGAATCTTTAGTTCATGATGTTTATGGATATGTTACTTCAAAATTATCTGATCCGACAAATCCTTCAAAATGGGTTTTTGAAACAGAAAAGAAAGAAACACGTAAATTTGATTCGACTAAAGGATGGCTATGGCCTATTCCACAGGTTGAAATGCAAAATAATAAGAATCTTAAACAAAATCCCGGATATTAATATTAAGGATTTAATTATGTTAATAAATGGTATACTGATTATAATCAGTATACCATTTTATTTATTACCTTGTTTAATTCCTTTTTATTAATAAGTTTGTACTTGTCATAATAAAAATATTATTACCTTCGTAGGCAAAAGTATTAATATCATGAAAAATAATAAAATCTGTTCACCAATATTGCGATTAATATTATTAGCATTTTATCTTTGCTTTTCATTAAGCATTCAATCTAAAGATCTCTTTAAAGTAATAGAGAATACGTCTGGGTTGATCGATAATTCGGTTAATTGTTTTGGTCAAGATAATAGAGGCTTTATCTGGATCGGAACTGCTAATGGATTATGCCGTTATGATGGTTTATTATTCAACTCATTTTTGCATGATGAAAACGATCCCTTATCAATAGTTAATAGTAATGTTCATAAGATCCTTTGTCTTAATAATGGATTGTTATTATCAACGGATAAAGGTGTAGATTATTATTCTTTTAGTGATGGACATTTTTATCGTTGTACAATAAATGTAGGTAGCCGTAATATCCCAATACGATTTAAAGCTACTAATATTATACTTAATGGTAAATATGTCTTTTTGACAGATGGTAGTGGTCATATGTATATAAATGAAGTAAATAAATTAAAAAATGCATTCCGTAGGGTTAATAATAAAATTCCTATATATGCAATTAATAATTATAAGGAAGGCTTAATGCTATGTGTGGGTTCTAATGGCTTATATATTTTATCAAAAGATGGTTCCAAAGTATTAGGGAATGTTGATTTTTACATTAAGAAAACAAGAAATCTAAATATTTATTATAGTAAGAATGCAAAATTAGTATATGTCGTTAATGGTATTGGACAACCCGGGTTCGCTTTTAAAATATATGGTTCGCATATTACAAAATCCGCTGATTACGTGCCTTCAAATGTTATGAGTGTTATTGATTATAGAAGTAAAACATTATTTGGTATAGATGGTGGAGGCCTCGTTTGGCTGTCAAAAGGAAAATTCGGCAAGATTACACCTAATAATAGTAATTTGAGTGGTGATGCAATTTATACTCTTTTTAATGATAATAGTAATAATCTTTGGATTGGTACTTATAGGGCAGGAGTTTGCTTATATTCGAATAAGTGCACAAGATTTAGTATGCTTGATAAATTGAATAATAGTTTGAGCTATAATATTGTCACAGCGGTTGTTACTTCTAAAAAAGACATATATATAGGATTAGATGGAGGAGGACTTAATATATATAATAAAGTAACAAAAAAGACTCGTGTTTTTAATACTACGAACAGTAACATTGCTGGTAATAATGTTATTTCCTTATTAAAAGATAGTGATTGTATATGGATGGCTATATATACAAAGGGACTTGCAAAATATTCCACTTCTACTTCAAAATTTAGCATATATAATATGCCCATGACCAAGAATGGTGATGAAAATAATGTATGGACAATCTGTGATGATGGATTAGGTCATATTTGGGTTGGTGGCCCCAATATATACGTGTTCAATAAAAAGACAAAAACAATAAGACAGATACATTCACTCGTAGGTATAGACTGTTCTTCTATTCAAAGGAAAGGTAATTATATATGGATAGGATCTAGTCATCTTGGCGCATATAAAGTTGATAGGCGAACTTATAAAATAGTAAAGCATTATACATCGAAATCGAAAGATGTGCGTTTGCCAAATAATGAAGTTAAATATATTTTTGTTGATTCACATAATAAAATTTGGATATCAATATCTTATAACGGTCTATATTCTATAGATGAATCTAGAAAGATAATTAAAAAGTATGATTATAGAAATGGTCTAACAAATACTAGCGTCACATCAATAACAGAAGATAGTAGCGGAAAACTATGGATTGGAACCTTTAATGGGCTTTTTAGATATGATCCTATAACAGATCTTTTTGTTCGTTTTGATGAAGATGAAAATATTGCATCCGTCTTTACATATAATTCAAGTGTCTTTTATGGAGATAAAATTTATATGGGGAGCTTGAAAGGGTTAGTCATTTTTAATCCTTTTTTAATACATTACAAACAATTGTATAAGCAAGTTAGCATTACTTCTCTTAATCTAATAAACAATGATAACAAAAGGTTTAACTTATATGGTATTTACAATCCGAAAGTAGAACTAGATTATCAGCAAAACTTCTTTACAATACATTTCTCAGTTCCAGAGTTCGATGCACCTAACCGTATACATTTCTCATGTTATCTGAAGGGACTGGAAACAGGTTGGCGTGAGTTGTCTGGCGCGCGTGAGGTTTCTTATACGAATGTTCCACCAGGTAAGTATGATTTTTATGTACGTTGCACAGATAGTAATGGTAATTGGCTTAAGTCAACGGTATTGCATATAGTCGTTACTCCCCCATGGTGGAAAACGACATGGGCTAGTATAATATGGATACTATTGATTCTTATTATATTGTTCTCTGCACTTAAGTTCTATCTGTATGAATTGGAAGTTAAGCATAATATTCGTATTGGTGAGATTGAAAAAGATACAATGAAGAAGCTTAATGATGCCAAGATGAATTTCTATACTAATATCATCCATGAGTTGCGTACTCCTGTTTTTCTTATATCTGCCCAGATTGAAGAACTTCTGAATGTAAAGACATCTATTGTAAATGTACCTTCATCTTATTTATATTCGATGTATAGAAATTCTGCTAAGTTGAATAGACTCATAAGCCGCATCATTGATTTCCGTAAACTAGATTCAGATAAGCTGAAACTTTCATTGCAGCGTATGAATGTGGTTTCTTTTTGTAATAATCTTATAGAAGATTATACGAGCCTTTGTGAACAGAAAAATATATCATTCAGTTTTGTGTGCGATAAGTCTGATATAGAATTGGAATTTGATGTAGAAAAACTGGAGATGATAATTTCTAACTTAGTTTCAAATGCTTTTAAATATACAAAAGAAGGTGGAAATGTTATATTATCAATAGAAGAAAGAGATGATGATGTGCAGTTCTCTGTACAGGATAACGGTATTGGAATTGTAGAGAAAATGCGTGAGAATATATTTGAAAGTTTCTTTCGCACAGAACGAGCAGAGAAGGAGAGTAAAGGTGATGGTATAGGATTGTCTGTCGTAAAGAGTTTCGTCGAATTGCACGGCGGTTCAATAAAGGTAGATAGCATAGTAGGGAGTGGCTCAAACTTTGTATTCTACATTCCTAAGAAAATACATGAAAATGATAAATATTTGAAGAAAGATTTTCTTTCAATTGAATTGGAAAATGATATAAAGAAAATGCCTGTTGAGGCCAGATTACCAGAGAATCCCATGGCTACTCATTCTATTCTTATTATTGATGATGAACAACAGACAGTTGACTTATTGGAACGTAATCTTATATCAGACTTTAAAGTATTAAAGGCTTATGATGGCATTGATGGATTAAAACAAGCAGAATTAAATCTTCCTGATATCATTATATGTGATATAATGATGCCTAATATGGATGGTTTGGAGTTTCTGGCTAAATTGAAGTCTGATAAGAAACTAGCAAATATTAAAATAATAATATTTACGGCAAAGACAGCCGAAGAAGATATGCTTACTGCCTTTGATAATGGTGCTGATGCATATATTACTAAACCAATATCTTTAAAGGTTTTACGAAAGAGAATAGATCGCCTGATAGAACAGAAAGATGATGCAACACTTACTGATTCTGTAGTAGAAAAAAATAATAGCTATACAAAAGAAGAGCAAATATTTCTTTTGAAATGTCGTGAGATAATAGATGATAATATTAATAATGATGATTTCAATATTGATTTTCTTTCTGATAATTTAGCGATGAGTCATTCATCACTCTATAAAAAGATAAAACAAATGACAGGTATGTCACTTATTGAGTTTATTAATGATTATAAGATATATAAGTCTGTACAATTATTTAAGCAAGGTCTGACTAATATAGAGTCAGTATGTGAAAAATGCGGATTTAAAGATGTGAAGAATTTCCGTAAAATGTTTAAACGTAAGATGAAGGTAACGCCTAAACAATACGTCCAAAGTCTTTAAAATATGAATATGCCCCCCTTTTATACGTATTTGTCTACTCTAGTTTGACTTTTATTATGTAATTTTGCAACGTAAAACATAATGTTTAAGATAAATCTATCTATATTAATACATGAAAAGATTATTATTAATTTCGGCCGCTATCGGATTGCAGTCTTTCGCATATTCTGCATTTGCGATAAGTGCTGCTAAAAACCCTACATTTACTGAATGGCATGATTTGCAGGTAAATGAGGTAAATCGATTCCCTTTGCATTCAAATTTCTTCGCTTATGAATCAGAGAATGCTGCTGTTCAGGGTAATTATAAATCATCTAGTAACTATATCGGACTAGATGGCAGTTGGAAATTCAAATGGGTTGCTGCAGCTGATCAGCGTCCTACTGATTTCTATAAAACTGATTTTAAGGATTCTGATTGGGGGACTATGCCTGTTCCTGGCATCTGGAGTCTTAATGGTTATGGAGACCCTGAATATGTAAATGTGGGTTTCGCATGGCGTGGACATTTTAAAAATAATCCACCCGAAGTGCCGGTAAAGGATAATCAGGTAGGTAGCTATCGCCGTATTATTGATTTGCCTGCTAATTGGAATGGTCGTCAGGTAATAGCACATTTTGGTTCAGTGACGTCTAATATGTATCTATGGGTAAATGGAAAATATGTAGGTTATACAGAAGATAGCAAGGTCGCTGCTGAATTTGATATAACTCCTTATTTAAAACCGGGAAAGAATCTTATTGCTTTCCAAGTTTTCCGTTGGTGCGATGGATCTTATGATGAAGATCAAGACTTTTGGCGACTTGCTGGTGTAGCTCGTGAATGCTATCTATACAGTAGAAACAAAGCAACGCATCTTAATAATATTCGTATAACTCCAGATCTTGATGCTAATTATGAGAATGGTATGCTTAATGTAAGTGCTTCTGTTGCGGGTAAGGCAAATGTATCTTTGGAACTGAGAGATGCTCAAGGCAATACTGTAGCAAAGAAATACTTTATGAGTAAAAGTGGAGCTTCTGTACTTAATACACAAATATCTGTAGCCAATCCCCAAAAATGGACTGCTGAAACTCCATATCTTTATACACTAATAACCAATATTAAAGAAGGTGATAAAGTAGTAGAATCTATACCTCAAAAAGTAGGCTTTCGTAAGGTTGAAATAAAAGGTTCTCAGCTATTGGTTAATGGTAAGCCTATATACATAAAAGGTGCCGATCGTCATGAAATGGATCCTGATGGTGGATATGTAGTATCACTTGAACGTATGATACAGGATATAAAGTTAATGAAAAAGTTTAATATCAATGCAGTACGTACAAGCCATTATCCCAACGATCCGCGTTGGTATGACTTATGTGATGAATATGGTATATATGTTTGTGCTGAGGCTAATCAAGAATCTCATGGTTTCGGATATAGCAAAGAGGCACGTGAACTGACAACTCCTTTATTTGCAAAACAGGTAATGGAGCGTAATCAGCATAATGTTTGTATGAATTTTAATCATCCAAGTGTCATAATCTGGTCTCTAGGAAATGAAACTGTTAATGGTGATAATTTCACAGCAGCATTTAAATGGATTAAATCACAAGACCTAAGTAGACCTGTACAGTTTGAACAAGCATGGAAACTTGGAAATACTGATATTTACTGTCCTATGTATCTTAGTCAGGAAGGATGTGAAAAATACGCACAGAGCAATGATCCGATAGATCAGAAACCTTTGATACAATGTGAATATTCTCATGCTATGGCAAACTCATGTGGAGGATTCAAAGAATATTGGGATTTGGTACGTAAATATCCTAAATATCAAGGCGGATTTATCTGGGATTTTGTAGATCAGGGATTGCATGCAAAGGATGCTCAGGGTAAGAATATCTACAAATATGGTGGCGACTATAATAATTATGATCCGAGTGATAACAACTTCAACTGTAATGGTTTAGTTAATCCTGATCGTATTCCAAATCCTGAATTGTACGAAGTTGGATATTTTTATCAAAATATATGGACAACGCCAGTTGACCTCAATAAGGGTATCGTAAAAGTGTATAATGAGAATTTCTTCAAAGATTTGTCGGCCTACAAATTGGTATGGACACTGATGTCTGATGGAAAGGCTGTTCAGAATGGAGAAATTGATGACCTTGCTGTAGCTCCTCATCAGAGTTGTGAGTATACATTGCCATATAACATGGAAAGTGTCAAAGGACAGTCAGAGCTTCTTCTTAATATAGCTTACAAGTTGAAGAATCCGGAACCTCTTATGGATGCAGAACAGGTTGTAGCCCATCAGCAGATAGTATTGAGACCTTATGTTGAAAATACAAATATAATATCAGAAAAGGACTCTCATGGTAAGATTAAGTTGACAAGCGATAACGATAAAGTAGTCATAAGCGGAAGTCAGTTTAATATAGAATTCAGTAAAAAAGACGGATATCTTAAACGTTACGATGTGAATAGTCAGTCCATGTTGGGTGAAGGAGGTTCTCTTATACCTAATTTCTGGCGTGCAGTGACTGATAATGATATGGGGGCAGGGTTACAATATCAGTATAAGGTATGGCGCAATCCACAAATAAATCTAGTTTCTGTAACATCAAAGAAAGGTAAGCAACCTTTAGTGACAGCTGTATATGATATGCCTGAAGTAAGTGCAAAACTTACATTGTCTTACTTGATCAATATTGATGGAACTATCTCTGTAACAGAAAAAATGACAACAGATAGTACGAAGAAAATATCAGATATGTTTCGTTTTGGAATGGTGATGCAGTTGCCAAAACAGATGGATAAAAGTACCTTCTATGGACGTGGACCTATAGAAAATTATGCAGACCGTAAGTCTGCTCAGAATATAGGTATATATACACAGACAGCTGATGAACAATTCTTTTCGTACATACGTCCGCAAGAAACAGGTACAAAAAGTGATATCCGTTGGTGGAAGCAGACAACTTCATCAGATAATGGGCTCGAGTTTATATCTGTAGCACCTTTCTCTGCATCAGCTTTGAATTATGCGGTCAAGGATCTTGATGAAGGTAATGAAAAACATCAACGTCATTGTCCGGAAGTACCCGTATCACCCTATGTAAACATGTATATAGACATGGTCCAAGCAGGCGTAGGTGGTATAGATAGTTGGAGCCAGAATGCTATAGCTCTTCCAAAGTATCGTGTGCACTATGGTGATAAGGAATTTAAGTTTATTATATCACCAATAAATAATAACTTTAAGTAGTACTAATCGAACAAACATATATGTCCGTCGCAATCAGACTTAAAATGTTTGTGCACGACGGACTTTTTAATTTTAGATAAATCTAAGTGTTTTTATTTATACCTTTTATCACTTACAAAAATGGGAAGAAATGCTTACGTATTATTACTTGAAACTTGTACGTAAAAATGTTTCTACATTATATGGGTTAGAAAAAGGAGTATAGATAACAAAAGGTAAAATAGTGGTAAAATAGAAAAATATCTTCTAATATTGATTGCTCTTTTGTCTACCTCTTCTGTTAAGGCAGAAAATAAGGTGAAAAAATATATAATAGAAACAGCGAAATCAGAACAGACAATACAACATTTTGGAGCCAGTGATGCTTGGAGTATGCGCTTTTTAGGGTTATGGCCTGAAGATCAGCAGAACAAAATAGCTGATTGGTTATTCAGTATGGATAGTGATGCTACTGGTAAACCTAAAGGCATTGGATTGTCTATATGGAGATTTAATCTTGGTGCAGGTTCATTAGAACAAGGTGATAATTCCCAAATAAATACAAACACGCGTACTGATTGTTTCTTGCAATCTGACAAAACTTACGACTGGAACAAACAAGAAGGTCAAAGGCGTTTCCTAAAATTGGCTAAAGATAGAGGCGTATGCCATTTCTTAGCTTTTATGAATTCAGTACCAGTTTATTACACAAAGAATGGGCTGGCTACAAATACAGGGCGTGGAGCAAGTGCAAATATTAAAGATCAATGTTATGGTGATGTAGCACGTTTTGTTGCAAAGTCATTAAAAGGTATAGAACAACATGATGGAATACATTTTGATTATCTAAGTCCGGTGAATGAACCTGATGGCAGCTGGAACTGGTTAGGACCGAAGCAAGAAGGTTCACCGGCAACTAATATGGAAATTGTGAGGCTTGTTAAAGAGATTAGCAAACAATTCGTAAAGCAAGATATTAAGACTCAAATATTAGTAAATGAAAGTTCTGATTTACGATGTTTGATAGGCCTCCACAATACTGATTGGCAGCGCGGTAATACAATAAACACCTTATTCTCTAAAGATAGTATAAAGACATATCTTGGATCCACACCAAATGTTCTCCATATTATGGTTGGGCATAGCTATTGGACTAATACACCTTTATCGTATATGAAGGATGTTCGTATTGCGTTAAGGGATTCACTAAGAAAGAAAAATCTTGGGTTTTGGCAGACAGAAATATGTATAATGAGCAATGATCAGGAGATAGGTGGTGGTGGCGGATTTGATTTTTCTATGAAGACAGCACTATATGTAGCAAGAATAATACATCACGATCTTGTTTTTGCTGATGCACAGAGTTGGTCGTGGTGGAGGGCAGTTGGAGAAGACTATAAAGATGGATTAATAAGAGTTTATAGTAATGATGGTATGAAAAATGGTAGTGTCGTAGATTCAAAATTGATGTGGGCTTTAGGCAATTATAGTCGGTTCGTACGCCCTGGAGCTGTGCGCCATGATATTATGGCTGTTGATTCTATAGGCAAAGAGATACCTGAAGGATATAATGATGTTAAAGGTGTAATGTGCTCTGCATACTTAAACACAGATGGTAAATGGGTCGTTGTGGCTATAAACTATTCAGAAGAATTAAAACCATTTTTGCTAATTATGGATAATTCTGAAAGTAAAAGATGGAAAATGTATAGAACATCTGACGTAACATCAGAGAGTCTTACACCAATTGGTATATGTGATACAAATAATTGTATTCTGACTCCACGTTCAATAACAACATTTGTTTCTGAATAAAAAATAAAAATAAAAAATATAATATGGAAATAAAAAAGACAATCAAAATCTGCTTATTGAGTTCTCTATTACTATCACCATTTATGCATGTTAATGCTTCAAACAATGTCAAGCCTTCAACATTTGTGGTAGGTGATAATACATTTCTCCTTGATGGACATCCATTTGTAGTAAAAGCTGCTGAGATACATTATCCAAGAATTCCTCGTGCTTATTGGGAACATCGGATAAAGATGTGCAAAGCGTTGGGCATGAATACAATTTGCATATATGTCTTTTGGAATATACATGAACAACAGGAGAATAAATTTGATTTTACCGGTAATAATGATGTTGCTGAATTTTGCCGTTTGGCAAAGAAAAACGGTATGTATGTGATCGTACGTCCCGGTCCATATGTATGTGCAGAATGGGAGATGGGCGGATTACCCTGGTGGCTGCTTAAAAAGAAGGATATCGCTTTGCGTGAACAGGATCCCTATTTTATGAAGCGTGTAGAAATATTCGAAAAAGAAGTAGGAAAACAATTAGCTCCATTGACAATACAGAACGGTGGCCCGATTATTATGGTTCAAGTAGAGAATGAATATGGTTCGTATGGAGAGAATAAACCGTATGTATCGGCCATACGAGATATAGTGAAAAAATCAGGATTTGATAAAGTAACTCTGTTTCAATGTGATTGGTCCAGTAACTTTACAAAGAATGGACTTGATGATTTGGTATGGACAATGAATTTTGGCACAGGTGCTAATATAGATGAACAGTTTAAACTGCTTGGAAAACTACGTCCGAAGGCTCCAAAAATGTGTTCCGAATTTTGGAGTGGATGGTTTGATAAGTGGGGCGCTCGCCATGAGACACGTCCTTGTACAGAAATGGTTGCAGGTATCGATGAAATGTTGTCTAAAGGTATCTCCTTTTCTCTATATATGACTCATGGTGGAACCAGTTTTGGCCATTGGGCAGGTGCTAATAGTCCTGGATTTGCTCCTGATGTAACATCCTATGACTATGATGCTCCAATAAATGAATATGGTATGCCAACTCAAAAATTTTGGGAATTACGTAAAACGATGGAGAAATATAATGATGGTAAGAAATTGCCTGCTGTTCCTAAATCTCCTATTGGTATAATAACTATACCTAAATTTAATCTGTCGGAGCACTCAAATTTATTGAATGGCATGGATAGCATTGCGATTACCAATTCAGACAAGATGCTAACCTTTGAGGATATGAATATGGGGTGGGGGTCTATGGTGTATATCGCTGGTTTACCTGAGATTAAGTCTAAAAGCATTATAACTTTAAATGAATGCCATGATTATGCAAGGATATTTATTAATGGTAAATACATTGGAACAATAGATCGAGTAAAAAATGAAAAATCAATAGAGTTACCACCAATAGAAAAAGGATCTATGCTTCAGATATTTGTTGAAGGTATGGGGCGCATAAACTTTGGAAGGGCAATAAAAGATTATAAAGGAATAACAAAGGATGTGACCATCACAACTGATAATGGAAATATCGAAACTATTTACAAACCCAAAAATTGGATTAATATACGTATTAAGGATGATTATACTCAGGCTTTAAAAGCTTTTGGGATGGGCAATAAACAAATAGATTTAATAGATAAACGTATCTCTGTTTCTTTGTTTAATGGGATTGAAAGCTTGAATACAGAAAAATGGTTCGATAGTATTAATAAACCGGGCTATTACAGAGGGTTTTTTAATCTCAAAAAAGTAGGAGATACGTTCTTGAATATGGAGGCTTTCGGCAAGGGATTAGTGTATGTTAATGGTCATCCTTTAGGGCGCTTTTGGAATATAGGTCCGCAGCAGACATTATATTTACCTGGATGTTGGTTAAAAAAAGGTCGTAATGAGGTTATCGTATTAGACGTAATAGGTCCTAAAGGAAGTCCCATATGTTATGGACAAAGTAAGCCGGAATTAGATAAACTGAATTTGGAACGCTCATCAAATATAAAAAAGCCTGAATTGAAAAAACAATATTTGGTGGCAAATGGTCGTTTTGGAGCTGGTAATGGTTGGCAGAAAATAAAATTCAATACGCTATCTACTGGTCGTTACCTCGTTATAGAAGGATTAAATAGCCAAGATGGTAAAGAAAAGGCCTGTATAGCTGAGTTATACGCTCTGGATACTAATGGCAAAAGGTTGAGTCGTGAGTCATGGACTATAAAATATGCTGATAGTGAGGATATTTCTAATGGTAATAAAACCGCAGATAAAGTTTTTGATTTGCAAGAGAGTACTTATTGGGCTACGCAAAGTGGAGTTTCATTCCCTCATGTGTTAGTTATTGATATGGGTTCTTCTAATTCAGTATCTGGTATTGAATACCTTCCAAGGGCTGAGCTTGGAGCACCAGGAAGTATAAAGAATTATAATATATACATTACAGACAATTTGTAAATTCATATTTATGGAAAAAGACATAAATGTTCATGCTATGTCTTATTTTGAATTGTAGAAGAGTATGACAACTGCCATGATTTATTCCATTGATATTCTGTCATCGCGGCGATGTTTTCGTTTTGATGTAGAACATCAGTTATACTTTTCTATTATTAAGTTAAACAACTTGCATAAATAATCTGTAATACAAAATATTTTTGTAATTTTGTCATTCGTAAATATAGTTGAGCTTATTATTTATAGTTTAATGTTTTTGCAGCTAAATTATAATATCTTTTGCTAATCAACAAATAATCAAGATATTCTAATTGGCAGAACTGACATTAATTTAACAAAGAAGAACAAGTCGTATAGAAGATAAATATAAGAAATGGAAAAAGAAAAGATTGTTTATAGAAATATCATCCCGAGTGATCT
The DNA here is from genome assembly GCA_041907685.1 of Prevotella sp. Taxonomy (GTDB): domain Bacteria; phylum Bacteroidota; class Bacteroidia; order Bacteroidales; family Bacteroidaceae; genus Prevotella. Next base: position 8,209 of record JAYRGU010000008.1, on the reverse strand, counting down.
TGAAGCTATTTGTAAACTTCCTCAAAATGCACAAGAGTTATTCTTTATGTGTCCAAAGGCTGATTATCCACTAACCAAAGAACAGTTAGAAAATATTATAAAAGATCGTTTTGATTCAATAGTAGTCCTGTATGATAATAGAATAATAGGCTTTGCAAATTTCTACGAAGTAAAGGAAACAGAATATTGTGCTATTGGAAATGTTATTGTAAGTCATTATTTCCGTAGTTGTGGTATTGGTACATTTCTAATAACAATTATGGAAAATATAGGAAAGCAGAAATATAATATACAAGAGACCCACCTATCATGTTTTAATGCCAATACAGCTGGCCTTTTATTATACCATAAATTAGGTTATATTCCTTTTGAAATAGAAAGGCGCTTAAATAAGAAAAACAAGATTTCGGCATTGATCAAGCTGAAAAAGAAAGTGACATAATATAAAGGTCCTAAAAATATTAAAAAATAAAAGAATAATTGTATGTTTGACAATTATTATTTATATATTTGCAACCGATAATCTATTAACAAAATAATTTATAACTATACCTAAATATGAAAAAACTAAGATTACTGTCTACCTTTTTTGTTAGTGTGGTGGCTTTGGTCGCATTTTCGCAGACACATCATTTTGATATTCAGGCTAGCAAATTAGGAGCTGCCGTTCAACCTACAATGTATGGAATCTTCTTTGAAGATATTAATTTCGGAGCGGATGGAGGACTGTATGCTGAGATGGTCGAAAATCGCTCGTTTGAGTTTCCTAACCATCTTATGGGATGGAATACTTTTGGCAATGTATCAGTTTCAGATATAAAACCCGCATTTGATCGTAATCCGCATTATGTAACTTTACTTAATTCAGGTCATGATCAGAAGTTTACAGGAATAGAAAATAAAGGATTTTTTGGAATGGGAGTAAAGAAAGGTATGAAATATGACTTTTCCGTATATGCTCGTCTTAATTCATTGCAAGGCAAGGTTGCAAAAATTCGTGTAGAACTTGTTGATTCAAAAGACAATCCTATCGTTAGAGATACAATTATAATAAATACTAATCAATGGCAGAAATTTACTGCGTCACTAATATCGAAGGTTACTGATGCAAAGGCATTGATGCGTATCTTCCTTATGTCTGACGATGGAGTAGACTTGGATCATATATCACTCTTCCCAGATGATAATTGGCATGGACTTCGTGCAGACCTTGTAAAGGATCTTGAAGATTTACATCCTGGAGTATTCAGATTCCCAGGTGGATGTATAGTAGAAGGAACAGACCTTGCTACCCGTTACCAATGGAAAAATACTATTGGATGCCCTGAAAATCGTCCTCTAAATGAGAATAGATGGAATTATACATTCGCTAATCGTATGTATCCAAACTATTATCAAACTTATGGATTGGGATTTTATGAATATTTCCTTTTGTCTGAGAAAATTGGAGCGCAGGCTCTTCCTGTATTAAGTTGTGGACTTGCTTGCCAGTTTCAGAATAAAGATAAGGATACAAATGCCCATGTAGCACTAAAAGATCTAGAACCATATATACAAGATGCTTTAGACCTTATTGAATTTGCTAATGGTTCTATAAATACCAAGTGGGGTAAACTACGTTCAGACATGGGACATCCAGCACCATTCAACCTTAAACAGATTGCTATTGGTAATGAGCAATGGGGACCTATGTACCCAGAGCGTTTAGAGCCCTTTGTAAAGGCTATACGTTCAAAATATCCACAGATGAAAATTGTAGGAACAGCCGGTCCTAATCCTGATGGAAAGGATTTTGATTATGGATGGAAAGAGATGAAACGCCTCGGTGCTGATTTGGTTGACGAGCACTATTATCGTAGTCCTGAATGGTTTTTAAAAAATGCTGGCCGTTATGATAAATATGATCGCAAAGGGCCAAAAGTTTTTGCGGGTGAGTATGCGTGCCATGTAGACAACTTCAATAACCAATATCAGGAAGGAAAAAATAATTTTGAGTCTGCTTTGAGTGAAGCCGCATTTATGACCGGACTGGAACGTAATGCAGACATAGTACACATGGCTACTTATGCACCTCTTTTTGCACATGTAGATGGTTGGCAATGGCGTCCGGATCTTATATGGTTTGATAATCTGACTAGTGTACGTACAGTAAATTATTATGTACAGCAGTTGTATGGTATGAATAAAGGTACAAATGTACTTTCACTTACAGAGAATGGCAAAGCTGTAGAAGGTAGTGACGGTCTATATGCTTCGGCAGTATTTGATAAGAACGAAGATGCTTATATCGTTAAAGTTGCAAATACTAAAGATGAAGCTAAGAATATAAAAATCGCATTTACTGGTATAAAAACTTTTCGTTCTGGAAAAGCAACTATGATTCATGCTGATACCAACGAAACAGTAAATACATTAGATCATAAAGATATGGTTATACCACAGGTATCTGATATAAAAACTCAAGGTAATATATTGAATGTGAATATAGGGGCTAGAACTTTCTGTGTTTACAAATTAATAAAATAGTTACAAATAGATAAGAATAAATTTAAGTGAAAGTTAGTGTTAGTTAAATGTTGATATAGGGGCGGTCTTGCAGTGATGTAGAATCGCCCCTAATTTTATTCTATAGTGATATTTCGTACGATATTCCTAAAAGTTGTACGATATTAATATATTTGAGAAATTTAAATATCATACATTTGCAACATAATTTTAACTACTATAAAATGAGAAAGATATATCTGTCTTTATTCTATCTATTATTTTTTGTTGATGTTTTAGCTGGACAAAGACTAAACTTCAACGCTTCCTGGCTTCTAAAAGTTGGAGATCAAAATGGAGCAGAAAATATAAATTTTGATGATACGTCATGGCAGAAGGTAACTCTTCCCTATGCATTTAATGGTAAAGAAGCTTTTGCTCTGCCAATATCCCAACATTCAGATACTATTATGTGGTATCGTAAGCATTTTACTATCGGCAAAGATATGAATGCAAAACATGTTTTTATTGAATTTGAAGGAGCAAGACAAGCCGCTGATGTCTATCTCAATGGATATCATGTTGGTTTAAATGAAAATGGTGTCACTGCTTTTGGATTTAACCTCACACCATATATAAAATGGAATGGTGATAATGTAATATCTGTTAGAGTGGATAACAGCTGGCACTATCATGAACAAGCCACAAAAACAGGATTTGAATGGAATGATAAAAACTTCAATGCCAATTATGGTGGCTTGAGTAAAAATGTCTGGCTTCATATTACTGGAAATGTATATCAGACATTGCCACTTTATGATAACCTTAGAACTACAGGCACATATATCTATGCCAATAATTTTAGCATAGAAGAACATAAAGCAACTATAAATGTTGAATCAGAAGTAAAGAATGATAGCAATATAAAACAAAATATTGGTCTTGAAGTAGAAATTATTGACTTGGATGGCAAAACTATAGCAAAATTTAAAGGTCGTAAGATAGAAATTCCTGCCGATGCAGTTGCTACATGTAAAGCTTCTGAAAGTATAAGCAACCTGCATTTTTGGAGTTGGGGTTATGGATACTTATATAATATAAAAACTCGTTTGATAGTGGATGGTAAGGAAGTAGATGAGGTAAGCACTCGTACAGGATTCCGTAAAACTGATTTTGCCAATGCTATTGTTAAAATCAATGACAGAGCTATACAGTTTAAAGGTTTTGCTCAACGTTCTAGCAATGAATGGCCTGCTATCGGACTTTCAGTTCCTGTGTGGATGAGTGATTACTCTAATAGTCTGGCTCTTAATTGTAACGCCAACTTATTCAGATGGATGCATATAACACCTTGGAAACAAGATGTTGAATCGTTCGATCGAGTTGGAATAATGCAGTCTATGCCTGCTGGTGATGCTGAGAAAGATGCCAAAGGTCGGCAATGGGAACAACGTAAGGAGGTGATGCGTGATGCCATTATATACAACCGGAATAATCCCAGTATCATATTCTATGAGTGTGGTAATAACCAGATAAGCGACACTCATATGGCAGAGATGAAAGCCATAAGAGATAAATACGATCCCAAAGGGGGGCGAGCTATAGGTTCACGTAATATGCTTGACAGTCGTGTCGCAGAATATGGAGGCGAGATGCTATATATCAATAAGAGTGCCTATAAACCTATGTGGCAGATGGAATATTGCCGTGATGAGGGTCTTCGTAAATACTGGGATTCATACAGCTATCCATATCACCCAGAGGGTAAGGGACCTCTCTATAGGAGTGAGCCTGCCCCCAGTTATAATCACAATCAGGATGAACTGGCTGTTGAAAATGTTGTTAGATGGAATGAATATTGGATGGAACGCCCTGGGACAGGAAAAAGGGTAAACTCTGGAGGTGCAAAAATAATATTCTCTGACACAAATACACATTTCCGTGGAGAGGTGAACTATCGTACGAGTGGTGATGTGGATGCGATGCGAATACCAAAAGATTCATGGTATGTACATCAGACTATGTGGGATGGTTGGGTTGATACAGAGAGAAATCATACCTATATTATTGGACATTGGAATTATACGGATACAGTGACAAAACCTGTATATGTAGTTTCTACAAGCAAAAATGTTGAACTATTCCTTAATGACCAATCGTTGGGTATGGGAAAACGTAGTAATACATTTCTTTTCACTTTTAAAAATGTGAAGTGGCAATCAGGCAGACTTATGGCTGTGGGTAGAAATGACAATGGTATTGAGGAAAGCAGATATGAAATAAAAACAGTAGGGCAAGCTTCCTATATTAGATTACATTGGATAAATGCACCTGTTATATTCAGGGCAGACGGAGCAGATGTACGAATAGCAGAAGTAGAGGTCGTAGACAAAGATGGAAATAGATGCCCTTTGGCAAACAATATGATTCATTTCACTATTGACGGTCCGGCTGAGTGGTTGGGAGGTATCGCGTTGGGCAATAATCATAACTATATATTGGATAAGACATTACCTGTTGAATGCGGAGTAAACCGTATAATGATAAGGAGTGAACTAAATGCAGGTAAAATAACCATTAAAGCAAAAGCTCCGGGATTGCCAGAGGCATCATTATCTATCGAATCGGCACCAATATTGGTTAATCACGGTTTCTATACAGATACCTCTGGTAAAGTAATAGAAGCAAATTGGGGAAGTATGATGCCTTGCATTCTGAAGCGCGGTGAAACTCCTTTAACATTGTCTTATACACAGAAAAAGAATACTATTGCCATAAAATATGCAGAGGCAGCATCTGATACAGCAAACGTAAGAACATCATACGATGATAACGAGGCTACCCATTGGTCAAGTGATGGAACGCTCCAAAATGCATACATCACATACCATCTTGCAAGGAAAGCAAATATAAATGAGATGGTTATAAAAGTTTTGGGATTTCGCAATTCCAGTTACCCTATAGAGGTTTATTCAGGTAATAAGCTTGTCTTTAATGGATTCACACATAAAGGTTTGGGATATTGTCATATACCTCTCAAGCCTACACTTAATGATATTTTTACAATAAAGATGATAGGCGCTGCATCTGTTAAGGAAGCCTTTGCTGATATGGTGGAACTGGCTGATAAGTCAAGTAAACAGTTTAAACCGTCAAATAACAATAAATTGCAGATTATTGAAGTCGAATTTAATGAAGACGCAAAATAACACAAGTATTATTACTTTATTGGCGTAATCTTATATATAAAACTATATTTGTAGCCAATCAGATTATTTATAATGAATGATGAAATGAAAAAACTATACTTTTTAATATTCGGCTTGGTAATGCAATTACCATCCAGCGCTAAAACTTATTACGTATCCACTAATGGTAGTGACAATAATACAGGATCTATTGATGCTCCTTTGGCCACATTAAAAGCGGTCCAGAATATTATAAGTGCTGGTGATACTATCTACTTTAGGGGTGGAACGTATACTATTACAGAAGATCAGATAATGGGTTATGAAGTGAATGATCTTTATGCCAGTGTCTTTGACCTCAAAAAGAGCGGAACATCAGATAAACCCATATGTTACTTTGGTTATCCCGGAGAACGACCTGTTTTTGATCTCTCGAATATAAAACCGGCAGATAAGCGTATTAGTGTATTTTATCTTAATGGTAGTTATTTGCATTTCAAAAATTTTGATATAGTAGGTACTCAGGTAACTATTACCACTCATACTCAATCAGAATGCTTCAGTTGTCGTAACGGCAGTAATAATATTATAGAAAATATTGCAATGCATGATGGAATGGCAATTGGTGTGTATATTACAAAAGGCAATGATAATCTTATATTAAACTGCGACGCATATAACAATTATGATACAGTATCTGAAGGAGGAAAGGGTGGAAACGTAGATGGGTTTGGATGCCATGTCACAGCGCAGTCTACCGGTAATATATTTAGGGGATGCCGTGCATGGTGTAATAGTGATGATGGTTTTGATCTTATAAATAATTATGCACCGGTAACTTTTGATAATTGTTGGTCATTCTATAATGGTTATAAAGACTTTGCAACGATTACTCCTGGAGATGGAAATGGGTTTAAAGCTGGAGGATATGGCTCTATGGTTCAGACTGAACCTGTTGATGCCCCTAGAAATACTATTCAGAATTGTATAGCTTTCCATAACAAGGCCAATGGATTTTATGCTAATCATCATTTGGGAGGTGATAATTGGTATAACAATAGTTCTTATCTCAACAAGTATAATTATAACATGGTGAATCAACAGTCATGGGATAATGCCACTGACGTTGATGGATACGGACATGTATTGGTTAATAATCTTTCGTTTAATGGTGTGAAAGGTGATTATCTATATATTGACATTGTAAAATGTACTTTGACTAATAATACATTTTTACCATCATCATATACTGTTTCTGAATCTGATTTTGAAAGTACAGATTTTTCTCAACTTACTTCTAATAGAAAAGCAGATGGTAGTCTTCCTGATATTAATTTCATGAAACTAAAGCCGACAAGTCTATTTTATTCTTTAAAGATCGGTTATCAGTTTCGGAATGGAGATGTTACAGAAATAAATAATATTCAATCAGAAAAGTCCTCACATCATTCTGTTTATGATAATAGATATTATAACATTATGGGAGTAAATGTGAAAAATCCTGTGAAAGGCCTATTTATATATAATGGGAAGAAAATAATTAAATAGATCTTATAAGCGTCTTTCTAATTTTGCATCATCATTTGTGTCTTTGTTACAATTTACAAATAACGATGCGATATATGCAGTGTATGTTCCAAATAAGCCTACTCCACTTATCATAAGTATTATACCAATAAACCTTCCTTCTGGGGTAACGGGATATTTATCTCCGTAACCAACGGTCGTTATAGTTTCCATTGTCCACCAAATTGCATCACCTGCTGTCTTTATATTACTTGTAGGTCCTTTCTCAACAATTAAAATAGAGACAGAAGAAGCAATAACGATTAATAATGTTATTATGAAGACAGAGATCATTGTTCCTTTTATCTTACTTTTGAATATGTACCTTATTAAAATCTTAGTTGATCGGAATGCACGTAATATTCTTATTAGTCTTATAAGTCTGAATAGTCTCCCCACTCTGAAAGATGGCAGCATTGGAATACTTGATATTAAATCAATCCATCCCCATTTCATGTACTCCCATTTGTTTTTTGCATTGTAAAGATTACGAAAAAAGTCTATTAGAAAAAACAAACAGATACAGTTGTCGGTTATCTCCAGTATTTTATATATTTCTTTTGGAATATGGAATATTGAAGATATTAATAAGGCCAATAATACATAAATAGACAGTACTATTATTAATAAATCGAATAACTTTATATTTTTATCTTTATTCATTGTTTGTAATTTATCATTAATATCATTCAATATTTTATCTATTTGCAACCATCTTGTATTCTCAATTATACCATTTAAAGGAACAATTGAAACTGTTGTATATGCATTTGTTTATTACACATTCGCAAATATACAAAAAAACATAAAAAAAGGATTTCTTAGACTAGTTTAATAATTGATTTCACTAGTGTCCCGTTAAAATCGGGACGAGTTAAAAATTAAATAAACAATCCCGGAAAAAGGGGACCTAGTTGTTCTTTGACATCATTGAAATTAGTCTTATCGAACAGGTCACGTAAGTGTGTTTT
>JAYRGU010000007.1:0-117613 GCA_041907685.1 Prevotella sp. | reverse complement strand
ACCCCATATCAGGTGGTTATTGCGGCGGGGTCCCACCTCTTCCCATTCCGAACAGAGAAGTTAAGCCCGCCTGCGCCGATGGTACTGCAATGCAATGCGGGAGAGTAGGTGGCCGCCTCTTTTTAAATTGAGCTCTGATTTCTTATGAAGTCAGAGCTTTTTTGCGTTTATATAATTGAATACGTTTAGTATAATATATATTAATTTTTATCAACATTTTTTGATGATATGGATTTAAATTTATAATTTTGTGCATATCAGAAACAATAAATCTATGTTATGAGATTCAAATTAGTATTACGCGTAAATAGAGAAAAACACGGTGATTGTATAGTCTTAATCGTACCTATATGGAATTGAATTATTTGATAATTCTATTTAATGTTTATAATTACAAGAGCTCTTTATTTTAATTTAGTTGTGTGCGGGCACCTTAATATTTTTAATATAAAAAAATGGATATTGCTATTTTTTTTATATTTTTGCAGCCACTATTAACTGTAGTTGTTTATGGACAATAATACTATATTGAAATTCACAAGGGGAGATAATGATGCATTTCATGATATCTTCAAATCGTTCTATCCTAGAATTTTTAACTTCGTATTGGGGTTCCTGAAAAATCATGATGATGCTGAGGATGCTACACAATTGGTTTTTATAAAGCTTTGGACTAATCATGAGAAATTCGTCGCAGTCAAAAACTTTGAGTCTTATATATTTGTGCTTACTAAATATACCGTCCTGAATTATATTGCTGCAAAAAAAGTTGTGCCTCTCGATATAGATGTGATACCTGATGTAAAGGGTGATGCATCTCCTTATGACAAACTTGTGGAGCATGATATGAAATTGCTTATAGATATGGTGGTGGAGAATATGCCAAAACAAAGACAGACAATATATAGGATGAGTAGAGAACAGCATATGAAGAATGAAGAAATTGCAGAAAAATTGGGATTGCAGAAGAAAACTGTAGAGAATCATATCAATCTGGCTCTTTCGGACATTCGTAAGGCTATAATGATAATCACTATTTTACTTGCTAATTGGGTATAATACCTATTTTAGCTGTCTTATAATTATAAAGGGAAAAGATATGGGTAAAGAACTGGGAAAAATAATTAGGTATTTTTTTAGCCATGATGTATCAGACGGGCTTCGAGAGCGTGTATACAAGCGTATAACGATGCCCGGAGAGACTGATGCTGTAACTGAAGAAATACGCAAAATATGGGATGATAAGAATAATGCATTGATGGATGATGATAGTGTAGAGGAGGCTTATAGTGATTTGTCTGCTCGTTTGGGACTTGATGATGGTAAGAAAAAGACTATTGATGTTAAGAAGATTCTGCGTATCGCAGCCATATGGATAATACCTGTATTAGTGCTGGGATTGTCTATCAATAAATATATAAGTTATGATGCACAGCAAAAGATACTATCTGAGGTAGTGATGCGTCAGCGTTTCACAGCCATGGGCGAGGATGCCATAGTTGTATTGCCTGATGGGAGTAAGGTTCATCTAAATTCAGGAAGTATATTGCTATACCCTTCAAGGTTTGCTTCGAAAGAGCGTAAGGTATATCTCTCAGGTGAGGCTTTCTTTGAGGTCACAAAGGATAAGACACATCCGTTTATAGTGAATACACAATACTTGAAGATGAGAGTTCTTGGTACAAAATTTAATGTGTCTGCTTATCCTGCTGATAAGAAGGCGCAGACTACTCTTAAAACAGGAAGGGTGGAAGTAACCGTGGAGACAACTAATAAAAAATATATACTTAACCCCAATGATCAGTTGACGTATACTTGTGGCAGTAACAGTACAGTGCTGTCGAAGGTAAAGACTGCTTATTACACAGAATGGAGCGCCGGGTCTCTAAATATAAATGATGAGCCTTTAAGTACTGTAATCGAAAAGCTAGAACGATATTACAATGTAAAAATAATATTGACCACGTCAAGATATAATAATCAGAGAATAATTGCACACTTTAACAAGAAGGAATCTTTGGTTAATGTGATGAAAATAATAAAAGCATTAATACCGGGAATGGATTACGACATACAAAAAGATAAGGTTACAATAAGATAATACGAAAAGCGAACATTTGTTCGCTTTTTCTTTCTTTACAAATATTAACACAAGCCAATTGGGTGTAACGGATTTAATGAATGTCTTATTATTGGATTTTTACTATAAATCACGTTAACATTAACTTAATAAATGAACATGAATCTAAAGAAAATGAAGGGGGTATGTCTATGTCTCTTATTATTTGGAAGTCTGACTGTTAATGCACAGAAGGTCTCTTTTAATAATGAAAAGACAACTCTCAAAAAAGCTTTCGAGAAAATCGAATCTTTGTCAAAGTACAAATTCGCTTACAATTCTTCTCAATTGGATGAGAATCGTAATGTAACCTTAAACCAGAAGAATATTGATGTACTTAAGGTCGTTGGTTATCTTCTATCCGGTACTAATTGCACGTATGAGATTAATGGCAACTATATTGTCATTACACAAAAGAAAGCACAACCTAATAGTAAGAAAAAGAAACTGACCGGTTTTGTAAAGGATGAAAATGGAGACCCCGTAATTGGTGCTACTGTTATGCAGAAAGGTTCGTCGAATGGTACAATTACTGATCTTAATGGTAATTTTTCGATGGATGTGGCTGAGGATAGTCCTATTACGATTTCGTATATAGGATATAAGACGCAGACTGTTAAGATAAGCGGTAGGGATAAATGCGTTGTGACAATGAGCAATGACAATAAACTCTTAAATGAAGTTGTTGTGGTAGGATATGGAACAATGCGTAAGAGTGATCTTACCGGTGCTGTATCTTCTATATCTTCAAAAGATGTATCAAATGCTCCTGTATCAAACATCGGTCAGGCAATAGAAGGAAAGGTGCCGGGGCTTCAGGTTGTTGATGCAGGTAAACCGGGTGAGAATGTAACTATAAAGATACGAGGCTTGGGATCTATTAACAATTGTGATCCGCTCGTGGTTATTGATGGAGTACCTACAGATCTTGGACTGAATGCATTGAATACATCTGATATTGAGCGTCTGGATGTACTTAAAGATGCATCTGCAACGGCTATATATGGTTCTCGTGGTGCGAATGGCGTCATTATGATTACTACGAAGAAAGGAAAGGAAGGACAGGGCAGACTTTCACTGACTGCAAACTTCTCAATGCAGCATGCCATGAATATACCTAACCTGTTGAACGCAAGCCAATATGCAGCTCTGAGTAATGATATGATGAATAACAGCGGGCGTAATGCAAATCCGGAATGGGAAGATCCTTCTGTTATTAAAAAAAGTACAGACTGGATGGATGAACTATTGCGCAGTGGTTTTATGCAGAATTATACAGTGAGCTATTCCGGTGGAAGTGACAAGGCTCATTATTATATTTCAGGAGGTCTTTTAGACCAGAGCGGTATCGTGCGAAGTGTAAGCTATCGCCGCTATACTTTTCAGGCAAATAGCGATGCCCAGGTTTTGAAATGGCTCAAGTTTACAGATAATATAGCAATAAGTGCTGATGAACATAAGGAAGGCACCTATGATATAGGTTCGACAATGAAAGCACTACCCGTCTTTGCTGTAAAGGATGATAATGGAAACTGGACCGGTCCGGAGGGGAATTCAGACTGGTATGGAAGTGTACGTAACCCAATAGGTACTACAGAACTAAACAAAAATAAGACAAACGGATATAACCTGCTTACCAATCTTACTAGCGAAATAACATTCGTAAAATGGTTGAAGTTCAGAAGCACCCTTGGTCTTGATGCCAAATTCTGGTATTATGATAATTATACACCTAAGTATAATTGGAAGCCAACTCCTGTAGAAGAGAGTTCAAGATATAAAGGAGATAATAAATCTTTTACTTATCTGTGGGATAATTATTTTATATTTGATTATACCTTTGCTCAGAAGCATCATGTTGGTATTATGGCAGGAACTTCGGCTCAATGGAATGATTATGATTATCTTAATGCCCAGAAAAACATTTTTGCTTTTGAGAATGTACATGAGATGGATAACGGACAGAAAATGTATGCTATAGGTGGAAACGAAACTGAATGGTCGTTATTGTCTTATATGGCACGTGCTAATTATGATTATTCAAATAAATATCTTCTCACAGCAACTATACGCCGTGATGGAAGCAGCCGTTTCGGGCGCAATCACCGTTGGGGTACATTCCCATCTTTGTCTTTGGCATGGCGTATGTCTGAAGAAAAATGGTTCCCTAAATCTGATATACTAAGTGATTTGAAAATCCGTGCCGGATATGGCGTAACGGGTAGTCAGGCAAGTGTAGGCAATTACAGTTATATGGCTACATATAATACCAGCGTCTATCCGTTTGGTACTTCAGGGAAAGAGCAGAGTGCACTTGTATCTACTACACTGTCTAATCCTGACATACATTGGGAGCAGGTGGCCCAGACCAATATCGGTGTTGATGCTGTATTGCTTAATCAGAGAATAATGCTAACTGTTGATGCCTACATCAAGAGGACAAGCGATATGCTTGTAAAGGCATCAATACCTATTACATCTGGTTTTGAGGATACAAGTGTTACATATACAAATGCCGGAAAGGTAGAAAACAAAGGTGTTGAAATAGCATTGCATACAATAAATATGAAAGGCTTATTAAACTGGCAGACTGATTTATCTCTTACATTCAATAAGAATAAGATAAAGGACTTGAATAGTAGTGTGCCTTATTATATCAATCAGATAAACAATTCTTATGTCACAATGCTAGCAAAGAATTATCCTATTAATGTATTCTATGGATATGTAACTGACGGAATATTCCAAAACCAGAATGATGTAAAAAACCATGCAGTACAAACAGGAGCAGAACCGGGTGACATACGTTTTAAAGACCTCAATAATGATGGCGTAATAAATGATAATGACCGAACTGTTATTGGTAATCCTAATCCTACTATCCTATATTCTATGAATAACAGTCTGGCGTATAAAGGTTTTGAATTGTCAATCTATTTGCAGGGAGTAGCAGGAAACAAAATATTTAATGCTAATAACATTGACCTAACAGGAATGTCTGCCGCTTATAATCAGTCTACGGATGTGCTAGGTCGTTGGACCGGTGAGGGAACAAGTAACTTTATGCCACGTGCTGTGTTTGGCGATCCAAACCAAAACAACCGAATATCAGACCGATATGTAGAGAATGGTTCTTATCTCAGAATAAAGAATATCTCGCTTTCGTATGATTTGCCTAAATCATGGCTTAGCAAGATACAGTTGGAAAGTGCACGACTTATTGTATCGTGCGAGAATGTCGCTACAATAACCGGATATTCAGGATTCGATCCGGAAGTGGATCTTAATGGAATAGATCTCTCCAGATATCCAATATCAAGAACGTTTAATGTGGGATTCAATATAAATTTCTAAATGATAAGTAAAATGAAAAAGACATATATACTAATACTGTCGGCAGTAGCTATTTTATTTTCATCTTGCAGTGACTTTCTGGATAAATCACCAAAGAATACTGTTGATCCTGAAACATCAGTAACTGATGATATAGCTATAGCTATGACCAATGCATGTTATCGTACATTGCAATCTTCAAATATGTATAACCAGCGTTTATGGACTTTAGACATAGTAGCAGGTAATAGCGAAGTGGGTGCCGGAGGTGGTACTGATGGACTGGAAACAGTTCAGGCTTCTAATTTTACTACCCAGAGCGATAATGGTATGGCGCTATATATGTGGCGATCTCCATGGGTAGGGATAGGACAATGTAATATCGTAATAAAGGATCTTGAAGGCAATGCTGATGATAATATAAAAGAGCGTTGTCTTGGAGAAGCATACTTCTTAAGGGCACATTACTACTATGTGCTTGTGCGCCTATACGGTGGAGTACCTTTGAGACTGGAGCCTTTTACACCCGGTGATAATACGGCAATAGCGCGTGCGTCTAAAGAACAGGTCTACTCTCAGATAATGAGTGACTGTAATAAGGCTATAAGCATACTGCCTGCTAAGTCTGAATATGACAAAGATAATGTAGGAAGGGCTTCTAAGGATGCAGCGCTAACTATGCTTGCCGATGCTTATCTAACGTTGGCACCTGATAATAAAAATAATTATAGTCACGTTGTAAATCTCTGTGATTCTGTTACTGCTCTTGGGTATGACCTTAGCAATTGCAATTATAAAGATAACTTTGATGCGACAGTCAATAATGGTCCTGAATCTATATTTGAGGTACAGTTTTCGGGTAATACAGAATATGATTTCTGGGGTAACAACCCTCAATCAAGCTGGCTCTCCACATTCATGGGGCCTCGTAATTCAGACTTCGTAGCCGGCGGATATGGATGGAACCAGCCTACTCAGGAGTTTGTAGATCAGTACGAAGCAGGTGATAAACGTAAAGACATTACTGTGTTGTACTCTGGCTGTCCGGATTTTGACGGAAAGACATATAAATCTTCTTATTCGAATACAGGTTACAATGTAAGGAAATTCTTGGTTCCAAAATCAATCTCTCCTGAATATAATACCAACCCTGCTAATTTTGTAGTATATCGTTATGCGGATATACTTTTGATGAAGGCTGAGGCCCTTAATGAAATGGGACAAACAGGAAAAGCTGCTGAGCCTCTTAATATAGTTCGTGACAGAGCAGGACTTACGCATGTGTCTAATCTCTCACAAGATGATATGAGGGAGAAAATAATACATGAGCGTCGTATGGAATTTGCTTTTGAAGGATACAGATGGTTTGATATGATACGTCTGGACCATGGGAACTATGCAATAAGTTTCCTTAAATCTATTGGGAAAAAGAATGTGACTAAAGACCGTTTGCTATTTCCTATTCCTCAAACGGAAATGGATGCAAATTCTCTTATGAAACAAAATCCCGGTTATTAATCTAATTATAAAAATATTTATGAAACAGTATATTTATAGTCTATTATTCATATTGCTTGGTATGGTATCTCTGTCATCATGCTCGGATAATGATTATGCAGAAATGAATAAGGGATTTAACCAGCTGGCTCTTACAGCTAATCAGACAGACATACAACTGAATGAAATTGAACATGCCAGTGAGGCCGTAGCTTTCAGTTGGACCACAGGTAATAACTATGGAACAGGCAATAGAATCTCTTATACTTTGGAACTGGCTAAATCTGGAACAAACTTCTCACATCCTTATGTAGAGATAGATAGTGTTCCACAGAATTACTCATGGAGCATCAACAATGAAGATCTTAATAAATTATTGATTGACAGTATAGGTGCTGTTGCTGGTACACCTACAAAACTCGATGCTAGAATAATAGCTTATGTGGCAGGGCAACCTGAAGTTCAGCAATCTGACATTACAATTAATGCTACTCCTTATGTACCTGTAACAAATAAACTGTATATGATTGGCGATGCTACGCCTAATGGTTGGAGTGCAGACAATGCTACCGAACTGACACGAACGGATAATGGCATATTTACATGGGAAGGTAAACTTACAGTGGGTTCGTATAAGTTTATTACAGCTAAGGGACAGTTCTTGCCATCTTACAATAATAATGGAAAAGATAGTCTGACTTTACGTACAAGCGATGATCAGCCTGATGGCAAGTTTACGATAACCGAAGAACATTATTATCAGATGAAGGTGAATCTTCTTACCGGTGCAATTACTTGTACTGAGTCTTCAGGATCTTTGCCTGCCTATAGTAACCTTTATTTTGTGGGAGACATGACCGGTTGGAGTTTCGTAAAGATGAGTGTGGATCCATTAGATCCTTTCCTATTCCGTTATGGACATTATTTCTCATCTTCAGAAAAAGGTGATTTTAAATTTGGAACAACAGATGGAAGTTGGGAGAATATGTATAAAGCTACACAGGATGAGGCTCCATATACAGATCAGAATATGGAACTGGTAAAAGGTTTTTCACCGGATTATAAATGGTCGCTCCAAGACAATCAGTGCGATAAGGCATATAAGTTATGCGTTGACATACATTCGGGTAAGGAAAAGATGATGATGAAAGAATTTACACCATACAGCGTAATTTATCTTGTGGGTGATGCTACACCAAGTGGTTGGGATATTTCTAATGCAACAGCAATGACAACATCGAGTACTTATGTATCAACCTGGACAGGACATCTGAATGCCGGTGAGTTGAAATTCTCGTGCGACAAGCAATCAGACTGGAATGGAGCATGGTTTATGTGTGCTCAAGGTAATGATAAGGAACCGACCGGCAATACAGAGAAAGCCCTGTTCATAGATAAGAGCAACGATTATCTTAAAGCACAATATGGAGATTTATCTATTAGCGGTATTGATAATAAGTGGAAAATAACTAAGTCGGGTGATTATACAATTACTATTAATCAACTTGAAGAAACTGTATCTATAGTAAAACAATAAAATAATGAAGATGAAACTAAATGCATATATACTTTTGCCATTGCTTCTCATAGCTTGCAGCAATCGTGATGGGAGTCCTTCTGATAATAGTGGTGGAAGTAATACAGGTGGAGTAATCGTAAATGGAATAACAGCTGATCTGAGTCTGGAAATGAAAACAGACAAAGCATGCTATAAACCGGGTGAACCGGTGACATTTAGTGTTGAAGGATCTTTGCCCCAAGGGGCAAAGGTCCGTTACCGCCATGGTAATGATGTGATATCTTACGCAGATATTACAAGCAATACATGGACCTGGACACCACCTACAACCGACTTTACGGGGTATCTGGCAGATATATACACACAGACAGATAATACATCTCAGACCATTTACGGTACAATAGCTGTAGATGTATCAAGTGACTGGACTGCATTTCCCCGCTATGGATTTGTGGCAAGTTATGATGCCTCAAAGACGTCTGATGTTATAGCCAATGAGATGTCCTTTCTTAGCAGATGTCACATTAACGGTATACAATTCTATGACTGGCAAAACAAACATCATTGGCCTTTGGGGGGTACACGCGATCAGTTGCTGACTACTTATAAAGATATAGCTAATCGTAATACTTACACAAGTGTAATAAAAGACTATATCAGTCAACAGCATAAGCTTGGCATGAAGTGTATGTTCTATAATCTATGTTATGGAGCTCTATCGGATGCAAGTCGTGATGGAGTACAGGATCAATGGTATTTGTTTAAAGATGGAAACCGTCAGAACAAGGATGTGCTGCCACTTTCTTCGTCATGGAAAAGCAGTATTTATCTTATGGACCCATCAAATAAAGACTGGCAGAATTATATATCCGAACGAAATGATGATGTATATGCTAATTTCGATTTCGACGGATATCATATAGATCAGGTAGGAGACCGCGGTACCGTGTATCGTTATGATGGTACAAAAGTAGACCTGCCTTCTGGCTTTGGTTCTTTTATTTCGGCTGTAAAAGCTAAAAATCCGGATCGCCGCCTTGTGATGAATGCTGTCTCCAGTTTCGGAACAAAAGAGATCGCATCTACAAATGATGTGGATTTCCTCTATAATGAATTATGGGACAGCCAGAATCAGTTTAGTGATATTCATTCGATTATCTCTGCCAATAATCAAAACAGTAATAATACTAGAAAAACGGTATTGGCTGCTTATATGAATTATAATTTAAGCTCCGGCAATTTTAATATACCAGGAGTCTTAATGGCTGATGCTGTAATGTTTGGATTAGGAGGAGATCATCTTGAATTAGGTGGAGACCATATGCTATGCAATGAATACTTCCCTAATAAGAACCTGACAATGAGTGAATTACTTAAAACCTATATAATAAGATATTATGACTTTGCAACAGCTTACCAAAATTTGCTTCGTGGAGAGGGTACGGAGACGACTCTTGATATCAGTTCTTCGAATAGCGACGCTATAATAAATGTATGGCCTCCTAAGCTGAAAGGAATAACATCATACTCAAAAGTTGTTGGCGGTAAACAGGTTATAAGTCTGTTTAATTTTATAAACGCAAAAAATCTTTTGTGGCGTGATGCTGACGGAACGGCACCACTGCCTAAGATATTAAAGGATGTACAATTGAACGTAAAATCATCAGATAAGGTAAATAAAATATGGGTAGCGACTCCTGATGTTCTAGCAGGGGCTCCTGTGGAATTGTCATTCAAACAGTCGAATGGCGTGGTAACATTCACCCTGCCTTATTTAAAATATTGGACAATGATAGTAATAGAATAATAAAATGAGAAAGTATATTTTAGTGTTTTTTATGGTAATGTGTGCCTTACAGATGTCTGCTTTTAAGCAGACATCACCTTCGGGGCATATTGTATTAGATGTTGAATTGGATAACAATGGTTCACCATTTTACAGGCTGCAGTATAAAGGGAAAAATGTAATACTGCCGAGTAAATTAGGATTTTCTCTCTTTGATGCAGAGGATATGCGTGATAATTTTGAGGTAGACAGTACTAATATGAGTTCTTTTGATGAAACATGGCAGCCTGTATGGGGTGAAACTAAAAATATTCGCAATCATTATAATGAATTATTCGTGTCATTAAAACAAAAGAATACAGGGCGGATAATGAATTTAAGATTCCGCGTTTATGATGAAGGTATAGGCTTAAGATATGAATTCCCGCAACAGAAATCTCTTAATTATTTTGTAATAAAAGAAGAACATACGCAGTTCGCAATGACTGGTGATCATACAGCATGGTGGTTACCTGGGGATTATGATACAGAAGAGTATGAAACCGTAACTTCTCATCTGTCTGAGATAAGAGGACTTATGAAAAAAGCAGTCACTCCAAATGCTTCTCAGACAGTATTCTCACCGACTGGCGTGCAGACATCTTTACAGATGAAGAGTAAAGAAGGACTATACATAAATATTCATGAGGCTGCATGTGTTGATTACCCTACCATGAGTCTTAATCTTGATGATAAGAATATGGTATTTGAATCGTGGCTCACACCCGATGCTCAAGGTAAAAAGGGATATATGCAGACACCCTGTCACACACCTTGGCGTACTGTGATGGTTAGCGATGATGCCCGTGATATGCTATCGTCGCATCTTATACTGAACCTGAATGAACCATGCGCACTCAAAGATGTATCATGGATACATCCAGTAAAATATTGTGGCGTATGGTGGGAGATGATTGTTGGACGTAATTCGTGGAGCTATACTAATGATTATCCTTCTGTACGTCTGGGAGAAACGGATTATAGTAAGTGTAAACCGAATGGTACTCACGGGGCTAATAATCAAGAAGTAAAAAAATATATTGATTTTGCTGCAAAAAACGGACTCAATGAGGTCTTGGTAGAGGGATGGAACCAAGGATGGGAAGACTGGTTCGGGCATTCGAAGTTTGATGTCTTTGATTTCGTTACACCATATCCTGATTTTGATATTAAAATGCTCAATGACTATGCACACTCAAAGGGCGTAAAATTGATGATGCATCATGAGACATCTTCATCGGTTACAAATTATGAGAGACACATGGAAGATGCCTATAATCTTATGAATAAATATGGCTATGATGCAGTGAAAAGTGGTTATGTAGGAGATATAATACCTCGAGGAGAACATCACTATGGACAATTTATGAACAACCATTATCTTTATGCTGTAAAAGAAGCTGCCAAACATCATATTATGGTAAATGCACATGAGGCATCACGACCTACAGGCCTTTGTCGTACATATCCTAATCTAATAGGTAATGAAGCTGCAAGGGGTACGGAATACGAGGCCTTTGGAGGCAGTAACCCGGATCATACTGTTATTCTTCCTTTTACTCGTCTTCAGGGAGGTCCGATGGACTATACTCCCGGAATATTTGAAACGCAGCTTAATACTTGGTCGTCTAACAAATCTTTTGTACATACCACTCTGTGCGGACAGCTGTCTTTATATCTTGTTATGTATAGTCCGTTACAGATGGCAGCAGATCTACCGGAACATTACGAAAAATATGATGATGCATTCCAGTTTATACGAGATGTTGCTGTAGACTGGGATGATACAAAATATCTTGAAGCAGAACCAGGAGACTATATTACAGTGGCGCGTAAAGCAAAAGGTACTAACAATTGGTTTGTAGGAGGTAAGTGTGATGAAAATGGCCATATGGCAACCGTAAAAATGGATTTTCTTGATAAAGGCCGTAAATACAAATGTGATTTATATCAAGATGCAAAAAATGCTGATTATATTAAAAATCCGAAAGCATATGTAATAACTCATAGAGTAGTAAGGAAAGGAGATATAATTAAGATAAAAGAGGCAAGTGGTGGCGGCTTCGCTATGTCTTTATTTGCCAAATAAACTTATAAAAAGAGAGACTGGATTATCCGGCCTCTCTTTTTTATTGAGATATGATGATTTAAAAGTACAGCAAGTAATTATAATTGACTATACATAATAAAAAGAAAGTATCCGTAACCTGCAAAACGGAATTTGTTAGAAAATTTGTTAAAACAAATGACTAATAACCATTCTTACGAATATAAATATTACCTTTGCAAGGTATTTTATAAATCAATAAAAAAATAAAAATGGATAAATTAAGTTACGCCTTGGGATTAGGCATAGGACGCCAGCTAGCACAGATGGGTGCAGGCGAACTCAACATTGATGACTTCGCAACCGCTATTAAGGATGTGATAGCCGGAAATGAACTAAAAGTTTCTAACCAGGACGCACAAACAATAGTACAGGATTTCTTCACAAAACAAGAGGCTAAGCAAAAAGCAGAAAGTGCTGAAAAGGGTAAGGCTGCTAAAAGTGAAGGCGAAAAATATCTTGCAGATAATGCTAAAAAAGACGGCGTAACAACTCTGCCTAGCGGACTGCAATACATGATAATAAAAGAAGGTAACGGAAAGAAACCTAAGGCTACTGATCAAGTAAAGTGTCATTATGAGGGTATGCTCGTAGATGGAACTATGTTTGATAGCAGTGTACAGCGTGGCGAGCCGGCTACATTCCCTCTAAATCAGGTCATCGCAGGATGGACCGAAGGTCTGCAACTTATGCAGGAAGGTGCAAAATATCGTTTCTTCATACCTTATTCTTTAGGTTATGGTGAGGCTGGAGCAGCAGGTGCAATTCCTCCTTTCTCTGCTCTTATATTTGACGTGGAACTAATAGAAGTTATATAATTAATAAGACTAATTAAATGAAAAAATTAAGCATCGTAGCTGTTATGGCTATTGCAGCCGCAGCATTCACATCATGCGGTAATTCCACTCCTAAGGCTGACCTTAAGACGGATGTTGACTCAATGAGCTATGCTATAGGTATGGCTCAGACTCAGGGACTGAAAGAGTATCTAGTAGGACGCCTAGGTGTTGATACTACATACATGGATGAGTTCATAAAAGGACTTAATGAGGGCGCAAATGCAGGTGACGATAAGAAGAAAGCTGCTTACTATGCTGGTATCCAGATAGGTCAGCAGATATCTCAGCAGATGATCAAGGGTGTAAACCACGAGGTTTTCGGAGCTGACTCTACAAAATCTATTTCTCTTAAGAACTTCATGGCTGGTTTCATCAGTGGAACTACTGGCAAAAAGGGTCTTATGACTGCTGCTCAGGCTAACACTATAGCTCAATTTAAGATGCAGCAGATCAAGGCTAAAAACATGATGAAACAGTATGGCGTAAATAAAGCTGCCGGTGATAAATTCCTTGCAGCTAACGCTAAGAAAGCTGGTGTAAAGACTTTACCAGGCGGTGTACAGTATCGTGTAATAAAGGAGGGCAAAGGTGATATTCCTAAAGATACATCTATCGTAAAGTGTAACTATGAGGGACGCACTATCGATGGTAAGGTATTTGACAGTTCATACAAACGTAATCAGCCTATCACATTGCGTGCTAATCAGGTGATTAAAGGTTGGACAGAGGCTTTGACTCATATGCCTGTAGGTTCTGTATGGGAAGTTTACATACCTCAGGATAAAGCTTATGGCGAACGTGAGCAGGGTGGAATCAAACCATTCTCTACTCTTATATTCAAGATTGAGCTTCTATCTATCGGAGCAAAATAATTTCTAATCTTATATATGAAAAGTAAGGTAATAATATTGGCACTCGCTTTAGTAGCGAGTGCTTCTTCTGTTGTAGCCGGAGGCGCAAAGAAGAAACAGGTTCAGAAGATACCTGTTCAGACAGCTTTTAAATTAAATTCTTCTATTGATTCTGTTAGTTATGCCGGTGGTAAAGCAATGACTCAAGGTCTGGTACCTTTCATACAGCAACAGAATGGTGTGGATACTGCTTATATGGCTGAATTCGTACGTGGTTTTGAAGAGGCAATAAGCAAGAGTAAAGATCCTAAATTTACAGCTTATGCAGCCGGCTTGCAGATTGCAAGTCAGGTAGAAAGACAGATGTTGCCTAATATGTCTGCTCAATTTAAGGATAGCCCAGACTCTATTAATAAAGATGTATTCTACAAAGGATTTACAGATGCTTTGCTTAAGAACAATAGCATTATGAGTTTCACAACAGCTGAAAAGTACTTCAGAGCTAAGATGGAGTCTGATAAAGCTGCAAGAACAGAAAAATTGTATGGCGCAAACCGTAAGGCAGGAGAGGACTTTTTGGCTGCTAATGCTAAGAAAGACAGCGTAACGGTTTTACCAGACGGATTGCAATACAAAGTGTTGGTAAAAGGCACTGGCGTAACTCCTAAGAGTACTGATAAGGTAAGAGTAAAATATGAGGGTAAATTTATTGATGGAACCGTATTTGACAGCTCATACAAACGTGGGGATGGTACAAATACTTTTGTAGCCAGCCAAGTAATCAAAGGATGGACTGAAGCTTTGACATTGATGCCTGAGGGCAGTAAATGGCAGATATTTGTACCTTACTCTTTAGCTTACGGTGAACGCGATATGGATAAAATTAAACCGTATAGCGCATTGCAGTTTACAATAGAACTTGTAGCTGTAAATCCTGATGAGAAGGCTGATGCTGCTAAAGTTGGCGCTCAAAATTCAAAAGGAGCAAAAGAGGTAAAAAATAAGGAAGCAAAGAAAAAGAAAAAGTAAAAATAAATACTCTTAAAAATGTAAACTCCTCATCTAATGAATGAGGAGTTTTTTCGTTTTTACCACACTTTATATACATTTTGACCTTTTTATCTATTTTCTCTTATCAAAATGTTGCATTATTCAATAAAAATAACTACTTTTGCTAACTATTTGTATTTACGGAAAATAAAATAATAAAAACATAATAATATTAGAAAATGGACAAAATCGACAACCTTGATAAGAAGATTTTAAGCATCCTGTCTAACAATGCAAGAATACCATTCAAAGACGTGGCTGCAGAGTGTGGCGTATCACGTGCTGCTATTCATCAGCGCGTGCAGCATCTTATGGATAACGGTGTTATCACAGGTAGCGGATTTGATGTAAATCCCAAGAGTCTTGGCTATTCTACCTGTACTTATGTCGGTATCACTCTTGAACGTGGTAGTATGTACAAGGATGTGGTGGAAAGAATACAACATATTCCGGAAATCGTAGAATGTCATTTTACCACTGGTCCTTATACTATGCTTGTAAAACTTTATGCTAAAGACAACGAGCAGTTAATGTTCTTACTCAACGGACAATTGCAGGATATTCCAGGAGTGGTTGCTACAGAGACTCTTATATCTCTGGAACAAAGTTTGAAGAGAGAAATACCTGTAGAAATAAAGAAGGAGGACTAATGGAACCTTACGATCTGCAGTCGCATCTTGATGATATCTATACTACTTATCCTGAGGCAGACAGACAACCTGTTATTGGTATAACCGGTAATTATGATGACCAGAACGCAAAACTGTGCGACCGATATTACAAGGCTGTAATAGAGGCCGGTGGCACGCCCGTAATCATTCCTCCTGTGAATGACAAAAATGTTATTATCAATACGCTTGAGCATATTGACGGTTTACTGTTGAGTGGAGGTGGCGATATTAATCCATTGTGGGTCGAAGAAGAACCTTCTACTCTTTTGCATGGTATAAATGCAGAGCGTGATTTACCCGAATTGCTTACAGTTCGTCTGGCTTATAACAGGCAGATCCCAATATTGGGTATATGTCGTGGCATTCAAACTTTGGCAGGTGCATTGGGTGGAAAAATTCGACAGGACATAAGTGATACTGTTGGACTGATCAAACATAGTCAGGATGCAGAAAGATCTGAGGCTACTCACTCTGTTAGCATAATGCCGGATTCTGTTCTGAGTAAG
The DNA here is from genome assembly GCA_041907685.1 of Prevotella sp. Taxonomy (GTDB): domain Bacteria; phylum Bacteroidota; class Bacteroidia; order Bacteroidales; family Bacteroidaceae; genus Prevotella. Next base: position 101,296 of record JAYRGU010000007.1, on the reverse strand, counting down.
ATATATGGTAATAGCAAAATATTTGTAAACTCATTTCACCATCAGGCTATTGGAGCTCCAGGTGATAAGTTTAAAGTTTCTGCAAAGTCTGTTGACGGAGTAATTGAAGCTATAGAGAGTACTGAGTATAAGTCGATGATGGGTGTACAATGGCATCCTGAATGGCTTGAAAATGGTAAACCTTTATTTAAGTGGCTAGTAAGTGAGGCTGAAAGTTATCGGGATGCAAAAGATATTCACAGTCAGGTGCTTACCTTAGACACACATTGCGATACACCGATGTTCTTTCCGCAAGGCATAAACTTTGATAAGCGCGACAGACGAATATTGGTAGACTTGCATAAAATGACTGAGGGCTATCAGGATGCTGTCATAATGGTGGCTTATCTGCCACAGCCGAAAATGGGTGAGTCTTTCTCGTCTAAGGTTGATTTTGACGTTGACGGACCTTTGCAATATGCAGATCTTATATTTGACAAGATAGAAGAGATAGCAGAAAAAAATAATAACTATCTTAGCATAGCACGTACACCGGCAGAGTTATATGAGGATAAACGAAATAATCGCAAGTCTATCATGCTTGGCATCGAAAACGGTCTGGCTCTTAATGGTGATGTATCTAATGTAAAACATTTTGCACAACGAGGAGTCGTGTATATAACTCTATGCCATAATGGTGATAATGATATTTGTGACAGCGCCAGAGGATGTAACACTCATAATGGCGTAAGCAAGTTTGGAGCAAAGGTAATAAAGGAGATGAACAACTGTGGAATAATGGTTGACTTGAGCCACGCTAATGAGAAGAGTTTCTACGATGCACTAGACATAAGCAGTACGCCTATAGTATGCAGTCATAGTAGCTCGAGAGTACTTTGCGACGTTCCACGAAATCTTACAGACGACCAGATGTGTGCACTTGCTCTTAAAGGTGGTGTGGCACATGTTACTCTTTATCATGGATTCTTGCGCAAGGATGGTGAAGCAAGTATTATTGATGCCATGGAGCATCTTGACCATGCAATAGAAATAATGGGTATTGAGCATGTAGGACTTGGTACTGACTTTGATGGTGACGGAGGTGTAAAAGGACTTGCTGATTCGTCAGAACTTATCAACTTTACCCGTAAACTGATGGAACGCCGATATAATAAGAAGGATATCGAAAAAATATGGGGCGGAAACTGGCTTAGGGTAATGAGTCTGGTACAAAACAGTAAGGAGTTATAGTCTTTATGAAGAAAAAAAAGAAAATAATAATAATCGTGGGAACAGCAGTTCTGATAGCAATCATATGTGGACTCTTGAATTGGAGTAACATTTTTAATAATAATGATGTATTGACTGATGATGCAGATCTGACTGTGTCTACACCGGTTGGACCAACGTTCAACGCAGACAGTGCTTATGTTTATTGTGCCAAGCAATGTGATTTTGGACCGCGTACGATGAATAGCACAGCTCATGATCAATGCGAACAGTATATCATATCTAAATTCAAACATTATGGTATGAGTGTTATTGCACAGAATGCTATGCTTAAGGGGTATGACGGTACAAGACTTAACTCTACTAATATAATAGCCAGTTATAAGCCTGAACTTACAACTCGAATATTGATTTGCGCACACTGGGACAGCAGACCATGGGCTGATAATGACCCGGACAAAAAAAACCATCATAAACCAGTTATGGCAGCTAATGATGGTGCTAGTGGTGTGGCGGTAATGATGGAGATAGCACGTAATATCAATAAATACAAAAAACTGAATATTGGTGTCGACTTTATTTGTCTTGATGCTGAAGATTGGGGTACGCCTCAATGGAGTAACAAGCAAGATGACGGAGACAGTTGGGCCCTTGGCGCTCAATATTGGGCTGCAAATCCTCATAAGAAAGGTTACGAGGCAAGATATGGTATACTTCTCGATATGGTAGGTGGTCAAGGGGCCAGATTCTATCAGGAAGGTATGTCAAAGCAATATGCCCAGGCTATTGTGGATAAAGTTTGGAAAGCAGCAAACGATATAGGTTATGCTAGTTATTTTCCTACTGATGAAGGAGGTATGATAACTGATGATCATATACCTATAAATCAGAAAGCTAATATACCGACAATAGATATAATACCTTATTATCCGGATTGCAAGGCTAGTAGTTTTGGACCTACGTGGCATACCGTAAGTGACGATATGAATCATATAGATAAAAATACGATGAAGGCAGTAGGGCAGACAGTGATACAGGTACTATATACTGAAAAGTAGAATTTTTATAACTGTCCTGCTTCTACCATAAGTACTACACGCTCAGTAAGGCGGTCAGTACCATTAGGGTCGTATGTCTTGGTAAGACTTGCGCCAAAAGCCCAAGAGAATGCCTGCCAAAATCCCGCCCTTATAGGTCCCATAAAAGCTTTGATGATATCATAAGATGAAGAATTACACTCACGGTAAACCAATTTGATAAGTAATTTGCCTTGTGAATAGGTAAGTTTTTTCATTCTGGGTGTATATTCTTTTCTAATACTCTGTTCTACAAGTTTCATGTGTGCATCTTTTGCCTTCTTGTTAGGAAGTGTCTCTAAGTAATCGTATGTTTCAAGGATAATAGTATTAACCTCTTTAGCTATAGGCAACACTTTTTTAACGTTGTAGACAAGACGATTGTATTCTTGTGCCTGCTTCGCATCTTTGAACACCATCTGAGGAAAAACATATACGTAGTTCATCTCTACGTATTGTATACTGTCGCCACGGTCTAGGCATTTGCCAACTTTAACCATGGGAACAAAGGTTGGATTATCCATATCTACCTGAAGATCTTCTGGGTTGACATGGCCGGGATGATCCTTGTCTGTCTGAGCATTTAGACTTGTAAAAGTCAGTAGACAGAATATAAATGATATTGTTAATTTAAGTTTCTTCATTTTGTCTGCAAAAGTAGTAATATTATTCCATTTACGACATTATTTACGCTATATTTAGCAATTTTTGAATTTATATTGTTACCTTCGCGCTATGAAACTATTGAAGACACTACTTATTTTTATTTTATTAGATACTTTATCAGAAAAAGTAAGTGCACAGAAAGAACACCAATGGGAGAAATATTATGATCAATTATCAACTATAGAGGATGATAAAACCGGATTATCACAAAGTTCGTTTGATGAATTATGCGAACTTGAGGAACATCCCATAAATATCAATACAGCAACACGAGAAGATCTTGAACGTTTACCTTTCCTAAATGATAAACAGATAGAAGAGATTTGTGAATACCTTTACAGATATAAAGGTATGAAAACTCTTGGCGAGCTTCAGATGATAAGGAGTCTGGACTATTATGAGAGACATGTTCTTCAGTGCTTTGTATATGCAGGTGATGATGGTAGGGATAGGTTCCCTGATCTGAAGAAGATTATGAAATATGGGAAAAGTGAATTCTTGATGTCGACAAAGGTCCCGTTTTATACCAGAAAAGGTGATTATAACGGATATCTTGGTTACAGATATAAGCATTCAATAAGATATAGTCTGACTTATGGAGACCGTTTCAAGATAGGGATAGTTGGAGCGCAAGATGCGGGTGAACCTTTCTTGAGTAATAGGAACAGTCTTGGTTATGATCATTATTCTTATTATATGATAATGCATGATATTAGTAGACTGAAAACATTAGCTTTAGGTTGTTATAAAGTATCATTCGGAATGGGACTTGTTGTTAATGGAGGATTTAATATGGGTAAGATGATGATGCTGTCGTCGCTAGGTAGAAGCTCGAACAACATAAGAGCCAATACATCAAGGGCAGAAGGTAACTATATGCAAGGCGCTGCTATGACAATGGAGATCACAAAGAGATTAACGGCGAGTGCTTTTGTATCTTACAGATTGCTGGACGGAACCATGAGTAAAGATGGTACAATAACAACAATCATAACTAATGGATACCATCGTACACAGGCAGAGATGAATAAAAAACATAATATGTCAGCTACTACGATTGGTACAAATGTTCATTATTTTAAGAATGGATATCATTTAGGAACAACGGCAATATACACTTATCTTGACAAAACTTTAAATCCCAATACGAATGTTGTATATCGGCGTTTTTACGCTCATGGTAATGATTTCTTTAACATGAGTACTGATTATGGTTATATTTGTCATAGATTTTCTTTGAATGGGGAGATGGCAGTAAATGGTAATAATGCTATAGCAACAATAAATAGTCTTAGTATAAGTATTAGTGGAAGTTTAGATGTTCTTGGAGTTTATAGATACTATTCGAAAAAATATACAGCTCTCTATGCCAATAGTTTCAGCGATGGGGGTAACATACAGAATGAAAATGGGTTATACTTAGGGGCAAATTGGCATCCGAGTTGGAATTTCAATATATCAGGTTATACAGATTTCGCATATTTTGTATGGCCACGTTATCAAGTATCAGAGTCTTCTCATAACCTGGATAATATGCTATCTGCAACATATCATACAGATAATTGGTCTTTAATGGCAAGGTATAGGGTAACTGTAAAACAGAAGGATAATGCGTTAAAAAACGGGCTTGCAAATCAGATACAACATAGGGTAAGGTTTGCGGCTACCTATTGTCCACTTAAGGATATAACCATGAATACTCAGGCTGATATTGTACATACAAAGTATAAGGTTACCGAAAAAGGATGGATGATAAACCAAAATGTAAATTATAAAATAAAAGAATGGATGAAGCTAAATGCAAACTTTGGTTACTTCCATACAGACGGATATGATAGTAGAATATATATATATGAAAGAGGACTGCTGTACGATTTTTCATTCCCTATGTTATATGGTGAAGGCATACGCTATGCATTAATGGCAAAGACGACTTTAGGTAAGAAGGTTATGATAATAGCAAAAATAAGTACAACAGATTATTTTGACCGTAATAGTGTAGGAAGCGGATATCAGAAAATAAACAAGTCTGCCTTGACTGATATGGAATTACAGCTGAGGCTTAAATTATGAAGAAATATATATATTTATCTTTGATTGTTTACAAATTTATTTATCTTTGCAACCCATATGTCAACAGTAGGCATTATTAAGGTTTATAAAATTAAAGTTTATCGTTAAAGTCATGAAAAGGCGTTTCATATTAACTATAGAATATCTATTATCAATCCATATATTTGGACTGGTTGTTTTATCCCTCTTTAGAATCATACAGTTTGCCAGTCTTCATGGCATGGAAAAACCTCAAATAGGTACAGAGACTCCATCTGTGATTACAGCTTTTATTAATGGAGTCTGGTTTGATAATGTAATAGCCTGTTATCTGATGGTTGTGCCTCTAGCTGTATTACTTATTGCGGCTAGTTTTGGTGATTTTCATCGATATTGGAGAAAAGGAACATCAATATGGTTCTCAATACTGTATTCAATAACGTTCCTTGTGTCTGCATCAAATATACCTTATTTTGCATTTTTCTTCAAGAATATAAATTCATCCATATTTGAATGGTTTGGTTATGCAGGAACTACTGCCGGTATGGTTTTTGGTGAGGCTTCATTTTACTTATATATCTTCTTGTTCGTCGTCTCTGTAGTAGGATTTGTATATGCAATGATAAGACTTCGGCGATTTTTTGACCGTAAGATAGATGCGGGTAAAGATATAGCGTTGTTTAGGCTCAACTTGGGTAAAGTAAGATTATCAATAACAGATATGTTGATTGCCTTATGTCTTGTAGGTTTATGTATATTTGGTATAAGAGGGAGAACCGGATATAATCCAATAAAGATAAGCGAAGCCTATTATTGCGAAGATCCATTTCTTAATCAATTAGGTATTAACCCTACATTCAATCTCCTTACAAGCGTTATGGATGATATGCGAAAAGAGAATGCGGAACTACATCTTCTTCCTTATCCTCAGGCTGTTAGCTATGCCAGAGAGAGTTTGGGTATTACTGGTAAAGCAGACAGTATGCATATAATGCAAAGATATATTAAGGCAGATTCAATGGTGACAAAGAAAAATGTTGTGTTTATACTTATGGAGTCTATGTCTGGTGCATTGCTTCAGTCGCTAGGCCAACAGGAAAAACTTACCCCTAATCTGGATAGTCTATATCACCATTCACTTGCGTTTACAAATTTCTATTCCGCAGGAATACACACAAACCATGGCATGACTGCTTCTCTGTATTCTTTCCCGGCACTTATGGAGCGTAATTTGATGAAAGGTACGGTAACTCCACATCGTGACGGTATACCAACGGTATTAAAGCAATACGGATATCACAATATGTTCTTTATGACTCATGAGGCACAATATGATAATATGAATGCCTTTTTTAGAACTAATGGATACGATGATATATACTCGCAAGAGAAATATCCTAAAAGTGCTGTAGTAAATGCATTTGGCGTGCCAGATCATTTTCTGTTTGAATATGCCATGCCTGTTATAAACAGAATAGCTAAAACTGGAAAGCCTTTTCTTGCAACATTACTTACTGTTAGCAATCATCCTCCATTTATCATACCAAAATGGTTTCATGCCAAGACCAAGAAACCTGAAACTCAGATAGTGGAATATGCTGACTGGTGTATAGGTGACTTCATAAGAAAAGCTAAAACCCAACCATGGTATAAGAATACGATCTTTGTTATACTGGCAGATCATGGAAAGATCGTAGGAAATGTTGATTCTGAACTTCCACAGTCGTATAATCATATACCTTTGATTATATTTGGATCTGGTGTACCTCAGAAGTTATATAGTGGATTAGGTACACAGGTTGATATAATGCCAACTTTATTAGGTCTTATGCACATGAGCTATAACTATAATGGATTTGGCATAAATCTGTTGAAACAACATCGGGACATGGTATTCTATTCGGCTGACAATCAGATCGTAGCTCGTAGTAAAGACAAGTGTTATATATATACACCATCACTCCAAAAAAGTTTTTGTTATGACGTTACACCACATTGGGGACTACGAAAGAATGATAATGAGAAAGGCTTTAAACCTTTAAAGCAATATGTGTTCTCAATGATACAGACAGCTGAATTTATTCAGCAGAAGATGCACGATAAATAATATTATTTTATCAAATTAGACTCATCATCTTTATATTCATCTTTTGTATAGAAAATACTTCCTATTCTAATTGAATATTTCTTTATTCTGAACCAGAAACTATGCCAGAATGAACCGTCTCCATCCATAGTTCCATAACCGGTTATGGCTCTGGCCTTACGGCTCCTTATGAACATTATCCTGCCGTAATTCTTTAATTTAAAGGCAAGAAATCCGTCTTCTCCTCTTATTATGTCAGTGCGTATGCCTATCTCTTTGCCAAGTTTAGTGTCATAACCAAAGACCAATCCTCGGACACTAAGTTCTGGGCGTTTGAAGTGCTGAATCCATAAATGTATATCACGCATAAGTTCAAAGAGTATTATTCCCCATCTAGGATGATTTTCGTCAGGTATATAGCTCCACGACGAACAGACTCCAACTATTCCTTTTTTATTTAATGTATCAACCATTGTCTGGACATATAGAGGAGGATAAAGAGTATCTGAATCAATATTTATATGATATTTTCCTCGGGCGTTATTTAAGCCACATTGTCTTGCAAATCCACAACTATGTCTTTTCTCATTATAATAGGGAATACCGCACCGTTCAAATATATCTGTTGTGCGGTCTTTCGAATCATTGTTAACACCAATGATTTCAACCGGATATTTGCAAATCATATCACTGAGAGCCCATAAACAAGCAAGGAGATGGTACTCCTCATTATATGCTATAACACTAACTGTAACCACAGGATTCTGTGATTGCATATTCTGTATGTGAGCCTTAACTTCATTGCAAATAGGATAAAATTCTTCTGAGAAGGCTTTATTGTAAACCTTACTATATTTACTGTACCACTTCATCGTATTTATTATTCTCGCAAAAATAATAATAAAACTTTATACGTCAAAGTTTTTTAATATGAAAATAGCGATGTATTTATTTGTGTCTTTTATATTTCCTATATGCAGAAACTATAAAGGCAAGCTTTCTACTATTATGCTTGCGTCTCCATATCTTAATATAATGGAAACTAAAAAGAGGTGCACTAAGTAAAATCTTATTTAGTTTCTTATACAGATTAGAGTCATCTTTATATATCATATCATCAAGAATTTGAAGTTGATTTATATCTAAACATTTATTCAGAATAATAAAATCTTTATAATTATGTCTTATCCTATTGTATAGTTTAGTATTAAGATACTCTTTTACTTCATTTGGGATATGTTCGTTTTTCAATGATGAATTAGCAATAAGTAACGAGCAGGAAACTTTTATATTATCTAAGGAATGTAATTTTTCAACGTCACAATCTATAGATTGTCCCTCTCGATTAAGGGTATAAAGATATATAGGTTTCTTAATATAGTATACTTTTCGGACTGTTGATATCGGTAAAAATATCCATTCATTATCAGTATAAAATATGCCTTCACTTTGTTTGTAGCCTATATTCAATAAGTTCTCAAGTTTATAAGTCACAGAGTGCATCATTATTTTGGTCACATCCTTATTTCTCGTTATTTCAGAAAAATCAAGAATAGTGTCATCTTGCAAATTAAATGATTCAATGTCTTCTTTTCCGTCACCATAGACTCTTACAAAATCTGTTAAAATCATATCGGCGTCAAGATCTTCAAGAACGCTAATCATAAAATTAAAATTGTTGCTATTAAAAGCATCATCTGCGTCTAATATCTTAATATATTTGCCTTTTGCAACTTTTAATGCTGCATTAATACATGAACCATAGTTTCCATTAGATTTATCAATGATACTAAATGTATCAGGATACATACTTTCATATTTTTGCGCAATTGACAATGAACTATCTTTGCTGCCATCGTTAACTATAATAACCTCTATATCAGATATCCTTTTGATGAGAAGTGAAGATAGACATCTGTCAAGATACTTCTCCATATTGTATGTAGGGATAACGATAGAAATAATTTTATTCATAATCTACTTTTTGTATTTTCTTAAACCACTAGTGCAAAACTTTCTGGAAAGGTTTCCATAAAGGACATTCGAATTCTTTATGTTTATATTGGGCCTTTTATGTTCCAAATGATATTCTATAGCGCAAAATTTTGCATAGCGTCGCTTTATGCCTATGTTTTGTAAACGGTTGAAGATATCGTAGTCTTCACATCCGTATCCAATCATATCCTCATCAAATCCATTTATCTTTTCAAAGTCTTTGTAAAACATTGCCATATTAGCTCCGCGTCCATAGAATGTCTTCCATGAGTACAAATACTGGGTAATAAAATGGAAAGATGGTAAATGTAAAGCATTTGTTTTTCTACTAACACTTTTATTGAAAATTCCCACATTAATGCTATGATTCATTATCATATAGCGTGTCATTAATTTACTGATCTTAGCACGGCTACCAATAATAAAGCGCCCTTGTTTAGCCATGTTTTCATGATCAGCCACAAAACGTCTATCTAGTATGATGTCTCCATCAATAAAAATTAGATACTCACCTGTGCAAAACTTTTTAATTGCGTCATTGTGTATTTTGGCCTTACGAAATCCTTCGTCTTTGTGCCAAGCATGGTATAAAGGGCATGGAAAAGAAGATGAAAATTGTTTTATAAGATTAACTGTTTCTAAATCCGAGCCATCATCTGCTATTATTACTTCATCTGGCATACGGCTCTGACTAAGAACACTCATCAGACAGAGTCTAAGTGCACCTACTCTGTTATATGTAGAAATAATCAAGGATATTTTCATAATCATTTTTATTTATATCTTTATATATAAATCTATTTTATTGCAAATATTGCATGTCAGAGTAAATTTTAAATTTTATATGCGGTTTCATAAATACGCCTATTTTCAAAATCGTAATATCATTTCATTGATTTATTTTATATACTATTGTAACAAGTAAAGGAGGCCTTATTTAATCATATTATATTTATTGTTTACACTTACAAAACTGAGTTACAAAGATATAAATAATATTGAACAATCACAATAAAACCATGTTAAATTATGGAATATTTAATATTAAAATCCTATATTTCCCAACTCGTACTAAAAAAGAACCTACTAATATATTAAAATGTAAATAACATAATTAATATGTGGGAATGAACTCTTAAATTATTTGCATAACTTTGATGCTCCAAAAATTTGGGCGATAAATATTTATTTGTAACTTTGCGGTTATGAACGAAGAAAACAAAATTTCTGTTGTCATTAATACATATAATGCAGAAGAATATTTGGTCAAAGTGCTTGATGCAGTAAAGAACTTTGACGAGATTGTATTATGTGATATGGAGAGTACTGATCATACATGTGAAATCGCAGGAAAATATGGATGCCGTATAGTAACTTTCCCGAAAGGAAATATTACAATAGTAGAACCAGCAAGGACATTTGCTATTGAGTCTGCTCTATATAAATGGGTCTTGTTAATTGATGCAGATGAAATAGTAACTCCAGAATTACATGATTATTTATATGCCAAAATAGAAGAAGTGAATTGCCCGGAAGGTCTTTTTATTCATCGGAGGAACAAATTTATGGGCAAATTTGTTCATTCTTCTCCTGACTATCAATTAAGATTCTTTATTCGTGAAGGGACTGTATGGCCACCATACATACATACAATACCTATAATTCAAGGTAGAACAGCTAAGATACCCTTAAAAAATAAAAATGTTCATTTAATACATCTTGCTGACGAGGATATTAAAGGCTATATAGAGAAGATGGATAGATATACAGATATGGAAGTTGAGAGAAAGGCAATGAGAAAGCATTATGGTATTAAGGCTATTCTATTTCGTCCTATATGGTTTTTCTTTCGTACCTATTTTATTAACGGAGGTTTCAAAGACGGAATACGTGGATTAATAAGATGTGTACTAAGTGCAACATACCAATTTGTTTTTATATCAAAAGTAATAGAGAAACGATATAAAGGTAGAATAAATTTATGAACAAACAAATAAAAATATCAACTGGTTACAATCACTATGGGGCATTTATAAGTGATATACCTGAATTATTCCGTAATGAACAAGGACAAGTTATATATAATGGGCGCAATCAGATAAGGAGTTTCAATGATGGTTCTACAAAAATGATTGTAAAGCGTTTCAAAAGACCTGATACAGTAAAGAAAATAATTTATTCTTTCTTTAGAAAAAATAAAGCGGAAAAGGCATATAAAAATGCATTTGAAATTTTAAAAAGAGGTTTTAATACTCCAAGACCTATCGCATATATAAAAGAATATAAAGATGGACTGTTGAATTATGTTTATTATGTATGTGAATATACTGATTATGAGCCTATTAAGGATTATTTGAATTGTGATAATTCTTTTGATAAGGATTTAGCTGTTGCTTTTGGAATGTATGTAGCAGAATTACATAAGAAAGGTATCATACATAACGACTTAAATTCTACGAATGTATTATTCAAAAAAAATAATGAGAAATATGTATTTACCTTGATCGACATTAATCGGATGCAATTTAAGAAAGAGGGGATGCTTTTTTCTAAATATGAATGTTTAAATAATCTTACAAAGTTCTCTGAATTTGATGATGCTTATAAAACTGTTTTAGATGGATATCTCAATGCTAGAGGTTGGACAGGATATGTTGATGAAGCAATAAAAATAAAGCAACGTCATGATATTCGTTGGAAGAGAAAAAAACGAATAACAGAATTATTTAAGAAACGAATATAATCAATTATATAAACTAAGGTAATATATAGCCCCTTAACTATAAGTAGCTTTTAGCCTTTTTGTATGCCTTTTTGAAAAAGACACCATCATCTAATTTGCCTTTAAATTCCATCACATTATTTTTTATGATAGAATAGTCCTGTTGTGACATATTATTGAGTATTTCTGGAACTTCACGAAGAGAATTGACCGCAATACCTAAATAGTTCGCCTCTATAAATGGCACCATTGCAGATTCTTTCCATATTATCACAGGCAGCCCGCTACGCAAGTAGAATGATGTTTTGTGGGGATTGTTTATGCGTAGATATTCACCCCAATTGCCACTGCATCCATCTATGTCATCCCCATCCCATACCAGTCCCCAGTCTCCTGTTACTTCAGAGATGAATTTGTCAGACTCAACGAAACCAATATAATGCATATTTTTCCATTTTGAAGCTCTTTCCGTATCTATACCTCTGCCATAAAGATTAACTGTACAACCTTTAATATTATCATCTAACTTATATAAGAAAGCATTTTTACGTGCTGATATACTGCCTGCATAGACGATGCGTGAAGGAGGGTTGTCTATTGCATAGGACGTAGGTTGACTATTACTTATATAGTCAAAGATATCCAGATTAGTAAGAGGTACTTTGCAACCATGATTAACCAACCATTTATTCATTGCACAGTTATGTACAATGATAGAATCAGTTAGTGATAACTTTTTTATTTCCTGCTCTGCTGTAAGTTTGTGTCTCCGGAATGTCCCCAAATCATGTATAAGTGTAATTGTTTTTGCCCCTTTTAGATGAGCGATCCGGCAAATCACCTTATAGTATTTTTTGAATGGATATTGTATAAGTAGCACATCTCCTTTTTTTAGTGTGAAAGGTAGCTTGGCTATGCTAAATGTTTTAGCTGTAAAAGTACTTATCTTTCCTTTATTTTTAACCTTAAATCCTAAGTCTTTAAATCCCATCCTGCCCATTAGAGCATCAATATGCTCTTTAGCTGTATTCCCTGTTGGCACTCCTATAAAACAATTCATATTTTATTCTCTTACTTTTCAAATATATTTATTATCTTTTCGATAATTGGTGCCATGTCATAATATTTGTATTCTGCCAATCTACCACCAAAAATTATATTTTTCTCTTTTTCAGCTAACAGTTTATATTTAGAATATAAAATTGTATTTTTCTCATCGTTTACAGGATAATACGGTTCCATGCCATCTTTCCATTCTGTTGAGTATTCTTTTGATATAACTGTCTTCGGAAATTTATTGATATCTTCTCCAAACATTTCAAAATGTTTATGTTCTATTATGCGAGTATATGGCGTATCTGAGTCTGTGTAGTTGACAACGGCATTTCCTTGATAGTTGCTTATATCTAGAGTTTGCTCTTCGAAACGTACAGTACGGTATTCCAATTCTCCAAAGCAGTAATCATAATATTCGTCTATTTTGCCTGTAAATACTATACTTGATGATATTGCTTCCCAATGAGTGCGATTTTCAAAAAAGTCTGTATTGGTCTTGGTATCAATATTTTCTAATAGCCCATATATTAGTTTGTTATACCCGCCGATGGGTATACCTTGGTATTTATCGTTGAAATAATTATTGTCAAAAACAAACCTTACTGGTAACCGCTTAATTATAAAGCTTGGTAAATCTGTGCATTTCCGTCCCCATTGCTTCTCTGTGTAACCCTTAATAAGTTTCTCATATATATCTTTTCCCACTAGCAATAAAGCTTGTTCTTCAAGATTTCTCGGCTTTGATATGCCTTCGGATTTCATCTTAGCAGTGATAGCTGATTTCTGTTCTTCTATCTTTACTAGTGCTTCATTTGGCGTATTTACACCCCACATTTGGTGAAATGTGTTCATGTTGAATGGTAGGTTGTATAACTTACCATTATAATTAGCTATTGGAGAGTTTGTATATCTGTTGAATTCAACTATTGAATTTACAAAGTCCCATACTTTTTTATTAGATGTGTGGAATATATGTGCGCCGTATTTATGTACATTTATTCCCTCAATATTTTCGCAATATAAGTTTCCACCTATATGATTTCTCTTGTCTATAACTAGGCAACGCTTACCGGCTTTATGTGCCATATAGGCAAATGTAGCTCCATATAAGCCTGCTCCAACAATTACATAATCAAATTTTTTCATAATCTAGATTGTTTTACTTTTCTGTCAACAGGATCGATGTCTTTAGTGATGATTTTTGTTATATTCTTCCTTCGTCCTTTTCCATCTGTTATGGCTCCACAAGTAATATCTAGGATCACGATTAATGGTTTCTTCAAGCATTTTAAAGAATATTTTCGTCACTTCAAACTCGCCCATATTTTCAGGCTCTTTTGTTATCAATTTGAAGGTACATATATAATACCCTCTTTTAGGTCTTTCCATATCAACATAGAATACAGCATTTTTAATTTTCCTCATAATTCTCTCTGCACCTGTAAATACAGGTGTATTGTGATTCATGAAGTTAAGCCAAAGATGTATGTTCTCCCATTTAGGTGCCTGATCAGATATGTAACCGAATAGAGACATACGCCTCTCCATGCGATAAGTAAGCAAATAACGCAGAATATCTTTTTTGGGAACACAAACGCCACCCATACTCATTCGTATTTTTATAAAAAGACGGTCGAATATTTTACTGTAAAGAGGATGATAAATAAGTCCCATAACGGCTTCTTTATGTCTTGAAAAGCATAGTCCTGTTGCCGAAAGCCATTCCCAATTACAATAATGTCCTAATATTGCAGCACATGCTTGTCCGTTGTCAAAACATTCTTCCATTTGTTCTACATTACGAAATTCAATGTGCTTAAGCATTGCCTTTTTGCTTATAGACAAGAGTTTTATTGTTTCAATGAAATAGTCACATAAAAAGTGATAAAACCCTTTTTCAATAGCTTTACACTCTTTAGCGGACTTATCAGGAAATGAAGTCGTTATATTGTGTATTACTATCTTTTTGCGATAACCCACAATGTGATAAACTAAAATATAGAAGAAATCAGATATGACATAGAGTATTCTAAATGGTAAGAGTGATACCAAATAGAAAAAGACATATACTATGTAATAAAAGAATTTTCCCATGACTTATAGCGATTGCATGTCATTCAGCTTTTTATAATAGCCGTCTTTATTTAGCAGTTCTTCGTTAGTTCCACGTTCTACAATTTGTCCTTCGTGTATAACACATATCTCATCTGCATTTTTGATTGTTGACAACCTATGTGCTATAGCTATAGTGGTGCGAGTTTTCATTAATCTTTCCAAAGCATCTTGAACAAGTCTTTCTGATTCTGTATCTAGAGCCGATGTCGCCTCGTCAAGAATAAGAATTGGTGGATTTTTAAGTATTGCACGGGCTATGCTTACTCGTTGTCTCTGTCCGCCAGAAAGTCTTCCTCCACGGTCTCCTATATTAGTATCATAGCCATTCTCTGATGATTCAATAAATTCTTTTGCATTTGCTATTCTTGCAGCTTCTTCCACCTGTTCGTGTGTTGCATTGTCAACGCCGAAAGATATGTTATTATAGAAAGTATCATTAAATAATATTGCTTCTTGATTCACATTTCCTATAAGCGAACGAAGGTCATGTATACCAAGCTCTTTTACATTTATTCCATCTATAAGAACTTCACCCTCCTGTACATCATAGTATCTGGGAATAAGATCTACCAAAGTGGATTTTCCTCCACCACTCTGACCAACAAGTGCTATAGTTTTACCTTTTTCTATTGTTATATTAATATCTTTTAGTACCCATTTCTGTTCATACTTGAATGACACATGGCGGAATTCTATCTGGTGTTCGAATGTTGATATATGTTTAGGGTTTTCAGGTTCAACAATATCATTCTCAGCCATGAGTATTTTGTCTACACGCTCCATGGAAGCCAAACCTTTAGGTATGTTATAACTAGCTTTCGAGAATTCTTTTAATGGATTTATAATACTGTAGAGTATCACTAGGTAGTATATGAATGTAGGCCCTGATAAAGTAGAATTATTTAATACCAATATGCCTCCGAACCATAACACGATAACTATCATAACTGTACCAAGAAACTCACTCATTGGATGTGCCATTTGCTGGCGCGTGTTTACTTTAAGGATATTATCACGGTATTCACTATTTACCTTATCAAACCGTTTGTTCATCTTATCTTCAGCACAGAAAGCCTTGATGATACGAAGTCCGCCAAGCGTTTCTTCAACCTGACTCATCGTGTCGCTCCATAAAGCCTGTGCCTTTATTGACCTTTGTTTCAACTTTCGACCTACAAATCCCATGAACCATCCCATTATAGGTACTATGATTATAGTAAATAATGTGAGTTGCCAACTTATAGCTACTAATGTCACAA
This sequence comes from Prevotella sp., assembly GCA_041907685.1. Taxonomy (GTDB): domain Bacteria; phylum Bacteroidota; class Bacteroidia; order Bacteroidales; family Bacteroidaceae; genus Prevotella. The sequence goes on along the minus strand of JAYRGU010000007.1, from coordinate 85,060 downwards.
AGTATACAATGATAAGTATAGGGTTCTTGAATAGCATATCAAGAGAACTCATTATAGAATTTTCTATTTCTTGCACATCACCACTCATACGTGCAATAATATCACCTTTTCTCTCTTCTGAGAAGAATCCCAAAGGCAGTGATGTTATCTTTTTATACAATTGATTTCGTATATCCCTTACAACACCTGTACGGATAGGAATGATTGTAGCAGACGAGAGAAAATATGATGCTGTTTTAAGGAATGTCATTATAGCAAGAAACAGTCCTATTAGTAATAATGTTGTGGATGGTCCAAGCTGGTTTATTAGTTGGTGAATATAGTAATTTGAATTATTACTTAATACATCTTTCATACTTCCACTGCCCCATTCCATTAGTTTAGTGGCCACTACGGCTTGGTCTGTTTTAAACAGAATCTGCAGTATTGGTATTATAGCCGCGAATGAAAATATATTAAGTATCGCGGAGATTATATTAAAAACTATCGTCAATAAGAGATATTTCTTATATGGCGGAACGAATCTTCTCAATACTTGCAGAAATTCTTTCATAACATTGCCATTTATTGGTCGCACGCATCACCAAATAGTGTAGCGCTTGTACTATTATTTATTTTCACTCTTACTGTGTCACCTATATGATGGTTACCTCTGTCTATTATTACCACCTTATTTTGTTCGGTTCTGCCAAATAGTTGTTCTCGTGAACGTTTGCTTGCACCCTCTATAAGGATGTCATATTCTTTGCCTACATTTTTTGCATTTGCCTCTGCTGAAAGTTTCGTCTGCAACTCAATCAATTCGGCCAGTCGCCTTAGCTTCACATCTTCAGGCACATCATCAGGCAAATTTTTTGATGCATAAGTGCCAGGACGTTCGCTATATTTGAACATGAATGCAGAGTCGTATCCAACCTCTTTCATAAGTGAGAGTGATAATTGATGATCTTCTTCTGTCTCGCTGTGATAGCCTACAAATATATCTGTTGTTAGTCCGCAATCAGGTATTATTCTTCTTATAGCATTGACGCGATCCATATACCACTCACGTGTATACTTACGATTCATCAGTTTCAGTATTCTGTCACTTCCACTTTGTACAGGTAGATGTATTTGTTTACATACATTAGGAACATCAGCTATTACATGTAATGTCTCATCGCTCATATCCTTAGGATGACTGGTCGTAAATCTTATGCGCATGTCTGGTACACTTTCAGCTACTTTGCGAAGCAAAATAGGGAAAGTTATTTCGTTAAACTTGTAAGAATTTACATTCTGCCCTAAAAGTGTAACTTCTTTGAATCCTCTGTCGTGAAGGTCTTTAACCTCTCTCAATATACTATCTACATCACGGCTACGTTCGCGTCCTCGAGTATAAGGTACGATACAATAGTGGCAGAAGTTGTTACATCCACGCATTATACTTACAAATCCACCTATATGTGTACCACATATGCGTTGAGGTACGATGTCGCGATAAGTTTCGGTTGTTGATAACTCAATATTCATTGCCTTAGTCCCTGTTTCGGCCTGTGCGATAAGATCGGGTAGGGTAAGATAAGCATCAGGACCTGCCACCAAGTCTACATGATGATTGTCTATCAAGTCATTTTTTACACGTTCAGCCATGCATCCCAGAACACCAAGAATCATCTTCCTGCCTTTCTTCTGTTCAGCATGCAGCGTATCAAGACGGTTATATATCTTTTGTTCGGCATTGTCGCGTACCGAACAGGTATTCAAAAACACGGCATCAGCCTCTTCTATATTTTCACATACTTCATAGCCAGCCATCTTCATCACTGAAGCCACGACCTCGCTATCGGCCACGTTCATCTGACAACCGTATGTCTCTATAAATAATTTTTTCATTTTGCAAATATAATAAATCTTTCTTTCACTGGCAAATATGCCTATTCATTTTACATTCTCTTAGTAGAATACAGCAGCACAAAATATATAACCACTGCCGATACAAATCCGGCTATGGCATCTACTAGATAATGTGCTTGGATATAAACTGTAGAACAGCACAGCAGTACATAGAATGGTAATAGAACGAATATTAGCTTACGGTTGCGTGAGCGAATCGCAAGCAGCATAAGTACCGTACTGATACCCACATGGCTGCTTGGGAAGGCTGCAATAGGTCTTTCGCCTGCATTCTTTGCATCTTCTACCAGATGATAGAACAGCCCATCCTGATACCCCGGACTAGCCAGACACTCCTGATGGGTACTGAAATAATCGTGTAGGTTCGGGAATATGCCATGAGATATCTGGTCTAGTCCTACAGCCTTGTAGTAGAATTGCGGACCGGTTACAGGGAGAATTATAAAGATGACATAATATATAAAGAATGAGGTCAATATTATAAATGATGCCCTCTCAAACTCATGATACTTCCATATGAAATAGTACAGCGTTACAACAGCTATCATTGGATAATAAGAAGCGTAGCCCATATCCATCAGTTCACTGAATATATGACTTGGCATGATATGGCAGAATACTAATGCTGGCTGGCATCCGAATAAATGCTGCTCCCATCCGGCAAATATATGATCCAGATTAGGGAACATTTTGTTTATCTCATAAATGTCTGGATACCACCAGCTTAACAAAGCCATTTGAGCACCAATCCTAACGAATCTTGTAAATTTACACGGTATCATCCTGTACACCGCCCATAACGCAATAGTCATTACACCTATACGTATACGTCCCCATATCATAGATTCAGGGTTTTGTATCTTTGTGTACGTAAAGAAAACTATTAACATTGTAAACAGCAGGTAAACTATTACCACCCATTCCAGCGCAAACATATTCTTACGCGGGTTCTTTTCTATTCTAAACAAGTCCTTTAAAAACCAATATACATTAGTGAAACTGAACTTTTGCATTATTTCTCTCTAATTAGTTTATAACCATTTGTTATCTTTATACCATTTCATGGTAATCTTCACTCCTCTTTCCAGATCATACTGCGGCTTATAACCAAGTTCGTCAATGGCCGGCTGTATGTCACAACGCCAGTTGCGCTGTCTCATTATATTGTATTTATCGTTATTAAGCGCAGAAATGCTGCCCGTAAGTTGCCCGGCATATTCACCCAATATTGTTACGATACGTAGCACCCATATTGGAGCCTTAATCCTTATAAGCCATTTATTACCCAGTTCACGGCGTATCAGATCACTGAATGTGCGTGATGAGTACACCTTTCCATCGCTTAAAAAATACTTCTTTGCTATTAGCTCCGAACCTATAGCCAGAAATATAGCCTGTACTACGTCCTCAACATATACAAATGTTATATCCTGTGGTTTGTATCCCACAGCGAAATCCATATGCCCTTTTATACTTTTAGCCATCATGAAATAATCTTTTTCACGCGGACCGTAAACTCCTGTGGGACGTAAAATGATATACGGGAAACCGTCTAGAGATTCCAGATACCTTTCGCTTTCCAGTTTACTTTTACCATAGGCCGTATTGGGTTGAGGCATATCTTTATCAGTTATTTCCATGTATGGTCTGTCTTCTCTTACAGGTCCCAAAACACTAAGGCTGCTTACATATACAAACTTTTCTATTGGCATATTGAGATCTGTTATTGCATTAATCAGATTCTTTGTACCTAAAGTGTTCACCTTAAAGAAATCCTCTTTATGCAGACATTTGGTAACGCCGGCAGCATGCACCACATAATCAAAGTCAATATCCTTCAATTGCCTTTTCAATCTTTCCTCATCAGACAAATCCAATTCTATAAAGTTGATCAGTTCGTCAGTAAGGTATTTGCGCGAACTGCTCTTTCTTACCGCAGCCCACACATCCATGCCCTGTTGCAAGGCCTTGTCTACTATGAAACCGCCTATAAAACCAGTGGCACCTGTTATCAGAATTTTCTTGTTACGTCCATCTTCATTCATCTCGTACAAGTTTTATCTTATCAATTGCCTATATTCCTTTACGACTTCCATTACGGTATCATTATTTTCAAACCGTTTTACGTATTCCTTGCTGTTTGCTATACGCTCATCTCTGCCTTCTGCTCCGTTTAGCGAGGCTTTTATGGCTTCGGTCATTCCATTTATATCATCTGGCGATACATACAGACAATCTTTTCCTCCCGCTTCCTCAAGACATGAACCCGTACAAGCCACTACCGGCAGTCCGCTGTTTATGGCTTCAATTATTGGTATCCCGAATCCTTCATATCTTGAAGGATATACAAATGTCTCTGCCATCTGATATACAGCAGGTAAATCATCGAATGGTAAACCGTTGATTATCAGCACCCTTTGCTGTAGATTGTTTTTCTCTATGTATTCAAGCACCTTGTTTGTATAAGTAGTATGCTTTCCTACAATTACCAACGACACATCCTTATCAATATCTTTTAGTGCTGCTACTGCAAGCATTACATTCTTACGCTCTTCTATACTGCCTACATTCAAGATATATCTTTTAGGCAGTCCATAGAGCAATCTGACGTTATGTTTTTTGATCTCATCTACAGGCTGCTTGAAACCGTCTTCACAACCTTGGTATATAACCTTAATCTTGTCCGGATTTACATGCCCGAACTCTATTATATCCCTTTTTGTGCATTCGCTTATGGCTATTATCCTTTCAGCCTCCTTGCACGTCTTTCTAAACTTTATTGCATATATCTTTGCATCAATCCAGTTGTAATACTGAGGAAATCTCATGAATATCAAGTCATGGATAGTAACCACTCCATGTATTCCGCTCCTCTTAAGTCCGATAGGCAGTTCACCGCTCAGTCCGTGATACACCTTAACACCATCATGTTTGAGTGTTCTCACAATATCCTTTATCCTCCATAAGTCTCTCTCAAAACGAAACATTCTGTCTTCGGGATAAACAAATTCCAGTCTTCTGTCTTCGTTTATCATTCCCCTCAGATTATCTCGGCCTTTGTCGGGCGCGTAGAGTCGGAAACGAAAATCATCATCACACTCCTTTACGATGCCATTTACCAGCGTACGCCCATAGTTGCCCAAGCCCGTAGTATTACGTACTATACGCTTGGCGTCAAAACCTATAACAATATGCCTGTCGTCTGTCTTCATCGTCTGTTTTTTAGATCCTTTGATGTAACCTGCAGTATTGCCTTACCCATATTCTCCCTTCTCTTGCTTGGCGCAGGCTTGTCTGCTATCACTTTGTTGGCATTAAGATCATATACTGTGAATCCGGTACTGTCTACCACCATGTATCCATTGTCAAAAGTGTGGTAAGCAAAGTGATGAGTATAAGATTTGCTTGTCACGTCTCTGCTGAATTTGAACATATCATGATTTATGTCCATCTGTCCCAGCAACGTAGCAGCAAGATCGGTCTGATTGCAGAATTTGCTTATCACCCTATGGCCCTTTACGGCTCCGCCTGTCCATATCATCGGGACATGATTGCGTAGTTGGTCTGTCTCCTTCAGATTAGGATACTTTATACCGTGATCCGGTAAAAATATGATAAGCGTGTTCTTCCATTGGGGTGTCTTCTTCAATTTATTGATGAAGTTGCCTATACAGTTGTCTAAATAAGCAAATGAGTTATACACCTCATAGTTGAATTTATGATAAGGCACGGTCCATGGCTCATGACTGCTAAGTGTGAGAAAGGCGGTATGCCAGTGCTTCTCCTTATGACTCATTATCTGCTTATAGAGAGTACCAAACGTTATGTCATCCCTTACGCCCCATTTACCGTCACCTTGTTCAGCCTTACTGTAATCTTCCGAACTCGTTATCTTTTGGTATTGCGTACTTATTACATAACTTCTCATATTTGTAAAATTGATGTCACCGCCATAAAGGAAATTCGTGGCATATCCATTCTTGGCCAGTTCTCTGGCTATTGAAGGCATTGTGCTGCTCTTTGTGGGAATCTTCATTACTGAGATGTTAGGGAACGAAGGATAACCACTGAACGTACAGACGGTACCTCTGTCGGTGCGGAAACTGTTTCCGTAACAGTTTGAGAAGTATACCCCCTCTTTGGCCAGTCTGTTAAGATTAGGCATTATCTCAGGGTGTCCGCCTATCTCAGTGAAGGAACCACCGCATCCTTCCATTTCTATTATCACCACATTGGGCCTCTTTGTATTGAGAAGAGTGTCACAGTCAATACTCTCTGTATTATAGAATCCTTTGATTATCTCATTACACTGCTTATCATCAAAGAATTTAAATTCGACATTCTCTTCATCAATCTTCTCGAGTGAAGCCAAAAAACTGAATACCGGATTTACGGCCGAGTGGTTCAGAAACTGGTCGGGAGAGTAGTACACCTGTCCCACGTTCGTAGTAGCCGCACTTGTGCCACCACGCAGTCCTATAATTACAGGTCCTATCATCACCAGTGCCACCACCGTGTATACAATCTTCTCTTTCATCAATATTTCGCCGACGTTCTTAGGTGTCATCATCACCAGCAGTTTGTATATCAGGTATCCTATCACTGCTGTTGCTATTATTCTTACGATTACATACCATACAGAAACACTGGCGAAAGCATCACCGGTAGAGTCTAGATATTGCAATACTGTATAGTCTAGTTTGAAATCCCAAAACGAATACAGACTGGTATCTACCACGAAAGCTATAGCAAAGAGAGCTGCAATCACTCCGTAATAGTATTTCATAATCGTTCTTATGATGCCCCATCCGTTCCACCATAGAGAGATGATGAATACAAGAAAAGGTAATAGCCAGAAATACAAAGCTGTAGACATATCCAGTGTCATGCCATGCATTATCACGCGTAATATATCAGCAACCGAGAAATGATGCCCGGCAGCATTGTAGAGCATAAAAAATGGTTTTGCCACAACGAATACCGCCGTTATTGATAAAAATATTTTTATAATATATAACAACCTCTGTTTCATCATTTTACCTCTACTTTCCTGTTTGAATAATCCTTAATGCACATCTCGTATACAAGTCTGAGCCATACCACCGTACATGGTAGGGCTTTAAGCGAATAAGCTTGTATATATCCCTTGCGGATAAACTTAGGTACGATATCTGAGCCCGACATGCATGTAAGCACAAATACGAAAACCATAAGTGCTATATCCCATTTGCCACGTTCCCAAGGCACCGCTGCATACCATATTACCACACCTATCACTGCAATGATATATGTGCTTGATTCACTGCCTGTGCTGAACAGTATTACGAAGAGCAATGTTGATGCTAGAAAAGCCAGACGGAAGTCCGCATTCCTATACTGTTTTACACGCATATACGGTAATAAAAACAATAATATTCCGGGTATTATCAGATACAGATTGGAGAAATCAGCAATTCCTGATATTCTATGCACCATACCCAAAAATGATATGTCTTGAAATCCAATTAATATTCCATTGCTTGCATTTTTCATCACAAGCGATGAATACCATTCAGAGTACTGTGATATCTGATAGTCAAAACTGCTTATCAGCATAGGCAGGGCGAATATTACCACAGCCCACATCAATAAATGTGATGCCAGTCGGCCTTTATGTTTTGAGAATACAAAGAAAGCCAATCCTACAATGCCATACAACTTAACGAATGTTCCTATCACTATCCAGAAAGCAGCCCATTCATCTTTGCCTCTCTCTATGCATGTGTATGTAGCTATTATCATAGCTGCCGTAGCTATATTAAACTGTTGCATGAATAAAGCACTTAGAAGCTCTTGTGCACAAAACCACAGAATGAATATCTGAACCCTGTCTGATACAGGCATTTTCCTTATGGCATAATAAAGAGTGGCAGTTAGCACAATTAGCCATAACAGCATTCCTATAAAATCAGGTAATATTGCAAAAGGTGCTATGATTATACTGAATATAGGTCCATAATAGTTGCTGTCTTTAAATTCAATTGGATATTTTGCATATAATGAGGTCTCTTTTATTGTATGCCAGAATACGTACTTAAACACTAAATAGTTATTATGCCTATGGTGCCAATACTTAAGTAAAAATGATGCTACGGAGAGTATTATCCATAAACAGAATAACACTCTGTAGTCAGAAAAAAACGGTTTCTTAAAGAAATCTTTTAATTGCTTCATCTCGAAATTTATATAATCTTAATATAATACGGATGCAAAGGTAATGAATTTTACTGTTTATTCGTTTTTTATTACCTGAAAAACTAAAAAAAAGACCTTTATAATTAATATTATATTTTTTATAATAGTCTTTATGAGTGATTTGAATGTTATTTATGTTTCCATGTATCTAATTTCTTTTTTATATTGTAAGTGTATGCTATACCCTAAAATTGAACACTAATGAAAATTAAAATAAAACCTTGGAATAATTTATGGTCTCACTATATTAATCTCAAAGAGTTGTAATATTTACTTGAATTTTGATTAATATGATTTATCGACAAAATTTTAATAAAGCATTTTTAATTATAAATTGAAAAATTATGTTATCTTTGCACCACTTAGAGAGGCATAATTAATTGTTTAATATGTGTTTGATAGAAAATGTTATTATCTCTGAAGGTTAGAATATTCTGTTTGCAGGAATAAGTATATATATTGAATTTTCAATTTATTAGATTATAAATCCAATGTTGTTTTTTGTAAAAGTCAAGTTTAAAGGTTCCAATGTGGTATTGACAATTCGTGAAATAAAAATAATAAGTTTGAATTATTTCAATTTTAAAAATTGAAAGATATTATTTATATAATTATTAAATGAAAAAAATTATAAGAATTTTTATTGATAAATCATTCATGCGATTTATATTAGTAGGTGTAATTAATACAGTAGTTGGAATGTGTATTATGTTTTCTTGCTATAATTTGATACATTTAGGATATTGGTTGTCTTCTGCTTTGGATTATATGTTGACAAGCATTTTAAGCTATTTTTTAAATAAAAATTTCACTTTTGAATATCATTTAAAAGGTTGTAAATCTTTATTTCGTTTTTATATCAATATAGGTTTTTGCTATTTTATTTCATTTAGTATTGCCAGACCTGCTGTTATTTGGATTTTTACTCTGATTAAAATGAATTTATCTATATGTATAATTGAAAATATGTCCATGATTTTAGGAAGTGCTTTATTTGTTGTTATCAATTATTTGGGGCAAAGGTTTTTTGCATTTAAAAAAATAGCAAATTAATTTTCTTTAATTAAGAAGTTAACACATAATTTATGTATCTCACAAAAATAAAAAACAAGTATTCAAAAGAAATAATTAGACCGAATGAAATATATGGCATAATTATTTGATATTTTTTAATCTATTTTGCTGAGACATATTTGAGTATCCCATTAATATGGGACCGAAGTTATGGAACTTATTTGGGAAATACACGTGTGTAACTATTATATCCCGATATTAGGAAACTACACTATGTATATGCAAATAGGTTATTTTTATTTTCTGTAATCCATATACACATGATCTAAATCCTTATAAGCTGCTATTTATAAATTAGTTTGGACGTATATTATGTAACTTGTACAATAGATATTATTTGTAGATCGCATTTAGTTGTGCCAACTATAAATTTTATTCATCATTTATTTCTAAACTAATTTCAATCTAGGAGTATTAATAATACCAGAAGAAATTTAATGACGTTACAAAAACTATTACTATAAATTTATGCGATAAAGGAATACTTAATATTTATGATAATGGCAGAAACGTGTAGTATTATGATAGTATGCAAAAGATAAATACCTTCAGAAATTTGCTATAAATAGTAAACTATTATAGCCTTTCTTCTGGACTTTTTGAGGAAGAATTACTAAAATTGTGGAAATTTACAATAGATTACATAGCAATCTCTGAAGCAATATATGCGGGGCGTCTCTTGGATTCATTGAAGATTTTCCCCAAATATTCCCCTATTATTCCCAATGATAATAATTGGATTCCACCAAGAAACAAAATTATTGTTATTAAAGTAGGATATCCCTGAACAGGATCTCCATATATTATTGTATTAAACAATACATAACACATAAATATAAATGAAGCTATAGATACTAAAAAACCTAAATATATAGACCATTTTAATGGAGCAACTGTAAACGATGTTATACCCTCAATAGCTAAATTTATCAAAGAATCATAACGCATGTGAGATTTGCCAGCTATTCTATCTTGAGTTTCAAAATCTACTGATATTTTCTTAAAACCTATCCAAGCATACATTCCTTTAGTATATCTCTCTGTTTCTCTGAGTTTTTTTAATTCATCAATACACTTTCTATCTAATAGTCTAAAATCGCCAACATTAGGTAAAATATCGTATTTAGTTGTTTTCTGAAGTATTCTATAGAAATATAATGATATATTTCTTCTCAGCCATGATTCATTTCCACGCGATAATCTCTTTCCATATACATCTTCATACCCATCCTCCCATTTTTTTAACATATTAGGGATCACCCAAGTTGGATGTTGTAAATCGGCATCCATTATAACCATGCAATCACCTGTGGCATTATCGAATCCGGCTAATAAAGCATTTTCTTTTCCAAAGTTTCTTGATAAATCAATATAGCATATTCTATTATCCTTAGCTTTTAATTGTCTTATTATTAAAATTGAATCATCTTTGCTACCATCATTTACTATTAGTATTTCCCATAGATAATTATAGTTTTCTGACATTAATTTTTCAAGAGCATAATATAAAGGATATAATGAATCTGCTTCATTATAACAAGGTATTAAAATAGTTACTTTTTTCATATTTATTTATATATATAGGTGTATATGTTATACCCCAAAATTTGGACACTGTTTAATTTTAAATAATGTTAATTGTCGAAGATAATGCATTAAAAACCTTTCACAAATTCAATTAATGTTTTCTCATCCTAGACAGTCTCAAATAAGACTTCTAATACTATTCAATTTTTTTCTCCCCCCATTAGGCAATATTTATTTATCGATGCAAATATAATATATTTTTTTAAAACTAAGCAATTGCAAGGTAATTAGAATATATTTTATGTTGTGATTTAAGCCCTAAATTAAAATTTAGAGAATAGTTTATTCTTAAAACTTATATATTTTAGTTGTTTATTATAATCATCAAAGGGTATTGATTATACAATTAATATACATCAAAACTGATTTATAAATATCAGCTTATAAGGGTCTTGAGAATTACAATATTGTAATAAAATTATAAGAATAACTTATTGCACATATATGGTGTTAAATTTATTATGATGTTTGGAATAATAGTTACATATGTGTTTTCAAAATATGTTCCATGATCTTGAGTCCATATTTATTGAATAGTATATTCAAATATGTTGGTCGCAGCAGAATAGATTAACACATAAAAAAATATCAAGCAACTATGCCATGGTTTTCATACCGTATTCGGTCTAATTGTCTATCTTTATGAATATTTATTTCATAAAAGTAAAATGTTTTTAGATAAATGATTTTAAAGGATTGCGTGTAATAAAATCTGCGAATAATAGTAGTAGATGTCGTTAGCCTTTTATGTACAAAAAGTATCTGTGCCCGTGCACATAGGTTGATGTATGTCAAGCAAGATATCATTCTGTGTATAAAAATGTATCTATTTTTTTGATTAAAGCAAATAAAATTTGTATCTTTGCACTGTTCAAAATAAAGTTTAATAAAAAGGAATCGAGAAAACAATAGGTTTTTTGGTAATAAAAGATTGCATGGGATAACTGTGTGTGTCGCGAGACATGTACAGCATATTATTCAAATTAGTCCATTCAGGTTAGTGATTAATCCGTTGGACTTATTAATGGTTAAGAAAAACCATAAAGTGGATCAACTCTTTCTAAAAGTGTTGAACCACTTTTTTTGATTTATTAAATAAAAATGCGAACGTAAATGATTTAATTGATGGAATTTTAATATCTTTGTGGCATAGAAATTTCTTAATTATGAAAAAAATTGTAGTCTTGACGGGTGCCGGAATGTCTGTTGAAAGTGGCTTGAGTACTTTTCGTGATGCCGGCGGTTTATGGGAGAACTATCCTGTGCAGCAGGTGGCCTCGCACGAAGGATGGGAGGCAGACCCTGAGCTTGTGACTAACTTTTATAATATGCTACGTAAAAAACTGCTCGGGGCTAAACCTAATGAGGGACACACCCTAGTGGCTAAGCTACAAGAGAAATATGACGTAACGGTAGTGACACAGAATGTGGATAACCTGCACGAGATGGCCGGAAGCAAAAAGGTTATTCATCTGCATGGTGAACTGATGAAGGTCTGCTCTAGCAATGATCCTTATGACCCGAGATTTGTACAGACACTAGACTCTAAAAACTCTCAGATAGCTGCAGGTACTAAGGCCGGAGACGGAAGTCTGCTTAGACCCTTTATCGTATTTTTTGGTGAGAGTGTGCCGATGATAGAACCTGCGGCTGTTGAGGCTCAGAAGGCTGATATATTCATCATAATAGGAACCTCTCTAAATGTATATCCTGCAGCCGGACTGGTGCAGTATGTAAATAGTGATGTGCCTGTTTATCTGATAGACCCAAAGCCTGTGATGGCAGGTGGATACCATAAGGTGATACAGATACAAAAGGGCGCATCTGATGGAATGAAAGATCTGTACGAAAAACTTATGGGGGAATAAGGTTATGACTGATGAGAACAAAAAGAGAGTAGAGCGTGCTGTGGACCTGTTCATGATGGGTTATAACTGCTCTCAATCTGTGACGGCAGCCTTTGCCGATCTGTATGGATTCTCTGAAGAACAGGCATTGAAAATGAGTGCCGGATTTGGAGGCGGAATAGGTAGGATGAGGCAGACTTGCGGTGCCTTTTGTGGTGCTGTAACGTTAGCTGGAATGGACTGTGGAGCTACTGATGGGGCTGATCGTGAGGGCAAATCACATAATTATAAGGTGGTACAGAGTATCGCTGCTAAATATAAGGAGAGAAATGGGTCGCTGATATGTGCTGAAATCCTAGGACTGAACGGGGCGAAGGCTGTGCCGGTAAGTGCTGAGGCCTCTGAGCGCACGCCCGAATATTATAAGATACGTCCGTGTGCAATGAAGGTGAAAAGTGCGGCAATTATCTTCGCTGAATATCTGGAAAGCAAATAATAGAATATTAATATGGTTATATTGTTATTTATCATAGGATTGCTCGTGGGGGCGATAGGGGTTTATCTGTTTACCAACGGTAGGTATTCTTCGTTGGCTGATGACAACAGGCGATTGTCTAATCTTATAGCATCTAAGAATACAGAGACGGAACTTCTGAATAAGAGGATAGAAGATATACGAAATGAAAATGCGCAGGCTAAGGCTGAGGCTGAGGCCAGGTATGAGCGTGAGAAGCTGGAAGAAAGTGAGAGGCGTGACCGTCAACTGAAGGAACAGCTTGCCATGGTGGAGGAGCGTATGACCAATGCTACCCAACAATTGTTGAAACAGCGCTCACAAGAGTTGGATGAGAACAATCATAAGCAGATGGGCACGATCATAGATCCTCTTAAGGACACTATGATGCAGATGCGTAAGGCTATTGACGACAGTAATATAAAAAATGCGGAGAATACATCGTCACTCAAAGAGCAGATTCGTAATCTGCTGGAGAGTGCGCAGAATATAGGTCAGGAGGCTGACAAGCTGACTCGTGCATTGCGTAGCAATACTAAGGTGCAGGGTGACTTCGGAGAAATGATACTCAGTGAACTGCTTGAGAAATTTGGTTTTAAGAGGGGTGTGGAGTATGACGTGCAGGAGGTGCTCAGAGACGAGAACGGACAGATGCTTAAAAATGCTGAGACAGGTAGCACGATGCGTACTGATGTTATACTTCATTATCCTGATGGTAAAGATGTAATAATAGACTCAAAAGTGTCGCTTACTGCCTTTGTAGACTATATGAATGCTGATAATGACTCTGATAGGGAGCGTCTGCTTAATGATCATATAAGGAGCATACGTAATCAGGTGAAAAATCTGTCGGCAAAAGACTATAGCAGTTATGTCAAGAAACCGCATGTGGCTCTCGACTATGTGATAATGTTTGTGCCGATAGAGTCGGCTTTGGTTCTGGCTTTATCCAAAGAACCTATGTTATGGAGAGAGGCGTTCGAGAAAAATGTATTTATCACTGGTGAGCAGAACTTATTTGCCGTACTTAGGATGATACAGATAGCATGGACGCAGAAACACCAGACTGAGAACCAAGAGAGGGTGTTCTCGCTGGCAAGTACATTTGTATCACGCGTAGGCGAGTTTGTAGATCGTTTTAACGATGTGGGTGCAAAGTTGGATGCAGCACAGAAGGCCTTCGGATTTGCTCAGGGCAAATTGAAGGATGGTAATCAGAATCTGCTGAAACCGGCTCAGGATCTTATCAAGTTGGGCGCAAGGCAGAACCCAAAGCATCCATTGCCTAAATCCGTAGATGAGGATGGCGCATTGATGCTGGAAGATGAATGAGTCTCTAAATATTATGAAGGCTAAAAACTTCATTTTTTAAGTTATTCGGAAGAAGATGACTGTTTGTATGATATAAACATTATCTTTGCATAAACAAAGATAACGACAATGGATATAAACAATCTTATTATAGAAACAATGAAATACTTTGCGGGAGACGCAAAGCGTATACAACATTTTATAAAGGTACACTCGTTTGCCAAACTTATAGCTCAAGGTGAGGGTATGGATGGTATTACTCTTAATACTCTTGAGGCAGCTTCTGTGGTGCATGATACAGGAATAAAACCCGCTGAGAAAAAGTATGGCCGGTGTGATGGTAAGCTACAGGAGAAGGAGGGACCGGCTGTGGCCCGACCGCTGCTTGAAAAATGTGAAGCAACTGAAGAGCAGATCGACAGGATATGCTTTTTGATAGCTCATCATCATACGTATAAGAACATTGATGCCCAGGATTATCAGATATTGGTTGAGGCTGATTTTCTGGTTAATATCTATGAAGACGGGATAGTCGATATAGGTACAATTAGGGATAAAATATTCCGAACGGCCACCGGTACAGAGATGTTGAACGTAATGTTCAGTAAAGATTAAGGCAATACCATGGAACAAAAAAATATTGAAAATGAATTCATTCAGAATATGATGGATGACTATTATAATGGCGAATTGGCTTCTTATCCATATTTTGGTGAATACATCAGATGGAAGAAAGGTGATGTACCTTGGCCTATAATGGATAAACATTCTGCCGTAGATATAATAAAGAAGGTAACTGATGATATAGACAAATTCGGGGTGATGAGAAATCCTACCGGATTTGTTGCTCATGTCAAGGATAATGATATAATTGATCATTATGACAAATACGGTGAAAACAGATATGTGGTTGCATATCTTTCAGAACTGTTGCAGGATTATACCAAGCTGATGCAAGACGGATATTTCGATTAGTACTGTGTGTTTATGGTATAGCTGTGATGTCTTCTATTCTATGTTTGCTTATGGATACACGGTAGTGGTAATACTCTGTGGTGATATCCTGATACTTGCACTGGATGACAAAATTAATGAAGTAGACTCTGCGTCCGTTGACTTCTGAATATTCTCCATTACCGTTGTTGGCAAACAGAGGTACGTCAGAGTCATCCATATTACGCATGAACTCGAACAGGTTACATCTTATAATATCATTCACTCCCTCCATGGGATAGTGGCTTGACTTGTTCACATTCTTCCTGTTGAGGTGCATCTTTTTGCGGTACAAGATTATCTGTTCGTTGACGCCGCGGCTTATTTCTAATAGAGTGTTGCGCTGACGTTTAAGAAGAACATCGGTTGGTAGTTTATCGGGGGTGATATAATCGAATCCTTCTTTGCTCCATCCCAGTTTGAGATAGTGTATACTCATGGATGTCTTGTAATCGTAAAACTTGCTTCCCAGCTTGTGGGCAAAATAGAAACGTATCAGTTCTTTGATACGGTCTTTAAACATGTAACTAACGACAAGGGCAATAAAAAGCGGACGAGTGAAGTTGCCATAGGTATGCTGGAAAGAGAATGCTATCACTGTGGCGAATATCATGGATAAACCCGCGGCAAGCATAAAGGCCAGCTGCTCTATTAAAAAGGTATTACGACGTTTGCTTACAGCAAGAAAAAGATTGCTCTCTGCAAACTTTTTGAGCATACCGGCTCTGTGTATGAAATTGCTGTTATTATCGGTAGACCTTGTTTGGATATGCATATAACCCATCCTTTTCTTATAGGTTAACTCTTCGTCTAAAAGACCTAGTATAGCAGTTCTCACCTTATCCCATGTGTCATGCTTCTCTTTCTTGAGATAGTTGCATAAGAGGAACATGTGTTGTTCTGTAACGTTAGAAATAAATTCATCGGCAAACTCGTAGTATTCTTTTGCTGTTGGGTCGTTAAGATCAATTACAGACTGATAAATACTTCTGTACTGCTTAAGCCAAGCTTCGACTCCTCTTACCATTATTAGACAATGGTCTGAATGTCCTCCTTCTGATATAATCATTCGGTATGTGTCGCGAAGGGTACTCTTAAAGATTGAGGCAGCCATTTTTACTTCGCTCTCAAATTTATCCATTGCCTTGGTATTCTTAAACTTTTCCAAGCGTTTCACTGCCCGGACAAGCATCTGAATAGGCATATTATCGGCAACGGAAAGTTGTGACATGGTAAAGGCAGGCGTAATAAGGCGGATATGTGAATGCACATTCTGATAGAACATTTCTTTACTGAATGTGCGACGGTTAATATCCAGACTGTCGGGCATGAATATCCAGGTGTTCATCACGAAGTCGCTTTCAGGCATATCCGGTTGTGGAATATAGCCTACTTTAAACTCTATCGTGTTACTGTCGTGTATCTTGCTCTGTATGTCTATCATATATGGTCCTCCTCCCAGTAGGACTGTATTCTACATGCAGTGTTATAAATCCCTTTGCTTGGTACCCATGCGAGCTTCAACCACGTTGACTACGTAGTCGCCTAGTCTTTCGCACTCGCTTATTATATCCATGTACGTTGTACCGATGGCATAAGTATATTC
This sequence comes from Prevotella sp., assembly GCA_041907685.1. Classification (GTDB taxonomy): domain Bacteria; phylum Bacteroidota; class Bacteroidia; order Bacteroidales; family Bacteroidaceae; genus Prevotella. Next base: position 67,998 of record JAYRGU010000007.1, on the reverse strand, counting down.
GTGAATATTGACATCATTAAGGTTTTCACTCTTGAGTTGATTACGATAGTTGTTGATTTCGTTCTCTATATTGAATGAACGGTTTGCATCAAGATTCTCTTTTCTACCACTCAGAAGGACGTTCATATGTGTGAGGCAGTCGTCTGTAAGTTCAAACATCTGGTGTATATGTTCGTATTGCTTCTCGGTGAAGTCTTCTTTTCCTTTCAGCTTTCTATTGATTGTGCGGGCTACATTGAAGCAGCTGTCGCCAATACTCTCTATCTCAGATATTTCTCTTAGCATAGCGCGTATCTTGGCTTTTGTATCGATGCTAAGGTGGGCATCGCTTACTTTGTCGAGATAGTTGGCTATCTCAATTTCCATGTTATCGCTGATATTTTCATATTTCTCTATTCTACTGTACAGTTTTACGAATGCTGTCTCGTCTTTAGTGGTAAGCAGTTCGCGTACAAAACCGAACATTCTCTGTATTCTCTCTCCAAAATTAGTTATTTCTTTCTGAGCTTCCAATACAGATAGTTCAGGCGTCTCCATGAAGCCCCCGGTGACAAAACGAAGGCGGAAATCGTCTTCATATTCCTTCTTACGGGGTTTGATAACCTTGCATACAAACTTCTCTATCTGTGGTATAAACCATATGAGTACAAGTGTGTTACTTACATTAAAGGTGGTGTGGAAAGCAGCAAGCACGAACGATAGTACGGTTTTGTTCGTAACGTGCGATGGGTCAGTAACCCCGACAAAGCTGCATACCATATTTACGAAAGGATGAAATATGCATAGAACCCATATCACACCGAATACGTTGAAGAACATGTGGGCAAATGCTGCGCGGCGTGCTTGAGTATTAGCTGTAAGAGCTGCTATATTAGATGTAACTGTTGTACCTATATTCTCGCCCATTACTAGCGCTATACCTTGATATATAGGGAGCACACCACTCGAACACAGTATCATGGTTATGGCCATGATGGCAGCTGAAGACTGCACAAACATAGTCATCACACTACCTATAAATAGAAATACGATGGTGGTGGCAAAACTGTTTGGGTCGAAAAGCTTGAAAAAGTGTAATACAGGTGCATCGTGAGCAAGATCCATGTCTATACCTGTCTGTCTTAATATGCCAAGACCTAGAAACATAAATGATATACCAAATAAAAAATCACCGAGATTCTTACGTCTTTTACTATATATAAGAATGATGGCGATAAAAAATGCCGGCCACACAAAGTCGGTTACATTAAATGAAAAACCGGCGCTCATTATCCACGCCGTGAGCGTAGTGCCTATGTTGGCACCCATTATGATAGATATAGCCTGGGCTAATGTTAGCAGACCTGCGTTAACAAAAGACACAGTCATTACTGTGGTTGCTGTAGATGATTGTACTGATGCTGTAACTAATGTTCCGGTTATAACTCCGAAAAAGCGATTGGTTGTCATTGCCTGAAGAACGTGGCGCAATTGCGAGCCTGCCATCTTCTGCAGACTTTCACTCATGGATTTCATCCCATACATAAGGAGGGCAAGTGAACCAATAAGTTTAAAAAAAATCCAAATCGACATATTTTTCTCTAATTTATTACGGTATTGTTAGTTTTTAATAAATAATATTTTTATCTTTACATACTTTTATAACTATAGCTGTAATACAAATGGAACAATTGATACAAATTCGTTGCAAAAATAATAAAAAAATTAAAAATATAGGCATTGGCAGTACTCTTTTTGACATATTCAAGGAATTTAATTTGGATATGCCTTATGGACCTGTAAGTGCAAAGGTTAACAACAGGGTAGAAGGATTGCATTATAGAGTTTACCATAATAAAGATGTGGAATTCTTGGATTTACATTCTTCATCAGGTTCAAGAACTTATACACGCTCTTTATTTTTTGTATTGTGTAAGGCAGTACAGGATCTGTTCCCTGATGGTAATGTTATTATTGATATACCTGTGTCGAATGGATATTATTGTAATCTCAACATAGGAAGGCCTGTAACGACTCAAGATGTGGATCGGATAAGGACCAGAATGCAGGAACTTATCAATGCAAAGATTCCTTTCATAAGGAAGGAATGTACAACAGAAGAGGCCATAAAGTTGTTTTCGGAAAGAGGTTTCGACTCAAAGGTAAAATTACTTAAGAGTGTGAGTTCACTGTATACAAACTACTATGAACTTGATGGAAGTATTGATTACTTCTATGGGTCTTTATTGGTAAATACATCACAGCTAAAGCTATTCGGGGTAGAAAAATACTTTGATGGTTTGTTGTTGCGTATCCCTTCTGTTTCGGATCCTTCAAAATTAGGGGAACTGGTAAATCAGGGAAAAATGTTTGAGATGTTCAAAGAGCATCATGCGTGGCAGAATATAATGGGAGTAAGTACGATAGGCGATGTGAATGAGGCTGTACAGAATGGATTCTCGTCGACTCTAATCAATGTATCAGAGGCTTTGCAGGAAAAGAAAATATCACAGATGGCTGATGCCATATCTAATAGTAAGAATGTCAAGGTGGTACTGATAGCAGGACCATCATCGAGCGGGAAAACTACTTTTAGCAAGAGACTTTCCATACAACTGATGGCTTGTGGTAAAAAACCTATATCGGTGTCGCTTGACGATTATTTCCTTGACAGAGAACTTACACCGAAGGATGATGACGGGGATTATGATTTTGAGAGCCTTTATGCACTTAATATACCGCTGTTTAATGAGCAGCTTAATAATCTGCTGGATGGTAAGGAAGTGGAATTGCCTAAATATAATTTCCAAAATGGCAAGAGCGAGAAAAGTGGAAACAAACTAAAGCTTAATGAGGATAATATCCTTATATTAGAAGGTATACATGCACTTAACCCCAACCTTACATGCGGAGTGAACGAAGGCACAAAATTTAGAGTGTATGCATCTGCTCTTACTACAGTACTACTGGATACACATAATTACGTGCCTACTACAGACAACCGTCTTCTTAGACGCATAGTACGTGACTATAGATATAGAGGCGTTTCTGCTCAGGAGACAATAAGGAGATGGCCGAGCGTGAGGGCCGGAGAAAATAAATGGATATTCCCTTATCAGGAAAATGCGGATATGATGTTTAATACAGCTATGATATTCGAATTGGCCGTATTAAAGACACAGGTTGAGCCCTTACTCGAACTGGTACCCGAAAGCGCAGAAGAATATTCTGAAGCATACAGACTGAAAAAATTTTTGGGTTATATACGTCCTGTACAAAACAGACAACTACCACCAACATCGCTGTTGCGTGAATTCCTCGGGGGTAGTTCTTTCAAATATTAGGTATTGTATATTTATACATAACATAGATTGGTATTTAAATAGAATATCAATCTATGTGTAACAAATTGCATTTAAAAAGCCATTTTTTATTTCAATATGAAAATTTACGAATGCTTTTTCGAGAAAAATGCATTAAAAATCAAAATTCAAAAAATGTTTGCATATAAAGTTATTTTTATTCAAAAACATTTTGCCATGTCAATAAACTTTGCGACCTTTGCACGTTGAATACGTAAGGTATGTAATTATCCACAAGAAGGATTAAAAAGATTTAGTTATGGCAGAAAAATTGGTAGTAAAGGAGCTGGACCAAGTTGTTGTCCGCTTCTCTGGTGATTCCGGTGATGGTATGCAATTAGCCGGAAACATTTTCTCTACGGTATCTGCTACCGTAGGTAACGGTATCTCAACATTCCCGGATTATCCCGCTGATATCCGCGCTCCGCAGGGTTCACTGACAGGTGTTTCTGGATTCCAAGTTCATATCGGGAAAGGTAAAATTTATACTCCGGGTGACAAATGTGATGTGTTGGTGGCAATGAATGCAGCAGCGCTTAAAACTCAGTATAAATATTCAAAACCACAGGCGACTATTATTATTGATACAGATAGTTTCGGAGCAAAGGATCTTGAAAAGGCTCAGTTCTCTAGTGATGATTATCTTGAAGAAATGGGTATTGATTCTGATCGTGTTGTTGCTTGCCCTATAACTAAAATGGTAAAAGAATGTCTTGCAGATACAGGTATGGACAATAAGTCTATACTGAAATGTCGTAATATGTTCGCACTTGGTTTAGTCTGTTGGTTGTTTAATAGAGATCTAGACCTTGTGGCTAATTTCCTTAAAGAGAAATTTGCCAAGAAACCTGCTATCGCAGAGAATAATATAAAGGTAGTAAATGCCGGCTATAATTATGGACATAATGTTCATGCTTCTGTTCCGGCTACATATAGAATAGAGTCTAAGTCTAAGGATAAAGGACGTTATATGGACATCACCGGTAATAAGGCTACTGCTTATGGACTTATTGCTGCTGCAGAGAAAGCCGGACTTAAATTGTTCTTGGGCTCCTATCCTATAACTCCAGCTACGGATGTACTACATGAACTTTCAAAACATAAGAGTTGCGGAGTAATCACTGTACAGTGTGAAGATGAAATATCAGGTTGCGCTAGCTCTATAGGTGCTGCTTTTGCAGGTGCCTTAGCTGCAACATCAACATCAGGACCTGGTATATGTTTGAAGTCGGAAGCAATCAATTTAGCTGTAATTGATGAACTGCCATTGGTAATATTAGATGTTCAACGTGGAGGTCCGTCTACAGGTCTTCCTACAAAGAGTGAACAAACAGACTTACTGCAGGCTCTTTATGGTCGTAATGGCGAGTCTCCTATGCCTGTAATAGCAGCAACAAGTCCGACAGACTGTTTTGATGCCGTATATTCGGCTGCAAAAATAGCACTTGAACATCTTACACCGGTGATATTGCTCACAGACGCATTTATCGCTAATGGTTCAGCTGCATGGAAACTTCCTACAATGGAAGAACTGCCAGATATACACCCGCATTACGCTACAGCAGACCAAAAAGATAACTATTCTCCTTATGTTAGAGATCCCGAGACCCTCGTACGCTATTGGGCTATACCTGGGCATGAAGGATATACTCATATTCTTGGAGGCCTCGAAAAAGATGGTGATACAGGTGCTATATCAACAGAACCTGAAAACCATAATACAATGGTACATCTTCGTGCAGAGAAAGTTGCAAAGATACAGGTCCCTGATGTAGAAGTAGAAGGCGACGATGATGCCGAATTATTGATTGTTGGCTTTGGCAGTACTTATGGACATCTGTATTCTGCGATGGAAGAATTACAGAAGAAAGGACGTAAAGTTGCAATAGCACAGTTTAAGTTTATAAACCCGCTACCAAAGAATACGGTAGAGGTGCTAAAAAAATATAAGAAAGTAGTTGTTGCAGAACAGAATCTCGGACAGTTTGCAGCTTATCTGCGATCTAAGGTTGATAATTTTGTTCCTTACCAGTTTAATCAGGTTAAGGGACAACCATTTGTGGTAGCAGAATTAGTTGCTGCTTTCGATGAGATAATCAATAAATAAGAACCGAAAAGATAAAGAAAAATGAGCGAATATACAGCAAATGATTATAAGAAAGGACAGCCACGTTGGTGTCCTGGTTGCGGAGACCATTTTTTCTTGGCATCCCTGCACAAAGCAATGGCCGAACTTGGCGTAGCACCTTATGAAACAGCGGTGATCTCTGGCATAGGTTGCTCGAGCCGTTTACCTTATTACGTCAATACTTATGCAATGCAGACTGTACACGGACGTGCTGCTGCTATTGCTACGGGTACAAAGGTCGTTAATCCGGGACTTACGGTTTGGCAGATAAGTGGTGACGGTGATGGACTTGCCATCGGTGGTAATCACTTTATACATGCAATGCGCCGTAATATAGATTTAAATATGGTTCTTCTTAATAATCGTATTTATGGCCTTACTAAAGGACAATATTCTCCAACATCACCACGTGGTTTTGTAAGTAAATCATCTCCTTACGGTACAGTTGAGGATCCGTTCCGTCCAGCTGAACTATGCTTTGGAGCGCGTGGACATTTCTTCGCAAGAGCTGTGGCGACAGATGCTAAAGGAACTGTTGATGTTTTGCAGGCAGCTTATAAACATAAGGGAGCCTCTGTATGTGAGATTATACAAAACTGTGTGATATTCAATAATGGCGCTTTTGACCCTATATATACTAAGGAGGGAAGATCTAAAAACGCTATCTATGTAAAAGATGGTGAGCCTTTAGTTTTTGGCGAAAACAATGAATTCGGACTAGTTCAAAACGGTTTTGGATTGAAAGTCGTTAAAATCGGTGAGAATGGAGTAACACTTAAGGATATCTTGATACACGATTCACATTGTGCAGACAATACATTACAGTTGAAACTGGCCATGATGGATAATGAAGATGGTTTCCCTGTTGCACTTGGAGTTATCCGTGACGTTGAGGCTCCAACATATAATGATGCCGTTAACGAACAGATCGAGGAGGTTAAGGCAAAGAAGCCTTATCATAACTTTATGGAACTGCTAGAGACAAATGACACTTGGGAAGTAAAATAAAAGTTGACTGACTGAAAAGAATAAGCCTCGACTTACAATAGTAGTCGAGGCTTATATATTTTTATATGTAAACTTATAATTTGTCGCCGTAGCAGAGATCTCCCGCATCACCAAATCCAGGTACGATATATTTATGCTCATTCATTCCTGGATCTATAGCGGCACACCAAATTGTCGTTTTGTCTTCAGGAAAAACATTTGATATGTGCTCTATGCCTTCGGGTGTGGCAATAACGCATGCTACATGAATCCGTTTCGGAGTACCTTTTGAAAGAAATGCTTTATATCCAAGTTCCATTGAACCTCCTGTGGCAAGCATTGGATCTGCAATAATAAGAGTCTTATTCTCTATTTCTGGAGTTGCCAGATATTCTATGTGTATACCTACCTGAGTTTTTTCCTCATCTGTATACTCGCGGAAAGCACTTACGAATCCGTTACCGGCATGGTCAAATATATTAAGGAAACCTCCATGGAAAGGAAGTCCGGCACGGAATATTGTAGCAAGAACAATCTTGTCGGTAGGCACATTGATTTTACAAACCCCAAGGGGCGTTTGTACATCACGTTCGGTGTAATCTAATGTCTTACTCAACTCGTATGCTTCCAATTCTCCTATACGGGTAATATTATTACGAAACAACAGACGATTCTGCTGATAATCTTTGTCGCGAATCTCGGCCATATATTGATTAATTATGGTATTTTGTTCGCCTAAATTGATAATTTTCATAAAGTGTTGTGCGTTAGCAAATAATTATTCGGCTGCAAAAGTAGAAAAAATATTTGTATTTTTGTAAAGTGCAAATTACAAATGTAAGTATGGACATATAAAATTTAAATACTTTAACCTAAAAAGATTTAGGAAGAGTATTTTTGTTGATTTAAACTTTGCTGTTAATGTCATTTTTAGTATCTTTGCGGTCGATTTAAGGTAACTTAATTGTAAATATTCACAACTAAATACATTACAAAATGGCAAAGTTTGATAAGTCAGTATTAGCAAAGTACGGAATCACAGGTACAACTGAGGTTCTCTACAATCCTTCTTACGAAGTATTGTTTAATGAGGAGACCAAAGAAGGTCTTACAGGTTTTGACAAAGGTCAGGAAACAGAATTAGGCGCAGTCAATGTAATGACTGGTGTATACACAGGCCGTTCTCCTAAAGACAAATTTATCGTTGACGATGAAACTTCTCACGATACAGTTTGGTGGACATCAGACGAGTATAAAAATGACAACAAACCTGCTTCTAAAGAAGCTTGGAATGCCGTTAAGGAGATCGCTAAGAAAGAGCTTTCTAACAAGAAACTTTATGTAGTAGATGGTTTCTGTGGAGCTAACAATGATACACGTATGAAAGTACGTTTTATCGTAGAGGTAGCTTGGCAGGCACATTTTGTAACAAATATGTTCATTCGTCCTCAGAGTGAGGCTGATTTTGAGCAGGAGCCAGACTTTATCGTTTACAATGCATCTAAAGCTAAGGTTACTAACTATAAAGAATTAGGACTTAACTCTGAGACAGCCGTTGTATTCAACGTAACTTCTAAAGAGCAGGTAATCGTAAATACATGGTACGGTGGTGAAATGAAGAAAGGTATGTTCTCTATGATGAACTACTTCTTGCCATTGAAGGGTATCGCAGCAATGCACTGCTCTGCAAACTGTGACATGAACAATGAAAATACAGCTATCTTCTTCGGTCTTTCTGGTACAGGTAAGACAACATTGTCTACTGATCCTAAACGTAAGTTGATCGGTGATGATGAGCACGGATGGGATGACAATGGCGTATTCAACTTCGAAGGTGGTTGCTATGCTAAGGTTATCAAACTTGACAAAGAATCAGAACCTGATATCTACGGAGCTATCCGTCGTGACGCTCTTCTTGAGAACGTAACAGTTGCAGCTGATGGTAAGATCGACTTTGATGATAAGAGTGTAACAGAGAATACTCGTGTTTCTTATCCTATCTATCACATTAAGAATATTGTACGTCCTATTTCTCATGCTCCAGCAGCAAAACAGGTAATATTCCTTTCTGCTGATGCATTCGGAGTACTTCCTCCAGTATCAATTCTAAATAAAGAGCAGACACAGTACTACTTCCTCTCTGGATTCACAGCTAAACTGGCTGGTACAGAGCGTGGTATTACAGAACCAACTCCTACATTCTCAGCTTGTTTTGGTCAGGCATTCTTGGAATTGCACCCAACAAAATATGCTGAAGAATTGGTTAAACACATGGAGAAGAGCGGTGCAAAAGCATACTTGGTTAACACAGGTTGGAACGGAACAGGCAAACGTATCTCTATCCGTGACACACGTGGTATCATTGATGCTATCTTGAATGGCTCTATTGATAAAGCTCCTACAAAGACTATTCCTTACTTCGACTTCGTAGTTCCTACAGAGTTGGGTGGTGTAGATACAAAAATCCTTGATCCTCGTGATACATACAAGGAAGCTTCTGAATGGGATGTTAAAGCTAAGGATCTTGCTGCTCGTTTCATCAAGAACTTCGCTAAATATGAAGGAAATGAAGCTGGTAAGGCACTTGTTGCAGCTGGCCCAAAATTGTAATTCATTAATTCGAATAATACATATTAATAAGACTTGCACCTTTCGGCTGCAAGTCTTATTTTTTTTTTGTATTTGATATAAATCAATAAAATCCGCTTAATATGCAAAAATAATTATAAATATTTTGTGCACGTACACACTTATTGTTATCTTTGCATCGTATTCGTGAGAATACTCGTTATTCATTAGGTTAATAGTTAATAGATTTAAGGTAAAGATTATGTTATTAGATTTTGAAAAACGTTAATGTTGGTGGTTATCACTTTCGCGGCAATGCTAAGCATTATTGCTTTGGTTTACACCAACTTACGTTGAAAAATTTTTCAGGAGAACGGTATGAGTGATCACATCGTTCTCATTTTTTTGTAAAATCCTTTAATATTAAACTATAATTTCATAAAATTGTACTTAAAATAAGTTCTTTTTCTAATAATTTACATAATAAAGCACTTAAAGTTTGCTCTATTTGCGGAAATGTGAGTAAATTTGCAGCTAAAATCAAAATAGTAACTGATGAGAAGGAACATATTATCCCTGTTAACGCTGTTGTCAGCAGTTTTTATTTTTGCTTCGTGTTTGGGTAGTAATGACCAAGATACGACATCTTACGGTGATACGGCAATAACATCATTCTCTCTGGGTACGCTTGTGAGAACAATGCATACTACTAGTTCAAAGGGGGTTGATAGCATATATACTACTTCTGTGACAGGAAGCAACTATGTATTTAATATAGATCAATTTGCTGGACAAATTTATAATGCAGATTCTCTACCAATAGGTACAAAGCCAACGGCTCTATGTACAATTAATAGCAAAAATGGAGGAACTATCGTTTATGCAAATATTAAAGGTGATTCCTTGTTATATTTTTCAACTAGTGATTCTGTAGATTTTTCTACGCCACGAGAGTTTCACGTATATGCAAATAATGGCGCAAGTTATCGCAAATACAAAATTAGTATAAATGTCCATCAGCAGGACTCTGATACTATTGTATGGAAAAATATTGCGAATGATCCTAATATAGGAAGCTTGAAAGCGATGAAGGCTGTTGAATATGCTAATAATTTATATGTGTTTGGTTCAACAGGTACAAATACAGTCGCTTATGTATCTTCTGCAAGTGACGGGAAAACTTGGAATCCGGTACAATTTAACAGATCTCTTTCTTCTGATTCATACAAGAGCATAGTTATAAATAGTGGTAGTGCATTCATTATTAGCGATGGAGAAGTTCTCAAATCTACAAATATGAATGAATGGACTTCGGTCAATATTAATTCAGGCCTGAAACAATTGATAGGAGCTAGCACAACAGAATTATATGCATTGAATAATAATAATACAATATCCGTTTCAAAAGATAAAGGTTTAACGTGGTCGATTGATAATTTGGGTAATGATGCATCTTTACTTCCTTTAAATGACATCAATTATACTACATACAGTTTGGCTTCAAATGATTCAACAGACAGAGTTATCGTTGTAGGCAATCGCCCTAGTTCGACTGCAGATACTACAGCTGTGGTATGGACTAAACTCGTTGAGTATTCTAAAGGAAGTATGCCTAGTTCTTGGGAGACCGTAGAAAAGAGTGAGGATAATTTTAAAAACTATCTTCCAGATTTAACATCACTTGTTATGATACCTTATGATAATGGAATGTTGGCATTTGGTGGCTATGGACAGAACTCAAAAACAACTAAGTTTTCGCAGTTCTATCAAAGTTATGATAGCGGTATAACATGGACAAATAATAAACACTATTATTTCCCGAAAGGATTTACTTGCAGTGATACATCGTTCACAGCATTAAAAGATAATGACAATTATATATGGATATTCTGCGGAAACACAGGGCAAGTATGGAAAGGCAGACTGAACAGACTTGGCTGGTCAAAAGTTCAGACCTCGTTTTTGAATTAAATATTTCAGTCTAGGTCTCTAAAGTCTGATTATGAAAAAGACCATCCTCTTTATAATATTGATCATGACATCTATTATAGGTGTAGGTGCACAAGAAGATGAATATGAATATAAGATGGAAATAGGTTTTGGGACAGGGCTTGTAGCTTACGAAGGAGACTTTAATAGCAATATAACAAGAGATATGCAACCAATGGCATCAATAATAGCCAGAAAGGTCCTTAATCCAAGGACAGCCTTGAGGCTGAATGTCTCTTTTGGGAAAATAAAAGGAAATTCCCTGAATTCAGGAACTAGTTATCCAGGAATGGATACAAATCCAATAAGTTTTAATAAAAGGCTTATGGATGTAGGTCTGAGATACGAATATAATTTTCTCCCATATGGTACAGGGAAAGAATACAGAGGAGCTGTTAGATTTACACCATATATAACAATGGGATTTGGCGCAACGTCAGTTTCTGGTGATGGAAGTAGCGCTTTCACTGTAAATGTACCTTTAGGGGCGGGAGTTAAATACAAAGTATGTCACAGGTTGAATATCGGTTTGGAATGGGCTATGCATTTCTCACTTAGTGATAAATTAGATGGTGTGAAAGATCCATATGGAATAAATAGTACTGGAATCTTTAAAAACACTGACTGCTACTCGGCTTTGCAGTTTACACTAACATATGATATAATGCCAAAATGCAAAACTTGTAATAATAATGATGACTGATAAAATAGATATGAATAATATACCTCAGCACATAGCTATCATAATGGATGGCAATGGACGTTGGGCTGCAGAACGGGGGAAACCTCGCAGCTATGGACATCAGGCTGGCGTTGATGCGGTAAGGCGTATTACATCTGAATGTACTAGATTAGGCGTAAAGTATCTGACGCTTTACACTTTTTCTACAGAGAACTGGAACCGTCCCGTAGATGAAATATCTGCTCTGATGGGTTTGGTGCTGTCATCTCTGGAAGATGAGATATTTATGAAAAACGATGTTCGCTTCAGAGTTATAGGTGATATGAACCGTTTACCTAAAGAGGTTTATGTTAAACTCAAGGAAACAGAAGAACATACGGCAGAAAACAAAACCATGACAATGGTGGTAGCATTAAGCTATTCATCCAAATGGGAAATAACAAAGGCATTGAAAGACATCGCAGGGGAAATTAAAGAAGGCAAAATGGATGTAGGTGATATAGACGAGGAAAAAATATCAAGTCATCTGCAAACAAATTTTATGCCTGATCCCGACTTACTTATAAGAACAGGTGGAGAGGTAAGAATATCAAACTACCTTTTATGGCAGATAGCGTATTCAGAATTATATTTCTGTGATACTTATTGGCCAGATTTTGACGAAGAAGCATTATCCAAAGCCATTGTAAGTTACCAAAGTCGTCAACGAAGGTTTGGCAAGACAGAAAAGCAGGTAGAAGACGCACAAAAATAAAACTAATTTGAAAGATAGAAAACCATATAAGATGAATAAAATAAGAAAGGTAATAATCCTATTGGTAATTGCGTTTGGCTTTAGCCAGATCATGAAAGCGCAAGATAAAATAATTAACCCGGATATTTCATACAGTGGAACTCCTCGTACATGTATTATTGGAGGTATCGCCGTAGATGGTATTGAAGGTTATGAAGATTATGTTCTCACAGGTTTATCGGGGCTTTCTCTTGGGCAGGAAGTATCTGTTCCTGGAACGGAGATAACTGAGGCTGTTAAGCGCTATTGGCATCATGGATTATTCTCAAAAGTAGTCGTTACTGCAGATTCTATAGTAGGTAATAAAATCTATTTGCGTTTTCATCTGGGAATGCGTCCGCGTGTAAGCAATATTAATTATATTGGACTTAAAAAATCGGAACGTGAAGATATGGAGGCTAAGCTCGGAATTATTAAGGGTAGTCAGATTACTCCTAATATGATAGACCGTGCAAAGATTCTTGCCAAGAAATATTTTGATGACAAAGGATATAAAAATGCGGAGATAAATATTACTCAGCGTGAAGATGTAGCTAATAAAAATCAGGTTATTCTTGATGTCGATATAGACAAAAAGGATAAGATGAAAGTGCATAAAATCATGCTTGAGGGTAACAATAATCTAAAATCTTCAAAGATAAAGGGAAAATTGTTTGGTAAAGGCGTTTTCTCAAAGACACATGAAGCAGGAACTATTGGTTCTTTCCTGAAATCTAAAAAGTTTACAGACGAGAGATATAAGAAAGATAAGGAAAAACTTATAGATAAATATAATGAACTTGGTTATCGTGACATGTACATCGTTAAAGACAGTGTATGGAATTATGATGAAAAGCATGTCAATATATACCTTAAAATAAACGAAGGTAAGAAATATTATGTTCGTAATATAACTTGGGTTGGTAACACGGTATATTCTACGGATGTGTTGAATTCTATACTTAGAATGAAAAAAGGAGATGTTTATAACCAGACATATATGAATAAACGTCTAACAAGTGATGAAGATGCCGTAGGAAATCTCTACTATAATAATGGTTATGTATTCTATAATCTTCAACCTACAGAGGTTAATATTGTTGCCGATTCTGTAGACTTGGAGATGCGTATATACGAAGGTCAACAGGCTCATATCAACCGCGTACGTATTAATGGTAACGATAGATTATATGAGAATGTCGTACGTAGAGAGTTGCGTACTAAACCGGGCGATTTGTTCTCTAAAGATGCACTAGAACGTTCTGTTCGTGAAATTGCATCAATGGGACATTTTGATCCTGAAAAATGTACTCCGGATGTTAAACCTAATTATGAGGATGGAACAGTAGATGTAAACTATAATCTTACATCAAAATCTAATGATCAGGTTGAATTCTCATTGGGATGGGGACAAACTGGTGTTATCGGACGTATAAGTTTAAAACTGAATAATTTCTCTATGGCAAATTTATTTAATAAGAATAAAGAGCATAGAGGTATCATGCCTATCGGAGATGGTGAACAGTTGGCATTAAGTGCTCAGACCAATGGCTCTTATTACCAGTCATATAGCGTAAACTATTCATCGCCATGGTTTGGTGGAAAGAGGCCTAATGCATTTAATATAGGCGCATATTATTCAAAACAGACGGACGTATCAAGTAATTATTATAATAGCAGTTATATGAATAACTATTATAATTATTATTCGGGATATGGAACGAGTAGTAACTATGGGTATAATTATGAGAATTATCTTGACCCTGATAAATATGTAAAACTTGTGGGATTGTCATTAGGATGGGGAAAACGTTTACGCTGGCCTGATGATTATTTCCAGTTGTCTGTACAGTTGGCTTATCAGAGGTATATGCTTAAAAACTGGCAATACTTCCTTATCACAGATGGTAATTGCAACAACTTGAACCTCAACTTTACTTTATCTCGTGTATCTACAGATAACCAGTTGTTCCCACGCCGTGGTTCTGAGTTCTCTGCATCAGTTACAATCACACCTCCTTGGTCATTGTGGGATGGAAAAGATTATGCTCATTTGGCTACTAATTCAAGTTCTGTTACATACAAGGATGAACTCCAAGATAAATACAGATGGATTGAATACCACAAATGGAAATTCCGTGCTAAGACATATACAGCTCTGACCGGAGGAGATAAGTGTTTCGTATTGATGACACGTGTGGAATTAGGACTATTAGGATCGTATAACAAATATAAGAAATCACCTTTTGAAACATTCTATGTTGGTGGTGATGGTATGAGTGGATACTCAAGCGGTTATGCCGAAGAAACAATTGGTTTACGTGGATATGAGAACGGTTCTCTTACACCTTATTATCAAGAAGGATATGCATACGATCGTTTCACGATGGAACTTCGATATCCATTTATGTTGGGTAACACCACTATTTATGGCTTGACGTTCTTGGAAGGAGGAAATGCATGGCATGAGACAAGTAAGTTTAACCCATTCGATATGAAACGTTCTGCCGGTATTGGTGTTCGTTTGTATCTGCCTATGGTTGGACTTATGGGTATTGACTGGGCTTACGGTTTCGACAAAGTGTATGGCACAAAAGGTGGCAGCCAGTTCCACTTCATCTTAGGTCAGGAATTCTAATTGAGTTAATTATTAGAGAGGAGATTAAAAATGAAAAAGAAATTATTGTTTGTTTGTTTGTTCGCATTTATGGCTATTGCAGCAAGTGCTCAAAAAATAGCTCTTATAGACATGGATTACATATTGAAGAATATTCCGTCTTATGAGCGTGCTAACGAACAATTAAATCAAGTGTCTAAGAAATGGCAGGCCGAAGTGGATGCAATAAATACAGAGGCTCAGACATTATATAAGAACTATCAGAATGAAGTTGTTTTCTTATCACAAGAGCAGAAGCAAAAAAGACAAGATGCTATTGTAGCCAAAGAGAAAGAAGCTAGTGAATTGAAGAAAAAGTATTTTGGTCCTGAGGGCGAATTATTTAAGAAGAGAGAAAGCCTGATGACACCTATACAGGATGAAATATATAATGCTGTAAAAGAGATATCAGATTTCAGGGGCTATTCTTTAGTGCTTGATAGAGCCTCTAACAGTGGTATCATTTTTGGTTCACCGAAGATAGATATAAGTAACGAAGTACTGGCTAAATTAGGTTATACCGGACAGTAATACAACAAAAGAATAATTAATAATCAATTTAATATTAAACGAAAAAATGAAAAAATTAGTTTTAATGTTTTTTATGTTCGCACCTCTGACGATGTTTGCTCAGAAATTTGGACATGTAGATCTTGAGTCAATTATGAAAGCAATGCCTGAGTACGCAAAAGCAACATCTGATCTTCAAGCTCTTCAGAAACAGTACACAGACGAGTTAAAGTCTATGGAAGATGAGATAACAAAGAAAGGCGATGAATATCAGAAAGCTGAACAAGCTGATCCTAAGATGCCTGATAATATCAAGAAGAGACATACTGAAGATGTTCAGCAGCTATATCAGAAGTACCAGCAGGCTCAGCAGGATGATGCACAGGCATTCCAAAAAGCTCAGCAGGAAAAGATGGCTCCTGTACAGTCAAAAATGCTTGACGCAATCAAAGCAGTAGGTCAGGCTGGTGGATATGTTTACATCATGCAGTCAGGCTCTCTTCCATTTATCAGTACAACATTGAGCAAAGATGTTACAGCTGAGGTTAAGGCTAAACTTGGTATTAAGTAGAATTTAATATCTATACTCCTTCTATAGGAGTAAACTCTAATAACAATATCAGAGTATGTCATCTGTAAACTATTTTATTGATGACATACTCTTTTGGTCTTTAAATAAGAATACTCAAATAAATTATATAGTATCGATAATGAAAAAAACAATTTTATCTATATTAATATTATTGCTTCCTTTAATGGCAGCAGCACAGACGACTATTAAGTTTGGCTTTTTAAGTTATGACGCTGCTTTTAAGGCGATGCCCGGCTATTCTATAGCATTGAAAAATATCAGCGACCTCAAGGTAAAATATGAGGCTGAAACAAAGCGTGCCACTGATGAGTTTAATAAAAAGTATGAAGAATTTCTTGAAGGACAAAAAGATTTTCCACCGACAATTTTACAAAAACGTCAAGCTGAGTTACAGGAACTTATGGATAAGAATGTAGCCTTCAAGGAAGAGTCAAAAAGATTACTCGCACAAGCCGAAAATGATGCTTATGCACCACTTCAAGATCAGCTGAATACCGTATTGCAGGCTATTGGCAAAGAGCGTGGCTATGCATTTATAATCAACACAGACAATAATTCTTGTCCTTATATAAATACTACTTTAGGAGAAGATATTAGCGTAATTGTAAAAGATAGACTAAAATGATATTATCTCAAGAACCAGGACCAATCGGTGTTTTCGATTCAGGCTATGGTGGACTGACAATATTGCGTCAGATGCGCCAAATTCTTCCTCAATACGATTATCTATATTTAGGTGATAATGCCCGTGCGCCATATGGTACGAGATCTTTTGATATAGTATACCAGTTTACCAGAGAGGCTGTGATGAAACTTTTTGAGATGGGATGCCATCTTGTTATATTAGGGTGCAATACAGCGTCAGCAAAGGCTCTACGGACTATTCAGCAGAATGATTTACCCAAGCTGGATCCAGATCGTCGCGTGCTTGGCATAATACGTCCTACAGCTGAGTGTATTGGTAAAATTACAAACAGTAGGCATGTAGGTATAGTAGCAACACCTGGTACGATCAAGAGTAATAGCTATCCTCTTGAAATAAACAAATTTTACCCAGATATAAAGGTTACAGGTGAAGCTTGTCCCATGTGGGTTCCGTTGGTGGAAAATTATGAGTTTGACAGCCCTGGAGCAGATTATTTTGTTGAGAAGCGAATTAATAATCTTATGAGGAAAGATCCTGAAATAGATTCTATTATATTGGGATGTACTCATTATCCATTGTTGCTTAACAAGATTATTAAGTACGTCCCCAAATGTGTACAAGTAATAACACAAGGAGAATATGTCGCTAACAGTCTAAAAGATTATTTTATGCGCCATCCTGCAATTGAAGAAAAGTGTACTAAAACTGGAACTTGTCGTTATTTAACTACCGAGAGTCCGGAAAAATTTAAAGAATCTGCACAAGTGTTTCTTCACAAAAGCATTGAGGTTGATAAAGTCAGTTTTGACTAAGCAACCTCTTGCTTAGATATCTTACAGGATACCATACTGAGAGATATCCTACAATTACAACTGTTATGAATATTACAAATATATCTATAGGGTGAACACTTACAGGGTATGCATCCACTACGAAACTTCCACTTGATTCTCCTAGCGCTACAAGACCATAAGTTTGTTGCAACCAGCACAATAGCAATCCTATCCCGATACCAATAATAGCACCTATTGTTGATATCATCCTACCTTCAAACAAGAAGATTCTTATTATCTGATGATCATTGGCACCAAGATTCCTTAGTGTTACAACGTCATCTTTTTTATCAATAATAAGCATTGATAGACTTCCTATAATATTAAAGCATGCAACCATTAAGATGAATGTGAGAAATATGTAAGCAATAAATTTCTCTATCTTCATGATTTTAAATGTATCCTCTTGCTGCTCGTAACGATCACTTACAGTATACTTTTTGCCCGCAATCTGCTGTATTTCGCTTTTAACTGCGTCAAAGTCTGAACCGGGCTTAAGTCGCAATTCAAGAGATGTCAGCATTCCTTGCTGACCGAATAGATTACGTGCAAAAGCTATAGAGGTTATTATATAATTTTTGTCATACTTCGCTTGTTTTACAGTGAACAATACCCCTGGAGAGTACAAATCATCCTCAACAAAACCATCCGCAGGATTTGATAAATCTAGTTGTCCATCACGTTTAGGTGCATATATCTTAAGTGCATCCTTAAATTGAGCACCAGTACCTAAGTCTTCTGCCAGACGTATACCAAGCACTCCGTAATTGAGGTCGGCAGCATGCAACTCAAATCTACCATCGCCATATAAGATGTCATTGATATGGGTAAGATCAGAGAAATTATCGTCTACACCTTTTATAGTGACCATTGCCTGTCTGTCCCCATATATAGCTAGGGCCTGATCTTCTACACTCTCTGTTGCCACATCTACCTCAGGAAGACGGCGTATTTTAGTCAGTATCGGGTCATCCGACGGTGCACTCTTGCCCTGTACAGGCATCACTTTAAGTTGCGGATCGAAATTGGTGAAAAAAGATGCCACAAGATCTTGAAAACCATTAAATACGCTAAGTGTAACTACAAGTGCCATAGTTGCAACAGCTACACCGACGACAGATATGCCGCTGATGATATTTATAACATGAGTGCTCTTTTTTGAGAACAGATAACGGCGGGCAATGTAAAACGGGAAATTCATTATTTACTTTCCTCTTTTTCGTCTTTTTTAAGCAGACTGTCTATATGTTCTATATAATCAAGCGAGTCATCAATGAAGAATCTAAGCTCTGGTATAATGCGTAATTGATGGCGAATACGAGTGCCTAGTTCATAACGTATAGTCTTTTCATTGGCTGTTACATTCTTAATCAATTCATCACTCTTCTCGGATGGGAATATGCTTAAGTAAGCTGTGCATATGCTTAGGTCCGGACTGATGCGGACGCGGGTAACTGAAACCATCACACCATGCATCATACGTGTTTGTGATTGGAATATGACGCTTAATTCTTTTTGTAGCAGTCTTGATATTTTGTTTTGTCTTGTTTCTTGCATAATATACTTCTTTTATTTAATGCAAAAATACATCTATTTTTTTAATTCAGCAAAGAAAGGACTATTTTTGTTGTTAAAAAGGTTTAGGTTCTTGCTATAATTGACGTGAGTTCAATATATTTATAATAAAGGATTTAATATCAGAAACTCATCGTAATACTTATAGAATGATAGTGTGTTTCATAAATAGTCTGTCATTAATTTATTATAGAAAACTTCTATATCAAATACAAGTATTGTGTTCTATTTACTCAATACTATATTTTGAAAAAAATAAAAGTAAAATTTCACTTCCACTGGTACTAAATCAGATAAGTATTTGATTCCTATATGTTTAAATACGGGGAGGTGAAATTTTCACCTCCCCGTATTTCGCTTTTTCCAGCCATTTTTTGCCATTTTATATATTTTTGAGGCGAAAATTTCTGTTTCTGCGCCCCAAAGAGAAAACAATAATTGTTACTGTCATTATTACAAATTCAATGAAATCAATAAAGGCGTGTCTTGAAAATATTGTAATAATATAATCAAAATATATAATATAGAGAAGCGTATATTTTTTTATAGCAATAAGTGTGTAAAATGTGAAAGAAAGACATTCTATTGTGTCATGAAACGGTAGTTATAGACTGCTGGATTAACTTGAGTTATATACCAATTCAATTTAGATTGGTGACCAATTCAATTTAAGTTGGTGCGTAATTCAATTTAAGTTGACTCCTAAAAGTATAACGGGGAGGTGAAAATTCTACATCCCCGGAGATAAAATACTAATAATAAAGGAGTTGCAAAGAAAACGCCTCGGGGAGGTGAAAATAAAAAAGTATTTAGAATAAAAATAATCTTATGTGAAAAGAATCTTGAGTAGGTCAAACAGTATGAAAAAATTACTTTTTCCTGATGAGTGTAAGTCCATCACGTAGAGGCAGTATGACTCTTTCTACACGATTATCTCGGGCTACGTAGTCATTGAAGTCTTCAATTCCTTTGGTCTGTCCATCGCTGCTTTTTGGTACTTCCAGTACATGACCGTCCCATAATGTATTATCGGCAAGCACGAAACCACCTTTCCTTATTATCCTTAGGGCCATCTCATATGTAGCAAGGTATGTACGCTTGTCGCCGTCTATGAAAGCCATATCAAATGTTATGCCTAGTTTCGGTGCTTCGGTTATTGCATCACCTATAATAAAATTTATCTTATCAGCTACTGGTGAACCCTCAATCCATGGACGGGTAAAGTCTTCCTGTTCGTCGTTAATTTCGAAAGTATAAACTTTGCCTTCATCTTCCAGGCCTTCTGCCATACATATAGCACTGTATCCGCTGAAAGTGCCCACCTCCAGAATATTCTTAGGACGTATCATTTCAACAAGCATTTTAAGCAGTCGCCCTTGAAGATGCCCACTTGCCATTCTGCCACGCAGCAGATGAATATTTGTCGCGCGGTATAACCGGTATAAATAGTCCCCCTCCGGGTCTATGTGGTTAAGAATATACTTGTCTAACTGTTCAGATTCTGTCATTATCCAACATTAGAGATTATACCCTCAATGGCCAGACGGTAAGAATCAAGTCCAAAACCGCATATTACTCCAAGGCATGCACATGAAATCATAGATTTATGGCGAAATTCCTCACGGCTGTGTACATTAGAGATATGCACCTCCACTACAGGACATTTCAGACTTCGGATACAGTCTTGCAGAGCGATGCTGGTATGCGTATATGCTCCTGCATTCAATACAATGCCGTCGTAACTGAAACCAACCTCCTGCATCTTATTGATCAGCTCACCCTCTATATTACTCTGATAATATTCAATAGTCACATCCTTGTACCTTTTGCGTAGTTCGGGCAAATATGTCTCAAAAGAATTACTACCATATATTCCAGGTTCGCGTACACCAAGTAAATTTAAATTAGGTCCGTTAACGATAAGTATTTTCATATTCCAGAATAATTTATTATATTTGTTGGCAAAATTAATAAAATAAATGGAAAGTGACAAGAAAAGCGTAATTAATGTGGTAAGAGATTACCGACGGTATCTGAAATTACAACGTAATTATTCGCCTAATACCCTTGATGCATATCTGTGTGATTTGCAGAAACTGTCAGATTATCTGAGGGGAGAAGGTCTTGATCCACTTGATGTAAAGTTGGAAGACCTCAGGCATTTTGCTGCGGGACTGCATGATATAGGCATTCATCCACGATCTCAATGCAGGATACTCAGTGGAGTACGCTCATTTTATAAATTTCTGGTATTAGATGGCTATTTAAAAGATGATCCGACAGAGTTGTTAGAGTCTCCACAAATAGGAGAACATCTTCCGGAAGTACTATCTACCGAAGAGGTAGACAGGATGGAAGCAAGTGTAGACCTATCTGATCCGTTGGGGCATCGTAATAAGGCTATCATAGAAGTCCTTTTTAGTTGTGGACTTCGTGTAAGCGAACTTACCAATTTTAAACTTTCCAACCTTTATGCTGAAGAAAAATTCGTACGTATAACAGGCAAGGGGCGTAAAGAACGTCTTGTGCCAATATCGCAGAGGGCACTTGATGAACTTGGTTATTGGTTCGTTGATCGTAATATTATGGATATAAAGCCTGGGGAACAAGATTATGTGTTCCTAAATAGACGTGGCTCACATCTTACACGTACCATGATTCTGATAATGATAAAGAGACAGGCTGCTATGGCAGGCATTAAGAAAACAATAAGTCCGCATACTTTAAGACATTCTTTTGCAACAGCTCTTCTTGAGGGCGGTGCAGATCTCAGAGCAATACAGGCAATGCTGGGCCATGAAAGCATTGGCACTACTGAGATATATACACATATTGACACTACAAAGTTAAGAGAAGAGATATTGAACCATCATCCTCGTAATATCAAATCTTCTATTAGTTAGTTATTGTTATTAATATTCACTTTTTATCAAAAATGAAACGTTAATTACATTAAAAGTGTTATCTTTGCGACAACTTTTTCAAAATACACATAAATAAATGAAACTTAAAAATTTACTTCTTCTCATTCTAGTGCTAATGGCTCAGACCATAATGGCACAGATGAAATTACCAAATGTGCCGGTAGATTCGGCTGTCCGTATAGGTAAGCTGTCTAATGGCCTTACTTATTATATCCGCTATAATAATTGGCCTGAACACAGAGCAGACTTCTATATAGCACAAAAAGTAGGGTCTTTGCAGGAAAATGAAAGTCAGCGTGGACTTGCTCATTTCCTCGAGCACATGTGTTTTAATGGTACTAAACATTTCAAAGGTAATGACCTTATAAGATATTGCGAGAGTATTGGTGTACAGTTTGGTGCCGACCTCAATGCATATACCTCAATCGACCAGACAGTATATAATATATCTAATGTTCCTACTACCAGACAGACTGCCGTAGATTCATGCCTGCTTATATTAAGTGATTGGGCTGATGGACTTACACTTGATCCCAAGGAGATAGATAAAGAAAGAGGAGTTATACATGAGGAATGGCGTATGCGAACAAGTCCTGATACTCGTATGCTTGAGCGCGATCTACCTAAATTATACCCAGGCAGCAAATATGGACTCAGAATGCCAATCGGTCTTATGAGTGTTGTTGATAATTTCAAACCCAAAGTTCTCCGTGATTATTATGAGAAATGGTATCGTCCTGACAACCAAGGCATAATAGTAGTTGGTGATGTGGATGTTAATCACGTTGAGGCAGAGATAAAAAAACTTTTTGGAGGCATAAAGTTGCAGGCTAATGCTGCTAAGGTAGTGGACGAACCTGTACCAGACAATAACTCTCCTATCTTTGTTATAGATAAGGATAAAGAGCAACAGCAGAATACTATACAGCTTATGTTTAAACATGATGCAGTACCGGATTCTGTAAAAGGTAATTTAGCTTATTTGCTTACCAATTATGTGAAACAAACGGCTATAACCATGCTTAATGAACGTCTTAATGACTATGCCAATAAACCGGAAAGTCCTTTTGTAATGGCACAGACAGCAGATGATACCTATCTTTTCTCTAAGACAAAAGATGCATTTGCTCTTTATGCTCAACCTAAAGATGGTAAAATAGAGGCATCTCTTAAGACTCTTTTGACCGAGGCAGACCGAGCTGCAGATTTTGGTTTTACTGCTTCAGAATATGATCGTGCAAAGGCTAATACGATAAGCGGACTAGACAAAATGTACAGTAACCGTGACAAGCGTTACAACTCAGAATTTTATAATTCATACAAAGATAACTTTTTGGGCAATGAACCAATGCCATCTATCGACTATTACTATTCTACATTGAAAAGTGTAGTTCCAATGATACCGCTTGAGGCTGTAAATGAAGCTATGAAGCAGATGGTGTCAAAATCTGATACCAATATGGTGGTTATAAGTTTTAATAATGAAAAAGAGGGTAAGACATATCCTACAGAAGAAAGCCTAAAGAAAGCGATTGCAGAGGCAAGAGCTGAGAAACTTACAGCTTATGTTGATAATGTCAAGAATGAACCTCTTATAACAGTAATGCCTAAGAAAGGTTCTATAGTTAAAGAATCTACAAACAAAAAGTTTGATTATAAGGAACTCACTTTGTCTAATGGCATAAAAGTTATGCTCAAGAAGACTGACTTTAAGAAAGATGAGGTATCACTTTCAGCCGAAGGATTTGGCGGTTCATCTCTTTATGGAAAAAATGATTTTGAGAACTTGGGCGTTTTTAACGATGTAATTGAAGCAAGTGGACTTGGAGATTTTTCTCATAATGAATTGACAAAGGCAATGGCCGGAAAAATAGCCGGTGCCACGATGAGCATATCAACTCAGCATCAATATATCAATGGCACTTCTACACCTAAAGATATAGAAACAATGTTCCAATTGGTATATTTGTACTTTACACATATCAATAAAGACCAAGAGTCATTCAACAATCTGATGAACGGTTATGAGATATCTCTCAAAAATAGAGCATTGGATCCAGATAAAGCTTTTGGAGACTCACTCACAGAAACAAGATATATGCATAATCCACGTTTCAAATCAATGAAATTGGATGATCTTAAGAATATAAATTATGATCGCATATTAGAGATCGCTAAACAACTTACTGCTAATGCAGGTTCGTATACATTTTCCATAATAGGTAACTTTGATGAAGATTCAATACGTCCGTTGTTAGAACAGTATGTAGCTTCATTACCGGTTCAGAAAACGATCGTTAAGGGTCATAAAGTAAACTATACTGCAAATGGAGTGGTAGTAAACAAATTCTTCCGTAAGATGGAAACTCCAAAGGCACAAGCAGTGATGGTATGGAAGAATGAGAAAATGCCATATACACTCGAAAATAGTGTAAAAGCAGATATCGCAGGTCAGATATTGAATATGGTATATCTAAAAAAGATAAGAGAGGACGCCAGTGCTGCTTATTCAGTTGGAGCAGGTGGTAGTATAAGTCATTCTGATGATGGCTACACGGAATCACTTATCTATGCAAGCTGTCCTATGAAACCTGAGAAGAGTGAACTTGCACTTTCTATCCTACGCTCTGAAGTTACTGCATTGTCAAGCAAATGCGATCCTGCTATGCTGTCTAAAGTTAAAGAATATATGTTGAAAAATGCAGATGATGCAGCAAAGACCAATAACTACTGGCTTGGTGTAATAGACATCTTTAGAAAATATGGATTAGACTTCCATACAGATTACAAAGATGTAATAAAGGCTCAGACCCCCGAAAGTATAAGTGCTTTCGTAAAGAATTTCTTGAAAGAAAATAATAGAATAGAAGTCATAATGTTACCACAAAAGTAATTTCTCTTCTTGTTTATATAAAACGGTCTGCTTTCATGATATCATGAAAACAGACCGTTTTTTCTATAAAATAATATGAAACATTGTTTTTTATTTTGTAGAACGGCCAACTTACATTATCTTTGCAGATTAAAATAAAAATAAAAGAAATATGCCATATCTATTTTCATCAGAATCAGTATCTGAAGGACATCCTGACAAGGTTGCAGATCAGATATCAGACGCAATACTAGATCAGTTCCTGGCTTACGACGATAAAGCCAGAGTAGCTGTAGAAACACTTGTCACTACAGGACAAGTTGTTATAGCTGGCGAGGTACATAGTGAAGCTTATATTGACTTACAGAATGTAGCACGCAATACAATAAGGAAAATCGGATATAATAAGTCGGAATATCAGTTCGATGGCGACTCTTGTGGTATACTTAATGCCATCCATGAACAGAGCGATGACATCAATCGTGGCGTAGATAATGGCACGGATGTGGATCAAGGTGCCGGAGATCAAGGTATGATGTTTGGATATGCCATCAATGAGACAGAAAATTATATGCCCGTATCTTTAGACTTGGCACATCTCATAATGCATACACTTGCAGATATAAGAAAAGAAGGACGTGTAATGACATACTTGCGACCGGATTCAAAATCGCAGGTAACAATAGAATATAATGATAATGGTACTCCTGAGCGAGTTGACACAATTGTTGTATCAACACAGCATGATGAGTTTGATGAAGATGAGGCAATGCTTGCAAAGATTAGAGAGGACGTTATTAATATTCTTATCCCTAGAGTAAAAAAACAGATAAACAGTAACAAGGTCCTTGACTTATTTGATAGCAATATCAAATACTTTGTAAACCCTACAGGGAAATTTGTTATAGGTGGCCCACATGGAGACACCGGACTTACAGGACGTAAAATCATTGTAGATACATATGGAGGGAAAGGTGCTCATGGTGGAGGTGCTTTCAGTGGAAAAGATTCTAGTAAAGTTGACCGTTCTGCCGCATACGCATCACGTTATATAGCTAAGAATATGGTAGCTGCCGGAGTTGCAGACGAGATGCTTGTTCAGGTAAGTTACGCAATCGGTGTAGCCCGCCCTGTAAATATATATGTAAATACATATGGCCGCAGTCATGTTGCATTGAGCGACAGCGAGATAGCAAATAAGATATCAACAATGTTTGATATGCGTCCAAAAGCGATAGAGAAAAAGTTGAAACTACGTCAACCTATATTCAGTGAGACAGCTTCTTACGGACATATGGGTCGTAAACCGGAAGTAATCAATAAAACATTTACGAGCCGTTATCATGAGTCAAAAACAATTGAAGTAGAATTGTTTACATGGGAAAAACTTGATAGCGTAGATATGATAAGAAAGGAATTTGGATTGTAATCATGCTGTTCCAACAGTCAGATTCTTTAAATGATGCATCAACTATTTCGGTACCTGAAGAGACAGAACATCATGTATCGAGGCCACAACATCCATATCAGGTGTTGCGGCAGCTTCCTGCTGATGCAACTCCTGCACAGCAAGATTCGGCCATACAGGCTGTATTTCAACCCAAAGAAGTACATTATAGTACCAGACCTGATACATTACATCTTCCAGGGCAAGATGCAGGGAAGAGTCTTAATGACGTAACTCTGCCTAAATATTATAGAGAAAGTTTCTTCTCAAAAGATTCTTTGCTACATCCTGAACTTTCAGGAGGGCGTTATGGAGTAGCCGGCGATCCTGTTCCATATAGCATACACGGGGATGATTTTGTTACAGGAATGCTTTTGGGTTGCTTTATATTGGCTCTTATTGCATTCTCACAGTCGCGTTCTTTTCTTTTTAGACAAGCAAAAGAATTCTTTTATACCAAACGTAGCGGAACCACTGAGGTCAGTGAAACTTCAACAGAATTGAGATTCCAGTTTTTCTTAGTTCTGCAGACGTGTCTTTTACTGGCATTACTATACTTCTTTTATACAACAATATATATAGCAGATACATTTGTGCTATCATCTCAATATCAGCTTATAGCAATATACTTCGGGATAATAGCGTCCTATTTTTTGATAAAAACAATACTTTATACATTCGTAAATAACGTATTCTTTGATAATAAAAAAAATGTACAATGGCTAAAGGCCCAAATCTTCCTGACCTCAGCAGAAGGAGTGGCTTTATTCCCGTTTGTTATGCTACATGCATATTTTGATTTATCTATTAAAAATACCCTTATTTATTTCGCTATTGTCGTCGTTTTGGTTAAATTATTATCTTTTTATAAGTGCTATAGTATATTTTTTAGAAAAATTGGCGCTTTTTTGCAAATAATTTTGTACTTTTGTGCCCTCGAAATAACCCCTCTGATAGCCCTATTGGTATCGTTGGTTATGACAGGTAATTATTTGAAAATAAATTTTTAGGACACCGATGATTAAGAAGATTTTAGTTTCTCAGCCTAAACCGGCAAGTGAAAAGTCACCGTACTTTGATATTGCGTCAAAGTATGGCGTTGAACTAGTTTTTCGTCCTTTTATAAAGGTTGAAGGCATCTCTGCTAAGGAATTCCGTCAGCAGCGTATTAATATCTTGGATTTTACAGCAGTTGTTTTTACATCCCGTCATGCGGTAGACAACTTCTTCAAACTTGCTAAAGAGTTACGCGTTACTATACCAGAAGATATGAAATACTTCTGTGTTACAGAGACAGTAGCTTTATATATACAGAAATACGTTCAGTATCGTAAACGTAAGGTGTTCTTTGGAACAGTAGGCAAAATTGTGGATTTAGTTCCTACAATGATAAAGCATAAGACAGAGAAATTCCTTATTCCTTTAAGTGACGTTCACGATAATAGTGTAGCGGAACTTTTGGATTCAAAAAAGTTAGAACATGCAGAGTGTGTAATGTACCGCACTGTGAGCAATGACTTTACAGAAGATGAAATTAAGACTTTTGATTATGATATGCTGATATTCTTCAGCCCTTCAGGAGTGCAGTCGCTTGTAAAGAACTTCCCTAATTTTAAACAAGGGGAAATTGCTATAGGAACATTTGGTCCTACTACAGCTAAGGCTGTGACCGACTCTAACTTGCGTCTTGACTTACAGGCTCCCTCTAAGGAGTTCACTTCTATGACAGGCGCTTTGGAACACTTTCTTGAAGATCATAAATAAATATTAAGACCGCATTGGTTGCTCTAACACTTAAGAAAAAAGAACGAATAAGTAGAAGGTCTTTAATTGAGAAACTTTTCACAGGCGGTTGCAGCCGCTCGATGTCAATTTTCCCTCTTAGAGCAGTCTATACATTTGTTGACAGAAGTGAAGATAATGTAGCGGTACAGATATTAGTCAGCGTGTCTAAGCGACACTTTAAACGTGCGGTAAAGCGCAATAGAGTGAAAAGACAGATTAGAGAATCTTTCAGACTCAATAAGGCAATATTGTATGATACAATGTCCGGACATGAAGATAAAACATTGGCAATAGCTTTTATATGGCTTGCTGATAAGTTATATAGTTCTGAAGAGATAGAAAGTAGAATGGTGGCACTTCTACATAAGATTAATGAGAAGTCATGAACGCACTGAAGAATATATATCACTTCATATCACGCTTAATGGTGTTGGTGTTATGTATACCGATATTTTTCTACCAACGCTGTATAAGTCCATTTACCCCCTCGTCATGCAGGTTCACTCCTACATGTTCCCAGTATGCTGTAGAGGCTTTGCGTAAGCATGGTCCAATAAAGGGACTGGTATTGGCTATATGGCGGATATTAAGGTGCAACCCTTGGGGTGGAAGTGGATATGATCCAGTGCCTTGAAAATCTTTTAGATATAAATAATAATACAAAATAAATCATTCGATGAATAAGAACTTTGTTGAAGAATTAAAATGGCGTGGAATGCTTAGTCAGATTATGCCAGGTACTGAAGAACTTCTTCAAAAAGAGATGGTGACGGCATATCTAGGAACTGACCCAACAGCAGACTCATTGCATATCGGTCACCTTTGTGGCATAATGATGTTAAGCCATTTGCAGCGTTGTGGACATAAACCATTAGCTTTGGTAGGTGGAGCTACCGGCATGATTGGCGATCCTTCAGGTAAGAGCCTTGAGCGCAATCTTCTTGATGAAGAAACTCTGCGTCACAATCAGGAATGCATCAAAAAGCAATTGGCAAAATTCCTTGATTTTGAAAGTGATGCTCCAAATAAAGCAGAATTGGTAAACAATTACGACTGGATGAAAGATATGACTTTCTTGGATTTCGCTCGTAATATAGGTAAGCATATAACTGTCAACTATATGATGGCCAAAGAGAGCGTTCAGCAACGTCTTAATGGTGATGCTCGTGACGGACTTTCTTTCACTGAGTTTACATATCAGTTGCTTCAGGGTTATGATTTCCTTCATTTGTATCAGGCTAAGGGTTGTAAATTACAAATGGGTGGTAACGATCAGTGGGGAAATATGACCACTGGTACCGAACTTATACGTCGTACTCTAGGTGGTGAAACTGAAGCTTATGCACTTACTTGTCCACTTATAACAAAAGCTGATGGTAAGAAATTCGGCAAGACAGAGAGTGGCAATATATGGTTAGATCCCAAACGTACCACTCCATATAAGTTCTATCAGTTCTGGCTAAATGTCAGTGATGATGATGCAGAACGATATATTAAGATATTCACAGATCTTGATAAAGAAACCATTGATACACTTGTAGAGGAGCATAAGCAAGATCCGGGTTGCAGATTATTGCAGAAACGTCTTGCTAAAGAAGTAACTGTGATGGTACATTCTGAAGAAGATTATAATACCGCAGTTGAGGCTTCAAATATACTTTTCGGCAAGGGCACAAAAGAAACACTACAGAAGTTTGATGAGGATACATTGCTAAGTATTTTTGAAGGGGTACCACATTATGATATATGCAAAGATGCGCTCGGACAACCGGCTGTAGATATATTCACACAAAGTGCACCAGTATTTGCCAGCAAAGGAGAAATGCGTAAACTTGTACAGGGTGGTGGAGTATCATTGAATAAAGAGAAACTACAATCTTTTGATAGCGTGATTACAGCCGAGGATCTGATAGACGGAAAGTATTTATTAGTGCAGCGCGGCAAAAAGAATTACTACCTATTAACAGTAAAATAAAAAAAACGGTGCGAAAATTTGGTGATAGTTAAAAAAACCATTACCTTTGCACCCGTTATTGTCCCATGGTGTAATGGTAGCACTACAGTTTTTGGTTCTGTCAGTGGTGGTTCGAATCCGCCTAGGACAACAATAAAGGAGAATTAAGAGTTTATCTTGATTCTCTTTTTTATTTGATTTACATTGTATGTATAATAGCCTTTATAACCTCCTTTTAAATATTCTTCAATAAAGAAACGAATAAATAATATACGATATTCATAAAAAAATTGTATCTTTGCGGCAAAACAAATTAAAAAATAATATCTTAATTATGAAAACAAATTATGAGATACGCTACGCAGCCCATCCAGAGGACGCGAAGAGCTATGACACTAAAAGAATCCGTCGCGATTTCTTGATTGAAAAAGTATTTGCTGCTGATGAGGTAAATATGGTATATTCTATGTACGATCGTATGATTGTAGGTGGAGCAATGCCTGTTAGTGAATCCTTGAGATTAGAAGCGATTGATCCTATTAAATCTGAATATTTCACTTCTCATCGTGAGATGGGTATCTACAATGTAGGTGCCGGAACTGGAATCGTTAAGGTTGGGAATGAAACATTCGAATTAGATTTTAAAGAGGCCCTTTATGTAGGCCGTGGCGACCGTGAAATAGTATTTTCAAGCAAAGATGCGTCTAAACCTGCTAAATTTTATTTCAACAGTGTGACAGCTCATAAAGAATATTCATGTAAGAAAGTGACAAAGAAAGATGCTGTTGTGGCTCACATGGGAGCTCTCGAAACGAGCAATGAACGTAATATTAATAAGATGATCGTAACTCAGGTATTGCCTACATGCCAGATACAGATGGGTATGACAGAATTGGCACCCGGAAGCGTTTGGAATACAATGCCTGCTCATGTACACTCACGTCGCATGGAGGCTTATTTCTATTTTGAAGTACCCGAAGATCAGGCTGTATGCCACTTTATGGGGCAGATAGATGAAACACGCCACATCTGGATGAAGGGAGACCAGGCGGTTGTTTCTCCTGAATGGAGCATCCACTCTGCTGCAGCTACACACAATTATACTTTTATATGGGGTATGGGAGGCGAAAACCTTGATTATGGAGATCAGGACTTCTCAGAGATTACTGATCTTAAATAGTTATTGTTTACAATATTATAATTGGGAATAAATGATGGATACATTTTCAAAGAATTTCTCTCTAGAAGGTAAAGTGGCCCTTGTTACCGGAGCTGCTTATGGTATAGGTTTTGCAATGGCAGAGGCTTATGCAAAGGCCGGAGCCAAAATAGTTTTTAATTGCCGCAGCCAGAAACATCTAGACCAGGCTTTGGCTGATTATAAAGCTAAAGGTATTGATGCTAAAGGATATATTTGTGATGTTACTAACGAAAAAGAAGTGAACGCAATGATTGCCGATATCGAAAAAGAAGTCGGCATAATAGATATCCTTGTTAATAATGCAGGAATAATCAAACGCATCCCTATGACGGAAATGAGTGTTGAGGATTTTCGTCAGGTTGTAGATATAGACCTTAATGCACCTTTTATTGTTTCTAAGGCTGTAATCCCTGGCATGAAAAAGAAGGGTCATGGCAAAATTATCAATATTTGCTCTATGATGAGTGAGTTGGGTCGTGAAACTGTCTCTGCCTATGCAGCAGCAAAGGGAGGACTTAAAATGCTGACACGTAATATTTGTTCAGAATTTGGTGAATTTAATATTCAATGTAATGGAATAGGTCCCGGCTATATAGCAACTCCACAGACAGCACCTTTGCGTGAGATTCAGGCTGATGGCAGTCGCCATCCGTTCGATAGTTTTATCGTTTCAAAAACACCAGCGGCACGTTGGGGTACGCCTGAAGATCTGATGGGACCAGCTGTGTTCCTCGCATCAGATGCATCAGATTTTGTAAACGGGCATATATTATATGTTGATGGTGGTATACTTGCTTATATTGGCAAACAACCTTAATTATTTTATTAAGGTTAAAATATGGAAAAGATGTCAGGCTATGTCTGACATCTTTTTTATATTATAAAGAATCTGCTTACATGATAAGTTTGTATTATGATATCAATACAATAAATTAGGGGGCATACCATGTTGGTTATGTCCCCTAATCTTTTCAGCAATGGGCTATTCACCCATTTTTCTTTACAGAAATTAGTTCAGTTCGTTTGTTAATTCTGCACCAGCTTTAAATTTAGCTACCTTTTTAGCAGCAATTTGTATTTTCTGTTTTGTTGCAGGGTTAATTCCTTCACGGGCTGGGCGCTCGTTTACACTAAATGTACCGAAACCAACCAATGCGATTTTATCACCTTTAACCAAAGCCTCTTTAAGAGCTTTTACTGTAGCGTCCAAAGCTTTCTTTGAATCGCCTTTAGAAAGACCTGATCCAGCTGCGATCTGATCAATTAATTCTGACTTATTCATAAAACTGATTTATTAATTAGTTAATATATTATTTATAGCCTTATTTTATTCGCAAATATAGGTTAATCATTTCATTTTTCAAACAAAAAATAAAAAAAAGTTGAGAATTTAGTGAAAAAAAGCCTCTATAGAGCACCTTTTATGCGTTAAAACAGATATTTTTAGTAATTTTGCCCCTGCTAATGTATTAAATAAAGAAAAGCAGAATGATACGCATACCGACTATAACAAAAAATCTACTTATAATAAACGTTATCGCGTTTATTGCCTCTTTTGTACTCAAACGTGTAGGTATAGACCTGGATGATCTCCTTGGTCTGCATTTCTTTATGGCATCAGATTTCCACCTGTACCAGCTGATAACATATATGTTCATGCATGGAGGTATACAGCATATAGTCTTTAATATGTTTGCTTTGTGGATGTTTGGTTGTGTGATTGAAAAAGTGTGGGGACCAAAGAAATTCCTTTTTTATTACATCTCGTGTGGCGTGGGGGCAGGCGTTATGCAAGAGATCGTTCAGTTTGTGTCATTTTATTTCATTGCAAGCGGAGCTTCTCATGTATCAAGCATATCAGATCTTATTCTTATCGGTCAGGCAAATGCCAATGCCCTTAATGCTTGGACTACCATTGGTGCTTCGGGAGCGGTATATGCTATTCTCCTTGCATTTGGTATGCTGTTTCCAGAAGAAAGGTTGTTCATTTTCCCTTTGCCAATACCAATAAAGGCAAAATGGTTTGTCATCTTTTATGCGGTGATAGAATTGGTTTCAGCCTTAGCTACACCAGGAGATCAAGTAGCACATTTCGCTCATCTGGGTGGTATGCTTTTTGGATTTCTGCTGATACGTTATTGGCAGAAACACCCCACAATAGGGTATAACGGTTATGGACAGTCTATGGGACGTCAGTTTTTTGATCGTATGAAGACTAACTGGGATAATCATACTAAGAAAAAAGATAATACTAAATCGAGCAATACTTTTAATTCGGATGAAAATAAGGACTGGGAATACAACGCTCGTAAAAAGGTTAAACAAGAAGAGATAGACCGTATTTTAGACAAAGTTAGGCGCAGTGGTTATGACAGCCTGAGTAAAGAAGAGAAGCAAAAACTCTTTGATAGTAGTAGAAATAATAATGTTTAAAAAACTAAAGACGATGACGTTGCAAATGATAGCTGGAGCTAATATTGCAACGATCATCATAATGTTCTTTCTTGGATTTTCTGATTATGTATATCCTGCCAGCCATCCTTATATTGCATGTGCAGGTCTAATGTTTCCTGTGTTTTTGTTTTTTAATTTATTGTTTCTTATATTTTGGGTCATCTTTCATTTCAGGGGAGTGTGGATCCCTGTCCTTGGATTCATTGTATGCTATGCACCGCTAAGTGTGTACTACCCAATAAACAAAAGCCAGAAAGTACCATCAGGAGCAATAAAAATACTATCCTATAATGTAGAATCTTTCGGAATAGATTCCGTCAATGCAGACGGGACATATCCTGTAGTTGAGTATATACGCAATAGTGGTGCGGATATAGTGTGTCTGCAAGAGGATATGGCTTACAATCAGTTGCGCCATAAAATTAATAACCGGTTGTCGCGTTATAAGTATCGTGAAATAACAAAGATAGGTGATACAAATGGAATGGGATTCTACAGCCGTTATCCTATTATTTCGAAAGACAGAATATGGTATGATTCAAAAAATAATGGTTCAATGGCGTATCATATTAAAATAGGGGCAGATACCATTCTTGTGATAAACAACCATTTTGAGAATTGTCATCTTACCCAAGACGACCGCAAATCATATAAAGAAATTCTGAGGGGACAGATGAGGAAAGACACTGCAAAAATAGAATCAAAGAAACTAATTCAGCGACTAGCCCTATCGGGTAAAATCCGTTGTCATCAAGTAGACAAGGTCGTAGAATATATAAAGAAACATAACGCAGAAAGTATAATATTATGCGGTGACTTCAATGACAATCCAATATCATATTCGCGTAGAATGATTGCAAAAGAATTGACTGATTGTTATGTTAAAACAGCTGATGGTATTGGAGTATCTTATAATCGTAGAGGGTTTTATGTTAGGATCGATAATATAATGTGCTCTTCAGATTGGACACCATATGATTGTAAAGTAGATAAGAAAACAAAGGCATCCGACCATTATCCTATATATTGTTGGATGAAAAAGCACCGTAAACTCTAAAAAATGAATGAAAAACGTGTATAAATTTTCTATAGTGTGAAAAAATGACTATATTTGCAAGTCTTTATGGCAATGAAAAAATAATAATTAAATAATATCTAATAAAAAAAATGCAAAACAAAGGATTAGTAAAGTTTATCACGCTATTGCTTATATTAGTGTGCTCCTTCTATCTTTCCTTCTCGTTTGTAACGCGACATTACGAAAGTAAGGCAGCGGCAATGGAAAAAGTTAAGAAAGGTTCAGGCCAGGAATATCTTGATTCATTGAAGAACGAGAAAGTGTATATGGGAATTTACTCACTTAAGCAGTGTGGTGATATGGAAATCGGCCTCGGACTTGATTTGAAGGGCGGTATGAACGTTATTCTTGAGGTTTCAGTACCAGATGTAGTAGAAGTTCTGGCAGATCACAAGACTGATGCTGCATTCGTGAAGTCAATGGAAGAAGCTAAGGCTGAAGAAGAACAAAGCCAAAGTGATTTTATTTCCCTGTTTGTAACTGCTTATAAGCATAATGCTCCGGGGCATCATCTAGCTGAAATTTTTGCTACACAGCAGATGAAGGGTAAGGTTAGTACTTCGAGTTCTGACTCTGAAGTTGAGAGTGCATTACGTGCAGAAGTCTCTTCTGCTGTAGACAACTCTTACAATGTAGTACGTAACCGTATTGATAAATTCGGCGTAGTTCAGCCTAACATCCAGAAGCTCGAAGGACATATGGGACGTATCATGGTAGAAATGCCTGGTGTAAAAGAACCAGAACGTATTCGTAAATTGCTTCAGGGAAGTGCTAATCTGGAATTTTGGGAGACTTATAATAATCAGGAAATTGCACCTTTCTTGCAGCAGTTAGACTCAAGATTAGCTAATGGTACTGATACTGCTTCTGCTAAAAAAGATACAGCAAGTGTTAAAACTTCTTCTGCAAAAACAGGAAGTCTGGCAGCAGCACTTAGTGCTAAGGCTGGTTCAAAGAGCAAAGCAAAAGAAAACGCACAGGTCGCTCAAGCAAAGAAGGCCCATCCTTTATTCTCAATATTCCAGCCTTCACAGGGCGAGAGTATGAGCGTAGTAGGTTATGCTTCTTATCGTGATACAGCAGCTATAGACAGAATGATTTATTCTCAGGTAGCAAAACAAGTTTTACCTTCAGACCTTAAATTACTTTGGAGCGCTAAATCAGCTGAATTTGATAAGAAGGGTGAGATCTTCGAACTTCATGCTATTAAAGTTACAGAATCTTCAGGCCGTGCTCCTTTAGAGGGTGATGTAATAACAAATGCAAAAGATGAGTTCGATAATTTTGGACGTCCATGTGTAAGTATGCAGATGAACTCTGATGGTGCACGCCGTTGGGCTCAACTTACTAAGGCTAACATAGGCAAAGCTATTGCTATTGTTCTAGACGGTTCTGTATACAGTGCACCACGTGTAAATGGTGAAATAGATGGTGGCAATTCTAGTATTAGTGGTAACTTCACTATTGAGGATACCAAAGACCTTGCAAATACATTGAAATCGGGTAAAATGCCTGCTCCAACTCGTATTGTACAAGAAGAAATCATTGGACCGTCTCTTGGTGCACAGTCTATTCAACAAGGTGTTGTATCATTTGCTATCGCATTTGTTCTCTTGATGGTATTCATGGTATTCCTGTATGATTTTATACCTGGAATGTTGGCAAATATTGCCATGTTGTTCAACCTGTTCTTTACGTTAGGAATATTGACGTCTTTCCAGGCGGCACTAACGATGCCAGGTATTGCCGGTATCGTCCTCTCGTTAGGTATAGCGGTCGATGCGAACGTACTTATATATGAACGTACTAAGGAAGAACTTCGTGCGGGCAAGAATGCACGTGATGCAATGAAAGCAGGTTATGCCAATGCTTTTTCTGCTATCTTTGACTCTAACTTGACTTCTATCATAACAGGTGTTATCCTTTATGTATTCGGAACAGGTCCTATCCGTGGTTTTGCAACCACATTGATTATTGGTATTTGCTGTTCTTTCTTTACAGCTGTCTTCATGACACGTCTCGTATTTGAACATCAGATGAGACACGATAAGTGGCTGAACCAGAACTTCGTTACGAAATTATCTCGTAATATGCTTCAAAGTAATAAGATCAACTTCATGGGATACTACCACAAGTCGTTCTCTGTTACAGCTATATTGCTTGTTGTATTCATCGCATGTTTCTTTGTTCGTGGTTTGAGTAAAAGTATCGAGTTCACGGGCGGACGTAACTATGTAGTTAAGTTTGAAAAGGCTATTGAACCTGAGCAGGTACGTGATGCAGTAACTCCATATTTCCCTAATAGTACAGTAGGAGCTCTTTCATTGGGTACTGATCATAAAACAATACGTATCTCTACAAACTACAAGATCGAGTCTAATAGTCCATCTATAGATGGTGAGGTTGAGACAATTCTGTTTAAGGCTTTGAGCAAATCAAAGATGATTACACAGAAAAATGTTGAAGCATTTAAGAATCCAGATATTCGTCAGGGCGGTTCTATTATAAGTAGTACAAAGGTTGGACCTTCTGTAGCAAAGGATATAACTTATGGTGCTATTATCAGTGTTATACTGTCATTGATAGCTATATTCCTTTATATACTTCTACGTTTCCGCAATGTAGCTTATTCTGTAGGTTCTACAGTAGCATTAGCGATAGATACTATAATAGTAATTGGATTCTATTCATTGCTATGGGGTTTTGTACCTTTCTCGCTTGAAATCGACCAAACCTTTATCGGAGCTATTCTAACTATAATTGGTTACTCTATAAATGATAAGGTGGTTGTATTTGACCGTATACGTGAGAACTTCCATTTACGTGGCGACAAAGGTGACATACAGCAACTATTCAACGATGCTTTGAATGCAACCTTGGGCCGTACTATTAATACCTCATTAACAGTGTTAATTGTATTGCTTTGTATCTTCTTCTTCGGTGGAGAAAGTATACGTAGCTTCTCGTTTGCAATGATTATAGGTGTGGTATTCGGTACTTTGTCTTCAATCTTTATTGCAGCTCCAATTGCATATATTACAATGGGACATAAAATAAAGAAAGATAAAGAGCATGAAGCCGAAATGGTTGAGGCTAAAGTTTAATTAGCAGTAGAGTTTACAACTCTGTAAAAATAAAATAATGGAATGTAACACTCTTATTTATGAGAATGTGTTACATTCCTTTTTATATAAGATAAAACATTGGTGTTGAATTAGTAGTGGAACTTTTAAAGTTTTGTTAGAATGAGTAAGATTGATATAACATCCAGAGAATGGTGCGATATAATCTTTGATGGTAAAAATAAAAAGTACGGTGCATACAAAATACGCACTGAATCAACACATCGTTATATGGTTGTGCTTCTAATATTATTGGCATCGGTGTTATTACCGTTGATTTTAATATCTTTATCTGCTGTATTTTCGAGTAATAAATCGAAAGTTATAGATGTTGTGCAATTGTCTGACATGAAGCCGGCAGAAAACAAATATCGTTTGGCGGTACAGTCTATGGGGCTTGCTACTCAAATGCGTAAAAGCGTTATAGATCATACTAAATCTGATGTTCCTGTAATTAAACCGGATAAGGATGTAAATGATGCTGACCAAACTTCACAGAGCAAAGACGGGCAGGGTGTTAGTATAAGCGTTGCAGGAGTGCCCGCAGACACTAGTGGATTTACCAATAAGACAACATTACATAATGCTGTAAATGCTAATGAAGATAAACCAGTATTCAGAATAATAGAACAATTACCAGAATATCCAGGTGGAGCTACTGCATTTATGAAGTGGCTTACAAAGAATTTAAAGTACCCACTAGCCGATCAGCAAGAGAAAGTGACAGGAAAAGTTGTGGTTCAGTTTATTGTAAATAAGAATGGTTCAATATCAGATATAAAGATAATACAATCACTTAATGAGGAGTGTGATAAAGAAGTTATAAGAGTATTGAACATGATGCCAAAATGGAAACCCGGAACAGAAAAAGGCAAACCTGTACGTACAAAGTGCGTCATACCTGTAATATTCAAAATGGTATAGCTACCTAATTTTTATTAATTCTCTCCTTTATAATAGAACAGGCATCACTTAATATGCCAAGCATATCTTTTGGTAAATATTCAAAAGCGGCATCTGTTATCTTATCAGGTATATCATAATAAGCCTCGGCAATAGCTCCGGCAATATTTGCTTTGGTATCAGTATCACCGTCTGCCATAACGGCTAGTCTTATTGTCTCTTCAAAGTTGTCGGCTTCAAGAAAGCATCTTATAGCCCAAGGGACAGTTTCCTGGCATATTGCATCAAAATGTCCTGAAGCACCAATCGTATTTATTACATCTAATGGAGGAATCTCATACTCAAAAGCATCCATTACGCTTCTTTCTACATCTTCTTTGCCTATACGGCATGTCCTGAGCCAGTATATAAGAGAGGCGATGCATTGTGCGCCTTTTATTCCTTCTGGGTTATTGTGTGATACTTCTGCTGATCTTTTTGCTTCTTCTAATATCGTGTGGTAATCATCGAAGAGCCATCCAACTGCACTTACTCTCATTGCAGCACCATTGCCACAACTATCATTTGGTTGTGGATTGTCTGAATGTATCCATTGATTGAATCTGTTGCCGTATCCGCCTTTTGGATTTGGGTATTTCCTGCACCAGTTTAGTAGACTTTCCTTGTATTTTTTCCCGTTGATTATGGCATCAGCAATCGCAATTGTACAAACAGTATCATCTGTATATCCACAATCAGGTGAGAAAAGTTTGAAACCTTTCCGTGGGGGTTCATCAAATTCGAAACGAGAACCGGCAATATCTCCAATGATAGCTCCAAGCATTAGCGTATAAGATTTGCAGTTAATAATTGATTCTTTCGAATTGTACTCCCACCGAGAATCGAACTCGGATCAAAGGTTTAGGAAACCTCCGTTCTATCCATTTAACTATGGGAGCTCCTTTGTGTTGCAAAGATACAAATTTTGTATTTAATCTGAGATAAAATTACAAGGAAATATGTTTTCTGCACTTCTTTTGCTATAAAAAGAGGCTTATCATACTCTACTATGCAATCTTGTGGCGTATTCTATTATATATTTCTATAAAATAATTCATCCTACATATCCATATTTTATATGGTAATGTAGGATGAATTTATTTTTTAATGTGAAAGTATCTTTATTTCACTTCACTTCCCGGTTTTACAATTTTATCTATAGTAGTAACGCTCAGGTTTCCATCAAAGTTCTCGGCAGAAAGGATCATTCCTTGGCTCTCAATGCCTTTGAGAGTACGCGGCGCAAGGTTTGCGATGAAGCAAACGTCCTTGCCGATAAGCTCTTCCGGATTATAGAATTTTGCTATACCACTTACAATAGTACGATCTTTGCCAGAACCATCATCAATAGTGAACTTTAGAAGTTTATCCGCTTTTTTCACTTTCTCGCAGTTCTTTATATGTCCTACTCGGATATCAAGCTTTTCGAAATCATCAAATGCTATAGTCTTTTTTATATCCTTCGCTTTGTAGTTAGCTTCTTCGTTTGCCTTCTTTGTATCAAGCAACTTCTGTACTTGCTTTTCAATTACTTCGTCTTCTATTTTCTCGAATAGAAGTTCAGGCTCTGCCAATTGATGGCCTGCTTTCAGTAAGTCAGTGTCACCCAGTTGATTCCAATCGAATGATTCCATCTTTAGCATTTTACGCAACTTATCGCTGCTAAAAGGTAGGAACGGTTCAAATGCAATAGCAAGATTGGCTACTAACTGTAGTGAGATGTAAAGGATCGTTTTTACACGTTCTAAATCAGTTTTAGCTACATGCCATGGCTCGCAGTCTGTGATATATTTATTGCCTATGCGTGCGAGGTTCATTGCTTCTTTCTGTGCATCACGGAATTTGAATATGTTGAGCAAATCCTCAACATTCTTTTTAACGTCCTTGAACTCATCAAGAGCTTTTTTATCAATGTCAAGTAAATCTCCGCACTCAGGAACTATCCCATTGAAATATTTTTTAGTGAGCTGTAGTGCACGATTTACAAAATTACCATAAACGGCTACTAGTTCATTGTTATTGCGAGCTTGAAAATCTTTCCAAGTAAAGTCGTTGTCTTTTGTTTCAGGCGCATTTGCAGTAAGAACATAGCGCAATACGTCTTGTTTGTTTGGTAAGTCTACCAAATACTCGTGCAACCATACAGCCCAATTGCGTGATGTAGATATTTTATCACCTTCAAGATTAAGGAATTCATTTGCCGGTACATTATCTGGCAATATGTAATCACCATGTGCTTTGAGCATTACAGGGAATACGATACAATGGAATACAATATTATCTTTGCCGATAAAGTGCACTAGACGAGTCTCTGGGTCTTTCCACCATTTTTCCCAATCGTTAGGCATCAGTTCCTTAGTGTTAGATATATATCCAATAGGGGCATCAAACCATACATAAAGTACTTTTCCATCAGCTCCTTCAACAGGAACAGGAATACCCCAATCCAAGTCACGTGTCATAGCACGTGGCTGTAAATCCATATCCAGCCAACTTTTACATTGTCCATATACGTTAGGACGCCACTCTTTATGACCATCAAGAATCCACTTCTTCAACCAGTCTTGGTATTCATTAAGAGGTAGATACCAGTTTTTTGTTTCCTTTAGAATGGGTTCAGAACCGCTTATCGTACTATGAGGATTTATTAATTCTAGAGGTGAAAGATCAGAACCGCATTTCTCACATTGATCTCCATAAGCTTTAGGATTATGGCAGTGTGGACATTCGCCCATGATATATCTGTCTGCTAGAAATTGGTGAGCCTCTTCGTCATAATATTGCTTGCTAGTCTTCTCTATTAACTTACCATCATCATAAAGTTTCTTGAAAAAATCAGATGCTACTTTAGTCTGAGTTTCAGAAGTTGTACGACTGTATATATCAAAACTTATACCAAAATCATGAAAACTGTCCTTAATCATCTTATGGTAACGGTCTACTACATCTTGAGGTGTACATCCTTCTTTCTTCGCGCGTATTGTAATAGGCACGCCATGTTCATCAGAACCACAGATAAACTTGACGTCTTGCTTCTTAAGACGCAGGTAACGGACATATATATCAGCAGGTACATATACACCTGCGAGGTGACCGATATGAACAC
Source organism: Prevotella sp. (assembly GCA_041907685.1). Classification (GTDB taxonomy): domain Bacteria; phylum Bacteroidota; class Bacteroidia; order Bacteroidales; family Bacteroidaceae; genus Prevotella. The sequence goes on along the minus strand of JAYRGU010000007.1, from coordinate 25,834 downwards.
CACCGTTGGCATATGGCAGGGCGGCAGTAACAGTCGTACGTTTATAATTCTTCTGTTCCATTTAATTTCAATTATATTTTGGATGCAAAATTACAAAATATTATTGAGAAATCCATTTCTTTTTGTATCTGTTTTTAGTAACTGTAAGCTTGCAAATACGTCTATGTTAACAAATAGAAAATTGTATAATACATAAATATTGATTTAATACTAGAGAACTTTCATAATAAATACTTGTAAAATTAGAAAGATATATGTAATTTTGTTCCATTAAAATATCTAAACCATGAAATCTTTATTATTGACAAGGCGGTATAATCGCATTATTATCTGGAGCGTTATTTTCATACTATTATTTGTCTTTTTACAGATAATGGCAAAATATCATTTTTTTTATATGGAGCAATGGCAGACATTCTTTTATGAATCATCCTTTATAAAGAAAGTTCTATTACAGCCAGGTGGATTAGCATTTTTATTTGCCGATTTTCTTATCCAGTTTTTTTGTATCCCATATTGTGGTTCACTGCTTTTAGCATTCATTCTTTTAATAATAGCCTTTTTTACAGGAAAGGTGATTGATAACATAATCCCTCATATTCATATTTCGTATCTTGGAGTTCTTCCGGCTATATCATTGTCGTTTTTGCAAATCGGTAATGTTAATTATCATATGGCCGGAACTGTAGCGTTCATGTTTATGGTAATTTCTTTATATTATTATACTTGTATTAAGTCTTTAAGGTTCCAGGTTCTTTATTGTGTAACTTTATCTGTGTTATTATTTATATTAGCAGGACCAGTCGCAACTCTTTTTTCGATTTGTGTTTTTATATTTAGTCTATTTTGGGTTACACGCCGTTCTTATTACTTCATATTACCAATTATACTTGTTTATATTATGTCTCAGATAAGTGTTCGTCTTGGCTTTTCGGGCGATTATATTAATTTTATTTTGCAAGACTATTATTTTCCCCAGTCAACAGAGGCTCCATCTTTTGCTTATCAGTCTTGGATAATTCTAATAATAATCTTTACGATATGCCTCTTGTTTAGGAATAGTAAGAACATTAACATAAAAGCCTTCAAAACAATTCAAATATTGCAGATTATATTAATCTTTGCCTTTGGTTATTCAACGTATAAGTTAGTATATAATCCCAAAGATGAGACTTTTAAGCAATTTACTTATTACCTTCGAATGCACAAATGGGATAATATCATACAACTAGGTAATAACACCGAGATGTCTAACTATCTATATCAGATATGTCTGAATATGGCTTTAGCTGAGAAAGGAGAGTTGGCAGAGCATTTACTAGATTATCAACAAGGAGGTTTGGCCAGTATATACCTTTCTGATCAGATCTCTAGTCCTAATGTAGCAATGATAGTAAGCGACGAATACTTATCTATGGGATGTATAGCTATGTCTCAGCGTTGGGCTTTTGAAGCCAATGAAAGTATGGACAATAATAGTGCATATGCATTTGAAAGGCTTGCCCAGACAAATATAATTTTCGAGGCATACAAAGTAGCTGATAAGTACTTATCAATTCTTGATAATACCTTATTTTATAAAAACTGGGCAGAGTCACAACGTAAGTTTTTATATAATGACAAGGCAGTAGAAAAAGATTCTTTTCTAGGATTAAAGAGAAAATGTATTTTCCCTGAAAATTGTTTCGGTGGCCAATATGGGATAGATAATGATCTTAAACATATAATAGATTATAATCCTGGGCATAAAGCGACAATACAATATTTGGGTTCTATGTACATACTAATCAATGATATTGATAAATTTAATTCGATGATAAAGCGATATTATGGGACAAAGGCCTTACCATCATTACCTAAATCTTTTAAGTTAGTAGTAGATAAATATAGTCTTCATAAAAAGGACTGTTCCAATAATTAAAAAAAGGTCTGTCATCACGACAGACCTTTCCATTAACCTAATTTTCCTAATGTATGAACTTAAATTTATATAGTCATAATATAGGTCGAACTATTGGTAGATAAAAAGGGTGCATTATACCAACACACCCTTTCTTTCTAATTATCAATATCACACTTTAATATGTATGAATACATATTCATTATAAATATGAACTATTCTAATATCCAGGGTTTTGGTCGCAAAGTTTGTTCTTCACTAACTCTTCGGAAGGTATAGGCATGTCCATCTTGCTATCTTGATAGTCGAAAGTGCGGTTTGACCATGGGATATCAGTCAAATCTGACTCGTTACGTTTTGGATAATTATGTTCTATATGATCATCTAAATAACCTGAACGTTGCATATCAGGACGTAAGCACCACTCGCAGTTAAATTCTTTACGACGTTCCTCATTTACAGCAACCTTCCAAACTTCAGATGAAAATCCCTTTTTAGCCTTCAAATCAGTATAATACTGTTTTGCCGGAGTTACAGTTACTGTCTGTGTATTGAATGGAATCGGATATGAAGTCGGAATATTTGTATCGGCCTGATTTTTATCTGCATAGAATTTTATTGTAGACTGAATACCTGGAAGGTACTTAGCTGTTAATTCATCAGCATGACCAACTTCAAGATTACCAAATGCACGATCGCGTAACTGATCAATCAACCCCCATGCTGTAGCATCATCGCCTCCGTTAAGTATAAATAAACATTCTGCATAATCAAGCATGACGTTAGGAAGACGTTTCCAATAAATTTGAGTTGGGCACCATTGATCTCCATCCCATCCTGCACGTGCATTACGCCAGAATTTTGTACTCCAAATTGAAGGCGCATACTCTCCATTGTAGAAATGGAAATCTATAGTTTTGCTATCTGTTGTTCCATTACCCACATTCTGCTGAGTATAAGGATTACGACCAAAAGTTGGACTTTCCGTTAAACCGGGGAAATCGTTTTCATAATCTGCTGCATTATGGATTTTACCTGTACAGCAAGAACCATCACGGCGTTTGTCACCTTTTTCGAAATTTGAATACCATTCCCAAGAGAGGTACAATGATCCCCAACCACCGTTTTCAGGACAAGCAGAATAGAATTTTGTGAACATTGTTGATGTACGTTTAGAACCATCCCATGATCCCCAATCAGAACCTGCGTCAAGGACTTCTTCCCATATAGCTTCTTTATCCCAAACACCATTTACATCCCATAGAGTTGTGAAAGAACGATTAAGTTGATATTTACCACTTTCAAGGACCTGCTTATATGCAGCTGCTGCTTTTGTGATTGATTCTTTCTGAGTTTCAGGACAACGGTAAGCCTTCCACATATATGCATCACCTAAGTAGGTAAGAGCCATGCCTTTTGTGCAACGCCCATATTGGCTGTTAAGTGGATCCCAATCTAATAATGGAACTGCAGCTTCCAGGTCTGAAATAATAAAATCCCACATCTCCTGATAAGTTTTTGCTCGTGCCTTCTGTGGACTGGTTAGATATGTCTCACCTGTAGCCAGCATAGGAACACGGCCAAATGTGGTAGCCAGCCAATTATAGAAAAAAGCGCGAGCAGCTCTTCCTTCACCTTCAAGAGTCGTTTTAATACTTGGAGTTAGTTCGTTAGCCGTCTCCAAACCTGCTAGAAAATCATTAGCACGTGAGATTCCCATATAGCATTGTTTCCAACCATCAAGTAATTCTTTAGTAGCAGGGGTCCATTTCTGGCAATTCCAATTTTTATCCCAACCAGTTGCTTGTGTATCCATTGTTGGATGACAACCGGTAAATAAGTTTGGCTTGAACCCCCAGTCTCCGTCTCCATTACCATCTTCATCCGGTTGCATTAAGTCATAGACGCCATTCATTCCGGATATAGCATTCGCATCAGTTTCGTACATTGCAGTACCTGAAACTTTATCGTACTGCGTAACATCTAAAAATTTGTCGTTGTCACAAGAGGTAAGTGCTAAAAGAGCAAATGAACCTGCAACGATATATGCTTTATTTAAGTTTTTCATATTGTCTTTAATTAATAATTAGAATGTAACGTTCAAACCCATCATAAATGTACGTGGCATTGGATAACGACCTGTGTCAAGACCAGAGTAAAGAACGCTGTTCTGGCCACACTCAGGGTCTCCATACTTGTTATAACCCGATATTGTGAATAAATTCTGAACTGCTGCATAAACACGAGCTTTAGTAATACCGATCTTATTCGCTATTAAATTAGGTAATGTGTATCCAATCTGAAAATTACTTAATCTTAGGAAATCACCATTCTTAACCCATGCATCACTACAACGTACATTGTGGTTGTTATCAATTACTGTCAGACGAGGAAGTGTTGCATTTGCTTCATTTCCACTGCGCCAAACCCTATCATAACTGTCTTTAAGTATATTAGGGAAAGTCTGATCATCTGAAGAATATACTGTAGAAAGACGCATTGCTGAATATGATAGTATCTGCTGGCCAAGTACACCATACATATACATACTGAAATCCCAGTTTTTGTATGTAGCACCAAGCGAAATACCATAATTTAACTTTGGAATACCATTGCCTAAGATTACCCTATCGTTTGTATCAACATGACCGTCTCCATTAACATCTTTATATTTAAAATCTCCAGGAGCATAAGAAGCTGAAATACCATCATATGCATCAAATCCTTTTGCTTTTGCTGCAGCATTAGCAGCATCAATTTCAGCCTGATTTTTCCAAATTCCTTCTACTTGATACCCATAGAATGAACCTACAGCTTCGCCTTCCTTACAGATTGAGTGACCGCCCCAATAGAATGAAGCAGCAGCACCTATTGCACCTACGTTACCATTACCAGTAGCACCATCATTTGTAGAATATACAGGTTCACCCATATTCTTTACTTTATTCTTCAAAGATGAACCATTCAATGTCGCATTGATAGACCAATCTTTGTTTAGACGCTTGTTATATGTTAAGTTAAATTCAAAACCACGATTTTCTATTTCTCCATAATTAGTATAAATAGATGTAAAACCTGTGGAAGGACGTATTTGTTGGTCAAGTAGTAAGTTCTTAGATTTACGAATGAAGTAATCAACGGTAACATTTAAATCTCCATTCAAAACCCCGAAATCAACGCCAATATTAGTCTGTTCATTGGTTTCCCACTTTAAGTTCGTATCTACGAGAAGTTGCTTAAAACCTGATACTACAGAACGATTACCACTTATACCCATTGTTCCACCTTGTGAGTAAACATTATAATTGACATCGCTAGAACTTAGAGCAGATATAGCTCTACCTGACATGTTACCTGCATTACCAGTTTGTCCCCAACCAAGACGAAGTTTTAAGTTATTTATTATTTTGACATCTTTCATGAAGGGCTCTTCTGAAATACGCCAAGCTAAAGCTGCAGATGGGAAAGTCCCCCAACGATTGCCAGCACCAAAATTTGAAGAGCCATCACGACGAATAGTTCCTGTGAAAATATAGCGTTCAAATAAATTGTAAATAGCACGACCATAGTATGAAATTCCACGAGAGTCTGCATTGAATCCGCCATTACCTTCACGTGAAGATGGGTTCGTAGAAAGACTCATTAAACGGTTGTCAACAGATGGAAATGTGTTTGCGCTTGCACTAACATACGAACCATAGTATTTGCTTACAGAGTTACCTACCATTAAAGTTAAATCATTGAAACTTGTTTTCCAGTTGTAGGTAAGATAGGTCTCAATTCCTAGATTATTACCATGACTCTGATTCAAACTGAAAGAGTAACGATTATCAACGCCTGCTGCTGTAAGATCCATTTCTGTTAGATTACCATTTATATAGTTATAACGTTTTGAACCACCAGTAAAGTCTCCGCCTTCCCAAGTATTTACAGTATAAGATGCGATAGAGTGCAAGTTCAATCCTTTCATGAATTCGATGTCAAAGAAAGCGCTAAGAAACATCCTGTTTCCACGGTTCATCTGGTTCGTCTTCTCCATCTGAGTTGCGTATGGGTTAGCAGAGTTTTTTGTCATTCCTTCCCAACCATCTGATGTTCCAAGATAACCACAACCATAAGATCCATCAGGGTTAACTAAGTTAACACCTACATAAGCACCGTTAACTGAATTATTGACAAGATAGTCAAGTGTTGGAGTCCAGTAAGCTAAGTCACGGAGTGAAGATAGGTTGCCGTTGTTGTTAAAACTTCCATTTGAACCGTGTGACTCTGTATGAACAAAATTCATATCACCACCGAATTTCAGCCACTTAACAGGCTGGACATTTACGTTAGCGCGAGCAGATAGACGGTTGTAATTTGTATTAACGATTAAACCATCATTGTCTAGGTAACCTAAAGAAAAGTTATACTGACTTTTATCGGTACCACCAGATGCAGTAACACCATACTGCTGCTTGAGAGCTGCATGTGTCATTTCTTTCTGCCAATCAATATAATTACGTTTACCATCATATTTTTGGTCCCATATATTATTGTATATACCATGACCATCATTAGCTTTTGCCTCACGAACTGAAGAAGCGAACTCATCAATGCCAAGAGTCTTTAATTCATTAGGTAGAGTCTGAACACCAAAGTCTGCTGTTACTTGTATTTGTGTATGGCCCTTAGTTCCTTGACGTGTCGTAACCATAATAACACCATTAGCACCTGCAGAACCGTAAATAGCAGTTGCAGAAGCATCCTTTAAAACCTCAATCTTCTCAATGTCTGCGGGATTAAGGAAACTGGCATCTGTACCAACTTGTACACCATCTACAACATATAGAGGATCTGCTGAACCATTAATAGTACCGATACCACGGATACGTACTGCTGCGAAGCCATCAGGAGTACCGTCATTCTGCGTAACCAGCACACCTGCAGCTGCACCTTGAAGAGCCTGACCAATATTTGTTGGAGCCTTCTTCAACATAGCGTCACGGTCAACTGTGGCAACAGAGCCAGAAATATCACTTTTCTTCATGGTACCATAACCAACAACGACTAGTTCATCCAATGTCTTACTGTCTTCTTTTAGAATGACATTTATTTTGGATTTTCCTCCAACAGAGATTGTCGCTGATTGGTAGCCTACAAAAGAGAAAACAAGTTTAGCATTTGATGGAACTGAAATTCTATAATTGCCATCAAGATCGGTAATAGTTCCAGTCGATGTTCCAACTTGTTTGATACTTACTCCCGGAAGAGCGTCACCGCCTGCTTCTTTTACACTACCCATAACTGTGACGTTTTGGGACATTGCCCATAGAGGTATCATCATAAACATGAATAATAGCCCTAAGGACTTTTTTAGATTAATGCATTTCATAGATAAAAATTAAAATTAATTTAAAAACACTATTTATTAAATGGAAAAAATTTTCAATTGATATTAGATCGGTTAACTGTAATTATTCGGTTGCAAATATATATTTTATTCCAAAATGATCACAACGATAATGTAACATAAACTTTATTTAATGTAACAACTTTCTTAAATATTAACTTTTATATTAATTTATATGCTTTAAATAGATGTAATTTCTCTTGATCTACCGCTTCGAGCCTCTTTTATTATTTTGTAAGTATTTATTTTCAAGGGCTCTTTTACAAACTCTGGAATGTTAAATGATTTCTGCAGTAAATAATAATAATCAGTATCATCTTCTGGAAGTAAGAACGGCTTAGAGACCTTACCATTATTGTCTATATGGGCTATAAATGGGCGAGTATAAAGACCATCAATTCTTCTGCTGCTGAATACAACCCAGTGGCTGTTGCTGCTCCATGAATGATAGCTTTCTGTTTCATTACTATTCAGAGCATCTACATTAATACTTTTGCCGGTATGCAGATCTATCATGTATAAGTTTGCTTCTCTATGCCATATGGAGAAGTTACCATAATTTGAAACCGTAAACATTAGGAATCTGCCGTTAGGAGATACTCTAGGGAATGATGCACTTTTATTTATAGCTTTTGCATTAAAAATTGTGTCCACTTTATTTCCGAAAGTCCTTGTCCTTTGATTGAATGATATTGAACAAATACTGTATTTTACTTTATCATAATCAGCTGGAATATTCATGCTGTCTGCTGTACAGAAATATAAAGTTTTGCCATCTGCAGAGAATGTCGGGAATGTTTCAAAAGATTTTTTTGATGATAATAAAGAAGATGTAACGATCTGATGCCTATAGATATCATAAACTACTACATCTGATGCGTAATCAAACACTTCTACGCGATTGCGATTAGTTGTATGAAACATTTGCTTCGTTGTGTTAACAGAAAAAGCTACGTAATGACCCGATGGATGCCAAGATGGATATACTAGTGGCGAAATTGTCTTTTTTGTCTTTGTATCAAGTTTTTCTATATTAGCACCATTGATGACATAAGTACCACCAAATTCTTTGCGCATGTGAAATAACATTTTATCTGGTGATTGCTTACAGAATGAATGACAATTAATGCAATTATGTCCTGTTGCTTTGTTTGTTATTATTGCTCTTTCATCATAGTTTCTAAGACATCTTTGATATATGCCCATCTCTCCCCATCTTTCGTAGCCTGGTTCTATAAGACGGTATACTAAGTATCCATCAATATTATCCTTTGATATATAGAAATGAAAAGGTGCGTAAGCTGTCCATTTATTTGCCTTTTTAACAGCTATTATTATAGAGATAGTATTACCTTTCTTTTGCATCCTTTTCCATTCTTTCTTGCTAATTTTAAATTGCCCGTTTTCTTCGTTTACAGTTATGCTTAAATTATTAACTTTGAAGATAGCACATGCATCATCGTATTTAGAATTATCCAATAATTTGAAGTGTAATGGAGCAATATCAGGTGGTATTGTTATATTTTCATAATCTGGAAATATATTTGGCAATATAGCGAGATTCTTATCAATATGGATTGTCTTATTGCATGAAGTAATTATTATTACTGTAATAAGTCCTAATATAAATTTAAGGTACTGTTTCGTTTTCATGATTAATAATTATTTGTTATCAAAAAGTGTTAGCAATGTTTCATACTATAATGTCTGTGCCAGTCTTAAGTATATAAGATAAAATATGCTTTTGTAGGCAGATGAAGATAAATGTAATATGTCCTATAATAATATCTACTTTTGAATTTATTAATTTATTATGATTCATTATTGTATCTTATGTATTTTATATTTACAAAAATATTGATAAAAGATGTATTAATATTAATGTTATGTTACATAAAGTTTGTTTGTTATAACAATTTTTTAAAACTATTCCATACAATAATACTTAATATATCTTTTTATATGTATCTTTGTAGTTGTGCGATATATTTTGATATGTAAGATTATTCTTCTCTAAATCATTTTAACACCCTGTAAAACAATATATTATGTAATTATGACACAATTCAGTAAAGTTTGTGCAGAAGTATAATTCAATATATTCAGTAAATTTAAATAATAAATATCAAATATCAATGAAAAGAACATTAATTATTATTATTGCCTTATTTTCGCTTAATGCGATAATTGCGCAACAGACAGAATTTCCAACAGGAACGAAGTCTGCATCGACCAATATTGTCGGTTCTGATTATCCACGAATAGATGACATGGGTAAAGTTTATTTCAAAGTTAAAATTGATGGCGCAGAAAGTGTAAAGGTTAGTCTAGACAATACTATCTTGAAAAAAGATAGTGATGGTTTTTGGAGCGGTTCTACAAATCCAATGACGCCTGGTTTCTACTGTTATTCATTAAAGGTTAATGGAGTAGATATGCCAGATCCATTGAGCGAAACGTTTTGGGATGCGGGTCATATATTCAGTTGCATAGATATACCAGGGAAAAATGAAAGCTTTTATGATGTAAAAGATGTTCCTCATGGTGAAGTGCGTTCTGTTTGGTATAAGGCAAAGTCGACTGGAGAAATGCGCCACGCCTATATTTATACTCCTCCTTTTTATGAGAAAAACACCAAAAGTCGTTATCCTGTACTCTATTTACTCCATGGAATGAATCAAGATCGAAGGGCATGGTCGCAACAAGGTAGGGCAAACTTTATTTTGGATAATCTTATAGCTGAAGGCAAGGCAAAGCCAATGATTATTGTAATGGAGGACGGTGGCCTAGCTGGTATAGCAAAGAATACAAGGCTACATTTTTGGGATGTATTTTGCAAAACAATTATTAGTGACGTGATTCCTATGGTAGATAGTGAATATCGAACATTGACAAATCGTGAAAATAGGGCCATAGCCGGACTCTCTTTGGGCGGCGCACAGACATATCAGATATCTCAAGATAATCTAGATAAGTTTGCTTATATAGGTGTTTTCAGTGCTGCTCCATTTGGCTTTTCTGGTATTCAGTCTGCATATAAAGGACTGCTCAATAAGCCTAATGAATTTGCAAAGTTAGTCAAAGTGTTTTTCATCAGTCAGGGTTCAGTAGAAGGTGATGGCGCTGGTCGTAAAATTCATTTTGATTTAGAAAAAGCAGGCGTAAAACATATATATTACGAATCACTTGGGACAGCACACGTTTTTCAAACATGGAGAAGAAGCCTTAACGAGTTTGCTCCATTGTTATTTAAGTAATAGTCAAACCTAATAAATAATTATAAAATGAAAGCAATAACAAAATTTTTTATGACCTTAACCTTATTTATGGCTGTGACAACTATGAGTGCTCAGAATATTGAGAAAGTTAGTCCCACAGAAATAATGAATTATCTGCATGAGTGTGGTGTATTCTTTGTTGCCACAGTAGACGGAGATCAGGCACATGTTCGTCCATTTAGTGCTGTTACCGTATTTGAAAATCATTTGTATTTCTTGACAGGAAAGAAAAAGGAAGTATTTAAACAACTTAAAGTAAATGGTAAATTTGAAATTTGTGGTTTGAAAAAGAATGGGTCAGAATGGATTCGTATTACAGGTAAACTTATCAACGATGACCGTGTTGTTGCTAAGCAATTTATGCTTGATAAGAATCCAGGGAATAAAATGTATTCTGCAACAGATAGTAATACGGCTGTTCTTTATATAGAAGATGGAAACGCTACATATTATTCATTTGCTTCAGTACCGAGAACTGTGAAATTCTGATTTCAAGAATATAAGATAACGTGGTGAATGTTATTATAATATTCATCTATCTGATGGCGATAATATTTATCGCTTTTAGCCGCGTTCAGCCCAATCACCACGGTCAAGATTACGATAGCTTATAGCTTCACCAAGGTGCTGAGGCTGTATCTTATCGTAATTCTCTAAGTCGGCAATTGTCCTAGCCACTTTCAAAATTCTGTTGTAAGCTCTTGCTGAAAGGTTGAAACGTTCCATGGCCATACGCAAAAGTTCCATACCTTGGCTATCAGGCTCTGCAAATTGATGTATCATTCGTTCACTCATTTGTGCATTGCAATGTACACCTTTATAATCTTTATATCTTTCTTCTTGTCTTTTCCTCGCTTTTATTACCCGTTTACGTATATCCTTGCTACTTTCTCCTTGGGCTGTTTTCGATATATCCTTAAAAGGAACAGGCGAAATCTCAATCTGTATGTCAATGCGGTCGAGTAGAGGGCCACTTATTTTATTCATATAGTGTTGAATTTGGCCAGGAGTGCATACACAATGATGGGTCGGGTCTCCGTAATATCCACACGGGCATGGGTTCATTGATGCTACAAACATGAATGAACAAGGAAATTCTACTGTATATTTTGCTCGTGATATGGTTATTTTACGGTCTTCGAGTGGTTGGCGTAATACTTCTAGTGTAGATTTGCTGAATTCAGGTAGCTCGTCTGCAAATAGGACTCCATTATGTGCTAGTGAAATTTCTCCAGGTTGTGGATTAACACCACCGCCTACTAAAGCTACTTGCGATATTGTATGGTGAGGTGAACGAAAAGGACGTTGTGATATAAGTGACATATTTTTGCCCAACTTTCCAGCAACTGAATGAACTTGAGTCGTTTCGAGACTTTCAGCTAGAGATAGTGGCGGTAGGATGGATGGTAATCTCTTTGCCATCATTGATTTACCACTTCCTGGAGGTCCGATCATGGCTAAATTATGTCCACCGGCTGCAGCAACCTCTAAAGCACGTTTTACATTTTCTTGTCCGCGTACATCTGAAAAGTCAAATTCGAACTCACTTTGGTGTTCATAAAATTCTTTACGCGTATCTATGATAGTTGGTTCAAAACTCTGGTCCCCATTCAAAAAATTAATTACATCTACGATATTCTCCATACCGTACACGTTTATGTCGTTTACAACAGCTGCTTCTTTGATGTTTTGTTTTGGTACTATAAGCCCTTTATAATGTTTTGCGCGCGCTTTTATTGCTATCGGAAGAGCTCCACGTACCGGCTGCAATCTTCCGTCTAGTCCCAACTCGCCAATAAGCATATACTCGTTCAGCGTTTCTGATTTAATATTGCCATTAGCCGCTAATATACCTATAGCCAATGGTAAATCGTATCCACTACCTTCCTTTCGTATATCAGCAGGCGCCATGTTTACTGTTATGTCAGCTACAGGAAATTTATAGCCATTATTGAGTAATGCAGCAACAATACGATCATGACTTTCTCGAACAGCTTCATCAGCAAGTCCTGTGAGATGATAAAAAGTTCCTCTTGTAATACTTACTTCTATAGTTACTATGGTTGCTTCCAGTCCGTTTACTGCAGCGCAATAAGTCTTTACTAACAAATCTCCCTCCTCATTACTTTAAAATGGTTTGCAATTTGTTCTCAAGATCCCCTCCGTTGAGAGAACGTGCAATAATCTTGCCACCTTTTCCTATAATTATATTATCAGGTATTCCACAGATGCCTAGAGCTTTCAGAGTAGGACTATCCCACATTTGCTCGTCGCAGATATTATCCCATTTTATTGAATCACTCTTCATTGCATCTGTGCATAATTTTTTGCTTGCATCTATGTTGATCCCTATTAGGTTAAGTTTTCCTCCAAATTGTCGTTTCAAAGATTGCAGTTGACGTTGCATACCCATGCTCTCATTGTTCCATGAAGCCCAAACATTAATTACTGTTACTTCACTGTTTAAACTACTATTGGTTATGTGATTGCCGCTGGTACTGAAAGCTGAAAATGGAGGCAATGTATTACCTGAAGTTTTAGCAAGATTGGTTATATCGTTTTTTAGATTAATCAAATAACCATTATCCTTTTGATTATTAGCAAGAATATCTAATAATGCCAAAGCTTTCTTATAGTTGGGAGTCGCTGTTCTTATAAAATATTTGCTTACCAAATATACACCTACGATTGATTCTGGATGGTCTTTTACGAAGTTCTCTATATTGTTTCTTATTTGGTCATCAGAATTGTTCAGAATGCTTTTTCTGAAGTCGGTCATTAGTTTATTATCCTCATTGCCACTTACTTCCATCTCTTTTAGATGTGATGCATCACCAGAGATCTTTGCTGTCTTTCCCGGTTCTCCGAATATGGCTTGTTCAGAAAAGTTTGGGAATACCATTATAAACGTGGCTTTTTTCTGTAAAGGTGTCTCAAAAGCGAATTCACCATCTTGAACCTTCACAGTGTCTAATTTATTAATACCGCCATCAGTACTGTATATATAGAACTCACCTTGGTTGAGATTCCTGAAACGTCCTTCGATTTTGAAATGATCGCCATCTGTTCCACAAGAAATCAAAACCAAGGTGAATAAAAGACATTCGATAAATCGTGTCATTCTAGAAATGTCTTATTTTGTTTTCGCGAACTCTAGATCGTTATTTGCATAATCTGCAAGTGATGAGTCCTTCGAAATAGCTCTTTTCAATTGGATGTTTGCTGCGTCACTATTACCAGTACGTGCGTTAAGTATTGCACTTAGATAGTCTGTGATAGCATCACCGTTTTTAATGTTTTTAAGTGTCTCTGATGCTTTAGCATAGTCTTTGTTAAGAATCTGAGCCAATGCAGCACTGTTGCTGTTTATTCCGTTGAAATTTTGCTCAGCTTCAGCATAATTGCCCTTTGCCAAATTAAGATTACCAAGAACTTCGTTTATTCCATTAGCGTTTTGTGCTTTCAGAATGTAAGTCTCTGCTTCCTCTTTGTTGTTGTTAAGCAATGCGATATAACCTAAGTTTCCATTAGCCTCTGGAGCTTTAGGATTAACTTCTAATGCTTTCTGTAAGTATTCTTTTGCGTCGTTAGTGTTACCCTTAGCAAGCTCCATTACAGCGATGTTGTTATATGCTCTGTAGTCGTTAGGATAAACCTCTGTAGTCTGCTTGTAAACAGCCTCTTTGTCATTGTTGTTATCCTTAAGAGTTGCAGCGTAAAGCATTTCTTCTACACTCAGTTTCTTAGCGTCTTTGCTCAATTGGTCGAGGATCTGTTGGTCATTTCTTCCGATTGTTTCATAATTGATCGTAAGACGTGAACGGCGTAATTCAGGAAGAATACCGTCAGCAAGTTCTCTAAAGGCAGCAGACATATTTCTTATCTGTTGTTCGCGCTGTTGAGGATCCTGATACATAGAAAGAACACGTATAATTAGGTCCTTATCCTGAATGTTAGATGCTTTAACCAATTCCTGGAAGCCATCCCAGTCTTGTGCTGTATATTTTGCATCAACAGGAGCTGAAACTTTAGTTTGTTTCAATTGACTCTTAACGTATTTCTCAGAACTGTTCTGACGTTGGTTAGCCAGTTTGTCATTCAACTTAACACCTCCATCAGGTGATGCATAAGCGCTGATTTCCACATTATTTATATTAAGTCCTTCTTTGTCTCTGTTGATTTTCTTCAGTAGACTTACGAACTCCTTAACAGAATTGTTTTTCAACTCGCTTTTGCGGAGATTGGCCTGTTGAATAAGGAATTTAATGTTAGCTTCCTGTTTCTGTTCTGTAACTCTCTTGAAAGAGTCTAGAGCTAAACATGGATTTGAAGTTTTCAAAGTGTTCTTTGATAACTCAGAAGTGGCGATTATTCCTGTAGCAACTTTAACTGCAGGGATGTTAACTTTTTTCTTACCAATTTTGGCATTGAAAGTTAAATACAAATCGCTTTTATGCATGTCAGGTGTATACAAGAAATTCGTTTTCATTGTATATCGCCCGCCTACACGATAAGATATAGTCTGGTCGTTGCTTTGAACCTTTTCACCTTGGAAAGTGGCGCCACTTCCCTGAGTAGATAGTCCATTACCATAGCGAAGTTCTGGTATAACAGTAACAACGGCTTTTTTGTTCATATACTTCTCCGGGAATAAACCATTAATAGTAACTGGTACTTGACCTGCTTGTGTTTCAAGCGGATTAGGTGTTACATTAAAATTATCCGAAGATAAAACTCCTAGTTTTGAACAAGAAGTTAGAGCTATTAATACAACAGCTGATAAAGAAAAAAATAGATTTTTATGCATCATTGAAATGATTTTAGGTGTGCCGCGAGCGGGACTCGAACCCGCACAGCCATTACTGGCCAAGGGATTTTAAGTCCCTCGTGTCTACCAATTCCACCATTGCGGCCCAATTACTATTTGAGCGGAAAACGGGACTCGGACCCGCGACCCCGACCTTGGCAAGGTCGTGCTCTACCAACTGAGCTATTTCCGCGAATTGTGAATGCAAAGATAATGCTATTTATTTGAAATGCCAAACTAATTTACACATTTTAATATTATGTGCTAATTATTGACGTTAAGTACTCCATATGGGCTTGAAGAAACCACTCTGTATCTTATCATTTTATCTCCAGCATCACCTTTTGATACAATACCACCATTATTCATGTCATATTGTCTACCGCATTTTGCGCATGTGGCTATTCCATTTGTACTCATCGTAAGTGGATTCTTTTGTTTGATAGGGTTATTGGGATCAGTACAGTTCGGACACTGACGATCGTATGCATAAAGTATATGTGGGTCAAATATACTGTAGCCAACAAATATACCATTATTAAGACCTATCAGTATGCTGCGTTTACTGTCAATGGCATTGAATATTGAGGTAGAATTGTTGCCATTGTTATCAGAGAAGGCAAAATATTGTACGCCAGATTTATTAATCGTACTTATACAGCAAAATATACCTGACGACATTGGGTTTAGACTTCCTGCTAATGTTGGGTCATTGTGTGTGGCATTATCTATAATAAGGAAGCATGGTATGTTACTAAATTCATTCTCAGTATTGCACGAAAAGATACAAAGCAACACAAATGATGCGATTGCATATTTTACAGCTTTCATACTTCGTTATTTCAGAAGATTCTTTTCGGCGTCTTCAATATTTTCGAAATGGAATTCGTCTAGAGTTTTATTCATCAATGCTTGTATTTTGTCATTACATAGATTGCCTATGCTACCTTCATGAGTGTGATGAATATTCTTATTTGGCACAAACTTGCCAGCTTCTATTTCTAGGCCTACTTTCTTATATGCATCTCTAAATGGCATACCCTCGGCTGCCAGCTGATTGACTTCTTCAACCGAGAACATCGGATCGTACATTGGATTGTCAAGTATATGCACGTTTACCTCAATCTTATTGATTATATAGGCCGCCATTTGCAGACAGTCTTTCAGTTCATCGAATGCGGGTAAGAAAACCTCTTTGATAATCTGTAAATCTCTGAAATATCCTACGGGGAGATTGTTCATTATCAGCATAACTTGCTGTGGCAGACTTTGTATCTTATTACTTTTTGCACGTATAAGTTCGAATACATCAGGATTCTTTTTGTGTGGCATGATACTACTTCCTGTAGTACATTCCTTTGGTAATTTCACAAAAGAGAAATTCTGGCAGTTAAACATACATGCATCAAAAGCCATCTTAGCAAGAGTTCCAGCAATAGTAGCCATTGCAAAAGCTACATTACGTTCCATTTTCCCTCGTCCCATCTGTGCATAAACCACATTGTAGTCCATTGAGTCAAAGCCCAGAAGTTTGGTCGTCAATGATCTATTAAGAGGGAAAGAAGAGCCATATCCGGCAGCGCTACCTAAGGGATTTCTGTTTGTCATCCTATAAGCGGCCTGCAAGAAAAGCAAATCATCTGTAAGGCTTTCTGCGTACGCGCCAAACCACAGTCCGAAAGAACTTGGCATGGCTATTTGTAGATGTGTGTAACCAGGCATAAGAATATCTTTGTATTGGTTACTTTTCTGTATTAGTTCATCAAAAAGGATCTTTACAGAATCTGCTATCTCTTTAAGTTCGTGACGAGTAAAAAGTTTAAGGTCGAGCAATACCTGATCATTGCGTGATCGTCCGCTGTGGATCTTCTTTCCGATATCACCCAATTTACGAGTAAGCATCAGTTCCACCTGAGAATGAACATCTTCCACGCCATCTTCAATAACGAATTTTCCTTTTTCGCAGATAGTGTAGATTTTTTTGAGCTCTGCCAACAGTTGTTTAAGTTCATCAGCAGTAAGCAGTCCGATGGTTTCAAGCATAGTAATATGAGCCATCGAACCTAAAACATCGTATTTAGCAAGATAGAGGTCCAGTTCGCGATCACGACCTACCGTAAATCTCTCTATTTCTTTGTTAATCTCAAAATTCTTTTCCCAGAGTTTGTTTGCCATTATCTTTTAGTTTCTTATTCGTAATGTACCAATGCTAAAGCTTCTGCTACTTTCTCGAGTCCATCCTTTAACGGTCCGCTAACCATCCCTTTTATGAAAGGATTTAATTCAGCTTTCAATGTAAGCTTCATTTTGCACGAATCTTCAGAGGCAGGAATTATCTGAATCCAAAGAAAGAATGGTACAGGTGATTTTTCTGTCTCAAACTTTATGCATTTAGGTTCTTCCCTTTCTATTACATGTATTTTGATATCACCTACAGGTGATACGCTTATGCTTACTGAGTCTTGATCAAACATAAAGTTCTTTACCTTATCCTGAGGGATACGATCTTTAACTTTATCAAGATTGTTAAGATCACTAAGACTGTTGTATACCTTCTGCTGTGAGTAGGGTATCTCTTTTACACTGCTTTCAAATGTAGACATAATATAATTATTCGTTCCAGTGTGCAGGGTCTTTACGCCACTTATGTAATACAACTACGTCTTCATCATTGATATAACCGGTATCTAAAGCCTGATTTACAACATTATCATAATCAGTAAGAGTTACTAGCTTAACATCTGCCTTCTTGAAAGCCTCCTCTGCTACAGGGAAACCGTAAGTATATGATGCTATCATACCAACCACTTCGCATCCGTCTTTGCGTATTGCCTCTACAGCCTTTAGACTGCTTGATCCTGTAGATACCAGATCCTCGATGACAACAACCTTCATGCCTGGTCTTAATTCACCTTCTATAAGGTTTTCCAATCCATGATCTTTTGGTTTGCTGCGAACGTAGACGAAAGGCAGATTAAGTTCTTCTGCTACCAAAGCTCCTTGCGCAATGGCACCTGTTGCTACACCTGCAACAGCTTCCGTCTCAGGGAAACTTTCAAGTATAGCGTGGCATATCTCGAGTTTAACGAAATTTCTTAATTCCGGATAGGATAAAGTCTTACGATTGTCGCAATAAAAAGGCGACTTCCATCCTGAAGCCCATGTGAAAGGGTTGTTTGGCTGTAATTTTATCGCTTTGATTTTCAGTAATTTGGAAGCGAATTCCTTCTTTAAAATGTCCATTATAATAAAATTATTTTATAATTTAAGATGCAAATATACATATTCTTTTTTATAAGGGGCTTCGAATGATAGTTAAATGTTTCTAACTTTTAGCGAAACCAAGAGATAATACACTTATTTTTACATTTCCTGCTTTTGTCAATTCCTTGCCGCATGATATTGCAGTAGCCCCGGTCGTAACCACGTCATCTATTATTAGCAGGTGTTTCCCTGTTATCTTTTCAGGTTTGTCGAGATGAAATACATCTTCTACATTTTTCATACGTCCCCATCTGTCCTTGTCTGTTTGACTTCCCACGAATGTTTTTCTGGTTATTATATCTCCGGCTATTTCTATATCTGTGATTTCGTTTACGCCTTTTGCAATCTCCATACTCTGATTGTATCCTCTTTGTCTTAATCTTTTTTTAGCAAGAGGAATCGGCACAATCAGATCTATATCCTTAAAGAAATCATATTCATAATATTCTTTGGCCATTATACGTCCCATCTTTACTCCAATTTCCGGCTGATTGCTATATTTTAGAGTGTAGATGATTTTGCTTACTTGCGAGTGACCCTCATAATAAAAAAGAGCAGCCCCCTTCTCTATAGGTATTTGTCCCCAAAAGAGCTTTGCCATTTCATTATTGTATAAGTCTTTAAAGAATCTTGTGCGTGGAAGATGCATATTGCATATACTGCAGATGGTGTTCTCTGTTATAGCCAGCCTATTTCCGCATATTACACAAGCCCGTGGAGCAATAATATCTATCAGTCTGCTCCAGAAGCTAATCTTCATCTTCGTCTATATTGAATTCATCAGCATTATCTATACACTCTCTGATTATATCCATGTCAAATCCTTTGCTTAAGGCAAATCTTATCAATTTACCATTCATCTCATAATCGTTTTCAGCCTTTGTGCTTTTTCGTTTCTTCTTTAAAAGAGGGCGCAGTATGTTAAGATACTCTTCTTTTTCTATGTTATCCAGCACATTTTGCTGTATAGAAGTAGGAATCCTTTTTGCCCATAGCGCCTGTTCTATTTTTCGTCGTCCCCATTTGCTGTATCTTATTTTGTCTTTAACAAAGAACCGGCAGAAACGTTCGTCGTCGATGAATCTCTCTTCTGTTAGTTTTCGCATTATTCGGTCTTGAACGTCTTCGCCCAGCCCCCATTTTTCCATCTTCTGTTTCATTTCGTACGAACAGTGCTCTGCACTTGAACATAGAGCCGAAAGCCTAAATAGTGCATCTTGTTCTGAAATTTCTTTCATAGTTTTTTTGCTTTAACAAATCTTTTTTTACCAAACATGTCTTCTTTTATCTTTATATCATAGAAGCCTTCTTCTTCAAGCATATCAATCATCTCGGTGTAGAATATGGGATTGATCTCGAAGTATAGCATGCCGTTATGCTTTAATGCCTCTATTGCATATTTGCTGATATGTTGATAGAATATTAGAGGGTCATCATCTGGAACGAAAAGAGCCAGCTCGGGTTCGTATTCCAATACATTCTTTTCCATATCTGCTTTTTCCTTATCGCATACATATGGAGGATTGCTTACTATTATATCCCAGCATTCATTATCATTTGGATGCCTAATTGCATCTTGACGCTCAATAGCAATGTCTACACCAAGTCTGGATGCATTTTGTGCTGATATTCTAAGAGCCTGTGCTGATATATCCCATGCATGTACTTCTGCCTTGTCTATTCCAAGTGCCAGTGTGATGGCAATGCACCCGCTGCCCGTGCCTATATCTAGAATCTTTGGTTGTTGATTTGCGTTGTCAATTATCCATTCACATAGTTCGGCTGTTTCTGGCCGTGGAATCAGTACACCGGGTTCAACATCAAAGGCGTGCCCTGCAAAGTCTGCAGTACCTGTGATGTACTGTACTGGCTCGCATTTTATTATCCTTTGGATAATTTTTTCTAGTTTGCAGGTGTCATCTGCTGATAATTGTGTAACTTTGCCACAGTAAACATCTGTGGCAGACATACCGAAACACACATCTAATACATAACGAGCGATAGCTTTTGCCTCGTTCTCGTCGTACACTGTTGTTATCTGGTGCCATATTTCATCGTATGTCATTGTCATAATTATAAGTTGGATGCAAATTTAGTAAATCATTCGTAATGAACCAAATAATAGAGGACGAAAAGTATATGCGCCGTTGTCTTCAACTGGCAGCAAACGGGCAAAATAATGCAAAGCCAAATCCTATGGTTGGGGCTGTTATAGTTTGCGATAGACGAATCATAGGTGAGGGATATCATGTAAGATGTGGAGAAGGTCATGCCGAAGTTAATGCCTTTAAGTCCGTGAATGATGAAGATGGTAAATTGCTAACTAAATCAACTATGTATGTAAGTCTTGAACCGTGTAGTCATTATGGTCGTACTCCTCCTTGCGCAGACCTGATTGTGAGTAAGAAAATACGTAGAGTGGTTGTTGGCTGTGTTGATCCGTTCGCCAAGGTTCAAGGTCGTGGCATACAGAAACTTCGTGATGCCGGAATTGATGTTACTGTGGGTGTTTTAGAGAGAGAATGTCTCGAACTTAACAAGAGGTTTATGACTTATAATACTCATCATCGTCCTTATGTGATATTAAAGTGGGCGCAATCTGCCAATGGGTTCTTAGACGATAATTTCAAGGCTACATTATTTTCAAATTCGTTTACAAAGATGTTGGTTCATAAGTTGCGTGCAGAGAGCGATGCCATAATCGTCGGACGTATAAATAATGAGCGCGACCATCCTCAATTAAATGTCAGAGAGTGGAGTGGGGATAATCCCATGCGTATTGTTCTAGATCGTAATCATCCTTTTTGTACTGATGTGGATTTTGATAGTCCTGTGCTACCTCAATTGATGCGATATTTATACGATAAAGGTATTCAGTCTTTATTGGTTGAGGGTGGGGCATATACCCATAATTCTTTTATTGAGAGTGGTTTGTGGGATGAAATACGTGTTGAAAAAACAAAAAAGACAGTACGTAAAGGTACTAAATCTGCACAAATCCCTGATGATGCTATTCTTACAGAAGAGAAAGTCTATGATGATAATACGATATCCATATATCATAGGGATATAGATTAAAAAATTCTGAAAGGACTCTATCCAGCTATTTATTCTTTCTGCCGAAGTCTGCAGGGATATCTCCCCATTGTCTAGTCTGCCACTGGATAATAGGTACGGTAATCTTGTTAGTCTTTAACCAGTTCTCAGCTCTCAAAATAACCTGATATAACTGTTCGTTTTTAGGATTCCGTTCTAGTGTTGTCTTGCATTTCTTCTTGTTTACCCAGACAATGGCGTTGTAACTGTCCGAGTATATAGTCTTGGATATGCCCTTCTGTTGCATAAGAGCTAAGGCATGAACAATAGCGAGGAACTCCCCGATATTGTTCGTGCCGTGTATAGGACCGTAATGAAATATAACCTCTCCTGTGGCAAGATCCACACCCTTGTATTCCATTGGTCCGGGGTTTCCGCTGCAAGCAGCATCCACAGCCCATGCATTTGCAGTTACCTCTTTTGGCAAAGGTAATACTGTGTCATTACGATAGTCGGGTGGATTGGTTATTTTATTCATTCTGTTTCAATTACATTCTTTCAGGAACTTCAATGCCAAGAAGAGCTAATCCGTTCTTTATGATTTTAGCTACATTTTTTGCTATAATAAGACGAACAAGCTTCTTATTGGAGTCATCTTCGTGCAAGATGCTATAATCATGATAGAATTGGTTGAAGTCCTTTGTCAGTTCATAGCAATAATTTGCTATTCCACTAGGGCTGTAATCCTTTCCGGCTTGTTCGATAGCCGCACCAAAATCGTTCATTTTCTGTATCAGGTCTATCTCCTTCTCGTTGATAGGCATGTCGTCAGCAAGAGTTTCCGGGATATTGATGTTCTCTGCAGCAGCCTTACGCATGATACTGCGTATACGTGCATATGTGTACTGGATGAAAGGACCTGTATTGCCGTTGAAATCGATACTCTCAGCAGGGTTGAACAGCATATTCTTACGGGCATCTACCTTTAGGATAAAGTATTTCAGAGCACCAAGACCAACCACACGGGCTATCTCGTTGCGCTCTTCCTCTGTCATGTCGGCAAACTTGCCAAGTTCTTCGCTTGTCTTCTTTGCGTCGCTTACCATTTCCTCAACCAGTTCGTCGGCGTCTACTACAGTACCTTCTCTGCTCTTCATCTTACCGTTAGGCAATTCCACCATGCCGTAAGAGAAGTGTACCAGTTCCTTGCCCCATTTGAAACCAAGTCGGTCTAGCAGAATTGATAATACCTGGAAGTGATAGTTTTGTTCATTTCCTACAACATATATCATCTTGTCTATTGGAAAATCCTTGAATCGCATTTCGGCAGTACCGATGTCCTGTGTCATATATACCGATGTTCCGTCAGAGCGCAGCAATAGTTTCTGGTCAAGGCCGTCTTTGCTTAAATCAGCCCATACACTGTTATCCTCTTTACGAACGAACAGACCTTTTTCCAGACCTTCTTCTACCTTAGCCTTACCTTTCAGGTAGGTATCAGACTCATAGTATATCTTATCGAATGATACGCCCAGAGCCTTGTATGTCTGGTCGAAACCTGCATATACCCAAGAGTTCATCTTAGTCCACAGAGCACGCACGTCAGGATCATTGTTCTCCCATTTTACGAGCATCTCATGAGCTTCTTTTATCAGTGGAGCTTCCTCTTTGGCTTTCTTCTCTGCATCTTCATCGTTAAGACCTTCAGCTGTATATTGGGCTTTCAGTTCTTCGCACTCAGCTTTATAATGCTTGTCAAAGGCTACGTAATAGTCGCCTATTAAGTGGTCTCCCTTCTTGCCGCTAGTCTCAGGCGTTTCGCCATTGCCCCATTTCTGCCAGGCCAACATAGACTTGCATATATGTATGCCTCGGTCGTTTACTATATTCGTCTTAACCACCTTGTTGCCGTTAGCCTGCATAATCTGTGCAAGCGACCAGCCTAGCAGGTTGTTGCGTACATGACCAAGGTGCAGTGGCTTGTTCGTGTTTGGCGATGAATATTCAATCATTACCAGTGGAGAATTTTCGTCAGCCTTTTTTTCACCGAATAATTCATCCACATTAATTGTATTCAATAGACCGATCCATGCAGCCGGAGCAATGTTAAGGTTCAGAAAACCTTTTACTACATTAAATCCGGAAATGTTCTTGTCATTATTAGCCAGATATTCACCAATTTCCTGTGCTGTGTCTTCCGGTTTCTTACGAGACATCTTTAAGAAAGGGAAAACAACGAGAGTAAGATTACCCTCGAATTCACGTTTCGTCTTTTGTAGTTGTACCATCTTCTCAGGCACATCCTGCCCGTACAACTCTTTAACGGCCTTAATCACCGAACCGCATATTTCAGTTTCAATCTTCATACAAGTATGTTTAAATTCGAATTTCCGACTGCAAAGTTAGTGCAAGTTGGGCGGAAATCAAAACAAAAAATGATTTTATTCACTATTTGTATTATATATGGATATTTATAAGATGCGGGTTTAAGTACAAAATGTCTAAAATATTCAGTCCAAAACATCTGTAAAATAGCACTTTATATTTCGAATTATATATATATATTAATAGTTGTTAGTATAAAAAACATTTATTTCGTAATCTTTTTTCAATAAAATTTGGCTCTAATTAAAATATTATCTATATTTGCGATGTAAAATATGAAGATGATCAATATAAATATAAGGAATTGAAAATAAAAATTTAATATAAAAGACTAAATTAATCAATTGTATTTTAACTAATAAAAATAAAGTAACATCTCTCGTAATATTATAAATTTAATAATTGTATAAATCCGTATCTAGATGTGATATCTCGATACGGTTTTTTGTATTTATTATCTGATTATTGCAGTTTCTTGTTTATCTCATACATCTTGTTTATTCTGTCCATCGAATAAGTCTTGCTATTACTGTCTATAAAAGAGAAAATGGCGAAAGCCTTCTCTAATAGCATATGGCGTGTAGGCCCAGTCTCCATATCAGCTTCAGCATAATATAGTTCGGCAAGCATCTCCATCTTAAACAGTCTTTCACTCTCTTTTACCGATTCGAAAGACTCCATAACCTCATCCAATGATGCTGTGTGATAGAAAGCGCTAGGACCTATGTACGAATTATAAAGCTCCTGTAACTTTTGCTTTTTACTTTTTATCTCATTCTTCTCAAGCACTAATGCCAGCGCAGCCGCGAACTCACGAGTCAGGCGCATGATGTAATCTCTTTCTAACATAATGTTGTATTTACTTTAAGTTTTTAATATATTCATATAGTTTTTTATAAAACGGATGTTTACCCATAGTCTCAGAGTCACCCAGTATGATCAGTTTCATTCTGGCCCTGGTTATTGCTACGTTCATTCGTCTCAGATCACGCAGAAAACCTATTTGACCATCGTTGTTGGCACGTACAAGCGAGATTAAGATAATATCACGCTCCTGTCCTTGAAATCCGTCTACCGTGTTTACCGAGATGTGTTTTCTATAGGGCTTGAAATATTCTTTCTTCTTGATAAGTCGCCTTAAGTATTGTACCTGTGCCCTGTATGGAGATATGATGCCAACATCTATACGCTCTTCCAGTATTCTTTCTTTTCCTACTTTGTTGAAGTACTCCTCAAGAGTAGTAAGGGTTAGTTCAGCCTCTTGTTTATTTATCCTGCCGAAACTTTCGCCTACAAACTCTTCTTTGCAGTCCATACCGGCAGTATCCACCCACATCATTGGTATATCATAATCCAGAATTCCCCTGTATTTTATCTGTGGGGCCGACTCCAGCTCTCCATTGTAGAAATAGTCACTTGAGAAACGCATGATGTCATCATTCATTCTGTATTGCGTTTTGAGCAGTGTAACTACGTCTGGCTTGTTCTCGACAATTCTTTCCATCAGTGTCTTTCCCAGTCCCGCATTCATGGCTGCAATGCTTTTTATTGTAGGAGGCAGCTGACAGTGGTCGGTGAATTCAACAAGCAAGTGCAAATTTAGGGAATTATTTCATAAAAGCATTGTGTGGGTGAATTGAAATTTAATTTTTCTCTTGGTCTCATGTTAATCTTGTGCATGATTTTTGTTATTTGCTGATGTGAATATTGTGCGAATGAACTCGATTTTGGTATATATTGCCGTATCAGTCCATTCTCGTTTTCGATAGCCC
>JAYRGU010000006.1:0-132957 GCA_041907685.1 Prevotella sp. | reverse complement strand
GATTCTCTTGTTTTTTTTGCAACACTAAGATAAGTGAAAATTCTGACATGGCAAAATCCTGAGCAACTTTTTGTTGCTCAGGTACTTAAAAAGTTTAATTTATAATAGTGTTGCGGAATTAAGGTTTCTTCTACTTCTTTTTCTTTTGGCAATACAAGGTTTAACAATACACCCACTATTGCTGATAGACCTATACCTGATAAAGAAAAATTGCCTGCAGACAATGCTGCACCTCCAATACCCATTGTCAACGTTACTGAAAGTATAATTATATTACGTGTGTGATCGAGGTTCACATGTGACTGTATCAAGTTTCTCACTCCAACACTTGCGATAGTACCAAAAAGCAACAACATTATACCACCTAACACAGACTGTGGTATAGTTTGCAACAATGCACTCAACTTTCCTATTATAGAGAAAACCAAAGCCGTAGCAGCTGCTATCCTTATTACAACCGGACTTGTTACTTTTGTTATAGACATTGCGCCGGTTACTTCTGCATATGTTGTAACCGGAGGCCCTGCCAATAATGCAGCAACAAAACAAGCAATACCATCACCTAGCAAAGTACGATGCAGTCCCGGATCTTTTACAAAATCCTTATCTGCAACAGCTCCTACTACATATACATCACCTATGTGCTCAATGACCGGTGCTATTGCTACAGGTATCATATATATAAAGGGTCCCCATTTAAAATCTGGAAGGTGAAAATGTGCCAAAGAATCAGGCAAAGCTATCCATGGTGCATTGATTATCGGTGTAAAATCGATTATACCCATAAATACTGCAACTATATAACCTACAATTATTCCACTTATTATTGGCACAAGCTTTATTAAACCTTTTCCCAATACAAGTACTAATATTGCTGTAACAAGAGATACTAATGCCAATATCCAATTTGACTTAGCCATATTAACAGCACTACTTGACAATGTAAGACCTATTAGTATTATTACAGGTCCGATAACAATCGGTGGGAATACTCGATCTAAGAATTTCTTGCCTTGTAGCTTAACAATAAAACTAATAAAGAAGTATACTAGCGAAACGCCTGTTAGTCCAGCCAATGTACCCGCCATTCCCCATTCTTTTGTGGCTGCAATTATCGGTGCAATAAAGGCGAAACTACTTCCCAAGAAAATAGGTACCTTGCCTTTTGTAACGAAATGGAAGATAAATGTTCCGATACCTGCTGTAAAAAGAGCAGTCGAAGGGTTAAGTCCTACCAAAAGAGGCACTAAAACCGTTGCACCAAATGCAACAAATAAGAACTGTACACCTACTATTCCTTTACGCAGTGGCGACAAATTATTGACATCCATATTAATTGTTTTGTGAGTTGGTTCCTTTTTTCTTTTTCCACTCAAAGAATATGATAAGCAATACGGCTATCACAAGAATGGCATAAGCTGCATACGCTATATTCTCTGTTGTATCCACTGATTTTGGGAAGAATGAAAGTTCAACCTTATGGGTACCTGGCTTTATATTAATAGCTCTCAATATATAGTTTACTCTACCTATTGGAACCTGAACGCCATCTACTGTTGCTGTCCATTCAGGATAGTATATCTCAGAGAATACAAGTACACCACCTGAGGTCGTATTTACTTCATATTCAAGTTTGTTAGGTTCATATTTTTTCAGTGTAGCAGTTGATATAGCACCCTGTTTCTTGCTCGTACCTAAAACTTCTTTAAATTTGGAGTCAGCCACAGCTTCATGATGAAGATCTATCTTAGATAATTTATCAATCTCCTGATTAGCATTGTCTACATAGGTAACTTTATCTACCATCCAAGCATTACCAAAAGCATAAGGATTCTGTAATGGAACTGTCTTATTATTCTGCAATGGGAATATAAAATATTTTGTATTTAGCATATTCAATATCGGATATATGCTATCTCCATTAACTTTCGACATATCCCCTTGTGCTGTAGCTGCTGACTTAAACAGGCTCTGCATCTCAGGTGCTATATATGTATCTATCATATCCTGATACCTATGCAGTTTTGCGGCATGATATCCTCCGATACTTTTATGATAATATGATGTCTCGTTTTCATTGAATGTACTAGAAGAAAGATTTAGTACACGATAATCAAGAGAATGGTCTCTCAATATCTGTTCGTCTGTTGCTGTTTTCTGCTGTGGAGTCTCACGCTGACTCTCTTCTACAAACATATCATCGTTAAGATAACGTTTGTTTACCTGCCACATATCTACAAGACATAATATTGCAATAGCACCAACCATATATTCAGACTTCAACTTCTTTACCTTATAAAGCAACAGGAATGCAGTGCCTATTACTATAATCCAGAATGAGCGCCAGCAGTCTGCTGTAAAGATTGCGCGTCGCATTTCACGAAGATTGTCCAGCAACGGATTCAACTGATCACCAGGTATCTGGGCCATTGCCTGCATCTCACTAGATGATACATAATCTGAAAAGAAAACCGTAGGCATTATTGCGAATAGCAGCGCTAAACCTGCAGTAAGGCCAAAACTTATATATACGAATTTTATCTTTTTGCTAAGTATCTCAGGTTCATCCACTATCTTTTTAAGAGCCATCATAGCCAGCAGCGGTATGGTAAATTCTGCTATTACTAATATAGATGCAACGGTCCTAAACTTCGAGTACATTGGTACATAATCCAAGAAGAAGTCGGTGAGCCCCATAAAGTTTCTACCCCAAGCCAATAATATAGATAATATAGTGGCGCCAAGCAATGCCCACTTCATTGGTCCTTTTACAATGAATAGACCAAGGATAAATAACATAAGTACAAAAGCACCTACATATACAGGACCGCTTGTACCAGGCTGTTCGCCCCAATATTGCCCTAATTGTTGATATATCTGAGAATAATTATTATCAGCCTTTTCCATAGCTATCTTATTCTCTGACAAAGGAACTGACGCCCCACCCTTTGCGTTTGGCACAAGAAGTGTCCATGTTTCATCTATGCCATAACTCCATTGGGTTATATAGTCTCTATCAAGACCGGAACTGGTCTGATTACCTTTATTTTTCTTAACCAGCTCACTCTTTCCACGCATTGACTCTTGGCCATATTGCCATGTGTGATAAAGGTTTGATATATTAAGGCAGATACCTAATGCGGCTCCTACAATACATACAGCCGTTGCTTTCCAGAAATTTTTCATGTTTTTGCTACGAATAGCATCAGCAAGAAACGCGATAAGCATGAATAGTATGATAAACATATAATAATATGTCATCTGTACATGGTTCGCATTTATTTCGAAGGCTGTAAATATAGCAGTAACAAGCCCACCCTTAAGATACTTCCCTCGATATGCAAGCACTATTCCCGCTATCATAGGAGGCAAGTATGCCAATGCCATCACTTTCCAGATATGACCGGCTGCTATTATTATAAAGAAGTAACTGGAGAAGGCCCATATTATTGAGCCCAAGGTCGCAAGCGACTGCCTGAAGTCGAATGCTCTTAATAAAATATAGAATCCCAATAGATAAACAAATACATACCATACATTCTCAGGTAACCACAAATGATATGCCTTTGTTGCAACATCAAGCCCTTTTGAACTCTTGTATGCAGGCGACATCTGATAAGTTGGCATTCCACCAAATAAAGAATTTGTCCATCTCGTTATATTACCTGTTCGTTGATAATATTCAGATGCCTCTTGCCCTGCGCCACGTCCGGCCGAAGAATCATGCCTATACAATATTCTGCCTTCAGTATCTGCAGGAAAAAAATAAGCGAACGATAAAACCGCAAAAAGGAGTATTGCCAGGATATCAGGCAAACATTGTTTCCATGCTTTCATAAGATATTTTGTTTGTATTTCTAGAAATTCGGGTACAAAGATACTGCAAACCTACATAAAATACAAAATAATAGGCTTCTTTTTTTGATTTTATCATATTTGTATTATATTTTGACTTTACATTTAATATTAATATTCAAATCAATTTATTAAATGGACTTATTAAACGATACCATCATTAAAAGTCCTAAACTGTTATCTTAAAATTTTATAAAGTTCCTGCACAATATAGTCAATGCTTTAAGTCTTTAAAAGCATAGCTTTAGTGATGTGAACGCATAATTCCTATGATATAACTACATAGCTAAAAAAATAAAGTAGTTACTGTCTGTTTTTTTATAAGTTTTACTACAAAAAGGTACGCATTTTTCTGCAATAGCATGATAATCAGAGCTTTCCAGGTGAAGGATACTAAAAAAGGTTCACAATTCCTTCACATATGTACTTAAAGTCAATTAAAAGGACATCTAAATCATCTTTTACATTATACGTTATTATAGAATATTCTTTGATGCCAAAAATGTATTAATATACATATTCTCAAGAAAACAGCTATTCAATATTAATAAAAAACAATTTTTAGTCATAAAACATTCATTTATTTACCATTATACTGCATTTTTTTACATTAAAGTTTGTATCTTTGCATCAACAAAGAAAAAACTATATAGGTATGAAAATTGGTATTATAATTGCTATGGATAAGGAATTCGAACAGGTAAAAGGTTTGTTTGAAGGTGCCTCTGAAATATCTAAAAATGGAAAAATATTTATCTCTGGCCGCATTGGAGATAATTCTGTAGTTATACAAAAATGTGGTATAGGTAAGGTTAATGCTGCTATAGGCGCTGAAGATATGATAAACCTGTTTGCACCAGATGCTATAATCTCAACAGGTGTTGCCGGCGGTACTAATAAGGACGTTAATATAAGAGACATTGTGGTAAGTTCATCAATATGCTACCATGATGTATGGTGCGGAACTGAATGCAAATACGGACAGGTATTAGGTATGCCAGCCGCATTTACATGCAATAAGAAAATGCTGGAGAAAGCAATGTCTGTAAAATACGAGCATAAAATACACCCCGGACTTATTGTTAGTGGGGATTGGTTTGTTGATACTAAAGAGAAGATGGTATCTATTCTTGAAAAGTTCCCTGAAGCAATGGCTGTTGACATGGAGTCTGGCGCAATAGCGCATACATGCTTTGTAAATCAGATTCCTTTTATAAGTTTCCGTATAATCAGCGACCTACCTCTTTCAGGCACATCAACAGAACAATATAATAACTTCTGGGATACTATAGCAAATGATTCTTTTAATGTAACAAAGACTTTTATTGAAAGTATATATTAATTACAATGGACAAAATACCTAGTTTTACAATAGATCACAACCGTTTGAAGCGTGGAATATATGTTTCTCGTAAAGATACCGTTGGTGGAGAAACAGTTACGACTTTTGATATACGAATGAAGGAGCCAAACCGCGAACCAGTAGTACACCAGGGGGCAATACATACTATTGAGCATCTAGCTGCAACATATTTACGTAATAACAAAGACTGGAAAGATAAAATAATTTATTGGGGACCCATGGGTTGTCTTACTGGCAATTATCTTTTGCTTAAAGGTGACTTTGAGAGCAAAGATATTATTGAGCTAATGAAAGATACGTTCAGGTTTGTAGCGGATTTCGAAGGAGAAATACCAGGCGCAGCACCTAAGGATTGTGGCAATTGGCTATTGCATGACCTCCCTATGGCAAAGTGGGAATCTAAAAAATTTCTGTATGAGGTGCTTGAGAATATTAAAGAAGAAAATCTAAATTATCCGATATAAAAGCTTCACTAAAGTGAAGCTTTTAATTTATAGCGTAAATCTATATCCAAATGTTACCGTTAAAAAGTTATTTTTAGAATTTGGCGAACCTGTATAATTGAATATGTTGCTAAGTCCAAAATTATAACGGGCATCCATTATCACATTCATATATTCGTAAGAAACTCCTACCGGTATTGAGAAATCAACTTTATTAAAATAGCTATTTACATTATAATTCATAGATTCAGTTTCACCATGCGTAATTGTTGTAGCCCCATTTACAGTTGTTTTGGTCATTAGAGTTTCATCATCTTTAGCTGTTGCATCCAACATAAATCCTACTTGAAGACCAGCCTTTAGCGCAAGGCCCTGAGATACATAGGCATTTAAAAGAACCGGAACATATATATACTGCAGATTTATCTGATGATCGCCAATGCCATAGTAAGAACCAATTGTCTTTGAATTATTGCTCAATCCATTATACTCACTACCTATTTGAGATGTATGGTCTTTAAATTTGGTTCCAAGCATAGTATACATCGCGCCAAAAGACAGACTGACAATGGGTGTAACTTGATACTCTGCTTCTAATCCAGCTGTAAATCCAGGTTTAAAATTAGATTTGAGACGATCATTATTACCATTTTCCATATCAACAGAGATACCAATATTATAATTTGTAAAATTAGAGATACTAGTTCCTACACGGGGATATATTGATATTTCACCAACACGATTTTGAGCTTTAGCCACTATGGCAAAAACAAACAGGAATACCATTAATATACTTTTTCTCATAATAGAAGCTTTTCATTTTAAACGTGACAAGACGTAATATATTGCACTACAAAGTATTTAATAATATAAAATAAAAACGGCATGCAACTTATTAAGTTACATGCCGCATTGTTATTGTAGTAAATTAATCTTTATTATTACGTTTTCGATCAAGATGATTAAGATAAAGTTTTCTCATCCTCATACTCTTAGGAGTAACTTCAACAAGTTCATCTTCCTTGATATACTCAAGTGCTTCTTCCAAAGAGAATACAGTACGCGGAACAATACGTGTCTTATCATCTGAACCACTAGCACGAGTATTTGTCAATTGCTTTGCCTTAGTTACATTAATAACCAAATCATTATCATGAACATGCTCTCCTACAACCTCTCCTGCATAAACGTCTTCACCCGGATCTATAAAGAACTTTCCACGATCCTGAAGTTTATCTATAGAATAAGCATAAGCAGTTCCTGTCTCCATTGCAATCATACTACCATTAAGACGACGAGTAATTTCGCCCTTAAATGGCTGATATTCCTTGAAACGATGTGCCATAATAGCTTCGCCTTGACTGGCTGTAAGAACATTCGTACGAAGACCAATAATTCCACGTGAAGGCATATCAAATTCGATATTAACACGTTCGCCTTGGCTCTCCATAGATGTCATTTCACCTTTACGACGAGTTACCATATCAATCATCTTACTACTGTACTCTTCTGGTACATTGATTGTAAGTTCCTCTATAGGCTCACATTTCACGCCATTTATTGTTTTGTATATTACTTGTGGCTGACCTACTTGAAGTTCATAACCTTCACGGCGCATCGTCTCGATCAATACAGAGAGATGCAATACGCCACGGCCACTTACTACCCATTTATCTGTCGAATCTTCAAAAGGTTTTACACGAAGTGCAAGGTTCTTTTCAAGCTCTTTCTGCAAACGATCATTTATATGACGGCTAGTAACGAACTTACCTTCTTTACCAAAGAAAGGAGAATCATTGATAGTGAACAACATACTCATAGTAGGTTCATCTATCGCGATAGGAGTCATTGGCTCTGGGTTTTCAAAATCACAGATTGTATCGCCAATCTCAAATTTTTCAAGTCCGATAATTGCACAGATGTCTCCACTTAGAACTTTATCCTTTTTAACATGGCCCATTCCTTCGAATGTATGAATCTCTTTAATTCTAGTTTTCTCCATACTTCCATCTCGGTGAGCCAATGTTACATTCATACCTTCGGCCAAAACACCTCTATGTACACGACCTACAGCAATACGACCTGTATAACTAGAATAATCAAGAGAAGTTATAAGCATCTGAGGTGTACCCTCTAATACTTTTGGAGCCGGTATAATCTCTACAATCTTATCCAAAAGATAAAGAATATTATCTGTCGGTTTCTTCCAATCAGCACTCATCCATCCGTTCTTTGCAGAACCATATACAACTTGAAAATCCAATTGGTCTTCTGTTGCATTTAGAGAAAACATTAGATCGAAAACCATTTCGTACACTTCATCTGGACGACAGTTTGGTTTATCAACCTTATTTACTACAACGATAGGTTTCAAACCGATCTGTAAAGCTTTCTGAAGCACAAAACGTGTTTGAGGCATAGGGCCTTCAAAAGCATCTACAAGCAGAATACAACCATCTGCCATATTAAGCACACGTTCAACCTCACCACCGAAATCCGAGTGTCCCGGAGTATCGATAATATTGATTTTTACGCCCTTGTAATTGATTGAAACATTCTTTGAAAGGATTGTGATACCACGTTCACGTTCCAAATCATTGCTATCCAATACCTGACCACTCATGTCTTTACCTTCACGGAACAAATTTCCCGCTAACATCATTTTGTCCACAAGCGTAGTCTTTCCGTGGTCTACGTGGGCAATGATTGCTATGTTTCTGATATCTTGCATATTATACCTTAAAAAATTGGATGCAAAGGTACAAATAATAATTGAGAAAGGTGACATAAGAGTGGATATTTTATAAAAAAACATA
This sequence comes from Prevotella sp., assembly GCA_041907685.1. GTDB lineage: Bacteria > Bacteroidota > Bacteroidia > Bacteroidales > Bacteroidaceae > Prevotella. The sequence continues at coordinate 124,480 of JAYRGU010000006.1, read as the reverse complement.
TATTTTCTCTATTTTAATAGCATAAAGTTTGTCAAAATAAATATTTTATTGTACCTTTGCAGCGCTTTTAAGAAATATAAATAATAAAATTAAACAAATCTATGTATTTAGATCAAGCAAAAAAACAAGAGATCTTTGGACAATACGGAAAGTCTAACTCTGATACTGGTTCTGCAGAGAGCCAGATAGCATTGTTCTCATACCGTATTTCCCATTTGACGGAACATCTTAAGAAGAACCGTAAAGATTATACTACAGCAAGAGCTTTGACTCAATTAGTAGGTAAACGTCGTGCATTGCTCGACTATTTGTACGACCGCGATATTAATCGTTATCGTGCTGTTATCAAGGCTCTAGGTCTGCGTAAATAATCGCGACCTTTGCTTAAGGCTATTAACAAGAATCCCTGCAATGATTATATTGCAGGGATTCTTAGTTTTTATTTCTTATTTAGAATTTCGTTTAATGGTTTCATAACGAAATCCCTTTCTTTCATAAATGGATGTGGTATTTTAAGATCGGGTTCGTCTATATGACAATCATCATATAAAAGAATATCTATATCAATAATTCTATCTTGGTATTCCGCTTGAACCGACTTATTTGTGCGCCCTAATTCTTTTTCTATATTTTGTGTTGTTTTCAACAATTGCCTTGGTGTAAGTTTAGTACTACATCGTACAGCTGCATTGATAAACATATTTCTAGAACTAAAACCCCACGGTTCTGTTTCATAAAGAGCTGACTGGCAATCAACATTACCAACCAGCTCTTTTATTTTATCTATCGCTTTAAGTATCGTTTCACTCCGGTTCCCGATATTTGAACCAAGACTTAAATATACTATATGCATTAATCGTTCAAAATCAGCATGGCGTCGCCATAACATCCAAACTTATAATTATTTTTTAAGGCTTTCTGATATGCTTCAGATACAAGATCATATCCTCCAAATGCAGCAGTTGCCATCATAAAGATTGACTCAGGATGATAAAAGTTTGCGATCAATGTATCTGACAATCCAAAATCATATGGCGGAAAAATAAACTTACTAGTCCATCCTTCGTACTCTTTAAGCATTCCATCTGTACCTACGGCAGTTTCTGTGGTTCTGAGAACACTAGTGCCTACAGAACAAACACGATGGCCACTTTCCTTTGTTTTGTTTACTATATTGCAAGCATCTGCATCCACCTTTACTTGTTCTGAATCCATTTTATGCTTGGTAAGATCTTCAACCTCTATAGCATTAAAATAGCTTAACCCACAATGCATTGTTATATAAGCAAAGTTGATACCTTTTATTTCCATCCTCTTCATCAGTTCTCTACTGAAATGAAGACCCGTAAATGGGGCTGTAACAGCACCTTCATTTTTTGCAAAGATACACTGATAATCTTCCATGTCCTGAGGTGTAACATGACGATCGTTTTTACCGTCTTCATCTTTATGATCAATGACATACCTTGGTAAAGGTGCCTCACCCAATGAATATAAAGCTTTTTTAAATTCTTCGTGAGGACAATCATAAAGAAATCTCAGGGTTCTACCGCGACTTGTAGTATTATCTATTACTTCAGCGACCATTGTTCCATTGTCGTTGAAGAATAGCTTATTACCGATTCTTATCTTACGTGCCGGTTCTACCAAGACATCCCATAGTCGCATATTTTGATTCAGCTCGCGGAGTAAAAATACTTCTATTTTGGCATCTGTTTTCTCTTTAGTACCATACAGACGGGCTGGAAAGACCTTCGTATCATTAAAAATAAATGTATCGTTCTCATCAAAGTAATCTAGTACGTTGCGGAAATCGAGATAGACTGGGTTACCGTCTTCATCTTTAAGATCATTTCCGGCCTCATCTTTCTTAAACATTTCTATTGTCTGACTCTTCTTATGAAGGATCATCAACTTACATTCATCACGATGAAGCGGTGGATAAAGCGCCACCTGATCATCAGGTAAACGGAATTTGAATTGTGATAATTTCATCTCTATTCTCCTATATCTAGTTATTAATTTCTATTTTTTGCATATCAAGCCATTCTGAAAAGTTGTCCAATTCTATACAGTCTTCGATTTTAACATTTCCGACTCTAGTTCGACAAAGTGCTGTAAGGTAAGCGCCACTTCCTAAAGACTGACCTATATCCCTTGCTAAAGCTCGTATATATGTACCCTTTCCGCAAACGACCCTTATACTCATCTGCATATTTTCAGGGTTAAAATTTGTAAGTTCAATTTCGTCAACACGCAATGTTTTGGGTTTAAGCTCAACGTCCTTACCTTTTCGTTTCAGTTCATATGCTCTGTCGCCATTCACTTTACATGCTGAATATTCTGGTGGCACTTGTTGTATTTCACCTATAAATCCTTTGAGTTTTTCTTCTATCAAAGACTTCGTTATATGTTCTGTAGGATATGTTGCATCTTCAGGATGTTCCAGATCAAAACTAGGTGTTGTAGCTCCTAATTGAAGTGTAGCTGTGTACTCTTTTGTCTTAAATTGAAACTCTTCTATACGTTTAGTTGCACGTCCGGTACAAAGTATAAGTACACCTGTCGCTAACGGATCTAGCGTACCTGCATGTCCTGTTTTAATTCTCTTTACACCAATCTTTCGAGATATTATTCCTCTTACTCTGGCTAGCGCGCCAAAACTAGACATTCTATAAGGCTTATTGATGTAAATTATTTCTCCTTGACTGAAATTCATTAATCAAACATTATCATTGAATGACCCGTTAAAAGCCATATCAGGATGAAACCTCCAACAATTATACGGTATACGCCGAAAACCTTAAAACCATATTTAGCAAGGAAATCAACAAACCATTTTATAGCAAGCATTGCAACTACAAAGGCAACAAGACTACCTAATATCAAAGAGCCTGAATTATTGGTCAAAGCAGCAGTACCGCCATCTCTTACCAATTTAAACAGGTCCCAGCATGTAGCCGCAAACATAGTAGGAACGGCTAAAAAGAACGAGAATTCTGCAGCGGCCCTACGGGTTAATTTCTGTGACATACCTCCAACGATAGTAGCCATAGATCTTGACACTCCCGGAATCATTGCTATGCATTGAAATAATCCAACTAAAAAGGCACGTTTTTTAGTTATCTTTGTTTTTTCATCCCCCTTGTTGAATATTCTATCACAGAATAGCATAAAGATACCCCCTATGACTAACATAGTAGCAACGACCTCAATACTGCCCAATAACCTATCTATAATCTTATTACCCAAGAACCCAATAATTGCTGCAGGTAAAAAAGCGATCAACAACTTGTAATAGAAATCCCATTTATAAAGGAACTTCTGAATAGATGAAGCACCTGCTCTTGGTTTATTATGATTTAAACGAAAAAAACGTTTCCAATATAGAACAACCACTGAAAGAATTGCACCAAACTGGATTATCACTGTAAAAGCCTTAACAAAAGGCGTACTGGGTATACCCAATAGATTTTGGGTGATTATCATATGTCCAGTAGATGAGACTGGCAAGAACTCTGTCAGTCCCTCAACGATGGCCAATATGATGGTCTGTAATATCGTCATCCGAGATTATTTATTAATTTCGTTATCTTTAGGCTTACGTATAACTGCATAAATCATAGACACAAAGCCTATAAGGCATACAACAGGAGCTACTTTTATTCTTCTGTCACTGAATACAGTTGGATCATAATGAGTTTCTGTTGAACAGGAACCACTAAGAAGTATGAAACCAAAGATAACGATTAGCATACCTACAGCCAGCAATATAAAGTTGACTTTGTCGAAAGCAAAATTTTTCTTATCCATTATTTTATTTATTTCTTATTTCATTTATATCTTGTAAAGTTCTCCAGCTTTCATTCTTAAGAATTTATTAACTGAAAGATATGTGCAAAACATAGATATCACTATACCAAAAAAGAAGACCGATACACCTGTTATAGTCATAACTTGCCATGTTACCACATTTATAATTCCGGGTTCATAATCATACAAGAAAAATATTCCGCATGCAAGGACCGCATCTGCGGCAAATGCAGCAATTACGCCTATAGTTACTGATTGATTAAGGAATGGAGCTCTGATAAATCTCCACGAAGCACCAACAAGTTTCATCGTCCTAATTGAAAAACGGTGAGCATAAACGCCAAGTCTGACTGTATTACTTATCAGTGAGAAAGATACAAAGGTAAGTAAAATAGCAAGAACTAATAAAACTACACTTATTTTTTGCAAGTTATTATTTACGCTATCAAGCAAACCTTCTTGATAATTAACATCAGTAACTTTGGGAATTTTCTTCAATTCTGATGATATCCATTTCAGAGAATCACGATTTGCATACTCTGATTTCAAATGTAACTCAAGAGTTGCCACAAAAGGATTTGCACCTATAAACTCAGATGGATCAGTTCCCATTGCCTTGGTTTGTTCTCTTAAGGCCTCATCCTTACCAACATAATCAATATGTCTACAAATATGGCGATGGTACAAATCACGACAAAGCATATGACCTTCATTTACAGACATGTCATCACCTAACATCACCGTAACTGTAAAGTTCTCCTTTACATAATTTGAAAGATTATGCGTTGTTAATACAGAAAAGACAACAAGTCCTAATAAAATCAGCACCAAAGTTGTGCTTATACATAAAGTTAATACCTGCATACCATGACGATTGCGGGCTTTATTTCGTTTTTTTGTCATTACTCTCAGATATAGTATACCTAATTTGCTGCAAAGTAACAAAAAAAACGGATAACGGCCAATATATTTAACTACTATTAACGACCATAATATATATTTTTTTTATACCTTTGTCCTACAAAAAAAATATCATGTCTACTATTATATATCCATCACCAATATTCGGTCCTATACATAGTCGCCGTCTAGGAGTTTCACTAGGTATTAATTTACTTCCCGCAGATGGGAAAAGTTGTACTTTTGACTGCATTTACTGTGAATGTGGTTTCAACAAAGACACCCATCCCAAATTTAAACTACCGACTCGCGAAGAAGTGGCAAATGCTCTTGAAGAGAAACTTAAAGATATGAAAAAGAATGGTTCCGCACCAGATGTCCTGACTTTTGCAGGTAATGGAGAGCCAACAAGTCATCCTCATTTCGCGGAAATAATAGATGACACGATAAAATTGCGTGACGAATATTTCCCAAAAGCTAAGGTTTCCGTGTTGAGTAATAGCACTTTTATACATCGGCAGGCTGTTCATGACGCTCTTTTACGTATAGATAACAATATTTTAAAACTAGACACAATAGATCCTGTATACATAAACAAGGTGGATAGACCTGTTGGAGGAACTTATAATATAAATAATATTATAGATGGGCTGAAATCATTTAACGGCCATGTTATAATCCAAACAATGTTTATGAAAGGTAATATTGACGGTGATGACGTAGACAACACATCTGAAAAATATGTAGGGCCATGGTTAAAAGCGATAAAAGAGATAAAACCATCAGAAGTAATGGTTTACACTATAGACAGAGAGACCCCTGATAAGAACTTAATAAAAGCGACCCACAAAGAACTAGATGCTATACGTGACAAAGTTATTGCCGAAGGTATACAATGTACTGCATCTTATTAAGATAGATCAAAATATAAAACAATAGGGATTTCCCGCTTAAATAGTAGGAAAATCCCTTTTGTCGTTTAAATAACATATTATATCTTTGCAATATCAAATAATTACCTACTAAGGTATAAAAGATTCAAAGGATATACATCTAACAACAAGGTAACCCATAATGAAATATTCTCAATAGGTAATGGCAGTGACTGCATAAAATACATGCAGTCACTTTTTATTTGCTTTTAACTATAAATTTATATGGTTCATTATAGTTGGGTGACTTCAGTGCTCTTCTAACAGCATTACAGAATTTCAGTCTTTTACCATCTTCACTTTTTTCTTTATATTGTTGTGCACCAAGTACAACCATATCCATTCCGTTTTGACGATTAATATTATCAATAGTAGACATTAGGGTATTTATTTTACGATAATTATCGGCATCATAATCTGTAAAATCTGTCTGAACAGCAAATTCATCACATATATCTGAAACGACCACCCCACCTCTTTTATATTTATATCCATCTTTATATATATTCAAAAGAACAGATATACAAGCCGTTATTATTGTCTGAGTAGCATTACTTGGAGTATGAAGTATTTTACTCTTTCCATTCCCGTATTGGGGCAGATCATATCTCAAATGGTTAGTATCAATAAAAACAGTAACCATACCTGCAACAGAATGCTGAAGTCGAAGTTTTTCTGCACAGCGAGCAGCAAAATTGGAAATATGTGTTCGAATATCATCAAAGTTTTCTATCATGCTAGGAAAACTTCGACTTGTACATAGACTCTTCCGTTTTGAATCTATTGTATCCAAAGAGATACAATCATAACCTTTTAATTCAAGCCATGTGTGAACTCCTGTTATGCTAAAATTTTTCAAAACCCAGGATTTAGACTTCAATGTAAAATCATAAGCTGTATGTATACCAAAATATTCCATTTTCACACGATTTCTACGACCGATCCCCCAAACATCTTTAATGGGGAATATTTTTAAGGCTTTTTCTAGTTTCTCATCTGTATCTATATAGCAGCATTTATTATAGCCCTGATATTTTTTTGCGAACTCGCTCGCAACTTTAGCCAACGTCTTTGTTTTTGCAATACCTATGCTAACAGGCATACCTACAAACTTAAGAATTTTTGAAGATAGTTTCTCTCCCCAATCCTTTAGGTTAATATTTTCCATTCCATGAATATCTAAAAATGCCTCGTCTATAGAATACTGCATAACAACGGGTGCTTCTTCACGGAGTATATTCATAATACGACTTGACATATCACCATAAAGCTCATAGTTACTAGAAAAGGCTGTTACTTCTTTTTCCGTATACTGTTCTCGCATCTGATAATAAGGCATACCCATACGTATACCAATATTTTTCGCTTCATTACTACGCGAAATGACACACCCGTCATTATTGCTTAAAACAACAACAGGATGTTTTTCCAAGTCTGGGCGGAAAACACGTTCACAGCTAACAAAGCAGTTATCACAATCTACAAGTCCGTACATTTTTATAAATAATCTTCGCAAATATAATACAATTTCAGTAACTTTGCAACCATATGAATAAGAAGATAAGCGAAATAGAAATATTTTCAGGAGATTTTTCATCTTCTCAAAAGCTACCAATTGCCGACGGAGGAGTACATGCCGGATTTCCAAGTCCTGCACAAGATTATATTGACAAATCTTTTGACTTTAACAAAAATATTATTTCTAATCCTTCAGCCACATTTTATGCTGTTGTTAATGGTGATTCTATGACAGGAGCAGGAATAAACAATAATGACATTCTAGTGATAGACCGTTCTCTTGATGCCATTCACAATGACATCGTTGTAGCTTTCATAAATGGAGACTTTACGGTAAAGTACCTAGATCTTTCTGAAAAAGAGAATGGCATTATATGGTTGCGCCCTGCGAATGACAAATATAAGCCATTGCAAATAACAGAAGACTGTAACTTTAAAGTCTGGGGTGTTGTTTCTACAGTAATCAAAAGACTAAGAAAATGAGAATTTATAAATATCATTTTGCATTTACGCAACTGTCAGATGTATCACTTTAAGCACAGCTCTCCGATCAACACCTGACAGTAAATGATAAAGAAACAAATTCTTTATCATTTATATTAGTTTTAAAACTAAATTTTTCCTATTATGCCTAATTTTGTATCTTCTATAAATGACACAATATTACGTATTTCTTTACCATCAGGAACCTGCTCTTTTATCTGAATTACAGCATCAAAGACACTTGTCTGGCCATGGAATACTAGTCTATAAGCATTAGCAATATGATCACGGACTTTTTCTTCAACCCCATGATTGCTAAGTATTGTAGCATTTATGCCGCCATAAGTTATCGGATTTCCACTCGCGACAATATAAGGAGGGATATCCTTACTAAAACGGCATCCACTTTGAACCATTGCAGCTATTCCAACACGAGCACCCGGGTTTGCAATAACGCCAGATGAGAATATAACATTATCGTGAATGTCACAATCTCCGGCTATCTTTGTTCCATATCCAAACACACATGCATTGCCTATCTTTGTATCATGAGAGATATGAACGCCTTCCATTATAAAATTTTTATTCCCAATAACGGTCTCTCCATTTCTGAAAGTTGCTCGGTTTACGACAACATTCTCACGTATTATATTGCCGTCACCAATGATCAAATTTGAAGAATCTCCATTATATTTAAAATCCTGTGGCTCTGCGCCCAAAACAGTATTCTGATATACCTTATTGTTTTTCCCCAAACGAGTTCCATTAAGAACACTTACATAAGGATATATTATACAATCGTCTCCTATTTCGACATCGCCTTCTATATATGCGAAAGGATAAATAGTAACATTATTGCCTATCTTTGCTTTCGGATCTATTTCCGCTTTTGGACTTATACTACTCATAATAATTCTTTTTATGTTAATCTTTTCCTCCACCTAATGCATAGTATAGATTTACTACAGCCTGCATTTTGTAAAAGTCATCTTGTACCTTAGAAAGTTCTGCGTTAAGCAATGTCTGTTGAGCACTGATCACTTCAAGATATGTACTACTACCCATCTTGAATAAGTCCTGGGTATAAGTAACGTTCTTTGTCATACTCTCAATCTGCTTCTGCTCAAGTTGTGCTTTTTCTGCCGAAGAATTATACAATACCAGAGCATTGCTCACCTCACTTCCGGCAGAGAGTATTGTATTCTGCCACGTATTATATGCTTGTTCTTGTTGTAACTTTGCAACCTTCAATCCTGCAATCAACTGCCCATGTTCAAAGATTGGTTGTACAAGGCCACCAACAGCATTAAGCAGCATTTTTCCGGGATTTACAATTCCCACACCTGAATTATTTGTATAAGCGCCTGTACCAGAAATTGTTATACTGGGATAAAATTTTGACCTCGCTGTTTCAACTCCATAGAAACACTGAGCTAAACTCATTTCTGCATAATGCACATCAGGACGATTAGAAAGCATCTGAATACCAACACCTGTGCTAAATGAAGAAGGCAATGACTGCGAGGCAAGACTTCCACGTGAAATAGCCTGTGCAGGCTCATCTAAAAGTAAAGAAAGTGAATTTTCAGTTTCTCTAATTTGTCTCTTTAAATCTGCAGCTTGCGCTAGCACTGAATAATAGTTTGACTCAGCACTTTGCACACTGGTTTCTTTGGTCCTACCCAAATCTTTCTGAAGTTTCATCATATCCCAGGTATTCTTTGTAAGCTCAGACATATTATTTACGATCTCCATCTCACGATCAAGCATAAGCAGAGTATAATACATATTTGCTATATTAGATATAACCTTTGTCTTAACAACTAACTGATAATCCTTTGTAGCCAGAAGAGACATTTGTGCACTTCTCTTCACACTAAGAAGATTACCAAATAAGTCAACGCTCCAACTAGCTGAAATTGGTAAAGAGTAAGTTTTTGCAGCTTTATTTCCATCCCACGAAGAGATTGTCCCCTGAGGAGAAAATGTAAACGAAGGAACAAAAGCTAATTTTGCTACCATCAATTCAGCTTCCACCATCTTCACATTCAGAGCAGCATTAAGCATATTTGTATTATGCGCCAACCCTCTTTCTATAAGGTCTTGCAACTGAGGATCTGTAAAAACACTACGCCAAGCTAAATTTCCAAAATTAGACGTATCTCTTGCAGCTAGAGTATCTACAACAGAAGCTGAATCACGATACAGTCCCTTTGTATTTACACTAGGACGTTCATACTTGTTATAGATTCCACAGCTGCTCATTAGAACAGCTGTAGATATTATTGCAATTATATTTATTTTCTTCATCACTTTATACTATAAATTCTAATCATTCTTCTGCATATCTATAGGACTAGTATATTGAGTAAGTTCTGTATCCACCGAAGAAGTATTCTCATCTTCAAACTCAATAGGTTTAACCTTCTCTTGCAATGTCTCAAAGATATAGAACAGAGCAGGTACTATCATAATCTGACAAAGCATACCTATAAGCATACCGCCTATCGCTGCAGCTCCAAGAGTTTGATTTCCGTTTACACCTACGCCGGTAGGTATAAGCATTGGAGCCAAACCTATTATCATTGCCATTGATGTCATAAGGATAGGGCGAAGACGGGCACCGGCACCTAAGACAGCAGACCATGATATAGCCATACCTATACGACGCCTTTCAAGAGCAAACTGAACAATAAGAATCGCATTCTTGGCAAGAAGTCCAATAAGCATAATCAGCGCTATCTGCATATATATATCATTACTCTTACCAAACAAGTTTGTAAACAAGAATGCACCTGCCAAACCAAATGGTATTGACAATATAACAGAAAGAGGAAGCAGATAACTTTCATACTGTGCACTCAAGATCAAATATACGAATGTGATACAAAGTACAAATATTATAGCAGTTGAATTACTTGATTGCTGTTCCGAACGGGTAAGACCAGAGAATTCATAAGTATATCCAGTAGGAAGATTGTCTTTTGCCACTTCTGAAATAGCTTTAATAGCATCACCACTAGAGTATCCGTCACCAGGAGATGCATTGACATTTATTGACGTAAACAAGTTGAAACGGTCTATCTCCTGCGGTCCATAAACCTTTGTCATTTTTACATATTCATTGATCGGAGCCATTGTTCCTGAACCTGTACGAACATAAATATTATTCAAACTCTTTATATCTGTACGCATACTTGGATCTGCCTGAATATATACACGGAACAGTTTACCATAAGCATTGAAATTACTTGCATATAAACCTCCGAAATATCCTTGCATTGTTGTAAGAACAGCACTTGGTTGTATTCCACTCTGCTTACATTTAGCGACATCAACATCCATAAGATATTGAGGATAGTTTGAGTTATAAGACGTCATGGCTTTACTTATCTCTGGACGTTTGTTCAATTCTGCTAAGAACTTCTGTGTTACCTTAAAGAACTTGTCCACATCTCCACCGGTACGGTCCTGCATTGAGAATGTCAAACCGTTGGTAACAGAGAAACCTTGTACCATAGGGGGCTGGAAGGCAAGAATTTGCGCACCTTTAATAGCTGCAGTCTGCTTATATATCATTCCAAGTACCATACCTGAACCTTCATTATGGATATTCAAATATTTTAGGAAGCCCTCCGACTTACTACGTTCCTCAAACGATTTAAGTTTTATAACAAATGTACCTTGGTTAGATCCCTGACCGGTAATAATGTTATAACCAGTAATACGCATACGTCCATTTATAGCAGGATTAGTTGCTAGCATTGAGTCAACCTGATCCATTACAGCATTTGTCTTGTTCAAACTTGTGCCCGGAGGTGTTGAAACAGTACAGAATATTGTACCGGTATCCTCATCTGGAACTAAGCCTGATTTAGTATTCATAGCTGTAATACCTAGTATCACAATACCTATTACTACTGCTATACCTGCAATAAAAGGATGTTCTATGATGTGCCTAACACCAACCTTGTACTTATCCTGCACTTTTGTATATGAAGCATTGAATCCGGCATGGAAACGATCTACTACACTCATTTTACGTTCAGAGCCATCCTCATTTTTCGGCTTAAGAAGAATTGCACAAAGTGCTGGCGACAATGTAAGAGCGTTTAATGCAGAAATAACAATTGCGATAGCCATGGTGATACCAAACTCCTTATAGAAAGTACCAGAAGTACCTCCTATGAAAGAAACAGGGATGAATACTGATGCCATAACCAATGTTATAGATATAATAGCGCCTGATATCTCGTTCATAGCATCTATTGATGCCATACGAGCCGACTTATATCCCAAGTCCAACTTAGCATGGACCGCCTCGACGACCACTATAGCATCGTCGACCACTATCGCTATGGCAAGCACTAACGCAGAAAGCGTCAACAGGTTTAGTGAGAACCCGAATACATATAAGAAGAAGAACGTTCCTACTAATGACACCGGCACCGCGACAAGAGGTATAAGCGTAGACCTGAAATCTTGTAAGAATATATAAACAACTATAAATACAAGAACGAAAGCCTCAAACAAAGTTTTCACCAAGTCGCCAATAGATGCATAAATAAACTCTGTTACATCCTGCATATATTTGATAGACAAACCAGGAGGCAACATTGCCTTTTGATCATCAAGTACCTTTTTTATATCTTTAGCTATCTGAGTAGCATTAGATCCCGCTGTCTGGGTAACCATCATCATTGTAGTAGGATGACCATCAAGTGTCTGTATTACAGAATAAGAAAGAGCACCCATTTCTACACGAGCAACATCCTTCACACGTAATGTTTGACCTGTAGCATCGCTACTGATTATCATATTACCAAATTCTTCTGGAGTTTTCAGACGTCCCTTATAACGTATCGTATACTCATACTGATTATCACTCTGTTCACCAAACTTACCTGGAGCAGCTTCAACATTCTGACCCGCTAAAGCAGTAGATATATCAGAAGGTATCAAATTATGCTGTTTCATTCTGGCAGGATCAAGCCATAGACGCATTGTATATGTTTTTGTACCAAACGGCTGGCACTCACCTACTCCATTAACACGTTTAACAGCTGGAATGATATTTATATTTGCATAATTGGCAATAAAAGTATCATCATATTTGTTGTTAGGGCTTGTCAGTGCAAAAAGCAACACGGTAGATGTCTGTCGTTTTGTTACAGAAACACCAGCTTGCGTTACTTCAGAAGGAAGTAATGCACTTGCCTGAGACACACGGTTTTGAACATTAACCTGCGCCATATCCGCATTCATTCCCTGTTTAAAATAAACAGTTATACTTGCAGTACCTTCATTAGTTGCTGAAGAAGTCATATATGTCATGCCCTCGACACCATTTATCTGTTCCTCTAGTGGCGCCAATACGGAATTCAATACAGTCTGGGCATTTGCGCCTGGATAAGAGGCACTAACCATGATTGTAGGAGGAGCAATATCTGGATACTGCTCAATAGGCAAGGAAACAAGCCCTATTGCTCCCAAAATAACTATCAAAATGGAAATAACCGTTGATAGTACCGGGCGTTTTATAAAATTATCTAGTCTCATGAATTAATTCAATTATTTAATCGTTAAAACTACTTACCAAAGTCTTTTTTCAATTTACTAATATCGCTCTGGTCAGCTCCCATTGCCTTTGTTTTCTTTAATTTAGCAGCATATTGTGCTTCGGTAATAGGTGTAATTTTCATTCCATCTGTAAGAGTAGAAATTCCTTGAATAACAATTCTATCTCCGGGTTTCAAGCCACTAGTTATTATATAATCTTTTCCATTATTTTCCGGATCAACAGTAACCGCAGTATATTTCACTTTATTACCTTCACCAAGAACATATACGAAATGCTTATCCTGAACGTCAGCAACAGCATCCTGAGGAATTACGATCGCAGTCTGATCGGTACGCGGAACAACGATAGAACCAGATCCTCCACTCTTAAGTAAATGCTGAGGATTTGAAAAATCTGCACGTATAGAAACTGAACCTGTAGATTGATCTATAACTCCACTTACCGTTGCAACTCTACCATTATGATCATATATAGTACCATCAGCAAGTTGCAATTTTACAGAAGGATAATCTTTTATCGCTGCATGTATTCCACCAGCTGTTTTTGTCATATTCAGCAGATCTTTTTCTGTCATAGAAAAGTAAACTTGCATCGTAGATATATTAGAAACAGTAGTAAGTGGGTCCTGGCTTGTTGAACTTACTAAAGCCCCTACTTTATAAGGAAGATTTCCAACTACACCTGTAGCAGGACTTGTGACATAACAGAAATTCAAACTCTGTTTAGCTGACACATAACTTGCCTGGGCTTGAGCCAAAGCAGCAGCAGCACTCTCGTAAGAGTTGCGAGCAGATTGAAGTTCATAAGCACCGATAACATTGTTTTTAAACAATTTCTTATCATTACGGTATGTCAGCAAGGCTGTATTCAATTGAGCACGCGCTGAATTTACGGCAGCTTTAGCCTGACGGACAGCAGCAGCATAAGTAACATTGTCAATTACGAACAGTAACTGACCAGCCCTAACATTTTGACCTTCCTTGACACACAATCTTGTGATAAATCCTGATATTTTTGGACGAATTTCAACATCCTGTACACCTTTTATGGTTGCAGGATAGGTAGTCTGCATTTGAATAGGCTGAGACTGTATTGTCCTTACAGCATATTCATCATCACCAAAATCAGGTTTTCCTTGTTTTCCACCACATGAAACAAGAACTGCAGCAAAAGCAGCGATCAACATCAAATTTCTTTTTTTCATACCCAATTATACTAATACATTTATAAATTCTTAATAACACGATACCGAAAACTTTTTAAATCTGTTTAGTTTTCAGCATGCAAAGATACACAAACTATGTGTAGGTCACATAGGAGAAATACAATATTTAACATATCTTACTGAAAAGAGCAACGTATTTTCAAAATATTAGCACAGAGAACTAATATGAAAGACCCATTTCCTTTGCCTTATCGAGAAGAAGTTTCATTAGAGGTTCACGCTCGTTTTCGACCTTATTGTCAAGTACTGCATCTTTTAAAGTTTGTTTAAGAGTGCCGACCTCTCTACTAGGTTTAAGCCGAAAGATTTCCATTATTTCATTACCGTCTATACATGGCTGAAGTAAACGCTTATAGTCTTTTTCCTTAAGCTCTTTCAACTTAATTCTAACAGTTCTGAAATTATCTAAGAATTTTTGTTTTCTAACAGAATTTTTACTGGTTATATCAGCTTCACAAAGATCCATAAGATCATCAATATCATCACCAGCATCATTAAGAAGCCTCCTAACTGCGCTGTCTGTAACAATATCATCAGAAATTACAATAGGTCTCATATGCAGTTCAACCATTTTCTGAACATACTTCATTTTGCTATCCATTGGCAACATCAAGCGCCTAAAAATAGACGGAACCATTTTTGCCCCAATAATATTATGGTTATAAAATGTCCAACCATTTACCGGATCCCATCGTTTACTCTTTGTTTTACCAAAATCATGCATCAACGCGGCCCAGCGCAACCATAGATTATCTGTTTTTTTACATACATTATCCAAGACTTCTAATGTATGATAAAAATTATTCTTATGCGCCCTCCCGTTTTTCGTCTCAACGATATCCATTACTCCAAGTTCTGGAAGTATATAATTAAGCAAACCACACCTTTGCATTTCAACAAATCCTTTACTTGGGGTCGGGGTCATCATTATTTTATTAAGTTCATCCTTAATACGTTCACCACTTACGATTCTAAGTCTGTCAGCATTGCGATTTATAGCCTCTAATGTTTCATCTTCAATAAAAAAATTAAGTTGAGTCGCAAATCTCACACAACGCATCATGCGCAATGGATCGTCTGAGAATGTTATATCCGGATCAAGTGGAGTCCTAATAATACCATCCTTCAGATCTTCAATTCCATCAAAGGGATCAACTAGCTCACCAAAGTTTTTACTGTTAAGACAAACTGCCAAAGCATTAATAGTAAAATCTCTTCTATTCTGATCATCATCAAGTGTTCCATTCTCAACTACAGGTTTTCTGGAATCATGGCTATAACTTTCCTTTCTTGCTCCAACAAATTCTACTTCCAAATCCTTATATTTGACTTGAGCAGTACCAAAATTACGAAATACTGTTATTTTAGCCTTTCTACCTAATTCTCTTTTCAAAGCATCTGCTACTTCTATTCCACTTCCTACAACAACGACATCAATATCATTAGATGGCCGTTCAAGAAATAAATCTCTTACATAGCCACCAACAACATAACATTCCACCCCAAGGCTATCAGCAGCAGCTGAAATCTTATGAAAAATATCTTTATTGAGAATTTCTGCTAAATCTTGTTTTGATAATAACTTCATAGTTACTTTTTTCTTTGGCAGGTGCAAAGGTACGAAAAAAAAGCGTATCTTTGCAAAATAAATACTCTAAAAAATGAAAGCTATAATAAATACACTATTTTTATCATTGTTCCTGTTTGCATGCAACAACAATAGTTACACGGATAAAGCAGACGCTTTACTTCAGGATGCAAAAGCCGCATATAACGAGAATAAATATGACATGGCAATATCAAAGATAGATTCAATAAGAAAAGTATACCCTAAAGCTATAGAAACCAGAAAGGAAGCCCTTTCCCTATATCAGGATATTGAGTTGAAGAAAGCTCAAAAAGACTTGGAGCATACTGACAAATTACTTACTGCGGTGAATAATGAATATAATATTCTTTTAATAAAGGTAAACGAAGATAAGAAATCTTTATGTGCAACTGCAGTAGAGCTACAAGATTTAACCCTAAAGAAATTAGAACGAGACTCCGTCAAGACCAGATTTGATGTACTTTGTGCAAAAATTCATTATATCCACAAAATGCAAAAGACTAAGTAAACATACTTTTATTTGCTGTTTTCATATAAAATTATTAATTTTGCCACCAATTTTATAATAATATGTCAAAAGAAGTATTAAGCACTGAAGTTCAGTTTGAAAATGTAATGTCTGAATGTCGTTCTCTATTTGAGAAAAAACTGCATGACTACAATGCATCATGGAGGATATTGCGTCCAACAGCGCTAACAGATCAGTTATTCATAAAGGCTAAGAGAATAAGAAGTCTTGAAATAAAAAAAGAGTCTTTTGTTGGCGAAGGTATACGCCCTGAATTTATTGCCCTCATAAATTATGGCATTATCGGTTTAATACAAATAGAATTAGGGTTTTCAGACACAATAGATATTGACATTGACCAGGCCATGAGAATGTATGATAAATACGCTAAATCAGCTTTAGAGTTAATGCAAAAAAAGAATCATGACTATGATGAAGCATGGAGATCAATGCGTGTTAGTAGCTATACAGACTTCATCCTTACGAAAATAGAAAGAATAAAAGAAATAGAAAACATTAACGGGGAGACACTCGTTTCGGAAGGAATAGATGCCAACTATATGGACATTATTAACTATGCAGTATTTGGTGTCATAAAACTTACATACGGAGAGTAAGCAATGACTAGGAAAGTCTTGAAATATTCAGCTATTAATTTATGCCGGTTTATGCTGGCTGTAACCTTAATATTGTCAGGATTTGTCAAAGCGGTTGATCCATTAGGAACGCAATATAAGATAGGAGACTATCTTGAGGCCCTTCATATTGCTGCATATGTTCCAAACATTTTAACTCTGATTTCTTCAGTTTTGCTTTCATCCCTTGAGTTCTGTCTAGGTATATTTATGCTTTTTGCAATAAGAAGACACATCGTTTCAAAAATAATACTTGTATTCATAGGCTTCATGACGGTTATCACTTTATGGATAGCCATTGCAAATCCGGTAAGTGATTGTGGGTGCTTTGGGGATGCTATAAAACTCACTAACTGGGAAACATTCATTAAAAACATAATACTTATGGCTGCAGCTTTAGCAGTCGCGAAATATCCCCTTTGTATGGTTAGATTCATAAGTAAAAGTAACCAATGGATTGTAATCAACTATACAATAATATTTATAATATTTACTTCAGGATATAGTCTGTACGACCTGCCGCAATTCGATTTTCGACCTTATCACATAGGGACAAACATCAAGAAAGGTATGGAAATTCCTAAAGGAGCAAAACAGCCACAATTCGAGAGTACATTCATAATGGAGAAGAATGGAATAAGAAAAGAGTTTAAACTTGATAATTATCCAGATTCTACATGGAAATTCATAGATAGTAAAACTGTACAAACATCAGAGGGATACGTACCTCCAATACACGATTTTTCTATTCAAAAAATTGGAAGTGGAGAAGATATTACTAATGATATATTAAATAATAAAGGCTACACATTCTTGCTTATTTCACCACATCTGGAAACGGCAGACGATAGCCCTCTTGACCAGATAAACGAAATATACGAATATTGCAATGACAATAGATACAAGTTTTATTGTCTAACAGCCAGTACAAGAAAAGCGATAAATAGATGGCAAAATATAACAGGAGCTGAATATCCATTCTGCAATACAGATGAAACGACTCTTAAAACAATTATACGCAGTAACCCGGGACTTGTACTTATAAAAGATGGAACTATTATAAGAAAATGGAGTCACAACACGCTACCAGACGAAAAGCAATTCAACAAACGCCTCGAGGAGTCTGAGATCGGTAGAATGCCTAAAGACTCTGTTACAGGGAAAATACTTAAAATAATACTTTGGTATGTATTACCATTAATAGTATTAACTTTAGCAGATAGAGTATGGGCTTGGAGCAGATGGATAAAGGACAAAGAAAAATCTAACAAAATATATCAACTTTTAAAACGTAAAAAAATGAGAAAGAAAATTGTAGCAGGCAACTGGAAAATGAACATGAACCTGCAAGATGGTATCGCTTTAGCTAAAGAGCTTAATGATACTTTTACGACAGAAAAGCCTAATTGTGGTGTAATCATATGCACACCATTTATACATTTGGCTTCTATCGCACAGTTCCTTAATCAAGATATTATCGGTCTTGGTGCAGAAAACTGCGCAGACAAGGTTAAAGGAGCTTATACAGGCGAAGTATCTGCCGAAATGGTTAAGAGCACTGGTGCTCAGTATGTAATCCTTGGCCATAGCGAGCGTCGCTGCTATTATAACGATACACCAGCTATTCTGAAAGAGAAAGTACAGCTTGCATTAGCTAACGATCTTAAAGTTATCTTCTGTATTGGTGAGAGCAAAGAAGAGCGCGAAGCTAACAAGCAGAACGAAGTAGTAAAAGCAGAACTTGAAGGTAGTGTATTTAACCTCTCTGCTGAGGATTTCGCAAAGATCGTTATTGCTTACGAGCCAATCTGGGCAATCGGAACAGGTCTTACAGCAACTTCAGACCAAGCTGAAGAAATTCATTCTTATATCCGTAGTTGCATAGCAGACAAATATGGCAAACAAGTTGCAGAAGATACTACTATCCTATATGGTGGAAGCTGTAAAGCATCTAATGCGCCTGAACTGTTTGCTAAACCTGACATTGACGGTGGTCTTATCGGTGGTGCAGCACTTAAAGCAGCTGATTTCAAGGGTATCATTGATGCTTGGAAGAAGTAAAAACTATAAAGTCGCAGGCTTATATATATATAGGTCTGCGACTAACTTAATTTCAATAATAAAATGAAACAATTCGTCACCTTATTAATAATATTGATTTGTACCTTATCACCAGCTAAGGCTCAGAATTTTCTTAAAGATCTACAAAAGAATATTCCTGGAGAAGGTTCAGTAACTGTACATCAAAGTGCAGAGATTGACGAATTGGTAAATGGAAAGAATGTTTTTCCTAAGGCTACCTTACCAAATCAAAGGCAACAAACTGATAAAATAAAGATAAAAAAAGCGAAGGCTGAAAAAGAACCTGAGAAAATAAAGAATGATCTTATCGAAAGATCTCACGACACAATAAGACATGAGGTGAGTAAACCTAAAACGACAGAACCCAAAAGAAAAGAGGAGGCCAGCTCATCAGAATCAACTGAAACAGATTTTGACATAGACATCCCAACTGTAGATTTACGCAAAAAGATCATGCGTAAGAGCTATAAAGCTATGGGATTCAGAGTGCAAGTATTCGCAGGCGGAAATAGCCGAAACGATCGTCAAAAAGCCCAGAATATAGGCAACGAAATAAAAATGAATTATCCAGATCAACCTATATACGTACATTTCTATTCACCACGCTGGATATGCAGAGTGGGTAATTATCGCTCTTATGAAGAAGCACATCGAATGCTTTTAAACGTAAAGAGACTTGGATATAAACAAGCATGTATCGTAAAAGGAAAGATCAGCATACAATATTAAAAAGAGAATAATGAATCCAGAAACAGAATATCGCGAAGGCATTGATGACCTCGCTGCGAACTATAAGAATATATTAAAGCTTTTAGGTGAGGATCCAGAGCGTGAAGGCCTGCTTAAGACTCCTACACGTGTAGCAAAAGCTATGCAAGTGCTTACACGTGGATACAATATGGACCCACATAAAGTTTTGTTAGATGCACTTTTTGAGGAAAAATATAACCAGATGGTTATCGTTAAAGATATTGATTTTTTCTCATTATGCGAGCATCATTTGTTACCTTTCTATGGAAAGGTACACGTAGCATACATACCAAACGGATATATTACAGGTTTAAGTAAAATAGCACGTGTTGTAGACATATATAGCCATCGTCTACAAGTGCAGGAACGAATGACATTGCAAATTAAAGAATGCATACAGCAAACATTAAAACCACTAGGCGTCATGGTTGTTGTAGAAGCAAAACACATGTGCATGCAAATGCGTGGAGTCGAGAAACAGAACAGCATCACTACAACAAGTGATTTTTGTGGAGCATTTAATCAAGCTAAGACGCGCGAAGAGTTTATGAACCTTATTCAAAGCGAAGGAAAACGAATTTAACACAATTATTTGTAATTTTCTTTATCGTTTGATGCAATGTATTATTATTTTTACGTTTATGATATAAAATAACAACAATATTAAACAAAAAGGAAATAAAAATGAAAAAGTTAAATTTAATTTCTATGATGTTACTATTTGTAACAGCAGCGTCTGTGATGTCATGCGTTAATGACAATAGCACTGACAACAGTATTTCACAATCAGATCAGAAGACCTATCAACAAAGAATTTCTGGAACATATTATGGTAAGACAAGACTATACTCTTTTGACTCTAGTTCAAATAAATTTACAAAACAAGATTCAACAGTTAATATAGCTTGGGCTCTTAATTCAGATTCAACCATGTCAATCGCTAATGTTCCTGTAAAATTCTTTGCAGACTACATTACAACAAACAATAACAATGACTTGGTAAATCTTAAGGCTGCTCTAGCTGCAGCATCAAATCAAAACATAAAAGCATACTACTGCATTCCTAGTACTAATTATGTAACTAGCACATCTATAAATTATGTTGTAACAGCATTAAGATTTAACCTTACATATAATGGAGCTACACATGTAATTACAATACCAACGAACGTTAACTACGTAGGCGGATGGATAATCGCACAGCAATTTGCATATGTACTAGCTGTAACAGGAGGCCTATACATTGACAACACCGATTACTCAAGTAACATGACTACCACTGCCATCGAAATGGATTCAAAGTAAGACCTAAGCAAACGGGCACTTAGGAATTAAGAAAAGATGTTTAAGCATACGGCAGTTAACAGTGAAGAAGAGCTGTACAAGCGAATAAAAGCTAATGACAAATCAGCTATAAAAGAACTATACACAGCCTATATTGGCTTTTTATCTGCCGTATGCTATAGATATATTACAGACAAAGATGACGCAAAAGATATACTCCAGAATAGCATATTAAAAATAATTACCAAATTTGACACTTTCGAATACCGTGGCGACGGTTCTTTAAAGGCGTGGATGACCAAGATATTGGTAAACGAGATACTTGACTTTATAAAACACAAAGAAAAATCAAATATTTTCAGTTGCGACACTGATATTCCAGATATGGAGGATGAGTATACGCCACAAACAGAAGATATCCCTCCGGCTCTAATACAACAGATATTAAAACGAATGCCTTTAGGCTATAGAACAGTTTTTAATATGTATGTTTTTGAACAGAAGAGTCATAAACAAATAGCCCAGATTTTAGGAATAAAAGAATCATCATCAGCTTCGCAATATCTAAGAGCAAAAAGACTATTAGCAAAACGTATAAAAGAATATAAAGAGAAAGGAAAGGAGGAAAACAAATGAAACAGGATTGGACAGACCAGCTTCGTGATAAGATGGCAGGATATGAAGAACCGGCACCAGAAGGTCTATGGGATGAAATTGAAAAATCTTTAGACTCTATTCCACAAAATAAAGAATCACACAAAATAGCTTGGATAACAGTGCTCAAATACTCCTCTGCAACTATGGCAGCAGTAGCCCTGTGCCTCATCGGTTTTTTCTTTATAAATAAGCAAAATAACGACCATTTATCTAGGACTTCCTCAAACATAATATCTGAGCCTGCAAATAGACATATAGCAATAAGCAAAAGTAGTAAGATACTTGCCAATAACAATCTAGTGGCCTCTGCAACAGATGCCAACAGAAAAAAGGACACAAGCAATCCGAACACATATAGCGCAGAAAAAGAATACGGAAGTAATATTTTGAATAATGAAGTTTATACAGAGCTGCCAACAAAAAAAGAGGAAGAGACAGATACCACTAAACGTATATCAGGCAAAGACAATACTATAAATAAAAAAGAATACAATTATCCAAAGCATTATTACAACAATACAGCCCTAGCTGAAAATTTACACCACGACGAAAATAAATGGGATTTCAATTTATATGTATCAAATATTCCTTCTCAAGAGATCAACAACAACAGCTATTCGAGTTTGCTTATGGCTGCACGAAATAACAATAGTTCAATAGACGTTTGTTATGGTTTTATGAATGACCCAATACCGGGTAATAAGTATAATTACGAAGCATCCAATCCTCTGCTGAATGTTCAATCCAACAGTCTGAGTAAAGAGAATGAAACTAAAATAAAGCATAAGCAACCTATTAGATTCGGCCTAACAGCCAAATATAGTCTAGACTCACGTTGGGCTTTAGAAACAGGTATCACATATACATATCTAACATCAGACATCTATTCAGGCGCCGACGCTAACAACTATCATAGCAAACAAAAACTGCACTACATGGGCATTCCGATAAACGCTATTTATACAATATGGAACAATAAGATCATATCAGTATACATTTCAGGAGGCGGTATGGGTGAATACTGCATTGATGGGAAACTTACAACCGACTATACGGTTAACGATATTCTAGAATCAAGTGCTGACGAGGAAATTAAAAACCATCATATACAATGGTCAGTAAACAGTAGTATTGGTTTCCAATATAGTTTTTTACCACACTGCAGCATATATATGGAACCAGGTGTAAGTCATCACTTTAAAGACGGAAGCGATATTCAGACGATATATAAGGAGCATCCAACTGACTTCAGTCTGAAATTCGGTATTAGATTCAGTATAAAATAAATCAATTTAATTATGCCTCAGTCATACTATAAAAAGAAAGAAACTTCAATAATCAGTAAAAAGACAATTATACTCACCGTTTTAGTAATTATGCTAGTTATTGCACACGTCACAGTGCCATCTAAGCAGTTAATGGTAAGTTCCATATTTTATTATGTAAAGTCTGATATAAATGATGACAGTCCATTCGTATCAGCTACAGACAGAGACGTATATAAGATGTTCTATACATATAATACATTAGATATTTTCAAACATTACTTCTATTCTACAGCACATATACACAATCGTTATCACACCAAAGACAAAATAGCAAGCATTGGAATTTTAGGTATTGTCATACCTATAGTAGATTGGAATGAATACATCGTAAAAAATGGACCTGTAAAACTTCACTACTATCGAGGAGGCAAGAAAGATCCGCAATATGAACCTATAATAGGAAATAAAGATTATGAGACAGGGAGGCTGCCTAACAAATAATATTTATTTTATTAGATTGTATTTTTAACTTTGTTTATCATTATAAGATTAACCACGAAAATAGCTATTAGATTATCGTTTGTTATTAGACTTATTTTAGGTTCTGCAAAATTAAGTAATAGTAATTAAACAGAACTTAAAAAAATGACTTTAGAACTATTATTTTTGACCAAAATGAAAAACATATTACAAATAATGGGTCTTGATTAATAACAAAGTATAACCATAAGATAAGATGTTGAAGGATTATTTGTTCATGTATCGTTATTTTTATTAACTTTGCATCTAAATCAAAATATTAATGAGAATAAAAAAAACGCTGCTATATAATCTGTACGAGTCACCATTAAAAGATAAAGAAGGCAACAAATACATTCAAGTTAGAGCAATGCCAAACAAAGAGACAATGTCGTATGATGATATTAAGAATTACATTATTAGGAATACTTCATTGGGAGTCGCAGAACTGAACAGCGTACCTTCAGCACTTCGCGATGCTATTCTTACTTTTCTTCCACAAAACAGAAGAATCCATATTGACGGACTGGGATATTTCTACCTTAAGTTGAAGTTTAAAGAGAAGAAAAGGATTACTAATAAAAGGGATATTAAAGGCCATGACATTGTTATAGACAATTTGGAGTTTCTACCTGAAGCTTCACTAGTCAATGAATTAAGATCATTGGATGTAAATTTCAAAAACTACCATATTCTTAACTCAGACGATATTGACAAAGATTCAATTGTGGAAAAGCTGAAGGAATATTTTAAAACCAACGATAGCATAACAATTAAGAAATTCCAAACAGAATTCAGTACTACAAGATATATGGCTTCTTTGATTTTAAAGGATTTGTCAAGTGGAGAAGATTCCTTTTTGACCATACATACAATGGGGAAACTTAATGTATTCTCTCTCAGATAGTTTTCAAAATAATGGTACATCCTACACAAAAGTGCCTTAACATAATGAAAATCAGTTCATTAAGTATAACGCAACCATACACAATCATACACTCACCATACACAGTTATATTAAGTAGTAAAAAACTATTTCCATATAAATAAAAGTCAAACTGCTATGGTTTTCAGTCTCAATACAATTAGTTACATCATTTTCGACAGTTATCGGCAATATGGCTGACAGCTATAAACAATATTGCCGACAGTTGTAGGCAATACAAATATTAACACTTTCGTATAATAAGACGATAGCTTTTGATCAATATTTATATCGTATTTCGCATAGAATATAACATTATCTATCTGAGAATTCAAAATAGCATGTAAGACAATGCATAATCCGAAAGCATCATTCATTATATATACTACTTATTATCAGCTTGTTATAATGTTTATGTATGTTGGTATGAGTTTTACAATTAAATGTGTGACACAAGACAAAGGAATTCGGATAAATCAGGATTTGATCTTGAATTATAAAAACAAGAAGGACTTACATTTTATAAAGTAAGTCCTTTTCATGAAATTTGTCGGGATTACAAGACTCGAACTTGCGACCTCGCGCCCCCCAGACGTGTGCGCTACCAACTGCGCTAAATCCCGATATATTTCGTTAGCGGACGCAAAGGTAAGCACTTCTTATGAAAAAAACAAATTTTTCCGAATCTTTTAGTTCGCATACATGCTTAAATACATAATGCAACCCTCATATTTAGCATCAGAACTAGACTAACCACATTATATATAACCATATTAGCCTGACTTTGTTTTTTGGCTAATTACTTAAATATTTGTCCTAACAAACAAATATGCAACAGCTATCTTTTGCATGTCGACTATTTTATGTAAGTTTGCAGTGAATAAAAACAAATCGAGATGAGCAAAAAAATCTATTACAAAGGTATTATTGCAGCCGCAGGTTTGATTACTGCACAAGGTGCAGAAGCTGCAAACAATAAACAAAAAGCAACGCCAGATAAGCCCAATATAATATTTATTTTGGCTGATGATATGGGATATGGTGACCCTTCATGCTATGGGAATCAATATATTAAGACTCCTAACATAGATAAATTAGCAGAAACAGGTACAAGATTTACACAATGTTATGCGGGTTCAGGTATTAGTTCTCCTTCACGCTGTTCGCTCATGACAGGTAAAAATACAGGTAAGACTACTATACGAGATAATTTCTGTAAAGCCGGAGGTATAGAAGGAAAAAAGGGAAAAGGTACAATACGAAGGATGAATATACTTCCCACAGATACTACAATCGCTACAGTATTGCGTACTGCAGGATATCGTACTTGCCTTGTAAACAAATGGCATCTTGACGGATTCAATCCCGAAGCGACACCACTAAACAGAGGATTCGACGAGTTCTACGGTTGGCTGATAAGTTCACCCCACTCTAACACCCCGTATTATTATCCTTACTGGCGTTTCGACAACAAGAAACTTGTAAATATTGATGCCAATGCTCACGATAAGCATATCAAACATAACACAGATATATCAACAGACGATGCCATGAAGTTTATAAAGAGAAATAAAGATAATCATTTCTTCTTATATCTGGCATACGACGCCCCTCACGAACCATATATAATAGACAACACATCATGGTATGATGATGAATCATGGGATATGAACACCAAACGTTACGCTTCACTTATCACCCACATGGACGCTGCTATAGGGCGCTTGATGGCTTACTTAGACAAGATGCACCTTAGAGAAAATACCTTAGTAGTTTTTGCTTCGGATAATGGTGCAGCCGTAATGGCCCCTCTGAAAGAGTTAAACTGTAACGCGGGTTTCAAAGGACGCAAAGGACAACTATACGAGGGAGGAATAAGAGTTCCTTTGATAGTAAACCAACCAGGAAAGGTACCTGTTCAGACGCTTAAGAACATTGTCTACTTCCCTGACATGATGCCTACATTTGCAGACCTCACAGGCAGTACAAAAAGTTTACCCAAAAACATTGATGGAATGGACATACTTCCATTATTCTATGGTAAAAAAATAGATACAGACGACCGCCTTCTATATTGGGAATTTCCAGGAACGCAGAGAGCCTTG
This sequence comes from Prevotella sp., assembly GCA_041907685.1. Taxonomy (GTDB): domain Bacteria; phylum Bacteroidota; class Bacteroidia; order Bacteroidales; family Bacteroidaceae; genus Prevotella. The sequence goes on along the minus strand of JAYRGU010000006.1, from coordinate 97,686 downwards.
CGTCACGGTGACTGGAAATGTGTGACAATAAAGAAAGATGCCCCTCTTGAACTATACAACATAAAAGAGGATATGACAGAAAGTCACAACCTTGCAAAAGAGTATCCTGAAATGGTTATTGGCTTTGAGAAGGAGATGGAAAAGATGCACCATCCTACCCCAAATTGGCCTCTTCCGGGAGAAAAATTTGACAAATAATATAGATTTTTAAAATAGACTAATTTATTTTGCATTTCAGTGAAATTGACGTACCTTTGTACTCTATAAAGATTTTACTGAAATGCAATATTTAATTAATGCACCAGAGTCGATAAATTCGACAGTTAAACTACCGGCCTCTAAAAGCATTAGCAATAGAGCCATGATAATTTATGCACTTTCCGGTGGCAAAACCTTACCTGAGAATTTATCCGATTGCGATGATACTAACGTAATAGTAAACGCTATTCAAAATATGCCAGATGTTATCGACATCAAAGCGGCGGGTACTGCTATGAGATTCTTATCGGCTTACCTTTCTGTAACTGAAGGAACACATACTATTACCGGAACTGAGAGAATGAAGAACCGACCGATTGGTGTACTTGTAGATGCGCTTAGATTTTTAGGAGCGGATATATCGTATCTAGAAAAAGAAGGATATCCCCCTCTAAAAATAACAGGAAAGAAACATGAAGGAGGATATCTCGAAATTCCGGGAAGCGTAAGTTCACAATATATTTCGGCTCTTCTTATGATTGGTCCTGTACTAAAAAAAGGACTGACATTAAAACTCACCGACGAAATTATATCACGACCATACATCGACCTGACACTTTGGATGATGAACGAATTTGGAGCTGAGGCTGAATGGAGTGACATCGACACTGTAAAAGTAAAACCCAAACCATACAAGTCACACAGATATTCGATAGAAAGTGACTGGAGTGCAGCGTCGTACTGGTACGAGACGCTTGCACTTAGTGAGAACAGCGAAAATGAAATAAAGTTCACTGGATTAATGGATGGCAGTAAACAGGGTGATTCTATCGCAAGATACATCTTCAGTCTAATGGGCGTTAAGACTATCTTCGATTCTACGCAACAAGGTTTTCTGACAACAGTAACATTAAAAAAGGTTGGTAGACACGTACCAAGATTGGATTACGACTTTATTAATTCTCCGGATTTAGCCCAAACATTTGTAGTATCATGTGCATTAATGGGCATACCTTTCAAGTTCACAGGATTACGTACGTTAAAGATAAAAGAGACAGACCGAATTGAAGCCCTTAAGACCGAGATGAAAAAGTTAGGATACATCATAAAAGATGAAAATGGTGAATCACTAATATGGGACGGTGAAATGTGTGAACCTGATACAGATATAGCTATTGACACATACGAGGATCATAGAATGGCCCTTTCTTTTGCTCCTGCAGCAATAAAAATACCTGGAATAAAGATAAACAATCCACAAGTGGTTACAAAATCATATCCAAATTTCTGGAATGACATGGAGAATCTGGGGTTCAAAATAAATAAAAAATAATAATTCGTCCATATGGTTATCATAACTCTGATAACTATTTCCCACGAACAGCAAATTCAGGCATCAAATCATAATGTAAGCTGCAACAAATGATATAGAAGATTGTGAAACTCAAAGGTGAACATATTATTTTCTTGTATATGGCGGCTTTGCTAGTCATAACAGGGTGTTCTACGAGCAAAAACACCTCAGAGAGTAGATGGTGGCATTCATTTAACGCCAAATATAATACATACTATAACGGTAGTACAGCATATATTGAAGGTTATATTGAAAAAGAACAATCTAACAAAGATAACTTTACAGAATTACTGCCTCTATTTACAGTTGCCAATAAGAACAGCAAAGAAATAGGAAAGAGCAATTTCGAACGTGCTATAGAAAAGTGCGAGAAAGCTATTAAAATACATAGCATAAAGCGCAGACCTGTGTGGAACAAAAAAAGGAAAAAGACCGAAAGAGATATATCATGGTTAAATAGAAAAGAATACAATCCTTTCTTATGGAAAGCATGGATGCTTATGGGAAAAGCACAATTTCAGGAGGGCAAGTTTGAAGATGCAGCGTCAACATTCGCTTATATGAGTAAACTATATGCAGACCAACCGCCAATTTATGGAAAGACCCGTGCATGGTTGGCAAGGTGTTATACTGAATTAGGATGGATGTACGATGCAGAAGATGTCATTACCAAGATGCGAAGAGACTCCATTGACTGGAGAGCTGTTGGCGAGTGGAATTGCACCTATGCTGATTATTATTTGAAACAAGGTAGATTCGAAGAAGCAATTCCATATCTGCATAATATGATTAAACGCGAAACGAGGAAGATACAGAAGGCCCGTGAATGGTTTATTATGGGGCAGATCTGCAATGCTATTAACAGGAAAGACGATGCATACAGAGCCTATAGAAAAGTTGTAAGTATGAGTCCTCCTTATGCATTGGGGTTTAATGCTCGCATAGCCCAAACCGAAGTAATGGCAATTGGCAACACAAAGCAGATGGTTAATAAACTTAAGCATATGGCTGCATCAGATAAGAACAAAGAGTATCTTGATCAGATATTTTATGCTATTGGAAACATATATATATCGCAGAAAGATACAGCTAATGCAATAATAGCATATGAGAAAGGCTCAAGGATGTCAACACGTTCAGGAATAGAAAAAGGCATCTTATTATTGCACCTTGGCAATATCTATTGGGATAAAGAAAAATTTAGTAATGCACGCCGTTGCTATGATCAAGCCATAGGTCTATTAGACAAAGATCGTAATGATTTTGAACAATTAGATGATCGGTCTAAAATTCTAGACGAACTTGTACCATATACCGAAGCCGTTGAACTACAGGATTCTCTTCAATCTCTTGGAAAAATGTCTGAAGCAGAACGGAACAATATTATAGACAGGAATATTTATATCCTTAAGAGGAAAGACAAAGAGACAAAAATTGATAGTATCACCGAAACGACAGAGAAGATGATGCAATCAAAAAATGATATATACAACCCTAATTCAGAAATGGGAGAAGTAAATCTGCGTGTTATGAATAATTCCAATAATGATATCTGGTATTTTTATAATCCGCTGACCATGAACAATGGGAAGGAAACCTTTGAAAAGAAATGGGGCAAACGCGAGAATATTGATGACTGGCAACGTATCAACAAGACTGTAGTTAAGACAGATTATGCCAACAGCGAGAATCAGATGGCTGATGATTCTATTACGATAGATAAAAAGGCTGTAAACGAGAAAGAGAGCACAATCAACGATCCATACAAACGTGAATACTATATGGCAAATATCCCAATTACAGAAAAACAGATTAATGCCAGCAATTTGATAATTGAGAATGGATTGTTCAACTCTGGAGTAATATTCAAAGACAAGCTAGGCAATCTTAAACTTAGCGAGAAGTATCTTACACGACTCGCTAATAACTACAAAGACTTTAAAAACATGCCTGAAGTATATTATCATCTTTTTTTGCTATATTCAAGTCTAGGTAATAAAACAACGGCAAACGAGTATTTATACATGTTGCAGAAAAAATTTCCAAAAGACAAATGGACTGAATTGCTTTCAGATCCTTATTATTTTGAAAATGCTAAATATGGCGTACATATTGAAGATTCGTTATATGCAGCCACATACGATGCCTTCAAGGCAAATAATCTTGAAGCAGTAAAGAAGAACAGTGAATTGTCTAAGTCTCGTTTTCCAATGGGAAACAACAGAGATAAGTTCATCTTTTTAGATGGATTGCGCAGGCTGAACGAGGGGGATGCAATTGGATGCATAAATAATATGAAAGATATCTTAAATAAATATCCCAAAAGCGGAATTTGCGAGATGGCCGGTATGATAGTGAAAGGTGTTAATACTGGAAGGAAACTACATGGTGGCAATATAGATATTGGAGATATATGGAATAGGCGAAGTTTAGCTATCGAAAATGATAGCGATAAGGATACAAGAAAGACTTTTACGAACGAAAGAGAGACTAATTTTATATTTATGCTTGTGTATAAGGCTGACACTCTGAATGAGAATCAACTACTATACGACATTGCAAAGTATAATTTCTCAAACTTTTTAGTAAGGAACTTCGATATAAATATTGTAGACGATGGTGTATTAAGAAGAATGGAAATTGATGGATTCAGGAATTACGATGAAGCATTACAATATGCCCGCAAATTATATAGAGACAAACCAGCATCTAAAGAACTTTATAAGTGCAGGAGTATTATAATAAGTGAAAGCAACTTAGAGCTCCTCGGTAAAAAATTCAGTTATAATGATTATGACATTTTTTACGAGAAGTATTTCGCGCCACTAAAGATAACGACACAGCCTCTGCTGATAGATCCAGAGCCTATAGATTCGGACAGACAAATGCAAGAACAAGAAATAAGGCAGGAAAAAGAACAGAAAGAGGAAAAACCACAAAAGAATAAAGATAACTTTTATGATGACTTAGAAAAAATTCTAAATGAGTAACGGACTATTATTATGGGTAGATGACGAGATTGATTTATTAAAATCACATATCTTGTTTCTTGAAAGGAAAGGTTATGAAATCATAACAGCCAACAATGGTACTGACGCAATAGAACTCTGCGGGCAGCAGACCTTTGATCTCATCATGCTAGATGAGATGATGCCTGGAATAAGCGGTTTGGAAACTCTTCAGAAGATACAAGATATATCACCAGCTACGCCTATTGTAATGGTGACAAAGAGTGAAGAGGAAAATATAATGGAACAGGCTATTGGACAAAAAATAGCAGATTATCTTATAAAGCCTGTCAATCCAAATCAGATATTGCTAACATTAAAAAAGAATATTCATCGTAAGGAAATAATAACAGAAGTCACTCAGAGTTCTTATCAACGTAGTTTTCAAGATATATCTATGACTATTTCAGGTTGCAAAACATACAGAGACTGGATTGATATATACAAATGTTTGGTTCAGTGGGATATAAAACTTTGCAATACTGAAAGCGATATGGCTAACATTCTTCATGCACAAAAGGAAGAAGCTAATATAGGTTTTTCTAAGTACATAAAGAGCAACTATTTAAGATGGGTATCTCCTGCTTCTTCACAAAAAGATAATCTGTATAAGTCAAGAACGAACTTAAACAATCAGATGAGCAAGCATGATGACGACATACCGATGTTGAGTCCTGATATATTTAAAAAGAAAGTTTTACCACTACTAAATAATGGCGAAAAGGTTTTTCTCATTGTACTTGACAACTTCAGATATGACCAATGGATTGTTTTATCACAAGAAATCGGTGATCTTTTTGATATTGACGAGGATTTATATTTTAGCATATTGCCAACAGCGACACAATACTCACGTAATGCCATCTTCAGCGGTTTAATGCCAAACAAGATAGCAGAATTATTTCCTGATTTATGGGTAAGTGAAGAAGACGATAATGGCAAGAATCTAAATGAAAGTTCTCTGATTCAAACACAATTAGACAGATATAGGAATCATCATTCATTTTCTTATAATAAGATAAATGATTCGGCCGATGCTGAGAAATTTCTACATCAGTTTCACGGTCTTGAAAGAAATGACCTCAATGTAGTTGTCTTCAATTTTATTGATATGCTTAGTCATGCCAGAACCGAATCAAAAATGATGCGCGAATTGGCTAACACAGAATCAGCTTATCGTAGTATTACCTTGAGCTGGTTCAAACATTCAGTAATGAATGAGTTATTTAAAGTTTTATCTAATAGCGACTACAAAATAGTAGTAACAACCGATCATGGTAGTATTCTTGTTAATAAGCCTATAAAAATTATTGGAGAAAAGAATACAAACAAAAATTTAAGATATAAGTTAGGTAAGAACCTTAGTTATGACCCCAAAGATGTATTTACTATTCAAGATCCACTCAAAGCTCAGTTACCAGCTCCCAATCTCAGTACAAAATATGTATTTGGTTTAGGCGGCACGTTCTTTGCATATCCAAATAACTACAACTACTATGTTTCATACTACAAAGATACATTCCAGCATGGAGGCATATCCATGGAAGAAATGATAATACCGATAATAACACTTACGAAAAGAAAAAGGAAATAACTATATATATGATTATGGAAATAAAGATAGACAATCTCGAAAACATCCATTTGGCAGCTAAAGAATTTGTAGCCAACATGGGTACAAGTAAAGTCTTCGCTTTCTACGGAAAGATGGGGGCAGGAAAAACGACCTTTATAAAGGCTGTTTGCGAATTTCTTGGTGTAGAAGATGTAATAACTTCACCAACATTCGCCATCGTAAATGAATACCGTACTAATAACGGTGAACCAATTTATCACTTCGATTTTTATCGAATAAAGAAACTTGAAGAAGTTTATGATATGGGATATGAAGATTACTTCTATAGTGGTGCGCCTTGCTTTATTGAATGGCCTGAACTGATAGAAGAACTCTTGCCCGAGGATGCCATTAAAGTGACTATCGCCGAGCAAGAGAACGGGAGCAGATGCATATCATTCTGATATGCTCTGTTCTTCAAAATCCATATCAGCCTGAACTATGAAGAAGACATCCTGCGGGTCAAAATCCCCATGTTTGTCTTCTTTTGCTTTTTGACATACATACTCAGCCACTTTGTCCAAGTTGATGTCAACATAGCCATCTTTGTCAGGTTGCTGATCTAAGACACCGCTAGTATAATAATAGTCTAATATCTTATCCAGAATGTAATAATAATCTTCATCACTAAATTTTTCTTTTAGTTCTGAAGATAATTGATTCTTAATAAACTCTACCTCACGTGCATTTTCTTCTGCATCAGCAAGCAGTTCATCATCAATATTTGCCATAATTAAAGAAGGGCTTTGAATTTTTCATCTAATTTTGCCTTTGTAGAAGCTCCAACAAATTTGTCTACAATTTCACCACCTTTGAAAAACAGAAGTGTAGGTATTGTACGTATTCCGAACTGGGCAGCCAATTCATCATTTTCTTCTACATCACATTTTCCGACTACGATTTTGCCTTCATACTCTTCAGCCAATTCTGAAATTATTGGGGCAATCATACGACAAGGGCCACACCATGTAGCCCAGAAATCAATGACTAAAGGTTTATCACCGTTTTTCAAACTCTCAAAGTTCTCATTAGTAATCTGTACTTCCATTTTTTTCTCTTTTATTGTTAATACTATTAATTATATATATTTATCTGCAAATGCTATGCCAAGTTAATTTATAGAATAATCTAGTGCAGGGTTCTCCTTTATATAAGAAAGCAATTCACGTACAACATCAACTTTGCTTTTGTTACTTTTCAGTTTTACATTGCTATTGTTTTCTACATCTTTAATTTGAAAATAGAGCTGAGTGTTGCCCGGATGGTTGCTAATAAGAGTATATAAATCATTAACCATGGTATCATCTATCTTTGTAACATCCATTGTTATAGTTATAGTCTCTATCCTTTTTTCCTTGACGTCTTGTAACAATTCTATATTTTCTATCTTTAGTTCATAAGAATTACTATCACGGAAACGTTGTTGTGATTTAGCTGTTATATAAACACGATACTCATTCTGAAGAGAACCTTGCCATTTCAACCAATCATCACCAAAAAGAGCTAGTTCTCCCGAACCTTCAAAATCTTCTAACGTAACAAATCCGCAAGGTTTACCACTTGTCTTGGTGAATGTTGATCTTACCTTTGTTACAATACCCCCAATTGTAAGTTGTTCACGCTTAGCGAGCTCTATTTTATCCTCAGCCAATTCTGCACAATGAGTATTACATAAGTTAGTAAGAATAAATCCATATTCATCCAGAGGATGGGCCGACAAATATATACCGACAAGTTCACGTTCCTTATTTAGCTTTTCGATATCACTCCAAGATTCAGCCTCAGGGATTTGAGGAGTAGCAATTTCAACAGAGTTAGTTGCGCCAAACAAAGAGTTCTGTGCTTGCGACTGTTCAGACTGATACAACTGTCCATAACGAATTAACGTATCAAGAAACGTATCGCCTTTAGCATTCTGCCCAAAATATTGTTCACGATTAATACCAAAGCTATCGAATCCTCCACTTAATGCCATACTCTCAAAGCATTTTCTATTACAAGAAGAAAGACTTATACGTTGCACAACATCAAAGATACTCTTAAAAGGGCCTTTACTTTCACGTTCGTCTATAATTGCAGCAGCAGCAGCGCCGCCAATTCCCTTAACAGCAGCTAATCCAAATCGAATAGCGCCATGAGTATTTACGCTGAACTTTTGCCTACTCTCGTTTACATCCGGTCCCAATGTTTCTATTCCCATAGCTTTACACTCGTCCATCAGTTTTGTTATTTCAGTGATATTATCGAGGTTTCGACTCATTACTGCTGCCATATATTCAGCTGGATAGTGCGCTTTAAGGTATGCAGTCTGATATGCCACCCAAGAATAGCAAGTAGCATGACTCTTATTAAATGCATATGATGCAAATTTTTCCCAATCAGCCCAAATTTTCTCAAGGACTTCTTTCTTATATCCATTTTTCTGTCCACCTTCAATAAATTTAGGATGCAAGTGGTCCAGTTTTTCTTTCAACTTTTTACCCATAGCCTTACGAAGTGTATCACTTTCACCACGGGTAAATCCGGCCAACTGTCTGCTGAGAAGCATGACTTGCTCCTGATATACAGTAATGCCATAAGTATCTTTTAGATATTTCTCCATACAAGGAATATCATATATTACAGGCTTGCGACCTAGTTTTCGATCTATAAAGTCAGGTATATAATCCATTGGTCCCGGACGATACAGAGCATTCATCGCAATAAGATCTTCGAATGTAGAGGGATGTAATTCACGCAAATACTTTTGCATACCTGCAGACTCAAATTGGAATGTACCTATCGTACGACCTTCACAATAAAGCTGATAAGTAGCTTCATCATCAATAGGAATTGTATCCAGATCTATTTCAATTCCTTTACTTAGTCGTATATTCTCTACAGCCTCTTTTAAGATAGATAGTGTCTTAAGTCCCAAAAAGTCCATCTTAATAAGTCCGGTTTCTTCAATTACACTACCTTCATATTGTGTACAGAGCAACTTACGTCCCGGTTCGGCCTTGTCTTCAGCAGTAGACACAGGAACCCAATCACTTATAGGATCTCGGCATATAATTGTACCGCAAGCATGTATACCTGTATTTCGAACATTGCCTTCAAGCATTTTTGCGTATCTGATGGTCTCACGCAATTTTCTATCAGAAGAAGCCTCAGCCTCCTTCAGTTCTGGAACACACTTAATTGCATTAGTAAGGTTCATTTTCAATCCATCAGGCAATTTATCAGGAATCTGTTTACACAGATGGTTTGAAACATCCAAAGGTAATTTTTCCACACGAGCCACGTCCTTTATCGCTAATTTAGTGGCCATTGTACCATAAGTAATAATATGTGCTACCTTGTCAGCGCCATATTTATCAGTAACCCAATCAAGGACCTTTCCACGTCCGTCATCGTCAAAGTCGGTATCAATATCCGGCAAAGATATACGATCAGGATTTAAGAAACGCTCGAAAAGCAAATCATACTTTATTGGGTCTATCTTTGTTATTCCCAGACAATAGGCAACAACAGATCCGGCAGCACTACCACGACCAGGCCCTACCATTACACCTAGTTCGTCACGGGCTGAATTTATAAAATCTTCTACGATAAGGAAATATCCAGGGAAGCCCATTGTCTTCATGACGTGCAACTCAAAGTTCACACGTTCAGAAACCTCATCAGGAATAGGATCTCCATAACGTTTCTTTGCACCATCATAAGCAAGCTTTGAAAGGTAGTCAGCTTCAAATTTAATACGGTATATTTTATCATATCCGCCAAGTTTCTTTATTTTCTTCTCACCATCCTCATGAGACATGATAACATTGCCATTCTCATCCCTTGTAAACTCCTCAAAAAGTTCTTCTTTTGAATATTTTTTCCTCACATCCTCTTCAGTACCAAACTCTTTTGGAATTGGGAAGAATGGCATAATAGGTGCATGATCTATTGAATATTGTTCTACCTTATCAAGTATTTCGCAAGTGTTCGACAATGCTTCAGGAACATCGGCAAACACTTCATTCATCTCCTCTTTTGTTTTAAACCACTCTTGTTTGGAATATAGCAGTCGCTTTTCATCGTCAAGATCTTTTCCTGTGGCAAGACACAATAGACGGTCGTGAGCCTCAGCATTCTCCTCATCAACAAAATGGCTATCATTAGTACAAATCAGTTTAATGCCATATTCCTTTGCAAATTCAATAAGGACTCTATTAGCTTTTTGCTGCAAAGGGAAAGCTTCACGATTAGCCCTTATGGTAGGATCTTTCACTTCATGACGCTGCAATTCAAGGTAATAGTCATCACCAAATAAATTGTGATACCATTCTACGGCCTCACGGGCTTCATCTATTTTACCTTTTAATATTTTTGAAGGTACTTCACCTGCTATACAAGCAGTACAAACAATCAGTCCTTCATGATAAGTTTCCAAATCTTTACGGTCAGTACGCGGACGCATATAGAATCCATCTACCCATGCTCTCGACACCAATTTAATAAGATTGTGATATCCTATTGAGTTTTTTGCTAAAACAATAAGGTGATAACCGCTTTGATCACCTTTCTCTTTAACTCGATCTTCCTTATTGCGACGTGCCACATACATTTCACAACCCAAAATAGGTATGAATTCAGGCTTACCTTCTTCTCTAAGTTTTGAATTCTTTTTCTTACAATAATTATAAAATTCTTTTATACCCATCATGTTTCCATGATCAGTAACAGCCATGCCTCTCATACCATTAGCAATAGCCTTATCGACTAACTTAGGTATACTAGCCTGACCATCCAGAATCGAGTAATAAGTATGTACATGTAAATGAACAAAATCTTGCATAATCTATATAAAGCGTGTTGTTTTCAAGTTGTAAAGATAATCTTATTAGTCGACATAACAAAAGAAAAAGTCGAAAAATTTGTATTATAAGCGAAAAAGGATTACCTTTGCAAAATTGAATGAAACTTCGAAAAATACAATGGGAGAACGAATAAAAAAACTTAAGAAAATACGCTTGCACCGCGAAGGAACAGATACTCTAATATACGGATTATTTTCCATAGTTGCCATCGCAGTGATTCTATGGCGTTCTTTCGAATCAACAATACCTTTTTGGTGTTTTTTAGTAGTATGTGGAGTAGTTTACAGTATCGTTGTAAACTTTTACAGATGTCCTATACGTTATTTTAATGGTGAGATTGAAAAGACTGTCATTGCACCTGCAGATGGTAGAGTTGTTGTTATCGAGGAAGTTGAAGAAAATGAATATTTTCACGACAGACGATTAATGATTTCTATATTCATGAGTGTATTTAATGTACACGCCAACTGGTTTCCGGTAGAAGGCAAGGTTACTTTTGTACACCATCAGAATGGCAACTATCACAAAGCATGGTTACCAAAAGCAAGTGAAGAGAACGAACGTGCTGATACTGTTATTGAGACTGAAGATGGTACTGAAGTTTTATGCCGCCAGATAGCTGGAGCGATGGCACGCCGTATAGTAACATATGCTAAAGAGGGTGAAGAATGCTATATAGATGAGCATTTAGGATTCATCAAGTTAGGATCTCGTGTTGACGTGTTTTTACCTATAGGCACTGAAGTGTGCGTCAAAATGGGCCAATGCACAACTGGCAACCTAACAGTTTTAGCAAAATTAAAATAATATGGCTAATTGTATTACAAAAATAATACCAAATACTTTAACTTGCTGCAATTTAGTTTCAGGCTGTATTGCTACAACATTTGCACTTGCCGGAGCATCAGAGAAGGCATTCCTTTTTATAGTAATAGGTGCTATTTTTGATTTCTTTGATGGCATGAGCGCCAGACTTCTTGGCGTTTCATCACCTATTGGTAAAGAACTAGACTCATTAGCAGATGATGTAACCTTTGGTGTTGCTCCTGCATCTATGGTCTTTACATTTTTATATACTATAGAATATCCTACTGCAATTGAATTTGCACGACCTATATTGCCATATTTTGCATATATAATAGCTGCATTCTCTGCTTTAAGACTTGCAAAGTTTAATTTGGATGAAAGGCAAACCTCATCTTTTATAGGATTGCCTACGCCTGCAAATGCCTTATTCTGGGCATCATTGATAACAGGGACAAAGCTTTCAGAGATGGGCTCTTCAACATTAATTATTGTTTTAGCTCTTATTGTATTATGTAGTTATACTTTAATTGCTGAAATTCCAATGTTTGCATTAAAATTTAAGCAATGGAAATGGAAAGGCAATGAAATAAAATATATTTTCCTGATAACTTGTATACCACTACTTATAATATTCCGCCTTGGTGGTTTTGCTATCATCATTGCTTGGTATGTCATATTATCTATTATAACAAATAGCAAGAAGAAATAAATAGGTTTCATTATGCATGGACTGCTTATTATTTTCATTTTAGTAATTGTATTTTTCGCTATCATAGCACTAATGATAGGTAAATTTGTTTACCGGGTTTATAAGATTTTCAACCAGGCGAAAAAGGCAGGTTCTGATTTTAACAGAATGAACGGTGGACAAAACTACGGTTTTAACAATCAGGATGGTGATAGTAGCAATAACAACAGTAGTCAAAACAGTAAAGATGAAACTGTTATTGACACAAGAGATCCGTCTATATCTAAAAGAAAAATATTCTCCCAAAAAGAGGGAGAATATGTGAAATATGAGGAGAAATCTTAGTTATGAACTAATGTTCCAATTTCTTCACCATCAATAACTTTCTTCAAATTACCAACCACATCCATATTAAAGACATATATCGGCAAGTTATTCTCTTTACACATTGTTGTTGCTGTAAGATCCATTACCTTTAAACCACGTGTATAGATTTCATCGTAAGTTATATCTTTAAATTTCTTTGCTGATGCATCTTTTTCTGGATCTGCAGTGTATATTCCATCTACACGAGTTCCCTTTAGCATAACATCGGCCTCGATCTCTATACCACGAAGAGAAGACCCCGTATCAGTAGTGAAATAAGGATTTCCTGTTCCAGCACTAAATATACAGACATAGTCTTGTTTCATATATTCGATCGCATTCCATTTGTTATAAAACTCACCTATTGGCTCCATACGTATAGCGGTCATTACTTTAGTTTTGATTCCTAAAGTTCCAATTGCACTACTTAGTGCTAAAGAGTTTATAACAGTTGCACACATTCCCATCTGATCTCCTTTTACACGATCAAATCCTTTTCCAGTACCACTTAATCCTCTGAAGATATTACCTCCCCCGATAACGATACCAATCTGCACACCCATGTCATGCACTTCTTTAATTTGTTTTGCATAATCAGCCAGACGTTCCGGATCTATCCCGAAGCTCTGTTCACCCATTAGACTCTCTCCACTGAGTTTCAAAAGGATTCTTTTATACTTTGCCATTCTATTTATATTATTTGTTTATTAAATATTCAACTTCTTTAAATGCATATTTTCTTATTTTACCTTCTATATCTTGAAGCACTAAATACCCATCGTCAGTAACATCTTTGATAAAGGCACAAAATTCGCCACCACTATCTCTATATGGATAGAATCCATCTCTACGATACAAAGAGGCTAAATATTCTGCTCTAATACCTGAATATTCGCCACCATATATTGACTTCAAATATATAGTAAGATTATTAATAACAGAGTCTAGTATTAAATGAATATCTGTATCCTTGTTTAATATTTGATAAAGAGAAACTGGATTTGGTGCATCACTATAAAATTTTTCTTGGTTAACATCAATACCAGGTCCTAAAATACAATCTTTGAACCCTGATGCAGAAATGGTATTTTCTATTAATATCCCGCATATTTTTTTATCACGCCAGTAAATATCGTTAGGCCATTTTACGCTTAAGTCAGATGTATATTCAGCTAATGCATGCTTTACAGCCAATGCAATAGCCATTGACATTATAAATTGTTTTCTTACAGGCACATTCACAGGGTGTAGTAAGACACTGAACAGCAGGTTTTTCCCTCTCTCAGATTCCCATTTATGGCCTCCTTGCCCCTTCCCTGCTGTCTGATACGTAGTCCAAACCACGGTTATATCATCATGGGCTTCCAAACTAATATCTTTAAGATATCTATTTGTAGAATCCGTCTCCTCAAGATAAATTATTCTAGTCTTCATGTATTTCTAATAAGGTAACGGCAAAAAGGCATTTTCTATATGATTGATCTCAACATTATCATCATTATCGCCCGAAATAGCAATGATGTCGAACCTTATTTCTTTGTCTATTTTAAACAACTTAATATAAGCATTTGCGGCTATCATAATACTACGTACTTTTCTACGGTCAACGGCCATTTCTGGAGCAAGTACAGAGTCTATTTTACGAGTCTTAACCTCAACAATAACCAATTGATTGTCTAGACTTGCTACAATATCCAAATCACGATGCTGATATTTCCAGTCTCGATGTAATATTTGAAATCCTTTTTTTTTAAGGTATTCTACAGCTTTTTCTTCACCCCAGCACCCTAAATTATTATGTGCAGCCATTTATATTCTCTATTATATTGCAAAAATACTACAATTATCCAATCCTACAAAACCATATCAAGAATTTTTATTAAATTTGCAAGAAATAAAACTGGTTTATTAAGCCACAAAATAAGTATTACAATGATTAACGAAGATGAATTAATAAAGAAAGATGAACATTATATGAGTATGGCTCTTGTAGAAGCCCATAAGGCGCTTGATGCAGGGGAGATACCAATAGGTGCCATAGTTGTTTGTAACGATGTCATCATATCAAGAGCCCACAATCTTACAGAGACGCTTTGCGACGTAACGGCTCATGCAGAGATGCAAGCGATAACATCAGCAGCCAATTCTCTTGGTGGCAAATATTTAAACGATTGCACCCTATATGTAACGATTGAACCTTGTACGATGTGTGCCAGTGCCATCGGGTGGGCACAGATCCCACGCATAGTATATGGTGCAGCAGACGACAAACGAGGATACCACAAATATGCGCCTGATGCATTGCATCCTAAAGCATCAGTAACGACAGGTGTGTTAGCAGATGAATGCAAGCAGTTGATCGTAGACTTTTTTAAAGACAAGAGATAAAAAATGCGGTTCATATGAACCGCATTTTTATTATTTTACCAATATTACTAGATACTTACTTGTGCCCCAGAAAGATTGAGGATTTGTTATATGTAATACATATTGATTGTTTGCATCACGTTGAAGACTGTACGAGCCTGCGGGATGAGATGTTAGAAGTTTTGCCGACTTAGAATATAACTTTATATCCTTATCAACTCGTATATCTATCTTTGTAAAGTAGTTCTTATTAAAGTTAGACTGCAGAACCCTGCCATCTTCTATAATACGCTGTTCTTTCAGCTCACTTTTAGTACCAAAGACGAACCAAGCTGTATTCAACTGTCGGTCTTGAATGTTTATCGTTTGTGATTTCTGACTGCTCTCATCTGTCAAGCTGGATAAGTTTGTATTAAGATTAGAAATTGTCTCATCCAATTCAGAAATATGAATATCTTTAGCATCCAATTCAGCCCTTAATTGCTGCAATTGCTGGTCTTTTGCATCTAGTTGTTTTACAAGACCATCTATTGTACGCTTGAATTGTTCTCCCTTAAAAGAACTCTCACGCAATTGCTCTTTCAGTTTATTTATTAGTTCTCGATTCTGCTTCATCGTAGACTGTATGAACTGAATATTTTCACGTACGCGCTGAGTAGCATCTGCCCCCTCACCCTGTTTAGCTAAAGCCACTCTATTCTCTGCCTCACCGATTTCACGAAAACCTTCATTTATATCATTCATGGTTCCCATCATATCATTGAGTTCATTATCTTTCTGGGCAATAATCTTCTGAAGCGAATCAGTCTGTTGAGCTGTAACAACATTTGATTTTGGCTTGTCGTTATTACAAGCCACCAACGATAAAGCACATACAACTAAAGTCAATACTTTTTTCATCTTCATTTTGTGTTTTGTTTATATTCTTTTGCACTCACTCCAGCAAGAATTATAACTATCTCGCCACGTGGTTCTATCTCTAAAAAATGACTTATAACATCCGACAATGTACCCCTTACACTTTCCTCATGTATTTTTGAAATTTCACGGCATACACTCACTTGTCTATCTTCACCAAAGGCTTCTGCAAACTGTTGCAGAGTTTTTAGCAATCTATATGGTGACTCATAAAAAATCATTGTGCGCGATTCACCTTTGAGGTTTTCCAGTCTTGTAGCCCTACCCTTTTTAGGTGGAAGAAAGCCTTCAAAACAAAATCTGTCATCTGGCAATCCTGAAGCCACCAGCGCAGGGACAAAGGCAGTTGCGCCAGGTAAGCACTGTACAGTTACGCCTTCTTTTACGGCCTCACGAACCAAGAAGAAGCCAGGATCACTTATCCCGGGTGTACCTGCATCGCTAATAAGGGCTATTGTCATACCTGCCTTTAGCTTTTCTACTATGTTTGCAGATGTACCATGCTCATTAAACTTATGATGCGACATCAGATTGTTCTTGATATCAAAATGCTTCAACAGGATACCAGATGTTCTTGTATCTTCGGCCAAAACGAGATCAGCCTCTTTCAGGATGCGAATTGCACGAAAAGTGATATCCTCCATGTTCCCTACCGGAGTAGGCACTACGTATAATATACCCATATTGAATACAAATATATATAATTATTTGTTTTATTCAAAAAAAGCAGTCAATTCTTTGCAATTTTTAAAACGTCTTTGTATTTTTGCACTTAATTATAAATAATGTGTGACCTTATTTAATTATAACTAAAAATATGTTAGAAAACAAAATAACATTCGATAAATTCATAAGATGGACTTTAACAGCCCTGCTTATCTTTGCCATATTATATGTTACCAATTACCTCAGTAGTGTACTATTACCATTTTTTGTAGCATGGCTTTTTGCATATCTTCTATATCCACTTGTATGTTTCGTACAATACAAGCTGCATGTTCCCGGACGAGTATTATCTATTATCGTCTCATTGATATTCGTAGTAGCGGTAATCGGAGGAATCGTATATCTTATCATTCCTCCTATGATAGAACAGTTTGAGAAACTTGGCGACATAGCTACTCGATATCTTAATGAGACTACACATATTAAGAATTTCCCTGCCACAATTCAAGAGTGGTTGAGGGCAAACGATACAAGTATAGAGAAATTCTTTAAAAACAAAGAAGTTGTAGATGCCATAAAAAATGCGATGCCTGGAGTTTTTTCTGTTTTAGGGCAGACCGCAAACATAATAATAAGTGTGATAGCATCTTTTATTACCATATTATATATGTTCTTTATCCTTATGGATTATGAGGTACTTTCTTCAAAATGGATTAAGGTCTTTCCCAAAAAGAACCGTCCATTCTGGAAAGAGCTTATGACTGATGTAGAGCGTGAACTTAATAGTTATATGCGCGGCCAGGGGTTAGTTGCTTTATGTGTAGGCGTTTTATTCTGTATTGGGTTTACCATAATAGGGTTCCCCATGGCTATAGGCCTTGGCATTCTTATTGGACTAATGGACTTGATCCCTTATCTCCATACATTAGCTCTTATACCGACAATTTTTCTTGCCTTACTTAAGGCGGCTGACACAGGTCAGAATTTCTGGATAATATTATTATCTGCAGTTGCCGTATTCATCGTCGTCCAGATTATTGCAGACATGATACTTACGCCAAAAATAATGGGAAAAGCGATGGGATTGAACCCAGCCATCTTATTATTATCATTATCAATTTGGGGTACACTTTTAGGCTTCATTGGATTAATCATAGCACTTCCACTAACAACTTTGATAATTGCATATTATAAAAGATATGTCACAAAAGAGCCCGAAAATGAAGATTTTTCTGAAAAAGTCAGTGAATAATTTGGTTGTTACAAAAAAAACGCATACCTTTGCACTCGCTTAACAAAATAAGCACGGTATGATCCGCTAGCTCAGTTGGTAGAGCACAACACTTTTAATGTTGGGGTCTTGGGTTCGAACCCCAAGCGGATCACAACTATCAAGATAGAGGGAATTTCGGAAACGAGATTCCCTTTTCTGTTATAAAACGATTTTATGCGCCAATACGTTGGTTTTAGAGGGATAAGTCAGATGTTAAACCCGGCGACCAACGAGAAATTTCGGGAGGTAAAATGACGTATCGGGAACGATTTGTGTGACACGTAACACACAATTTCTTTGCCCGAATGTGTGACACTGATTCTTTCCAAGACTGCTCTAAGGTTGCCATTAAAAACCACAACAATGGCAAAAGAAATTATTTCTGTCGTTTATGACAGAAGAAAGACCTTTGAGAAATTCGGCTATGGTTACGCAGAGATTTTAATCTATCTGGGCCGAAAACAACGCAAGTATATCACACTTGCCAAGTGTACACCTGACGAAGTGCCAAACATCGTATCTTCTCCGCCTACAAAAGAAAAGATGCAGAAGTGCAGGGACATACTTTCAACGATGTCTGTTATGGAAGAAGAAATGTCATGTGCAGTTTTTGACATCCACTACCTGTGCAAAAAGCCTAAAGTTAGACCGAACTATTACAAAGGAACGGACCAGACTACTAATTTCATCAATTTTATGAAAGACTCTATCGAGACGGAGGATGTTTGTGCGGGTACACGCAAACACAAGAGGACTACTTTAGACGCAATCAAGCGCTTTGGCAAGATTCGAACATTTCTCGATTTGACACCTAAGAACATTCTTATGTTCGATAGGTGGTTACACGATGGTACACGCACAGATGTTTCAGTACATACGTATCACAAGCATCTCAGAAAAGTAACACGCTTTCTTCGTATGGCTGATATGATTCCTATAGATCCATACGAAAGGGTAAAGATAAAGCGTGGAAAGAGCAAAGAACGCCAGCCACTCACAGAAGATGAACTAAATCAATTAAGAACGATGAAATTAAACCAAAAGCTGGCTCAAGTGCGTGACCTGTTTATTTTCTCCGCTTATACCGGTCTTGCATATTGCGATGTACAAGTATTCGACTTTGATTTGATGACTGAGAAATCAGCCGATATATATTATATCGACGGGCAGCGTTTGAAAACCGGCATACGATTTTTTACGCCGATATTACAACCAGCGATGGACGTATTGAAAAAGTATAACTTTGAATTACCTAAGATTTCAAACCAAAAGGGAAACGATTACCTTCATGTCATTCAAAGTATGATGGGATTAAACAAGAGCCTTACATTTCATGTTGCACGCCATTCTTTTGCCACTTTAGCACTTTCCCACGGCGTTCCTCTTGAGGATGTCGCTCGAATGTTGGGACATGAAGACGTGCACACTACCCTCATTTATGCCAAAATACTGAAGAACACCATTCAACAATTTTCTTCCGTGTTACAGAAATCAATTCAATAACATTGTACTCATCTCTGTAAAAGCCGCAATAGCCAAACCTATTGCGGCTTTTATATAATAGGCTATTACATTATTATTCCATTATATCAATCATATAATATCACAAGACTTTATACAACTAATTCATTCATGCAATAATCAATTATTTCATACGGAGTCTTTTCGGCAACATAAAAATAATCATATCGCATACTCACTTATTTCTAGTTCATTGATATAAAAATATACTTTGCAGAATTTGTTTAGCAAGTTGTACTTTTGTGCGGACAAAACAGAGTTTCGCCTTCAAAAGTAACTTGCCAACTTCTGTGAAGTTGGGAAAAATACACTCGCAACTCGTATTCTTAAAATCAATAATAATATTAATTATATAGATGGAAAATACATTAGTTTAGATTATTACTACATTATATCAATGAAGTTGTGAGGTAGTTTTCTTTTCAAAATTAATTTTTCTCTAAAAAGTTGCTATTCTCTTGTCTTGTTTGTCTTACTTGTCTTCTATATGATAATCAATGAATTAACCGTTTCCCCTTTAGTCAAATGCTGTTATTTCTTGTCATAATTTAATTGAAGCTATTTTCCCTGTTTTTTAGTTTTGTCATAAAATCTATGTTTTTGTCACTTATAGAAGACTGATCGTCACAATTATATCTTTTCATAAATCGCTAGTAATTAATACATTGACTGGTATTATTGGGCTTTATGACAACAAAGACGAACAAGACAAGCAAAATATGTCCTATTGAAAAAAAAAAATTTTTTGTGTTATTTCTTTCGTTCATTAGGTTTATTTCCAAACAGGGTAGGAAGTGAAGCAGTCATAAACATCCAGACAAACTTTTTGACGAATGGACTTGTAAATAGAAACATCTTTAGATCTTAAAATTGCGAGCATTAAAGGGCGTGTAAAGAAGAGATTGAACTGATCCAATCTCTTCTTTATTTTTTACCAAGTTATTATTTTATCGACAATATCCTGTTGCTCTGTACTGCTTCTTCGCAAATAAATACGTGTAGTTTCAATGCTTTCATGCCCCATTAAGTCTGCAAGAAGGGCAAGGTCATTGAACTTTTCAAGAAAGTTTTTTGCATAGCGATGTCGGAATGAGTGAGGATATACAACTTTGGGATTAAGTTCGTATTTGGTTGCATAATTCTTCAACTGCTGAGAAATGCCTCTTGTAGTTATTCGTTCTCCAAAACGATTAAGAAACACATAACCACTTTCTCGCTTATTTTCTGAAAACCATTCCTGAGCTTCGTTTCTGAGTACTTTGGGGATGAATAATCGACGTACTTTTCCACCTTTAGCATAGATGTCGAAATAACCTACATTCACATGCTCAATCTTGATTTGTACCAGTTCGCTGACACGTGCACCTGTCGCAGCCAAGAATCTAACAACGAAGTACCATTCTTTGTTATCCTCTGCTTTAAGCTTCTTTTTTAGGAATGTATAATCAGCGTTGCTAATTACATTCTCAAGAAATGAACGTTGTTGAACCTTTACTGATTTCAAGCGCAGGCGTTCCTTACCAATATAAGTTAGATACTTGTTTAAAGCCTGAATGCGAAGGTTCACAGTCTTAGGCTTAAACGTTTCAATCAGATACGTTTTGTAGAGTAACAAGTTCTTCTTGTTCAACTCCTTGTAACGTGTCTGGAAGTCCTTGACAGCATACATATAAGCTGCCATTGTGTTTTTTGTCATGTTCTCATCAATGAGCCACAACTTGAATTTTTCTTCCATTGGATGAAATTTAAGTGAAACGACATTGTTCCACATATAATATACAGACAGACAACATACTTACAATTCTTATTATGAGAAGTTTGCCGATGGTACGGTGAAATGTATTGATGAAGAAATTCCGTTTGAGATACCGAATGGGTGGGATATTTGTAGATTAAACGATTTAGCTTTATATCGCAAAGGTCCATTTGGAAGCAGCCTAACAAAATCTATGTTTGTGCCAAAAAGCGATAGTTCAGTAAAAGTCTATGAACAAAAAAATACAATTCAGAAAGATTATAGATTGGGGGACTATTACATATCTCAGGATAAATTCAATGGTATGCTAAGTTTTATTGTTGAGCCTGGGGATTTGATAGTAAGTTGCGCTGGTACTATTGGAGAAACGTATTGTTTGCCTGATGAAGCACCAATAGGTATCATAAACCAAGCGCTAATGAGGGTTAAACTATATGACAGCCAACTCAATTCTTATTGGCAGCTTTATTTTAAATATATTCTGAATAATGAGTCTCAAATGAAAGGTTCTGGTTCTGCAATTAAGAATATACCTCCTTTTGAGTATCTCAAATCAATAATAGTCGTACTTCCTCCTTTAGCAGAACAAAAAAGAATTGTAGAAGAGTTGCAATTTCTAAATATGCTGTCAGAGAACTATGATAAATTACAGGCCGAATTAAACAATCTTAATTTAAGCATTAAAGACAAGATTCGCAAATCAATATTACAGGAAGCGATACAGGGCAAGCTTATACCACAAGACCCAAATGACGAGCCAGCATCCGTATTGCTGGAGCGTATTCGTGCCGAGAAAGAACGCTTGATTAAGGAGAAGAAAATCAAGCGTGACAAGAACGAATCTGTCATCTACAAAGGTGACGATAACTCGTATTATGAGAGGATTGGACTTCAAGAGATAGCTCTCGACACTGGCATAAACTATCCAAACAATTGGTATCTAACACGTTTGAAAGATGTGTGCCAACTTATAGATGGTGAGAAAAATTCAGGCAATTATATCTGTTTAGATGCAAAATATTTGAGAGGTAAAAGTGAAGGTACTTATTTGAATAAAGGACGCTTCGTTCACAAAGGCGACAATATTATATTGGTTGATGGTGAAAACTCTGGTGAGGTATTTAATGTACCATGTGAAGGCTATATGGGAAGCACTTTTAAACAGCTCTGGGTTTGTTCTGAGTTGTATTTACCTTATGTTTTGTACACTATCCAATTTTACAAAGACCTCTTACGTAACTCTAAAAAAGGTGCAGCTATACCGCACCTTAATAGAAACGTTTTTAATAATATAATTCTTGGCATACCTCCTATAAATGAGCAAATTAAGATTGTGTCTAAGGTAAATGCCTTATTTGAAATGTGCAGATAATTCTTTGATTCTATCCACTATTCTTCGTTGTTCAACAAGCGGAGGAAGTGGGTAGAGCCAATTCTCAATATGAGCATTATTTATTGAGGGTGAGTTATCTCCTTTCATAAATTGATTAAGTCCATCGATGACATAACTTGACAACATTAGGTAGAATACATATTGTGGGTACAAACTTTCATTTGGCGTTATGACATAGAAGCCTGTACTGGCAATGGATTTTGAATGCGTAGCATCAACTAATGCGATGTTTCTTAAATATGGTCTTACCAATGAAAAAAGTATATCACTCTTATGTAATTTTCTTGTAGCCCTACTTGGTGCTTGATTTGATTGTAAATGCTTAGGACGAGTTATTGTATTTTGTTTGTTATCGACTGCATCAACATCAACGTAACAAAATTGTTCACCTTCTGGATGTGTAGATTCCATTGGTAAAAATACGGATTTCCCTCGAACCCAAGTCCAACTTTCAGGTATATCGAAAGGTATTTCATCGTTGATACATAACGTTTTACCGTTCACTATCTCATAATACGAGTTATCATCACCTTTGTAGATGACAGATTCGTTCTTGTCACGCTTGATTTTCTTCTCCTTAATCAAGCGTTCTTTCTCGGCACGAATACGCTCCAGTAATACAGATGCTGGTTCGTCATTCGGGTCTTGTGGAGCAAGTTTGCCCTGAATTGCCTCTTGTAATATTGATTTTCTTATAGAAGTTTTTAAAGTCGTATTTAATTGGCTTAAACTGTATTGTGCTTTTTCGTAACTATTAATCAATGGGATTATGTCTTCAATAGTATTAACTATACGATTGTGTTCAGCTAAAGGAGGCAGAGGGCATAGAATATCTATAATCTTTGAAACAGCTAATCCAGGTTGGGCTGTTGCCGTTGCATATTGATTTAAGTTGAGAGCCGTTAAAAAGTAGAACATAAACATTGGAGAAATAATATTAAAACTATCTACAATGACAGCATGTTCTGTTGCATAAAAATTCCCATTTTCAATATTCAAACACCCACACAACGCTCCTTGACGACCAATAATAGGATAATGTCCAGAGGTATTGTAAATTGATGTAAAACCTCTTAATCCATTACCTCCAACACATCTATATGGATTTGAGTTACTCATTTCAGAATATATTTTACTGGCAGATATATTCTTTCCTGCCTGCATTGAACATATATCCTTTAATCTAGCCCATTCCCATGAAGCAGGTATCTGAAACGGAATTTCTTCATCAATACATTTCACCGTACCGTCTTCAAACTTCTCATAATAAGAATTGTCTTCACCACGGTAAATAATTGATTCATTTTTAGAACGCTTGATTTTCTTCTCCTTAATCAAACGCTCTTTCTCAGCACGAATGCGCTCCAACAATACAGATGCTGGCTCGTCATTCGGGTCTTGTGGTACGAGCTTTCCTTGGATAGCCCATTGTAATATACTATTCTTTAATTGTTTGCCGTTCATAATCTCTAATCTTCTTCATTAATGCCTAATTCACCTTGGCTCATTGCATTAGCAATATCAATCTTTAGAGCTTCATCGTAATCTGAGCCATCAACCACACATTGCATGATTCGCTCAAGAAGCTCTTTGTCTATATGGGATGCAGCCACATGGTAAACGATAGCTTCCACTTGCCGCATGAATGAACAAGCAGCCCAATAGTACTTATTTTTATGTAAGAAGTAAGCACCTAATGTCAACGCTATACGTTTATTCCCATCACTAAAATAATGCCCCGAACAGAATCCAAAAACGAGGTAAGTAAGTTTGCTTACAAAAGTTGGATAATACAAATCATCCTGCATGAATTCGATTACAGCATGAATGCCACCTTCATCTCTTATTCCCGCAAATCCACCGCCACTATTATCAATGGTTTTCTGGTAAACGTCCATGACCTCCTCGAATGAGATATATAGTATTTCATCATTCATCATCAGCCTGCTTTAAACGCTTCAATACATCTTGATTATCTTCAAGTATTTTATCGAAATCCAAAGACTGATTACCGATGAACCTTTCAAATTCCTCAGGTGTAACGGCACGAAGATATTCTGCAATGTTGCCATGATAAGCTTCTCTAAAACTTAGATCACGAGAAGCCATCTTTGAGCGAGCTTCATGTAAATATGGTTTTTGCATTGGGTGCTCGGCTAATCGCTGAACTATTGATTCAACCTCTGAGATAGACAACTGTACATTGCCATTGCTTTTATAAATCTGTTCAATCTCCGCCGCAACTCCATTTTCAAAAGAAGATATTACAAGCAACACTTCGGCATAAAGCGTATGCCTTACATTATCTTTATCCCCTAACTTTAGTATTTCACGATACTCTTTGGCATTCTCTTTAAATACAGCTTTATAAATATAGTCTGTAATTTGAGCATACTTCATTGTCTTATGCCCAGAGACACAAGTATTTATTGCAGAGGTGAGATTCTTACGATAGTTCTCTTCTGTAACGGCAGCAGGTAGATAATTTGCATCTCTTCTATTGATGTATTTCGTACCACCTCCAGAACGTTCGTTAATCGTAGCAATCACTATATCAAGTATTCTGCTTCGTAATTGCTTTGCTGTTTCACTCTCAGTAAGGAGCATTCCAAGGTTTAAGAATGAACGGAAATTGAATAAGCCAAGCTGAGTGGTTTTGCTCGCCTCATTAATAAGGTGAGCAAATTGTAACTTAAAGTCTTTTAGCTGTTTACCCTTACTTAAAACATATCCGTTATGCTTCAATTCCTCTCCATTTACAGATAAATATCTATCTATAGTTGAAGTATCAACGCCATAAAAATCCGCAACCATTTTTTTAGTATAACGGTATTCTCCTTCAAACAACATTCCTGTGAAATCTATCTCTTTTTGGATAGCTTCAACGGCAAGTCTGTTGTTTAAGGTGTTCTGGCGGTCAATATCTGATATTGTTAAGTCTTTCATCTTAATTCTTTAAATTGGGTACTCATGAGTACCGTTTTACTACTCTTCTTAATTGATATTAAAAATTGTCTTCTTTATCCTTTTGCTTAAGAAAGAATTGATATAGTTTTTTTCCTATTTTATCCTTGTTGAAAATTCTTTCATGTACTATCGGAATAGTGGACAATCTTACTTTTGCTATACCATTATTTAATAGTTCAAACTGCTTTTCGGTAATTTTAAATTGAGCAGTTGAATTTATTTCAGTAACAGGAATTATTATATTACCTGATACTATACCTGCAGATTCTGTTCCATTACCTATTTGAGAACCATACAACTTTATTACTTGACCATCAAAAGTCTTAATAAGCATTGTGGATTCCTTCATGAAATTTAATCTATCAGAATGTACGGTCGCTATGATATAGTATGAAGTATCTTGTTTAGCGACACTGTATTTCATTTGACAACCTTCAGCAGCTAAGGGCTTATGTGTGTAGCTTACTGTTTGTGCATAGCTACCACATATAACAAATAAAAATATATATGTTAGAATTGTTCTAATCATTGTTTTCACTATTTTGAATATCAATACCTAAGATGCGTTGTATTTCTGACAGAGTCTTGTCTATTTCATGGTCAAGAGCTTTTCTTTTCTTGAAATAGTCAGCCAACAATTCCGCTGGAGGAAGGACTTCTTCTTCTTCTTTTGGAAATTTACATTGGTCGAAGTTGCAATCCAAGTCAATGAGTTGTTGAGCAGTAAACTTCTTACTCTTCTCATCGCCATCTTCTGAAATGATTTCTGCACGATTAGCCCACCATTCCTTAAGTGGAGCACAATGCTCTATCCTCATTGGCTTGGTCTTTGAGAAGTGCTTATATCCTTCTGGCATATCAAGACGATAGAACCAAGTTTCGTTGGTGGCAAATCCTTCCTGCGCTCCTTCGGCTTTCTCATTGTCAAAGAAGAGAATGTTTGTTGCAATAGAAGTGTAAGGAGAGAAAATAC
Organism: Prevotella sp.; assembly: GCA_041907685.1. Classification (GTDB taxonomy): domain Bacteria; phylum Bacteroidota; class Bacteroidia; order Bacteroidales; family Bacteroidaceae; genus Prevotella. The sequence goes on along the minus strand of JAYRGU010000006.1, from coordinate 70,969 downwards.
TTCCTGGCAGTCTGACGATTGTATGCAGATTGAAATCCTTTAGCATTTTGGTCTTTATAGCCAATTTAGCACCATCAACACCGAATAAGAATCCATCTGGTACAATAACACCAGCACGACCATGAGCTTTCAGACGATACATAATGAGCACCATAAACAAGTCGGCTGTTTCGCTGCTTCGCATTTCCATAGGGAAATTATTTTTGGCACTTGCATCTGTACTACCCCCATAAGGAGGATTCATGCCGATTACATCAACTTTGTCTTCTGGCTTAAAGTCACTAACTTTTGTACCGAGAGAATCACAGTGATGAATATCAGGTGCATCTATATCATGAATCAAAAGATTGGTGATAGACAGCAGATAAGGAAGTGGCTTCCATTCCTGACCGATTACCGATGACTGGTATTTCTCACCATCCTCTACGGTCTTAATCTGAGGAGAGAGATACTTCAATGCAGAAGTCAAGAATCCACCTGTGCCAGATGTAAAATCGCCAAATGTCTCACCCAATTGCGGGTGCAACATTTCTACAATAAAATCAGTCAAAGCACGTGGAGTATAGAATTCACCAGCATTACCAGCCGACTGTAAGTCTTTTAGAATACCCTCGTATATATCACCAAATAGGTGTCTGTCTTGTGCATCATCAAATTCAATTTCATTGATAACATTGATTACTTGACGCAACAAAGTTCCGTTCTTCATATATTGGTTGATGTCTTCAAATACATCTCTCACAATAGATTTGGAACGAGGTATATCCCTTGTTACTTCTATGCTTTTGAGAGCAGGAAACAATTGATCATTTACCAATGATAGTAATGCATCTCCAGTAAGAGCTTCACCATCTTTTTCATCAACAGCCCAATTTCTCCAACGCAATTCTTCTGGGATTATTGATTTGTAATCCGTATGTTCACGTTGCGCCTTGTATTCCCATGTTTCTTCTTGTGTATCATATACCTTCAAGAAGAACATCCAAGTCATCTGCTCAATTCTCTGTGCATCTCCATTAACACCTGCATCTTGGCGCATTATGTTCTGAATTCGCTTTACTATATTGTTTACTGCCATATTATGCTACTGCTTTATAAATTTCTGATTCAAGTTCTCTTAGAGCCTTTTCAAAATTGGCTACACCACCAAATAGTTTGACTATCTTTTGTGGCTTTCCTATTGTATCAAATGGTGAATGGTCGAGTACATTAACGTCCTCAAAATCCATAATTCCATTTTCTGCATATTTTTCAAGAAGGGCTTCAAGTACTTGTCTTGCCTTACCTTCGTACTTGGCAAAGTAATTGCGCTTCTTTACATTTTCAGCTCGTTCTCTTCTTGTCAATGCTGGTTGGTCAAAGGCAACATGGCATATAATATCAAATATGTCAGCACCAGCAAGAGCAGGATTCTTGGCTCTTACAGCATCAACAAGCACACTCAACTCTTTTAGTTCATTGACAATAGCCTCTTTGCGTTCGGCTTCTGTCCAATTCTTAACAAACTCATCAAGTGTTTTATATCTTCGACGTATTTGTTTTTTGGTAAAGGACTTTACAGATTCTGTACGCAGAGTCTTTCCGTCTTCACCTAAAACAGATACCATTTCAGTTTCAATACTGACATTTTGCCCATCGACAATATACTTATGGTAAGGTTCTGGAGGGTCATTGACAACACTATTTCTTGACTCTGGTGGTGGCCCATAAGGTCTTGGATTTGATTTTGGAGGCACTGGATCACCATCAAAGTCAGGGTCTTTAAATTTCTTAGTCGCATTACGGAAGTCTAAAATATCCAAATGCCATTTGCCTTTGTCTGTGCGTAATCGTGTTCCACGACCGATAATTTGTTTAAACTCAGTCATTGAGCCTATTTCTTTATCAAGCACTATCAAACCACAAGTTTTACAGTCAACTCCCGTAGCAAGTAGTTCAGATGTCGTTACAATTGTAGGATATGGTTGGTCTACATCTATAAAGTTATCAAGTTGCTTTTTCCCAATGTTTTCGTCTCCTGTTATGCGCATCACATATCGGCTGTCTTTTTGACACAAATCAGCGTTCATCGACACTAAAAGACTTCTCATTGCCTCTGCCTCATCAATATCCGAACAGAAAACGATTGTTTTTGTCATTCTTCCTATATCGTGCAACATCTTAGTGATTCTGTGTGCAACAATAACTCTTCTCTTTAAAAATGATATGTCACGACCATAATCTTTTTGTTGGAAGAATCTCTGTTCAATCGGTCTGTTATATATATCCACCTCGTCTTCCTCTGGTGTGAACCCTTGTAAATCAAGATTGATAAAGCAATTGGTGACACGATAAGGAGCAAGAAAGCCATCTTCTATACCCTGTAATAGAGAATATGTATAGATGGGTTTATCATCGCCATTGTCATTGAAATAATCCAAATTATTAGCTCCTTCTGTAGCTTTAGGAGTTGCGGTAAGACCAATCTGTGTTGCTGTGCTAAAATATTCAAGCACTTTCCTCCATGCAGAATCATCCTTCGCACTTCCTCGATGACACTCATCTACAATGATGAGATCGAAGAATGTGGGCTGTACTTGTAAGAATGGATCTGGTGCGCCCTCCTTACCAACCAGTTGATGATATAATGCCATATATACTTCAAATGCAGAATCTATTTCACCATCCTGTACTTTAGTCATGAACTTTTTGAAAGGCTTGAAGTCTTGATTCATGGTTTGGTCAATCAATATGTTTCTATCGGCAAGATAGAGAATTTTCTTCTTTTGACCAGATTTACGAAGCCTGTGTATTATTTGAAAAGCAGTATATGTCTTACCCGTACCAGTAGCCATAACAATAAGAATTCGTTGTCTTCCCTTTGCTATTGCTTCAATTGTTCTGTTGATTGCAATTCTTTGGTAGTAACGAGGCTCGTATGAATAAGCATCTGAATAGTAAGGAATCTCTACGATAGACTGTTGTGAGGGAGCCAACTTTACAACTTCATTTAGACGATTACGAAGTTCATTAGGTGTAGGAAAGTCCGTCAGAGCTATTTCCCTTTCTTTACCGGTCAGAAAATCATGTTCCAAGAATGCATCACCATTTGAACTATATGCAAATTTTATATCAAGCATTTCAGCGTACTCAATAGCCTGCTGCATACCTCCACCAATAGGTTTGTTGTTGTCTTTCGCTTCAACAATTGCTAAAGGGTAGTCGTTTCTATCTAACAAGACATAATCAGCTCGCTTTTTAGCTTTTCTGTCATGGACATCGCCAACAAATATAACTCTACCAGCGGTAAAGGAATACTCCATTTTAATAAGATGGTTTTCCCATCCAGCTCTATTTATCGCAGGTGTGATAAACTGCAGCTTTATGTCCTCTTCAGTTAATGCCTTTTTGTTTACCATAACATATTCCTTATAATGTTTATTATCGGAAGTTGTACAATAGAGAAATCAGCTATCCAAAACCTAAGAATTGAATTGTCTAACCCCTTTTATTTCTACTGTTCAGCAGTTCCGTGATGTCAATACCCAACATTTCTGCCACCTTATCTAAGGTATGTAAATCTGGTTGAATTTTATTCGTACACCACTTAGACACAGTAGCAGGATTAACTCCTAGCTGGTCTGCTAACCATTTGCTTGTTTTCCCATTTTCACATAAGGCAACTTTTAGCCTATTCAAGTTATTGTCTAATGCCATATTCATTACTTTTGGTGCAAAGTTAATAACTTTTTAGTGAATTACATCAGAAAAGAGGTAAATCATCTGACAACGAGAGCTATTTTGTTTTGAGTCGGGCATTTTCAACCTACATAAACAAAATCCATGCTTTTAATGGAAGAATAGATAGACAAATACAAAAAAAAGAAGTTGATTGAGAAATGTTTTCGACGATAACATACTAATACCAAGTTAGGCACTAAATTTATTGGCGTTATTTTATTCGGCGAATTGGACATTACCATCAAATCATTTTGCGCTATGGCATGTAATGCTTACCTTTGCCTTGCTATTTAGAGGTAAAGTTCGAGGTCTTTATTAGATTTTCCAGTAATCCACTATGATAGCATTTGTTCTTTACAAGATTGATAACGACTTACCGTCCGATAATAACTATCGCCATTTGGTCCATGATACCGTGTTACAATGTGATACATCGTTTTTGTCGCTCATTATGTAGCGATAAATGCTGATAGATAATAACATATCACAGATTGCAACGCCCCAAGCGGATCACAAAAATAGAAGGATTATTTACAAAAATAATCCTTCTATTTTTTATATAACTACACAACTAATGATATTTAATCATATCTATACTATTGATCATCTCAACATTTCGTTACTAATTTTGTGTCCATAAGAATAATAAATCATGATACTTTCTTGAAATCGCAGAAAAAGTTGTAATTTTGTATCATTAACTAATAACTATCTCTATGGCAACAATAACACTACCGAAAATGAAGAACAAATAGATAACGTAAATGGATTCTATTTCATGGCAAACAACAGTATGTTTAACGGATACCCAATACTTACTCTTCAAATTAATAATGGAAAAAACAGAAATATCAAACTAAAGAAAAAAAATGTAAGCACAGTACTTCATTATCTTCATGATAATAATATCCCATTTATTAACTTAAACTCACACACCCATCCAGCAATTGATGTGGAAAACAAATCATATAGAAGCCTACTTGATGAATTTTTCTTTATATTCTTTTCTTGCATGATGTTTATTATGGGATTGATTTGTATCAAAGATGGAAATGATTCATTTATGCAATTTAAATTTCAATACTTATTTGGAATAGCTTGCATATTAGTTGGCATAACGGGAGTATTCCATCCTGCAATTAAAATAAAAGATAACCAATTAATACTTAAAGGTTATGTTCATAAATCCGTTATTGATTTAGAGAATATTTTAAAGGTTACAATATGTTCTTTTGGCAAAGGGGACCTGATTGAAGTTGTGACAAAAGACTATGATTACTATTTTTTTCCTATCCACGGAGGTCGTTTAAAAGCTTTAATAAGTGATCTTCAACAGTTAGGCATTGATGCATCATACGGCTACAGCCCCATATTGTAACTAAAAGTTGATTAGATGTATATGCAAACTAACTTTATAAAAAATTAAAAACTAACAAAACATAGGCACATGAATAATAGAAAGTAAATATAACTATATATTTATCATTTTATAAATAAAAGTTAGAGATATGTTATAAAATTACACTATTACTATTAGCGAGATTTAATCATTGATTTAAAAGGGATTACATCTTATATTCTATAAGATATTTATTGTATTTTTGTAGTGTGATTGCTAAAGATATTTTTGTATTGCTCTCACAACAACACAAATATCAAAATAAAATATTGAATATGAAATTAAAGTACGGAATTGTAGGATCAGGAGCTATCGGTGGATATTGCGGAGGTAAATTAGCAAAAGCAGGTAAAGATGTTCATTTTCTTTTCCATTCAGATTATGAATTTGTAAAATCTAATGGATTACAGATTGACTCTGTCGATGGTGATTTTCATTTGTCGGAAGTTAACGCTTACCGAAATACAAAGGAAATGCCTAAGTGTGACATTGTGCTAGTATGTTTAAAATCTACAAATAATGGTTTATTAAAAGAGATGCTTCCACCTCTTTTACACAAAGACACAATCGTGATACTTATCCAAAATGGTATAGGTTTAGAGAGTGATTTACATAAAGTTTTTCCTGATATGAACCTTGCAGGAGGCTTGGCATTTATTTGTGCAAGTAAAAATGAGCCAGGACACATAAATCATCAAAGTTTAGGAAAAATAAATATCGGGGCTTACTCTTGCAATGACATTTCAATACTGGAAGAAGCAATTCAGGATTTAAATGAGTCTGGTATAGATACAAAACTAGTGGACTATGAAGAAGCTCGTTGGAAGAAGGCCGTTTGGAATATTCCTTTTAATGGGATGACTGTAGTATTAAATACGACTACAGACCAATTGGTGAACAATCCTGCTACAGAGAAGTTATTACGCGAAATGATGATTGAGGTGATTGAAGCCGCTCAGCATGCCGGAGTAAAAAACATAGACTCTTCATTAGCTGATAAGACGATTGAAATGACAAAAGTAATGCCTCCCTATTCTCCTAGTATGAAACTTGACTATGACTACAAGCGCCCTATAGAAATAAAATATCTGTATTCTCGCTCAATAGAAGAAGCAAAAAAGAATGGGTATGATATGGTGAAGGCTGGAATACTTGAGAAACAATTGTTATTTATTGAAAGTCAATACTTGAAATAAAGTTGTCATAAAGTTATCATTGGTCAATAAAAAAACAATAGATGGTGCAATTTAAGTTGTGTCAAGGCCCTGATTCCTTTTATTTTTCCTCATCTGGATGACACGATTTTTAATCGTGTTAGCCAGCCGAGGAGCCTTTTCAAAGGCAAAGCTACACTACATATTTTTAGCGATGTCCCGAAGGTGAATCTTCTGTGATCAGCGCTAATTGATAGGTAGCCTTGTATATTGGCAGATTTTCGTAGTGATTCTTTTGGCTCATTGTTGGGGATCAAGCATTTCTTTGATTTCGGCAAGAAATAACTGACAGTTAAGCGGTGTTTTGCGCTCTAGGGGAAAGGTACGGATTCGGTGGATTGCCTCTTTTTCGGCATTAGCACCTGCGAGAGGCAAAGCATCAAAATCTGATGAGGATTGGTCATTGATAGGAATGGCTGAAAACCATTGTTCGTAAGCATCGTCATCACTGCATTTCTCATCTTCCTTTAACAGAAGGTCATATCCAAATTCTGTAGAAGTGAACTGACGACATTCCACGACATGATGAAGGTTTTCTTCCCGAAATCCCAGTGACACAGTTTCGGCATTTATACTTTTTACATACATACGCTTCAGCTTATACTGCTGGATGAACAGATAAAACTTCCAGGCACTTTTATTGTATGCTCGCACGAACCCGTTCTGCACCCGTGCTAATCTGATGACATTTGCAGGTCCTCACTTTCGGCTTTAACAATTTCTGATATTCTTGCCATAATTTTTATATATCGACCTGCTTACGCGGGGGTAAATGTCCCGAGCTTTGAATGCTCGGGACAAAATAATCAAATTATCGAATGCGCGCTTCGCTCGGTACTATTCTGAGACAGGGCGGACCGTGAACCCGTCGCGGCGATCGTAGTAGCGGTACAGGAGGTAATTGCCAGAATTAAAGTCTAGGCCGTACGAGTGGCGGTAGTAGAAGCTGTCGAGGGCCGTAGAGCTCCAGTAGGTGCCGTAACTGCCAGCACCGAGGTCGCTATTGAAGCGGTCGCCCGCAGCAGGCAGGAAAATGGAATTGCCATTAGGCCCTACCACCTTTCTACCATTCACTCCGTTGTATGTAGTCCATGTCCATGTACACTTTGTTATTAATTCATTTATCTCTGATTCTGTCGGCATTCGCCAACTACCACCCCAATTCTGAGTGGCGGCGTCATAAGTCGCGGTCAGATTTCCATTGGAATCTATAACGCCTTGTGACCGTAAGGACGAATAACGGACATCCCACCACTTGGATGTACCGGATGAATAATCAGACTTCGGTGCCGTCTCACCCCAAGCGTAATAATTGCCATAGCCTTCAGGGGTAGCAGCACCAATGTTGTGACTCGCCCACTTCACGCTCAGACCGAGGTCGATAGCATCGCCCGGAGTTAAGTCATCCGACTTCTTCTTTGTCGTAAAGGAAAGGACGGAACCATAATAATAGGTACCATCGATGGCGATATAGGAACAATAATAATAGGTGGTATTTTCGGTTAAGCCCGACAAGGTAACAGAGAAATCACCGTTTGCGGTATTTCCGCTTGCCACCTTGATGCCGTTATTCATCGATGGGGAACCAGAAGTATTATATACAATGCCAATGCTGACTGTGTTTTTGGCTGTGGATGCGCCTGTGGCAGAACCCAAAATCGTCGCACCCGTCATTGTGATATTGCCGACTGCACCAGTAATGGCACTGACCGTTTCGTTTACCTTGAACTTCAACGTCGGTGTTGCTTCCATCGTATAACCGAAGATGGTAACCGTGGGATGAGCCGTATATTCCTTGTTCTCTTGCAAACCGGTGAACTGTGTAGTGTATTTTTCGTTCTTATAACTGTTGGATGTGGACGAAACCGACTGGTCATCGAGCAGACTGCCGTTGCTGTCATAAAGTCTCATCCCCACCTTGGCGGGAACAATCAGGTCTCGTGAAACGATCGTGCTGATGCCGCCCTTGTCGCTGCTCACGCCTCGTTCGTAGACCGGAGTGCTGAACAATGGGAGTATGTACTTGTCCGTACCCCACTGAGGCTCCTTGCTATAAGTGATGGACGCATTGGCTGCCACTTCGGAATGATGGTTAAACAGATGGGCATTGGCATACACCTCTACGGAATAAGGTATCGTGGTCCGGCAATAACTTGTCTTATTGGCTTCATACATGCCGCCGTCCTTCAACTTCGTAGCATCGAAAAGGAAGTCTATCGACTCCTTCAATCCGGCCGAAGCACGCATGCCGAAGCCGGTGCCTGTACCGCAGAGCGAGAAAAACAGGTCGGGGGTCAGACCCACCTCGGCATAGCCTTTCATGCTGATGCCGGCCACGTCGGTATCTGCATTGGTAGACGGCGAGTAATTGAAGCTCCAGTTGCCGCGATTATAAGTCAGCACCGCCTTGTCCGTACGGTTGAAATGACCGGCATAATTGAGTTCCACGCTGCCTTCTTCCTGGAAATATCCACTCATGCCGAGTTGCGGTTGGATCCAGATGAGCGGGAAGTCGGGTACGAAAATCCGGCCCAGTGTCAGTGTCGGTACGATTTCTGCACGCTGATAATACCCAGTCTCCGTTTTCGCATTGAAACCGATATTCGATGAGAGGGCATTCTGCACCTCAAAGCAGGCATATAGCGGTGTGGTCAGCGTCTTGCGCATAGTCACCTTGATATAGGCTTTGTCGTTCACCTTGAATTTCGTTGTCGTGCCGCTATATTCGATGCTCTTATCGAACGTCTTGTCCCACAGGATTTTTGTCAAAGAGCCCTGCACACGTTTCATGCCTTTTGCAGCTGATGGTGTATCCTGTTCCTGTTCGACGGTTCCGTCATTATAAGTCACGATCTGGTCGTAAACGTCGTCAAGCGTCGCTTTCTCACAGTTGTATTCGTAAGCGCTGCCGGTCTTATTGACAGATATGACGCGGGCGATGATGCCATTGGCGAATGAGGTGCAGTCGTATTCGGAAACGACGATGTTCCCTTTCTGGGGCCGCATGTTGGCGGGTGTGGTCAGAAGCATCGAGAAGGAGATGGTGTCACCTTTGATGATATAGGGGTCGTGGGCACTGGTCAGCGGAAAGACATCCTTGTTGACAATCGTCTGAGGGGTGACGAAAGCCACGCTGTCGATGTTCGACAAGGATATCTTATACACGCTGTCCTTGGTATAGACCAGCTGCGTGACGATGTCATTACATTCCACACTGTCAACACCTATGTTGGAATAGGTGATGCTATCCACCTCACTCTTCATAAACGCGTTGAAGTTGCCGTTGTTCTGATAGATATAGAAGGCCTCGCCTACCGTCTGTGCGCCTGCCGCCATGCTGATGAGGGCAAGGATAAGGGAGAACAGATACTTTTTCATCGCTTCATGAATTTAGAGGTTCTGCCATTGATAGTGATTAGGTACACGCCTTTCTGCAAAGAGGAGAGACGGAGGCGGAGACCGCCGGAAGTGGTCGTGAATTTCGTGGGCACCTCGACACCGTCGGGGGTAAACAGCTTCACGTTGCCGGCTTTTACATTGCCCCCGAAGATGAGGTATTCGCCGTCGCTCTTCAACTGGCTGTCGGCGAGAGTCTTCTCGATAGCAGTATTCGGCATTTTGTAAGTGAAACGGAGCACATCCTTGGAGAGATACTCGGCGCTGACCGTCGGGGAGGCAATCTTCACGCTGTCGCCCACAAAGGTGACACGGGGTTTGGTGAAGAGTTCGTAACTGGTGGTGGTGCCGTCTGCATGGGTGACGACGAGCGAAGCCACATTCTGACCTTGAGCTGATATAAACACAGCAAAAAGAGTTAACAATGCCATAATGATTCTATTCATACATCTTTAAGAATTTAAACGAATACAAATATATAGATAAAAGATGAAACGACAAAGAATATTTGACCGCTTTTTTGAAAAAGAGAATTTGTTCATGAAAGTGAAGAAACCTTTTTTTAGTGATGATGAAAAATTAAAGTTTTTTTACCATTGCTATTGTGAAAGAATGGATTGGTGATGATACTTTTGATTATTATGTACGTTAGGTTTGTTTATTTCAATAAAATGAATTACTTTTGCATAAAATAACTTATATATTTTTATGAAGAAATTGATTTTTGCATTAATATGTTTCATTTGTTCCGTCTTCAGTTCTGCTCAGTCAGATCATTTAACTTTTAAGGGTATTCCTATTGACGGAAAATTAAGTAGCTATGTTGCTAAATTAAAGACAAAAGGCTTGATTCCTATTTCAATAGAGAAAGATTTGGTCGTACTAAAAGGAGAATTTGCAGGTTATAAAAATTGTAAAATAGCAGCTGTCAGTTCTAAAAACAAAGATGTTGTGGATAGAACAATTGTTTTTTTCCCAAGTCTGTTAAAATGGTCACTACTGGAAAACAACTATCTTTCATTAAAGAATATGTTGTCTAAAAAATATGGAGACCCTTCTACTTGTGTTGAGGAATTCCAGTCTAATTCTACTCCAACAGATGATGGAATGAAGATGACTGAGTTGGTACTGGATCAATGTAAATATTACTCTGTATTTACGACAGAGAAAGGAGATATTGAACTGTCTATTGAAAAAGGAGAATATTCCGATGGTTTTGTAAAACTTTTATATCTCGATAAGATTAATGGGGAGATAATACAAAATGCAGTTATGGATGATTTGTAAATTATAATTGACTTACACAACAAGAGAAATAGTTAGAAAGATTAAAAAATCACTCATCCATTTCTTTTGTATTAGTTGATTATTATAAATCTTTGTTTATTTTAGGAGTCAACCTATTTTGGAGTAAGACACTAAATTTAATATTGGTAAATTCTTATTCTTTAGTTTTAAATCTTTGCGAATTGATTTATATAATTCGGTCAAATATTCATCTTGTTTTTCGCAATATTTACCTATAGCCTCATTTTCAAATTTGATTAATTTGACTATAACATCTTCACTGGCTATAAGAAGAAGTTTGTCTCTCATATAGGCGTATTCACGAACTGTTGTTGCATCATTATTGTTTGCAGCTAGATTATGAAGGGCTTCTATATATGCTATATAATGCTCTTCTTTTAATTTCCTTGTTTGCAATATGATATTATTATTCTTTGCTAGAATAGCACCTATTATAGATACTAAAACAGCTACTATTGCTCCTATAATTGATATATATAAGTTCATAATGCTACAAAATTATAATATTTTTTAGAGAAAAAAGAATATCCCCAAGAAATATTTATAAAAAGATAATTTTTGTTGCATCAAGGTTGTGTGTTACATTATCGGCTTAATAGTTTAGATCGTTCTTTTTAATTGTAAAATTCGAAAAAGTCGTCTTATTTTTTATTCCAACGACATTAGTGTCCCGTTAAAATCGGGACACTAATGTAACGAAATATCAAATCGTTCTTATTTCAAAATCAATTCGGATGTAAGTGCAATTTCCGGAGTAGACGATAAAAATCAATTGTCAATATATCCCAATCCTATGGTACCCGGGAAAAAACGGTGATAAAATATCAATATCCCATCAATGATGTTGAAATATATACACTAAACGGAGGGTTCATATATTCCAGAAGAAACATCAGTAAGGCAAACACGATAACAATAAATCATAATCTGCCTGCCGGCCTTTACTTAGTCAAAGTAACAGCCAACAATCATTCTTATACATTAAAATTAACCGTAAAAAACGAATAACGTCTTATTGATTCTTTAACTTTAAAAGAGAACCGTGATGAAAGAAATATTTTTGTCATGGTTTTCTTTATTTTTCCAGAAAAAAATTATGATAACCAACCTGTCCTTTTTTAGCAGCCGAAGCATCATTCTTACCAAATGTGACGAAGAACCTAAATTATAACAAAATAATATTGGCGTTTCAAAAAAGTTATATAACTTTGTCACATAACTAATATATATAATATGGCACTATTAGATGACTTAAAATGGCGATATGCTACAAAAGCATATGACTCTACAAAAAAGGTAGATCAGAAAGATGTGGATAAAATAATAGAAGCGGCGCGTTTAGCCCCGACCTCTTCAGGTTTACAACAATTCAGAGTAATGGTCATTACGGATCAGAAGCTGAAAGAAAAAATAGTCCCCATTGCTATGGATCAACAGAATATAGCTCAATGTTCTCATCTTTTGGTTTTTGTTGCGTGGGATAAGTACACAGAAAAAAGAATTGATGACATCTATAATTATACCACAGATCAAAGAGGCCTACCAAAAGGTAGGTTTGATTCTTATACTAACAAACTGAAAGCTCTCTATCTGCCGCAGACTGCAGAAGAAAATTTTGCACACACAGCCAGACAGGCTTATATCGGTCTGGGATTAGCCTTGGCACAGGCCGCAGAGTTGAAAGTAGACAGCACCCCAATGGAAGGTTTCGATAATAAAGCCTTGGATGAACTGTTAGGTCTGAGATCTAAAGGACTTAGAAGTGTAGTTTTAATGCCCCTCGGCTATCGAGATAACACAAACGACTGGCTCGTAAAAATGAAAAAAGTAAGAATCCCAAAAGATAATTTCGTTATAAAAAGTAAATAGTTATTTTTTTCATCTCAAAGTCATATATCAGATTCTATTTGTTGCAAACAGAAATCTCTTATAGACTTTGCTGTTTTGATATTTTATTCTGCGAAAACAAAAGAGAATGAAGGGCACTCAACAATCCTATGTAGATTGGAATCCATGGCATGGTTGCACTAAGATTAGTCCGGGGTGCAAATATTGTTATGTGTATCGACAGGATGAGATGTATGGTTCTGAGAAGAGAAGCTGTATTGTAACTAAGGATGCATTTTAATAAATCGATCAAGCGAAAATGGGATAGAATTTATAAGATAGATCCCGTAACAATTGTCTTCACCTGTTTTACCTCTGACTTTCTAGTTGAAGATGCTGATGAATGGCGTTCTGAAGCATGGAATATGATACGTAAACGAAATGACCTTACCTTCTTCTTCACTAAACGAATAGACCGCTTTGTTCAATGCCTGCCAGAGGATTGGGGAGTAGACTATCTATATTCAAAAGCCAATATCAACTACCGTATCGGAGCTCATGAAGAACAGATATGAATCATGCTATGACTTATTATTAATGAGGTAATTATCTAATATGTTTGCTGTTTCAAATTATTTATGTAAATTTGTCACATCTTTATTATGAAAATGAAAATATTCAAACATCTTTTGTTTCTGACTCTGTTGGTAACGGGGTCGGGAATAACCAGTGCAACAGCACGAATGAACGGAGTTAAGCTCTCTAGTCCCGACAGCCACATTATAGTCAATGCGACCATCGTCAGTAACCGTCTTACCTATACAGTTGTCGCCGACGGGACAACGGTGATTGCCAACTCCCCCCTTGGCATTACTGTCGATAGTTTGGACTTAGGAATGAATGTTATGTTTGCTTCTTCACCTACTTACAAGAAGATAAATGAGAAATATCAGATATTCGGTAATCATAGCACTGCGCATAATTTAGCCAATGAGGCTGTTGTGACGTTGACGAGTAAAGGGCATAAATATAATCTTATATTACGCGCCTATAATGATGGGGTAGCCGTACGTTATTCCCTACCTGATGGTGCGAAACGTATTGATAGTGAGTCTACTTCATGGAGACTGCCCTCGACTGCGAAAACGGTGGCATGGATGGATCTGAACCAATGCTATGAGGGTTTCAGCCATGTGACATCTTTCGAAAATGTACCTAATGATAAAATTGTGATGGGACCTCTTACCATCAATGAGGGAACTCATCTCTTGTCTATATCCGAAGCTGACTGTGAGGATTTCTCTGATATGGCATTTGTATGTCATGGCCGAACATTCAAGGCTTGTTTTCCTTTTGCAAAAAAAGGCTGGGATATTAAACGCATTGCCGATGAGAATCCATCATCACTTAAAGGTATGTATGGCAAATTACACGTTACCCCATGGAGAACGGTTATCATTGCAAAAAACCTAACGGATTTGGTCAATTCCGACTTAATCATGAATCTGTGTCCTGCTCCTTTGGCCGGATCTGATTATTCTTGGGTAAAACCCGGTCGTTGCCTTTGGCACTGGTGGAGCATAGGGGCACCTATATTTAAAGACCAGAAAGCATGGTATGACGCTGCTGCCAAACTGAAATGGGAATATTATCTCATTGATGAAGGATGGAGTAGTTGGAAATCTGAGGGCAAAGATCCGTGGACATTGCTCAAGGAAGCTATAGATTATGGTAAAAGTGTTGGCGTAAAATCGCTGGTTTGGGTCAATTCCAGTGAGATGCGTAATGCGTCTGCCCGCCGTGCATATCTGGAGAAGGTTAAAGCATTAGGTGCCGCCGGTATTAAGATTGACTTCATTCCGGATGCGACTTCTCAAATTCTGCAGTGGTATATGGGTGCTATGCAAGATTGTGCCGAGCTCAAACTCCTTGTTAATTTCCATGGTAGTGTGAAACCCACGGGACTCTCACGTACTTATCCTAATAACATCACCCGTGAGGCTGTTTGCGGAGATGAATACCACATGAGCCGCTATGGTCGTGTGATGCCATTTGATCAGGATGTAAGTCTGCCTTTCACAAGACTGATGGCGGGAGCAGCTGATGTAACCCCTGTGATGCTTGACCCTCAACAGCTCCAGTCGGCTAAGTATTCGTGGCCACACGAGTTTGCGCAGGCTATTGTATATCTTTCGCCCATCACGCACTTCTGTGATCAGTATAAGTTTTACATAGAAAGTCCGATGTTCGATTTGTTTCAGCAGCTACCCACTACCTGGGATGAGACGCGTGTACTTTCATGTACAGAGATGGGAAAAGTAGTGGCTTATGCACGCCGTAAAGGAGATGTGTGGTGGATTGGTGTGATGAATGGAGCTGAGGCACGTACGCTCAATCTATCGTTGGATTTTTTGAAAACGAAGAAAACCGCGACACTCGTTTATGACAACAACAGCTCAAACACTGCTATAGACAGACGCGAGAAAACAGTCTCTCCAAATGAAAAGTTGGAGATAAAGATGCTCCCAGGCGGTGGTTTTGTGGGCAGAATTAAATGACAATTCGAGAGATTAATCGGTAGTCATTATAATCTAATTTTTTATAAAAACTATTCTAAATTTGCCTTCAACCGTAAGCTAAAGCTCTGACAATCAAGTCATTCGGCTGAAGGCAAATTCTAGAATGAGATTTTAGCCACTGTTGCCAAATCATCTTTAAACTCGGACTTATCATTTAATAAAGATAAGCCTGCCAATCCTTAGTATTATAAATAAGTTATTATAGCCTAACTAAAGTGCATTTAATACATATATATTGAGTTATAAAAGTTATCATCCTAGAACTTTCGACGACGTCAAACGATCGTGCGACCAAGGTCAAACGATCGTTCTACCTTGGTCGCACGACTGTAAAAGATTATTCACAGAAGAAAAAAGCTTTGCTATTATGCATAAAAAGAGGGTAAAACAAAGCATTTATCACCTTTTTTAGAACTAATTATCAGTGCAAAATATCGCAATATTGAGAAAGCAGAATTTTGAATCAACTAATATTAAGTATAAAGCTTAAAAGGATCAACCTAAATTTGGGATAAGATAAAGAAGTAGCACACGAAACATTCCTTAAAGTTGCATTCAGCCTAATTGTTTGATAATCAACATTTTAAATGTCCGCTGAAGGCAAAACAAAAATAACATTTTTCATTATATACTAATGTATTTATTCAATAATATCGATATTGCTACAAATGGCCGTATAACAATTATAGAGATTTGATTAATAGACGAAGATTCACGGTGGATAATAAGAAATAAAAAAGCCCGGCAAACACCGGGCTTTTTTATTTCTTATGCATCCACTTGAATATATTCATCCAAGAGGATATCACTCAATTATTGATTGATATATTTGGCAATAATATCAAGAGTCGTCTGACAATTCACCGGCTTAGCAATAAAATCGTTACAACCAGCTTCAAAAGCAGACTCTCTGTCACTCTCATAAGCATTTGCAGTCAATGCGATAATTGGTAGATCCGGATGATCTTTGCGTATGATTTTGGTTGCTTCCAAGCCATCCATTATTGGCATCTTTATATCCATCAAAATCATATCAATTCCACCTTCGGCAATCTTATCAACTGCTTCCTGTCCATTTACAGCTCTTACAATATTATAGTCCTTCTTAAGAATATAAGTCATAAGAATGTAATTACCATCGTTATCTTCTGCTACTAAAATGGTCTTCATATACGTTCTCCTATCTCTATTAATTTAGTTTGATTAATTATTTTTTCCAAAGTTTACTCATTTCTTCTAGTGTTTTTCCTTTTGTTTCCGGTACAAGTTTCCATACGAATATTGCTGCTATCAGGCATATTACGCCATAAATGCTATATGTAAATACATGGCCAAAGTTGTTATTGCCACCAACGCTAAGGTTGAACATTGGAACGAATGTAGAACTTACAATCCAATTGAAAATCCACTGGAATGCTACAGCAATTGCAACAGCTTTACCCCTGATAGTATTAGGGAATATTTCTGATATAAGAACCCAGCAGATTGGGCCCCAAGACATCATAAACGATGCGCTATAGAACATTATGCTTACCATTGTTACAATAGAGTTATTGCCAAAACTTACAGCAACTCCGCATGCGCCTACCGCCATGCCTAAAGAGCCGATGATAAGTAGAGGCTTACGACCCAATTTCTCTACTGTAAAGATTGCAACAAGAGTAAATGAAATATTAATAACTCCCATAATAACAGTCTGCATCATAGGATCACCCATGCCCATATCAGAGAATATACGTGGAGCATAATATAATACAGCATTTATACCAACTGCCTGCTGAAAGACGCTTAGCATAATACCAATAAAAATCACCATTACTCCATAAGTAAATAACTTTTCTGTTTTTTCTGAAACAGTATTTTTTATATCCGCAAGAATCTCTTCTGCCTTAGCTGTACCATTAATTTTGCCCAAAATGCGCAAAGCTTTCGAGTCTTGGCCTATCATTGCCAAATAACGTGGTGTCTCAGGAACGAAACAAATTAATATAGCAAATATACCAGCAGGTACAGCATTGCTTAAGAACATATAACGCCAACCTGTTTGTATAGTCCACATATCGCTTCCTGCAGCTATAGAACTGATTCCCTGAGAAATTTCTAATACAGGATTAGTATGTGAGCCCATTATAAAGAAGTTGACCATATATACAACAAGCTGTCCAAATATAATGGCAAACTGGTTCCATGATACAAGAGTACCTCGGATATTAGAAGGAGCTATTTCTGCTATATACATAGGACATATCGCAGATGCAAGACCAACGCCAACGCCACCAATTATTCTGTAAAAATTGAACGCTATCAGCAATCCAAATGTAGGTTTGCCATAGTGAAAGAAAAGAAATTCAGGATAATAAGACCCTAAAGCAGAAAGGAAAAAGAAAACACCTGCCAGAAACAAAGAACGTTTACGACCCAACCTAGTAGCACATAAGCCTGAAAAGGCACTACCTATTATACAGCCTATCAACGCACTCGAACAGGTTATACCATGTGCGAAATCTGTATAAACGAAATTAACACCCTTCTGAAGAAAAAAAGCTTGTAGGCCTTTCTCGGCTCCAGAAATTACTGCTGTATCATACCCGAACAGCAATCCGCCGATTACAGCGACCATCACGATTGTTACTAAGTAAACTTTGCTACCTTTCTGACTATATTCCATTGTGTATTAGAGTTTTATATAATATGGCTGCAGGACGTTACCCGCATTTAATCCCATACTATTTCTTTTTAGGTTACAAATTTAATAACATTTTATGTAAAAACCACACTAAAGCGATATTTTTTTATTAATTTTGCAACAAAATAATACAAGAGTAAGATGAAAATCATTGATTTAATCAAAAAAGATGTTGATCGCAAGCACTTTTCGTTTGAGGTCTTGCCTCCTTTAAAAGGCACCGGCACCGAAAAGCTCTTCAATACTATAGATAAGCTGAGAGATTTCAAACCTCTGTTTATAAATATAACCACACATCATAGCGAATATACATATAAAGAACTTGACAACGGTTTGCTTGAACGTCAATGTGTAAGGCGCCGTCCTGGTACGATTGCCATTGCTGCTGCCATACAGAATAAATTTGATATTCCGGTGCAGCCTCATATAATTTGCAGTGGAGCCACCATAGAAGATATCGAATATGAACTGCTTGATTTACAGTTTTTAGGTATTACAAATCTTCTGTTACTCAGAGGAGACAAAGCCAAGGACGACAAATCATTCAAAGCCACAAATGGAGGACATCTCCATACTACTGACTTGATAAAACAAGTAAACAGATTCAACGGAGGATATTTTGAAGACGGTACTAAAATTAAATATCTGGAACAGAAATTTGATTATGGAGTGGCTTGTTATCCAGAGAAGCACGAGGAGTCACCTAATCTTGAGATGGATATGAAATATCTGAAAGAGAAACAGGATCTTGGTGCTGAATATGCGGTAACACAACTTTTTTATGACAATAAGAAATTTTTCTCTTTCATAAAGCGTGCTAGAGAGATGGGAATAACAATTCCTATTATCCCGGGAATAAAACCTTTTACAAAAATATCACAGCTAAATATTGTACCTAAGACATTTCATTGTGATATACCTGACGAGCTGGCCAAAGAGGCTGTAAAATGCAAGACAGATGACGAAGCTAAGCAATTGGGAATAGAATGGGCTACAACTCAATGTGAAGAGTTGTACAAAACAGGGGTGCACAGTGTGCACTTTTATACTGTCTCGGCTGTAGATTCTGTTAGTGAAATTGTAAACAAGTTGCTATAAGATGAAATTTAGTGAAGTCATAGGGCAAAGCGAAGCAAAGAACCGTCTGATACAGATTGTCAAGGAAAACCGCGTACCACATGCAATACTTTTCTGCGGACCAAAAGGTTGTGGAAAAATGGCACTTGCTATGGCTTTCTCATCATATCTACTATGCCATGACCACAAAGAGGATGATTCTTGTGGAGTCTGTAGCCAATGTACAATGCTAGGTAAATGGGAACATCCCGACCTGCACTTTTCTTATCCGGTAATCAGACCCGCTGGAGAATCGTCAATACATAAAATGATTAGCGATGATTTCAGTGTGGAATGGCACGAGATGATTTGTAAAGGAGTCTATTTTGATATGGAACAATGGTTGGATTATCAAAAAGCAGGTAACCAACAGGCTAAAATAGGTGTGGGTGAAAGTGCTGACCTACTAAAGAAGCTAAGTTTGAAATCCAGTCAGGGTGGATACAAAATATCTTTGATATGGTTGCCCGAAAATATGAACCAGGAATGCGCCAATGCTCTACTTAAATTGTTAGAAGAGCCTCCTTCTCAAACAATATTTCTGTTAGTGACAGAAGAACCAGAACGACTACTTGAGACAATAAGAAGCCGCACACAGCGTTTCGATTTAAAGAGAATTGACGATAAAGAAATAGAACAGGCCCTTATCAATAAACGCGGGATAGACCAACCAACGGCTATTAGAATTGCCCATATAGCAAATGGAAGTTGGATGCGTGCTCTTCAGGAATTGGACTACGGAAATGAAAATAAAGCATTTCTAGACATGTTCATTATACTTATGCGAATGGCATATATGCGCAATGTAAAAGAACTCTCAAAATGGAGTGAATCAGTATCAAGTTTTGGAAGAGAAAAACAGAAACGCTTTCTAACTTATTTCCTACGAATGATACGTGAGAACTTTGTATATAATTTCAATAAAGCTGATATCAATTATCTAACAGCAGATGAGGAGGCTTTCTCAAAGAATTTTGCACGATTTATAAATGAGGCAAATGTTATACAAATTGCAGAATTGATAAGTAAAGCTCAAAGAGATATAATTCAAAATGCCAATGGCAAAATAGTTTTTTTTGACCTGGCACTAAATATGATAGTATTACTAATACAAAAATAAATATATGGATTACAAAAATATGAAATTTAAAATATGCTCAGGGTGCGACCGAGGGCTTTGCCATAAAGGTTGCAGTCGCCAAGATAAGCAACTAAACACTTATGACTGGTTGGCTGATGTTCCGGGCAATGCAGAAAGTACTGACCTCGTTGAGGTTCAATTCAAGAATACACGAAAAGGCTATTTCCATAATGTCAACAATCTGGATCTAAAGAAAGGTGATATTGTAGCTGTAGAAGCTAGTCCGGGGCACGACATTGGAGTAGTAACATTAACAGGAAGATTAGTAAAACTACAGATAAAGAAAGCCAATCTGAAATCTGCCGATGACATAAAACGAATATATCGTATAGCCAAACCTGTTGACATGGATAAATATGAAGAGGCAAAAGGCAGAGAGCATGATACGATGATAGAAAGTCGAGAGATAGCTAAAAGTCTTGGTCTAAACATGAAAATAGGTGATGTTGAATATCAAGGAGATGGCAATAAAGCTATATTTTATTATATAGCTGATGAACGAGTGGATTTCAGACAACTTATAAAAGTTCTTGCCGAGACATTCCACGTACGAATAGAAATGAAACAAATCGGTGCCAGACAGGAAGCAGGACGCATCGGAGGTACAGGACCTTGTGGACGTGAACTGTGCTGTGCCACATGGATGAAGAGTTTTGTATCTGTAAGTACTAATGCCGCTCGTTTTCAAGATATATCGCTAAACCCTCAGAAATTAGCTGGTATGTGTGCTAAATTAAAGTGCTGTCTGAACTACGAAGTTGACGATTATATTGATGCAAACAAGAGATTGCCTAGCAGAGAAATAATATTGCAGACAAGAGACAGTGACTATTACTTCTTCAAGTCTGACATTCTATCAGGACTTGTAACCTATTCTACTGATAAGAATATGGCTGCAAACCTTGAGACAATAACGGCTAAGCGTGCAATGGAAATAATCGATATGAACAAAAAAGGTGATAAACCTCTTTCGCTTGAAGAAAACGGTAAAGAGAAAAAAGCCGAAGAGCATGTTGACTTATTGTCGCAAGAGAATATAAACCGATTTGATAAGAGTCGTAAGAACAAGAAAAGAAAGCCTCGCAAGCCAAGAGATATAGGCGACAGGAAAGATAATAACAATCCTAATGTCCAACCTAAACAAAATGACGTGAATAAAAAATAATAATGAAACGTAAGTTTTACATATTATTAGAATCGTTTATGATGATGACAGCATTTATGTTGTCATCATGCAATAAACATGTTGTGTACGATAAGTATAATCATACACCGATAACTGGATGGGAGAAAAATGACACTTTAAAATTTGATGTACCAATCACTCAGAGTGGTTTGTATAAACAGGACCTAGGGCTACGTATAAATGGTGCCTACCCCTTTATGAGCCTCTGTCTTATTGTAGAGCAAACCATATATCCAAGCAACAGGATTGTTGTTGATACGCTTAACTGTAGCCTTATAAATAAAGATGGATATGCAAAGGGTAATGGCATAAGTTATTATCAATATAACTTTAACATCTCGCATATAGAGCTACACAAAGGTGACTCTATACATGTTTGTATCAGGCATAATATGAAAAGGGAAATCCTGCCAGGTATATCAGATGTAGGATTTTCACTGGGGCGTTAATATATTTATGTTCTTACAAGATTACGACCTGCATCTATCCTCAGGAATATAAAAAGTAAGAACGTAAATCCCCATAAAGAAGATCCTCCATAGCTGAAGAATGGTAAAGGTATTCCGATAACAGGGGTTAGTCCCAAAACCATACCTACATTTATAAATACGTGGAATAAAAATATTCCAACTATCGAATAACCATATATACGTCCAAACTTAAATTGCTGTCGCTCTGCAAGATATATTAGGCGCAATATCAAAGCCAAAAACAGCAGAAGAACACCTGCAGATCCCAAGAATCCTTCCTCCTCTCCTACTGTGCAAAATATAAAGTCTGTATCTTGTTCAGGAACAAATTTAAGTTTTGTCTGTGTTCCATTAAGAAATCCTTTTCCTTCAAGTCCACCAGAACCAATGGCTATCTCGCTCTGGTGTACATTATATCCTGCACCCGCCAAATCTTCATCCAGTCCTAATAGCACATTGATACGCACCCGCTGATGAGGTTCCATCACATCATTAAGGACGTAATCTGCTGAATAGAAAAACAAGACCGAACCCAAGGCAAACAACACTATATAAAAATAATTTTTAAATCGCGTGCTCAAGGCCTGATAAAATAAAAATCCTATCATACCTGCTGTCATCAACAGTTGAGCCCAAACAATATCAAATGGTATTACATATATTGAAAACAGTACAAATATAAGAGTAAGACCTATTACATAAAATAAGATGTAACGTGCCATCTTAGCTTCCTTACAATATATATGTACCATTGACGCAGTAAAAATCTGCACCAAAAATAATACGACGAACTTACCTACCGAAGTAGTATTGCTCAAGAAAAGTGTCTCTTCATAACGTATTCCTACTACAAAATAAACGACCAAAGCAACACCGGTAAACAATACACTTCCCGGCATTCCCTCACGATAAAACATAAGAAAAAAGGCAAGAAAGACTAAAGCTGAACCAGTCTCCCTCTGACCAATAATAAAGAGCATTGGCAATAGAACCATGCCACAAGCACATAAGAAGTCTTTCCATCTGCCCATATTAAAGCCATATGAGCTCATAAATTTCGCCACGCCCAAAGCTGTAGCAAACTTAGCGAACTCGGCAGGCTGCAGTCTTAATGGTCCTAATACAAGCCACGAACGCGAACCTTTTATCTCATGAGGGTTGAATATCGTTACAAACAACAACAGCAACAACACCGAGTAAATAATATAAGCGTATGTTTCATAAAATCTATCGTCAAGCATCAGTAAGATAAAGCCAAGACAGATTGACGTACCTATCCATATTATCTGCATGCCTGAACGTGTGCTAAAACTGAATATATCTGTTTCACCAAATGTATAACTTGCTCCGCAGACACTTATCCATCCAAAAGCAAGCAATACTAAATATATACCAATAGTCCACCAATCTAATGAACTGAGTACCCCCTGTTGTTTACCTGTTCTTTGAGCCATATGCAATACGTCTGTTTTGGAATTCTGTAGCTTTTTTCTCTGAACTAGGAGAAAGTTTGCCCTTAATATATTGTTCCATCATAAGTGCACCTATTGGTACACCATAATCAGCACCGAAGCCACCATTCTCAACATATACGGCGATGGCTATTTTAGGTTTGTTCATAGGAGCAAATCCCATAAATACTGAATGGTCCTGACCGCGATTCTGTGCTGTTCCCGTTTTACCACAAATTAAATAATCTGCTCTGTTTGCTGATTTACAAGAACCTTTAATAACGGAACTGCGCATACCTGCCACGACATCTTCATATGCCCAACGACTAGCTTTGGTATAATGCTTACGTGTGTATTCAGCAGCCAAAGGATCTCCTTGTACTTTTCTTACTATATGAGGTATATAATAATATCCACGGTTCGCTATTGTTGAACATAAATTGGCAATCTGCAAAGGCGTTAGATTAACTTCACCTTGCCCGATGGCAATACTTATTACCGTAAGCCCATTCCAAGATCCATGATAAGTTTTATCATAAAAACTCGAATTTGGTATAAGTCCTCTTTTCTCGCCCGGAAGGTCTATACCTAATTTATATCCAAGGCCCATACTTACCATATAATCTCGCCATGTATCCATGGCCTGCTGCACATTTTTATATTTGAGTCTGTCTGACATCATATGATATAGTCCCCAACAGAAATAGCCATTACATGAAGTACTGATTGCATCTGTAAGATCCAAAGGAGAAGGATGACTATGACAGGCCACGTGCAAACCTTTGTAATAGAATCCATGATGACATGGAAACATTGTATGTGGGGTTATAATGCCTTCGGTAAGATATGTCAGAGCCTGGGTCGTCTTAAAGGTTGAACCAGGAGGATACTGTCCCATTATAGAACGGTTTAACAATGGTTTCCAAACATTACGTGTAAGACTAACAGTATTTTTACTTCTCTGTCTGCCAACTAATACTCGTGGATCGTATGTAGGAGAAGAAACCATACATAAGACTTCGCCTGTACTTGGCTCTATAGCCACTATCGCGCCTATTTTGCCTTGCATAAGCCTCTCACCTAAAGCCTGAAGATTAAGGTCCAGACCAAGAGTCAAATCTTTGCCTGGTACAGGTTTTTGGTCTAATTTTCCATTTTGATAACTACCCTGTATCCGACCATGTGCATCACGAAGCAGAATCTGAATTCCCTTTAAACCACGCAACTGTTTCTCGTAATAACGTTCTACGCCAAGTTTTCCTATATAGTCACCCGGCTGGTAATAGTTGTCTTCCTCTATATCTGCTGGTGAAACTTCACCAACATCTCCAAGTACATGCGCGGCGTAACCATACTGATACTGACGGATAGAGCGTTTTTGAACATAAAAGCCTGGAAATCTAAATATTTTTTCTTGAAAAAGACTAAATTCTTTATCAGACAATTGATTCATAAACATTTGCTGTGTAAATCTAGAATAGCCCGGATTTTTTGAGCGATCTTTTATGTCTTTCATTCGCTGAATAAAGAATTCTTTTGTTATACCTAAACTATTGCAGAAGTCTGTTGTATCCAATCTTCCACTTTCTTCGTTCATTACCACCATTATATCATAAGAAGGCTGATTGTAAACCATCAGTTTTCCATTTCTATCATAGATTGCACCTCGAGATGGATACTCTATTTTTTTTAAGAAGGCATTACTATCTGCATTTTTCTTATAGTCATCACTCATTATTTGAAGAGCGAAAAGACGTATAATATAAAGTGCGACAATCGTTATGGCGACTCCACCAATAACCATTCGCCTATTTTCAAGTTCGTAATCCTTCATACAGTCTCTCCTTATACTACTTCTTCCTTAAATTTTCAATTACAAGTATAAGAACAACTGTGATTATAGTACTGCCAACTATACATTCTAACCACTGTATCCAATTGAAGAAGTTAAATGTCTCTAATGTAAAGAATACGATATTATATAATAGGTCTAATATCAAAACATAGTAAAAGAAGCGATCACCTCCCATATTTTTCATGCTTGGTTCAAAATCATCATCACTGTCTTGAAGCATGAAGAGATTAAGTATATAAGGTTGGATAAGTCCAATGAATGTGAGTGACGCAGCAGCTACGCCTGGGGTATTGGCAAACATATCTACAGATAGACCTAGAAAGAAACTCCATAGCAAAATACTCCAACGGGATGTATTGCGACGGAATAACATCACCAAATAGACATATAACAATGGCGTAGCACAATCAAACAGGTGTATATGATTAAACACCAATGCCTGTGCCAAGCATAAAACGATAAAAGCTAGGCTTCGTTTTAATATATCTATAGTCATCTCTTAATAATTACTTTTCTGTTTTAACGAATCTTTTGCTGCGTTCAACAGTAGGACTCTCTCTTTTAGATTAGGTTCGTCAACAACACAGACATCCCTGAGATTTCCAAAATCGGTAGACAACTGTACTTTTAGTCTATACGAAAGTCCATCATGTGAATTATATGCTTGCAGTATTTTTCCTACAAGTACTCCTGCAGGAAAGACTGATGAATATCCACTCGTAACGACCCAATCGCCTAATTTAAAATGAGCATGGCGAGGTATGTCGTCAACAAAA
The DNA here is from genome assembly GCA_041907685.1 of Prevotella sp. Taxonomy (GTDB): domain Bacteria; phylum Bacteroidota; class Bacteroidia; order Bacteroidales; family Bacteroidaceae; genus Prevotella. The sequence continues at coordinate 44,845 of JAYRGU010000006.1, read as the reverse complement.
GCTTGCTGGCTAGGACCTCCGGCCCAATGCAAATACCCAAAATATCCACGTCCCCTGATAGAACAGCTTATATTTGATTTTGGATTCAATGCCGGAATTATAATAGAATAATGTTTTGACACCAAATATACGATTCCAACAACTCCATTTCCACAGACTACTCCCATGTCACTTTTAATTCCATCTACGCTACCTTTATCCAAAGTTATAAAATTATCATTCCTATTAACAGAATTACTTATTACTTTTGCAGGTATAAGATGGTATTGACTCAGCATTTTCAACTTGTTACGCTGAACAGATGTAGTATCTTTTGTAAGATCATACACCTGATCACGTAGTTGATGTACTTGGCGTTCAAGATAGAAATTACGCAGCATCAATTCTTTATTAACGTGAGTAAGGCTAAAGAATTGCTCTACATTAGAGTTCCATTCATAAACTTTACCCGAAACGCTATTTGCCGAACTTAGCCATACACTACCCTGGTAGCTATTATATTGGAATAGCAACACAAAACTGGTTACCTCTAATAACATAAAGAGGAACCAGTGATTGTATTTTGCAATAAAATCTAAAAGATTGCGCATATTATCTCATTAGGAAAGAGAAACGGTCAACATTCTTCAATGCGATACCGGCTCCTTTCGCTACGCTGTGCAGAGGATCTTCGTCTATATGGAACGGAATATTAATTTTATCTGTTAGACGTTTGTCCAAACCACGCAACAATGCTCCACCACCAGTAAGATAGATGCCATTCTTTACGATATCTGCATAAAGTTCTGGAGGAGTATTCTCTAATGCGCTAAGAACCGCTGTCTCTATTTTAGCTATGCTTTTATCCAAGCAATGTGCTACTTCCTGATAGCATACAGGAACTTCCATTGGAAGAGCTGTAATACGATTAGGGCCATGAACGATATAATCTTCAGGTGCTTCCTCACCTAAATCTGTAAGGGCAGAACCAACATGTATCTTAATACGCTCTGCCATACGCTCACTGACTTTCACGTTATGCTGACGGCTCATATATTCTTGAATATCTGCTGTCAAATCATCTCCAGCTACACGGATTGAATTATTAGATACAATACCGCCTAATGATATAACAGCTATTTCAGTACTACCGCCACCAATATCAACAATCATATTTCCTTCTGGCGCTTCGACATCTATACCTATACCAATAGCTGCAGCCATAGGCTCAAAAATAAGATAGACATCACGTCCGTCTGCATGTTCTGCTGAATCTCGTACAGCACGAAGTTCTACCTCTGTAGAACCAGAAGGAACTCCAATAACCATGCGTAAAGACGGAGAAAAAAGACGACTACCTGAGTGAACCATTTTTATAAGTCCACGCATCATTTGCTCGCATGCTGTAAAGTCGGCAATAACGCCATCACGCAAAGGGCGAATAACATGTATATTGTCGTGAGTTTTCTCGTACATCATCTTAGCTTTCTCGCCAACAGCGATCATCTTGTCTGTACGACGGTCGAGTGCTACGACTGATGGTTCGTCTACCACAATTTTATCATCACTGATAATAATGGTATTGGCCGTACCAAGGTCCATTGCAATCTCCTGAATAAATGAAAAAAATCCCATTTCGTTTTATTATTTCTTATTATAGCTATAAATTCTTATTTATTTTTCAAACCAGCTATGAATAGCTGTATCATAATGACTGCTCACGCCAAAAGCACGCGTTGCAAACATACGACGATCTTCAATATCTGTGTTAGCACCTTTTCTATTAAGAATATCTAACAACACTGAATATTCAGTTTTGCTAGGTATAATCACTACGTCATTAAAATTCTTTGCACCTGCACGGATTAAAGAGATGCCACCTATATCTATTTTTTCTATTATATCATTTTCGGCTGCACCACTTGCCACAGTATCTTCAAATGGATAAAGGTCAACAATCACAAGATCAATAGCAGGAATCTCATATTCAGCCATCTGTTTCTTATCGTTCTCATTATCGCGTCTAGCAAGGATTCCTCCAAATATTTTAGGATGAAGCGTTTTAACACGACCGCCTAATATTGACGGGTAAGTAGTAACACTTTCAACCGTTTGACATTCATAACCAAGTTCCTCGATGAATTTTTGAGTTCCACCAGTAGACAAGAACTTAACACCTTCTTCATTCAGTTTAGCTAATAATGCGTCCAAACCGTCCTTGTGAAAGACCGAGATTAAAGCAGTCTTTATCTGTTTTGTTGCAGCCATAATATATTTATTAAATATTTCAGACTGCAAAGTTACTAAAAAGGCTTTTACTTTGGCAACTTTTAACGATAAAAAATGTTTTTATTGACGAAAAATATACTTTGCTCAAGGTTTTAAACTTATATATTTATCTAGATGCCTTCGGCTTAATTAAAATATGCAATAATAAGAGCATCTGCAAATGAATACAATATTAATATGCGAACGATACATACCTGTAAAAAAGGTATGAACGGATTAATACCATGACAGGTATTTCCAAATAAAAAAGCAATACCGAATTATCGATATTGCTTTTCTAAATCGTAGCGGGACCCAGGATTGAACTGGGGACCTCATGATTATGAATCATGCGCTCTAACCAGCTGAGCTATCCCGCCAAATGCTGATTTGCGGGTGCAAAGGTAATATATTATTTTTAATACGCAAAAAAAAAACATATTTTTCTTCTATTTTTAGAATAAAAGTATTATTTTTGTGCCATTAATGCGCCAAACACAAGTAAACATGTACTTATGAATAAGCTTAAAATCACTTTAGAGTACGAACTAAACACAAGGTCTCCATTTATTATATGGAATCTAATTAGCACTACCGACGGTTTATCCAATTGGGTTGCTAACAACGTTGAGGAAAAAGGCAACGAGATAATCTTCACATGGGGCGAAATATGGGGACATCATGAAATACGTTCTGCCAGCATTGTCAATAAAGAAAAAAATCGTTTTATAAGATTTAAATGGAATGATGATGCTGACGAAAATGACTATTGGGAACTAAAAATAGAACAAAGTAAAGAGACAGATGAATATCGGCTAATTATCACTGACTTTGCAGACCACGATGACCCTGACGGACTAAAAGATATATGGGATGAAAATATGAGCAGACTTCATCAGGCTAGTGGAATTTAGTATTTACAAGGAATATTCTTATCGTTGTTTTTTGATAAAAAACTAGAAATTTATATTTACTATAATATTTTTATAGTACCTTTGCAGCGCAAATTTGCGCAAAAAATTAGAATGCTTCGTATAAAAAAATTAGATATATTTATAGTCAAACAGTTTGGAGTGCTCTTCATTGGTACGTTTTTCATTTGTCAGTTCGTACTAATGATGCAATTCTTATGGCGCTACGTTGACGTACTTATTGGAAAAGGATTATCCCTGGAAGTAATGGGACAGTTTTTTTGGTATATGGGACTTATGCTTATGCCACAAGCTTTTCCTTTAGCTATCCTGCTGTCTTCTCTTATTTCTTTCGGCAATTTAGGAGAAAGTTCTGAATTAACAGCTATCAAGGCAGCGGGCATATCATTAATACAATCATTCAGGTCACTTATACTTGTAACGGTTCTCATATCTATAGGATCTTTCTTTTTCCAGAATGTAGTAGGCCCCGCCGCAAACAAAGATTTTGCGACACTGCTAATCTCAATGAAACAGAAAAGTCCAGAGCTTGAGATTCCAGAAGGAATATTTTACGATGGGATTCCGCAGACTAACATATATGTGCAAAAGAAAGATATTAATACGGGAATGCTTTATGGAATAATGATATACAAGATGAATGGCAGTTATGAAGATGCTGCTATAATTCTAGCAGATTCAGGTATGTTACGTTCTACGGCAGAAAAGAAACATTTACTACTAGATTTATATAGTGGTGAATGGTTTGAAAATATGCAATCCCAACAATTGGCTTCTAGTGCCAGTATACCGTACAGACGCGAGACATTTGAATCTAAAAAAATTGTACTTGACTTTGATAGCGGATTCAATATGAATGATGGATCTTTAATATCCGGTGATGCAAGGGCAAAAAGCCTTTCCAGAATAAGTAGGGATATCGATTCTATCAATTGTGTATACGACAGTATTGGACATCGATTTTATTCAGATGTAATGCGTAGTGACTATTACATACCACGAACAAGCAAAAACGATTCACTAAGAGCTCTGCGCGAAGCTATGAGTGGAAAAATAGACATCGACACAGTTTTTGCTCATATCCCTTCGGAAAAGAGACAAGCTGCTGTTAATTCCGCTCTAAACAGAACCGAAATGATATACAACACGCTGCAATATAAAAGTTTCACTACTTCGGATGGAGACAAGACTATACGTGAACATCAAATTGAAGCAATAAACAAATTTACTCTTTCATTATCGTGTGTTATTTTCTTCTTTATTGGTGCTCCATTAGGAGCGATTATAAGGAAAGGAGGGCTAGGTATACCAGTCATCATATCTGTAATTGTCTTTATTATTTATTACATATTTGACAATACCGGATTCAGGATGGCAAGAGGAGGCATGTGGGCAGTCTGGTTTGGAAAGAGTATTGCCACCGCTGTATTAGCACCATTAGCCGTATTCTTCACTTACAAGGCAAACAGAGATTCTGTCGTCTTCAATTTTGATGTAGATAGAGATCTGATGCGTAAACTGCTTGGGCTTAAGATTCATCGCGTAGTATATCGCAAAGAAGTAATAATAAACGATCCTGATTACATTACGGATATGACTAGACTTAAGAAGTTATCTGAGAATGTTAATAGGTATTCTAAGGTGCACAAGCTATTTATGGCGCCAAATATAATAAAGGTGTTTTTCAAATACACGCCAGACCACATAATAGAAAATTTAAACGCAGAGCTAGAAGAAATAATAGAAGATTTATCCAATACAAAGGACAAAGTTATTCTGTCTGAGCTAAATAAATATCCTATCGTTTCAGTTAAAGCCCATACTCGCCCATTTGAGCGTCAATGGCTAAATATAATGTCGGCAATAATAGTACCACTTGGAATATTTTTCTACCTTAGAATGTGGAAATTCAGATTAAGACTATATTTCGACTTACGAACAATATCGACAACAAACTCTAATATTATAGATAGGATAAAAGAGTTAAACAATAAATAGATATCGTATATATTATTATAATAAGGTGTATAAATATGGAAGATTTTAAACTAAGCAATATTGAAGACGCTGTTAATGACTTCAAAAAAGGAAAATTTGTAATAGTTGTAGATGATGAAGACCGTGAAAATGAAGGCGATCTTATTATCTCAGCAGAAAGGATTACACCAGATAAAGTGAATTTCATGTTAAAGCATGCTCGTGGAGTACTTTGCGCACCTATAACACTTGGGCGTTGTGATGAGCTCGACCTTCCACACCAAGTGCTGGAAAACACATCTGTATTAGGAACCCCATTCACAATAACTGTTGACAAACTTGAAGGATGCACGACAGGAGTTTCTGCCCATGATCGTGCTGAGACAATAAAAGCTTTAGCAGATCCAAGCTCTACCCCCCAGACATTTGGAAGGCCAGGACATGTTAATCCCCTGTATGCACAAGAGAATGGCGTTTTACGCCGTAGCGGACACACCGAAGCAACTATAGACTTATGCAATCTTGCTGGCCTATATCCGGCCGGTGCTTTAATGGAAATAATGAATGATGACGGAACAATGGCAAGAATGCCACAGTTAAAAGAAATGGCTGAAAAATTCGGACTTAAAATCATTTCTATTAAAGATTTAATAGCATACAGATTAAAGAAAGAGACACTCATTGAGGTGGGTGAAGAAGTTGATATGCCTACTCAATACGGACATTTCAAATTGATACCATTCAGACAAAAAAGTAATGGACTAGAACATATAGCCCTAATCAAAGGTGAATGGGATAAAGACGAGCCGATATTAGTACGAGTTCATTCATCTTGCGCTACTGGTGATATCTTAGGAAGCAAAAGATGTGACTGTGGTGAACAACTACATAAGTCTATGGAAATGATAGAGAAAGAAGGTAAGGGCGTAGTAATATACATGCAACAAGAAGGACGAGGCATAGGCCTAATGAACAAGATTGCAGCATATAAATTGCAAGAAGAAGGCTATGATACTGTTGAAGCCAATATCCATTTAGGATTTAAGCCTGATGAACGCGAGTATGGATGTGGAGCAGAAATGCTAAGAAATCTTGGTGTCCATAAAATGCGCCTTATGACAAACAATCCTACAAAACGTGTAGGCCTTGAAGCATACGGTCTTGAAATAATTGAAAATGTACCTATAGAAATAACTCCTAATGAGTATGATTATAAGTATCTCAAAACCAAACAAGAACGCATGGGGCACACTCTTCATCTAAAATGAGACGCCAAATGAAATATTTTAAGTTAAATTAGCGAGAATTTGATAGATTTTTTTCTGTAAAAGGAATATTTTGACTACTTTTGCAGCTAGGTATAAACTAAAGAACCATCAAGAAAAAATATTATGGCACAACTATCCGATCGTCTGAATAGACTAGCCCCATCTGCAACACTAGCAATGTCGCAGAAGAGCAATGAAATGAAAGCTCAAGGCATTGATGTAATTAACATGAGCGTCGGTGAACCCGACTTTTTTACACCAGACCATATAAAACAGGCTGCCAAAAAGGCGATAGACGATAACTTTTCAAAGTATTCGCCTGTACCTGGCTATGCTGACTTAAGAAAAGCAATTGTTGCTAAACTTAAGAACGAAAATGGACTTGATTATTCCATAAACGAAGTATTAGTCTCAAATGGAGCTAAACAGAGCGTATGTAATACAATAATGGCTCTTATAAATCCTGGAGACGAGGTTATAATACCAGCTCCATATTGGGTTAGTTATCCACAGATGGTTAAACTTGCCGGTGGTATACCTGTCTTTATTGAAACTAAAATAGATCAAAACTTCAAAATTACAGCAGAACAGCTTGAAGCAGCTATAACCACAAAGACAAAAATGTTGATTATATGTTCACCATGCAATCCAACAGGTAGTGTATATACAAAAGAAGAACTTAAATCTCTTTCTGAAGTTATAAAAAAACACGATGGCTTATATGTCGTTGCTGATGAAATTTATGAACATATCAACTATATTGGAGAGCATTCTAGCTTTGCACAAATTCCAGGAATGAAAGATAAGACAATTATCGTAAATGGAGTTTCAAAAGCATATGCAATGACAGGATGGCGCATAGGTTTCATAGCTGCACCTGAATGGATAGTAAAAGGATGTAATAAACTTCAAGGGCAATATACGAGTGGTCCTTGCTCAATAAGTCAAAAGGCAGCTGAAGATGCGTATATAGGTTCACAAAGTAAAGTTGAAGACATGCGAAAAGCCTTTGAACGCCGCAGAGATTTAATAGTAAAATTGGCAAAGGGAATTCCTGGATTAGAAGTAAATATTCCTAATGGCGCCTTCTATTTATTCCCTAAATGCAGTAGTTTCTTTGGAAAGACAGACGGGACACATACGATAAATAGCTCTACAGATTTTGCTCTATATCTATTGGAAATGGCACACGTGGCAACAGTTGGAGGAGATGCTTTTGGGGCACCTGAATGTTTCCGAATAAGCTACGCTACTAGCGATGAAAATATAATCGAAGCAATGAATAGAATAAAAGAAGTTTTAATTAAATTGAAATAAGATTATAAAAACATCTGCAAAAAATAAAAACAAAAAAAGAAATAATTAGGGGTTAAAAGTAGTTAATTAATATGGTAGTCCACCATAAATTACTATTTTTGCCACAATTATCGGCGGGTGTAGTCTACAGCAGACTGCATAAAGCTCCAAATTTAATACAAAATAAACTTACAATTTACAAATAACTAAAAATTTAAAAATTAAAATTATGGGAACTACAAAAACAGCAAGTCCTAAGAAAAAAAGTCAGGGCTTCTCAGGTATCAGAGCAGCATTTTGGATCATCGTAGTATGTTTCATCATTGCAGTTTGTTTCTTCAAATACTTCCTTGGAAGTGGAGATCATTTCGTTAATGGTGATAATACAGGTGCCGTTCTTAATAGCAATATCTGGGGTACAATCTACAAAGGTGGTGTTGTCGTACCAGTTATTCACACTCTGTTACTAACAGTTATCGCTTTATCAATTGAGCGTTTCCTTGCTCTTCGTACAGCATTCGGAAAAGGCTCATTAACAAAGTTCGTTGCTAACATCAAAACAGCTATCAACGCTAAAGATTTTGACAAAGCACAGCAACTTTGTGACAAGCAGAGAGGTTCTGTAGCAAATGTTGTTCAGGCATCACTAAACGCTTACAAAGAAATGGAAGCAACTTCTGGAATAAAGAAAGGTCAGAAAGTAGCTAAAATTCAGCAGGCTCATGAAGAAGCAACTCAGTTAGAAATGCCTACTCTTCAGATGAACTTGCCTATCATAGCAACAATCGTAACACTAGGTACACTTACCGGACTTCTTGGTACTGTAACTGGTATGATCCGTTCATTCGCAGCTTTGGCAGCTGGTGGTGGTGGCGACTCTCTCGCTTTGTCTACTGGTATTTCTGAGGCCTTGATCAACACCGCATTCGGTATCGCAACATCTTGGTGTGCCGTTATTTCTTATAACTACTTCACAAACAAGATTGATAAGTTGACATACGCCCTCGATGAGGTCGGTTACTCTATCGCTCAGACATACGAAGCCAATCACGCAGAAGAAGCTTAATTTCTACTAACCCTTTTAAATTTTATCACTATGGGTAAAGTAAAAATTAAGAAAAACGACGTCTGGATCGATATGACCCCTATGAGCGACGTAATGGTCCTATTGCTGACATTCTTCATGTTGACCTCAACATTTGTGAAGAATGAACCAGTAAAGGTCGTTACTCCAGGCTCAGTATCGGAAATAAAGGTTCCAGAAAAAGACGTGCTGAATATCCTTGTTGCGAAAAACGGCAAGATATTCATGAGTATGGACAACCAACTTAGCTTGGAGTCTGTACTAAGCAGCATGACTGACCAATATGGTCTGTCACTAAATGCTGAGCAGACAAAAAAATTTGTGAAAGACCCTATGTTTGGAGTTCCAATGGGTAAATTAAGTGATTATCTTAATCTTAATCCATCAAAAATGGCTGATGAGATCAAGAATCAGGGTATACCTACGGACAGCATAGACGGAAAAGCAAGTGAGTTCCAGAACTGGGTAAAAGCAGTTGCTGCAGATAACGACAAAATTAAAATTGCTATCAAAGCAGATGCGAATACTCCATATAAGGTTGTAAAGAAAGTAATGTCCGAATTACAGGATATGAATCAAAACCGTTATTATCTGATTACTTCATATAAAAAGACGGAGGACTAAAGAATGGCAAAACAGAAAAAAAGTAAACAGAAGAAAATGAATGTCCGCGTAGACTTTACGCCGATGGTGGACATGATGATGTTGCTTATTACATTCTTCATGCTCTGTACGTCTTTGAGTAAGCCTCAGACAATGGAGTTGACAATGCCTAGTAACGATAAGAACATTCAGAAACAGGACCAGACTGCGACAAAAGCTTCTCAGACTATCACTATCTATATATGTGCAGACAATAAAATCTACCACGTAGACGGACTACCTAATTATAGTGATCCAAAATGCATGAAAGAAACTACATGGGGATCAAAAGGTATACGTAGCGTTCTGATCAACCACGTAATAGAAGATGGATCAACACCTGTACAAGCAATAATGGAAGCAAAGGCAAAACTAGATGCTAACAAACTTAAAGAGCCTAAAAAATATACTGATGAGGTATATAATGATGAACTTAATAAGATAAAAGCTGGTGATGTAAACGGAGAGAAAATCCCTGTTATGACAATCATCATCAAAGCAACAGACAATGCTTCTTACAAGAATATGGTCGACGCACTCGATGAAATGCAGATTTGTAGTATTGGTAAATATGTGATTGACAAAATCACTCCTGACGACACGAAGTTACTCAAGTTGAAAGGTGCTAAATAATCAATACGAAGACAATTAATTATTAAAAGGAAAGACAATGTCAAAAATTGATTTAACATCAGATGCATGGTGTGACTTGATATTCACCGGAAGAAACCAAAATTATGGTGCTTACAAGCTCCGTAAAGGCACTTCTAAGCGTAATATTATGTCTATCATTATCATGCTACTAGCTGCTGCACTCATAGCTTCTTTTATTGGAATCAAATCTATTGTTGATGCAAAACAACAAGTTGCACTAAATGCTGCAATGAATGCTTCTGTAATCAACAACAAGAAAGTTGAGGTTAAGAAAAAGGCCCCTATTAAAGTAGAAGAACAAAAACCAGTTGAAAAAGTAAAAAGTTCTGTTAAATTCACAGCTCCTGTGATCAAGAAGGATAGTGAAGTTAAACCTGAAGATGAATTAAAAACTCAGGATCAGTTGATGAACAACAACAAAGCAATTGGTGGATTCGATGTAAAAGGTAATGATGATGCTGGTGGCGAAGTCCTTAAAGCAAAGGAAATAATTGCACAACCTGAACCTCCTAAAGAGGAAGAAAACAAAGTATTCGATGTAGTAGAGCAGATGCCTGCTTTCCCTGGTGGAAATGGAGCGCTAATGTCTTTCTTAAGCAAAAACATCAAATACCCAGTTGTAGCTGAAGAAAATGGTGTACAGGGACGCGTTATCGTCACTTTCGTTGTTGAAAAAGACGGTTCAATCACAGACGTGCGTGTAGCAAAATCTGTTGACCCTTCACTAGACAAAGAAGCACAGCGTGTCGTTAAAAGCATGCCTAACTGGATTCCTGGTAAACAGAATGGTTCAGCAGTACGTGTAAAATACACAGTACCTGTAACATTTAGATTGCAATAAAATGAACAAGAACATATTCTACGCAATTGTAGGATTAATACTATCCTCTGCGCTTTTCTCTTCATGTAATGAGAAACACAAAGGAGGAAGAACTGATACATATTCATCAGGAGCGATTAAATTCGCTTCTGATGAAAGTTTTGGTTCAATAATGGATGAAGAAAAACAAATTTTTGAAAGCGTATATCCAAGTGCAAAAGTTAATCCGATATATACGAATGAAGTTGACGGAATAAACATGTTGCTACACAACAAAGTTTACTTGGTTATTACATCAAGAAACCTAACTAAAGCTGAATATGCCAACTTTCAGGCAAGACAATTTCAACCTAGAGCAATACCAATTGCCTATGATGGTTTCGCCTTGATTGTCAACAAAAATAATGTAGATACTTGCATTACCGTTGATAACATTAGAAAAATACTTAGTGGACAGACTAATAAGTGGAAACAACTTAATCCTAAATCAAAACTAGGAAACATCGAAGTCGTTTTTAGTAATGGAAAATCAAGCACTGTTAGATATGCAGTAGATTCTATATTACATGGGAAGCCGATTAACAGCCCCAATATATTTGCGACAAATAAGACATCCGAGGTTCTAGAGTACGTACAAAAAACTCCTAACGCAATCGGAATAATTGGTTCGAACTGGCTAAATGATAAAGGCGACAGTACGAACGTAACATTCAATAAGAAAATAAGAGTAATGTCTGTTAGTAAAATGGCAAAAGCAACTCCATATAACAGCTGGAAACCATATCAGGCATATTTATATAATGGAAATTATCCTTTGATAAGAACAATATACGCATTACTTAATGATCCAATAAATGGTCTTCCTTGGGGTTTTGCGCACTTCTTGGAATCTCCTAAAGGTCAGATGATAATATTCAAGTCTGGAATGCTCCCTGTACAAGGGAATATAACGATAAGAGACGTAAATGTTAACGAATAAAATGTCTAACCATTAATATTAAGACAATTATGAAAGCAATAAAATATCTTTTAATTGGAGCTGCACTGGCAGGATTCAGCGCAACTTCTATAGCCCAAAATGATAATAAGGCTACGATTGAAACTATTACCAAAATTATCAAGAATAAGAGTGGTGACGTGGATGACCAAGTAAAAAGTGTATACAAGAATAACAAGAAGAACGCAGAAGTTCTTGTTGGTATCGGTAGAGCATACTTGGATGTTAAGGACACAGCAAAAGCAAAAAATTACGCAGATCTTGCTATTAAGGCTGATAAAAAATATGCGCCAGGGTATATTCTCCATGGTGATATTGAAGTAATTAAGGATGATGGTGGAGCTGCTGCTGGTTGGTATCAGCAGGCTATATATTTTGATCCTAAAAATCCAGACGGATATTTTAAGTATGCAAGTATATATAGAGGAAGAAGCCCTGAAGAAGCAGTTTCTAAATTAGAAGATTTACGGGTACAACGCCCAGATATTGCAGTTGATGCAATGGCAGGACGCATATACTACTCTTCTAACAGATTTGACAAAGCAATAGAAAGCTATTCGAAAGTAGACATGAATAAGCTGGATAATACAGATATCACTAACTATGCGATGGCTGCCTACTTAAAACAAGACTTTAAAAAAAGTCTGGAAATAGCTACATTCGGTGTACAGAAATCTCCAAAAGAAGCAGCATTCAATAGACTAGCATTCTTTAATAGCACAGACTTGAAGGATTACGATAATGCTTTAAAATACGCTGATGCTCTATTCAATAAATCTGATAGTGCAAAATTCTCATATCTGGACTACACCTATTATGGTCATGCACTTATGGGTGCAAAACAATACGATAATGCAATAGTACAATTCAAAAAAGCATTAGCTGAAAATATTGACCGTAAAGAAATCATCGCTGATGTAAAGAAACAGATTTCTTCTGCTTACGAAGCTAATGGCGACCTAAATAATGCTATCCTATTTTATAAAGATTATCTGAATAGCATTGAAAAAGAGACTGCAAGCGATATTGCTGGTCTAGGAACCCTCTATAATGAGCAGGCTGATAAACTAACTGGAACTGCAAAAACAGACGCTTATAAAAATGCAGATGCAACTTATAGTGATCTTGCTGACAAATTCCCAAATGCAATTGAATTTGCTTATTTCATGAGAGCAAGAGTTAATTCATATATGGATCCTGATACAAAACTAGGTCTTGCAAAGCCTTATTATGAAAAATTATCTGAACTGATATCAGCAAAAACAGAAAAAGATAATGCTGATAATGCAAGACTTGTTGAATGCTACAGATACTTAGGCTATTATAATTATCTTAAAAAAGACAATGCTACAGCAAATTCATATTGGCATAAGATTCTTAATATAGATCCAAATAATGAAACAGCAAAACATGCATTAGGCATAAAGTAAAAAGAAGATATACAAAACAAAAATGGATATAAAGAAAACTTTATATCCATTTTTTATTTAATAAAAAAGGCGACTAAAAAAGTCGCCATTTATATCTTCTAGATAATCTCAATTATTTCGGAAGACTAATTGCCTCTGAAGGACAAACATCTGCACAAGTACCACACTCAGTACACATATCCGGATTAATTGAATATTTTTCTCCCTCAGAAATAGCTCCTGATGGACATTCGTCTATACATGTACCGCAAGCGATACAATCATCACTAATTACGTAAGCCATAATAATTAAATGTTTTTTGTTAATAATGTTTTGTACTTAGTTATGTACGATGCAAAGTTACATTAATATTTTTAAATACCTATAATTAGGTATATCTTTTTAAATAATTTAAGTATTACCAAAATATTGAAATACAATAAGCAATCAAGTATTGCGTTATTGCTATAATGAAAGGAAAAGCATCATACTTAGTTCTAATAATAATTGTGTTTACATCTAAAATTTACGCACAAGAAAAACAATTAGAGAATTTACCTTATGCGGACCTAAAACCATTCCACTTTGGTGTTGTGATAGGTACACATTTACAAGACATCGAATTTAAAAATGTAGGTGAACAACTTTTATATGATAAAACAGGAGTAGGAATAAAAAAAACTATTGTTTGTGACCAAGATAGATGGGATCCTGGATTTAATGTAGGCGTACTTGGGGAATTTAAACTGAATAATTATCTTGGGTTCAGGGTATCACCTACAATGTATTTCGGTTCAAGACACTTAACTTTCAGCGACAGAACAGATATAGACCCTAACAATAATAAAGAAACATATCAAGATTTAAAAAGCATATATGCTTCACTGGCATTTGACTTAACTTACAATGCTCAAAGATTCAATAACAAAAAGCCATATATACTAATAGGTATAAATTCCATGCTCAATTTATCTGGGAATAACGATGATTACATTAGACTCAAGAGATACGACTACCTATTTGAAATTGGACTTGGATGTGACCTATATATGCCTTTATTTAAGCTAAAGCCGGAACTAAAGTTCTGTTACAGTCTAATAAATAGTTTAGAAAAAAGTCATGCTAACGACCTTAAGGACAAAAGCATGCTATTATATACAAACTCAGTGGCAGAAGCCAGAACTAAAATGATCGTTTTATCTTTTTATTTTGAATAATCAATAGTAAGTTTGCCTACAAAAACTGCATTTTTACCATTTTGATCTACAGGAACCGGTTTACCATCTATATTTTTAACATATTCTAGCTTTTTCAAATAAGAATGGGAATGTCCTCCCAAAACTAAATCTATATTTCGAGAATGTGATATCATATATTGATCGTCCTTTCCTCCTATATTCCACCCTAAATGTGAAAGACAAATAACCATATTACATTTCTTTTTTTCTTTTAGAAACGTTGCCATCTGTAATGCTACAACTCCTGGATCATTGTAAGTTATCCCTTTATAGTTAGCCGCAAATACTAGTCCTTCTAGTTGCGGAGAAAGTCCAATAATTCCGATCTTCAAGCCACCGCGACGAATAATAATATATGGTTTTACACAATCCGAAAGAACTGTGCCTTTTACATCATAATTAGAACATACAATAGGGAAGGAAGCCTTTTTGAATATACGAGCCATATTATCAAGGCCGAAATCAAATTCATGATTTCCTATTGTAGCAGCATCGTACTTCATTATATTCATCAGTTCTACCTCTACATCTCCTTTAAACATTGTATAAAAAGGTGAGCCTTGAGAGAAATCACCACTATCAAACAATAACAGATCAGGATTCGACTTTCTCTGTTCGTCTATCATCGTTGAACGTCTAATATATCCTCCCCTATCAGCGAATAATGTATCACCAATATCAGCAGGAATAGGCAAAATACAACTATGAGTATCGTTAGTATGCAAAATTACAAGCTGTCTTTTTTTCCCAAATGAAGAAAAAACAACTAAAAAGAAACATGTTAATAATATATATTTTGTTTTCATCATTTATTTACCTTTATACGACCTTCTATTTTTGATTCTATCACACAACCATCTTTCAATTTCTCTTTAAAAAAATCCGCAATTATATATCTAGTATCATTCCTATCTGATTTAGGAGAATTTATCTTTAATCCATTTTTAAATGCCACCATTTTATCATTACCCTGCGCTAAATAATCAATAGTAGCAACTCTATACATACGATTTTCGTCAATTTGCTTTCCATTTAATTCTGAAGATACCAGATGTCCATCTTTGGTTATAACTAGATTAACACCATGACTAACGCCCTCCCCACCAGAAGAAGCTATATTTCTAAATAACTCAGAAACATCCTTGCCTTTTAAAGAAAGAAAACATATTTTATTTTCAAAAGGTGCGACATCCAAAATATCACCATATGTTACATTACCTTTAACTAGAGAGGACCTTATTCCTCCTATATTATAAACCGCAAAATCTGGTTTTTCATTATATGTACCACCTGCCCATAATAATATGTCAGCCAAAAGATTGGATAAAGGACTTTCCGGTCTATATCCTGACATATTATCAGAAATCTGTCCAACGATAGGATTCATAATACTATCAACATGCTCCTTGTATGGACGTATAAAGCATAATGCTGTTGTATCAGGATTTTTATCATAACGGTTGTCAACTACCAATAAAGATCTCTTTACATCTATCACATGGTATGTAGAACAAGAATAGCCAGTAATCAACATTAATCCAAGACCTATAAATAAAGTTTTTTTATTCATAATCATAAAGTTTGCGGCAAAGTTAGTTAAAAAAAGAAGAAAAAGAGTCTGTTTCTCAAAAAAAACAATTTGGTTCTTGTAAAAGAAAAGAAAAATTAGTACCTTTGCATCGCTTTTCGGCGTAATCGCTGACAGGATAAGAGTTACCTGTTATGTTGCGTTGGAACGATAAACAAATTTAATTATAAATAAAATGGATTTAATTAAAGTTGCTGAAGAAGCATTTGCAACCGGCAAGAACTTCCCTGAATTCAAAAGTGGTGATACAATCACTGTCGCTTACAAAATTATCGAGGGTACAAAAGAGAGAATACAGCTCTATCGTGGTGTTGTTATCAAGATTTGTGGACATGGAAACAAAAAACGTTTCACCGTTCGTAAGATGTCAGGAACTATAGGTGTTGAGCGTATCTTCCCTATTGAATCACCGAGCATTGATAATATTGAGGTTAACAAGCACGGTAAAGTACGTAGAGCTAAATTGTACTACCTGCGTAAACTTACAGGTAAAAAAGCTCGTATCCAAGAAAAAAGACAAATCAAAGAGTCTTAAATCAATAAGACTTGATGAAATAAAAAGAGGTTCAAATTTGAACCTCTTTTTATGTAATATCCTTTTTAGTCGAAATTTTATCCAATTTTTCTTTTTCATCACCTTCCCAATTAATTTGAGCATCAGTATCTCCATAAAGAGTCTCCTTAAAACTATCCCAATCTTGAAACCCTGCAAATAAAGAAAGCCTGTCTAATGTTCCTTCTTTAGGCTTCTCTAATGTAGAAACTATCCTCCAGAATTTTTTAAAAGACTTAGGATTTAACTTATCCTTATTAATTTTATCCTCTACTACTGTAAATAATTGTCGTAGTGCCCAACGTTTTCTATTCATATATATAGAATTTGACTGCAAATTTAGAAAAATAATATAAAAGGATGCTATCAATCGCCCAAAAACTAAAAAAAAATAGTAATTTTGCAACTACAAATACAAATAGACTTCATGACAATGAAAGAATTAGCATTAAAGTACGGATGCAATCCGAATCAGAAACCTTCTAGGATTTTCATGACAGAAGGGGAATTACCAGTCGAAGTTATTAATGGACGTCCAGGATATATAAATTTTCTGGATGCACTAAACTCATGGCAGTTAGTAAAAGAATTGAAAGCAGCCACAGGTCTCCCTGCAGCTGCAAGTTTTAAGCACGTATCGCCTGCAGGTGCGGCTGTCGGACTTCCATTAAGTGACACACTTAAAAAGATCTACTTCGTTGACGATGTAAAGATTCCATTGACACCTCTGGCATCAGCCTATGCACGTGCACGTGGTGCAGATAGGATGAGTAGTTATGGTGATTTCATAGCATTAAGTGACACTTGTGATGAGGCAACTGCAACACTCATAAAACGCGAGGTAAGTGATGGTGTCATAGCTCCAGACTATACACCTGAAGCAATAGAAATATTGAAAGAAAAGCGCAAAGGTACTTATAATGTTATAAAAATTGATCCCAACTATGTTCCAGCTCAAATAGAGCATAAACAAGTATACGGAGTAACATTTGAACAAGGACGTAATGAAATCAAACTAGATGAACCAACTATATTTGAAAATATACCAACAATAAGCAAGGACTTTACTGCAGAAGCAAAACGTGATTTAATTATAAGTCTTATAACATTAAAATACACTCAGAGCAATTCAGTATGTTATGTTAAGGATGGACAAGCTATTGGAATCGGTGCTGGTCAACAAAGCAGAATTCATTGTACACGCCTTGCAGGTAACAAAGCAGATATCTGGTGGTTACGCCAAAATCCAAAAGTAATGAACCTGCCATGGAAGGAGAAAATACGCAGAGCTGACAGAGATAATACCATTGATGTATATATTAGTGAAGATCACGACGATGTACTTGCAGATGGTGTTTGGCAGAATTTTTTCACTGAAAAACCTGAAGTTTTTACACTAGAAGAAAAGAAGGCTTGGATAGCAAAAAACACGAAGGTCTCTCTTGGAAGTGATGCTTTTTTCCCATTTGGTGACAATATTGAGCGTGCACATAAAAGTGGGGTTGAGTACATAGCACAAGCAGGAGGATCTGTAAGAGATGATAATGTCATTGATACATGTGACAAATATGGAATTACTATGGCATTTACAGGTATAAGGCTATTCCATCATTAATTATAAAAGCAAATGAGTAAAGGAGATGCTATTGATGAGATAATTGCAGGAGGCGGTATAGTCTTCAGCAAACCCAGAAAGGACTCATCTGATCCTAATAAGGTCAAAACAAAGGCAAAGAAAAAGAAGTACATAACTGGAGCACATGGTAGCGGTTCTGCTAAACAAAAAGCAAAATATCGCGAACAGCGTGCTAACAGGCACAAATAAAAAGAAAGACTGCAAATTTGCAGTCTTTCTTTTTATTTAGACTTAGCCATAAAATTTTTCTGTGATTTTACCCTCACTATTCCATTTGAGCCCTTCGTGAATGTTATAAGATCCATCCTAAGCGACTTATTTAAATGGTCAAATATTATTGCAGGATCAAAAGGACGGCCATTAATACGGCACTCAAAATGACAATGCTCTGTTGTAGCCCTGCCAGTACGTCCAGTAAGTCCGATAGGTTGCCCCGCTTTGACTTTATCACCCACTTTGACAAGATTACGTGAATTATGACTATATAATGTTTCTAATCCATTGGCATGACGAAGAACTACACAATTACCATATCCAAAATAAGGTCCTGACATAGTAACGACGCCATCAAATGCCGCCAATATATTGTCATTAGGTTTCGTCTTTATATCCACGCCACTATGATGACGTCCACCTCCATATGGGCTGATGACATGACTTCCTGGTAAAGGATAACACCAATCCCCTGGATTAAAATTAGATAAGTTTAGCGTAAATTCTTGATTACCATTAAAGGGATCTTTTGTTAGCTTTTTATTAGATTCATCAGACTTAGATATACCAATCTTATTTGATTTAGCTAATTCATTATGCATAACACTAACATTTATACGAGTGTCTGATTTTTCGCAAAGTATAGTCTGACGTTTTAACCTATGTTCTGCAACATCTATTATAATTTCCGGATTTATTCTTCGCCCATCAATCATTATCTCAAACTGGCAATAAGTTTTTCCTCCATTTGAGCCAACTATAGCAATTGTCTGACCAGCCCGCACTTTATCACCTACCTTAACTAAATTCTGGGCATTATGTCCATAAACAGTCTCCAATCCATTTTTATGACGAATCACGACAACATTTCCATAAGAAGCATTTTCACGAGATAAACGTACAACTCCATCAAACATTGCTTTCACATTATCTCCCTTTTTACTTTTTATTTCCATTTTATAATCATCAGATAATGAAGCCTTCCCTACTGGCAAAGGGAAAGACCATTCAGATGCTTTTAGCATATCAAAGTCTATACTAAAAGCATTTGAATGATTAAACAATCCCGGAGTTGGAATACTGATCTGTTGTTGCTCAAGAGAAGTAAAAGTTTCATTTGCCTCTACTGTCATTGTCACAATGATAGCAAAAGACAATAATAAGTGTCTAAAATGTAAATTCATACGATCAAAAGGTTTTTTATTATAATTATTTCAAAAGAATTCCTGTGAGTATGCGCCCTGAATTAATAGACATTTGGCGGGCAGAAAAGAACTCATCAGTATTAGAGTATGTGCATATATTTGCAATCTGAATATTACAGGGGTTCACGCCAATGTCAATCAGTTGCATGCGGTTACATTCCCACAAATCTATATGCCATTTGTCATATCGCTTGCTTATTGATTTCATGTCAAATCCAGCTTCAGCAAATTTTTGCCATACTTCATCACCTACCTCAAAAGCATTTAACGATATTCCAGGACCAATACAAACCTCTAGATGTTCCAGATTTGTCTTATATGCCGCTTTCATAACAGCAACGGCTCGCTGTAATATTCTAGCCACAGTTCCCCTCCATCCAGCATGAACTGCAGCGCAGGCATGATGTTCATTATCATATAACAAGACAGGTATGCAGTCGGCTGTTGAAACAGCGACACACACATCCATCATGTTTGTCATTACTCCATCAACATCTTCTAATATCTGCTTTTGTATAACATTTGGCAAATTAAAAAAATCTGGAGCTATTTGTCTTATTTCTGTTCCATGGTTCTGGTGTGGCATTATTAAACGTTCTTCGTTTATATCTAGCTCATCACATAAAGCTCTACGGTTTTTAGTTATGCAAGCCTCATCATCACCACAGTATTTATTAACGTTAAACTCGCCATAATTTCCATGACTATATCCACCTTTGCGTGTACTACTAAACGCCTTAACGCCAACACCAATATCGTAATATTTAAGGATAGGTCTAATCATCGGTTACATCCTCATATTCGAAATCATCCAAATCCTCTATATTATTTTCATCAACAAATTCAATAACATCATCTTCACCTTCCATATGAAGTTCTTCTGATAATCTGCCCAAATCTTTATCTCTATGAACTAATAGATCTTCAGATACTATTTCATGAAGTTTATTACTTTCACTATTCAACTCAGTCCAAAGTACATCTTTTAGTTCATCAACTCCTTTACCTGTAACTGAAGAAATGAAAACGACAGGTAAATCATCAGGAAGATTCTCATGAAGCATCTCAATAAGCTCTTCATCTAAAAGATCACACTTTGTTACAGCAAGGACTCTATGCTTATCAAGCATATCTGGATTAAAATTTTTCAACTCATTAAGAAGTACCTCATATTCATGCTTAATATCATCCGTATCACCAGGTACCATAAACAAAAGGAGTGAATTACGTTCGATATGTCTTAGAAATCTAAGACCTAGTCCTTTTCCTTCACTTGCTCCTTCTATAATCCCTGGTATATCAGCCATAACAAAAGACTGCTTATCACGATAACTTATAATTCCAAGAGATGGCTCTAAAGTCGTAAACGGATAATTAGCAATTTTAGGACGGGCACTAGATAAAGCAGAAAGCAAAGTGCTCTTTCCTGCATTAGGAAAGCCAACAAGTCCAACGTCTGCAAGAAGCTTTAACTCCAAAATTATAGTCATCTCTTGCATAGGTTCTCCTGGTTGGGCAAATTTTGGAGCCTGATTGGTAGAAGTGCGGAATTGGAAATTTCCTAATCCGCCTCTACCTCCTTTTAATAGCAATACCGTCTGACCATCATAAGTAACATCACAAACATATTTGCCTGTCTCTGCGTTATATACAACAGTTCCACAAGGTACATCTATATATTGATCTTGACCATCAGTACCGTGACACTTATCTCTACCTCCATTGCCACCATGTTCGGCATAAACATGGCGTTCATACTTCAAATGAAGCAATGTCCAATAGTTATGGTTGCCACGAAGATATATACATCCTCCACGGCCTCCGTCACCACCGTCAGGACCACCGTTGTATTGGTATTTAACATGGCGTAAGTGCATTGAGCCTTTTCCACCCTTACCAGAGCGACAGTATATTTTAACGTAGTCTACGAAGTTGGATTCTGGCATAATATTATAGATTATCAATTACAGAGCATACATCACCAAAAATACGGTCTAGCTCACCATATCCTTTAATATGATTATGTATTCCCTCTTTTTTATACCAGTCTATCAAAGGAGCTGTCTGATTATGGTATACATCTAAACGTTTTTTAATTGTTTCAGCATTATCATCAGAACGTCCACATTCCTGTCCACGTCTGATAAGACGAGTCATAAGTTCTTCCTCTGGAACATCAAGTTCTATCATTGCTGATATTTTATGTCCACGCTCATCTAACATTTTCTTTAAAGCCTCTGCCTGAGGTATTGTACGAGGAAAACCATCAAAGATAACACCATTGTGGTCTTTTCCAAAACTATCATAAACACTTGCCAGTATATTTACCATCAAATCATCTGGTATAAGCTGACCATTATCAATATATCCCTTGGCTGTTTTTCCAAGTTCTGTACCTTCTTTTATTTCATTACGAAGTACATCACCTGTTGAAATATGATTAAAGCTATACTTTTTAATCATAAGATCACTCTGTGTGCCTTTTCCTGAACCAGGAGCACCAAAAATTACGATATTTCTCATATTTATTTATTATTTGTTTATATTTCTACTTAAGTGTGTATATATCTCTAAGTTGTCTGCCTTGTTGATCATAATCAAGTCCATATCCAAGGATAAAATCGTTAGGGATACTGAATGCAGTATATTCTATATTCAATGGAATATGCAGTTTTTCAGGTTTGAGCAGCAATGTACATATATGAACAGACTCAGGATTACGGGTTCCAAGAGATTCTATCATCTGCTGCATTGTTGTTCCTGTTTCAACAATATCTTCTACAATTATTACAGTACGTCCCGCAAGGCTCTCATTAAGTCCTATAACCTCCTTAACCTTTCCTGTAGATGTTGTTCCCTGATAAGAAGCTAGCTTCACAAAAGATATTTCACACGGAATTGTTATACTTCTCATAAGATCTGCTGCAAATATGAAAGACCCGTTTAGTACAGCCAAAAGAAGTGGATTCTTACCTTCCATATCCTTACTTATCTGTTCTGCTACTTCTTTTACTCGCTTCTGTATTTCAGTTTCAGGTATAGACGTTTCAAATGTCTTATCCTTAATTTTAATAGTACTCATTATACGAATTTAAAAATTTTGCTACAAAATTACTAAAAATACTTCAATTTATAGCTATTGGTTTGCATTAATTTTGTATTTTTGCATGTATGAAGATTTTTACAGGTACTCAGATACATGAGCTGGACAAGTATACTATAGAGAATGAACCAATCGCTTCAATAGACCTTATGGAGCGGGCTGGGCGTGCTTTGACCCATGCTATTACAGACATATGGAGTAATAGGACGCCTATAGTTGTATTTGCCGGCCCAGGTAATAATGGTGGAGATGCTCTAGCAGTAGCAAGAATGTTATCAGAGCTCGATTATAATATAAGAATATATTTATTCAATGTTCACGGTAGTTTATCTGAAGATTGCGCTGTCAACAAACAGCGAATAATAGATAGTAAACGAATAAAAGACTTTATAGAAGTGGAACAAGAATTTGAGCCACCTACCTTAGACAAGAATGACCTTGTCATTGATGGTCTTTTTGGCACCGGATTAAATAAACCTCTTGCAGGTGGATTTGCATCACTAGTAAAATATATCAATGCATCTGCATCAAAAGTTGTAAGTATAGACATTCCATCTGGCCTTATGACAGAAGACAACACTTATAACATTAAAGCCAATATATTAAGAGCTGACGTCACACTTACTCTGCAACAAGACAAACTTTCATTTCTATTCGCAGAAAATCAACAATATATTGGAAAGGTCAAGGTTCTAGATATTCGCCTTAGCACTGAAGGAATCAACATGCTTGACTCACAATATTACATGCTTGAAGAGAATGACGTCCGCCAAATACTAAAGCCAAGAGATGCATTTTCTCATAAAGGAGACATGGGAAATGCGCTTTTAATTGCTGGTAGTTATGGAATGGCTGGAGCTGCAGTTTTAGCTACAAAAGCTTGTATTAGAGCTGGAGCTGGAAAGGTAACAATACACACTCCAAAGAAAAATAATGATATAATACAAATATCTGTACCTGAAGCTATAGTAGACCTTGACCAAGAGGAGACATATTTTTCAGATACAATAGATAGTGATAAGTTTGACTCTATGGGTATCGGACCAGGCTTGGGCCTATCCGAAAATACAGCAATTGCGCTCATTGGACAAATAAGACGGACGCATGCGCCAATAGTAATAGACGCAGACGGATTGAATATTTTGGCTAGTCATCGTGCATGGTTAGAACAATTACCACAAGGTGTAATAATGACTCCACACCCCAAGGAATTGGAAAGGCTCACAAATGTACATAATATAGAAGGTTACGAGAGGCTTTCTAAAGCCAGAGATTTGGCAGAGCATTTACAATCATATATTATATTAAAAGGACATATTTCCGCACTGTGTCTGCCAGACGGCCGTGTTATTTTCAATTCGACCGGAAATTCAGGTATGGCAACTGCAGGGAGTGGAGATGTACTTACAGGTATAATAACTGGTCTATTAGCTAGAGGATATAAACAAAAAGAAGCCTGTATTCTTGGAATGTATATACATGGACTTGCCGGTGACTTAGCCGTAAAAGAATTAGGCGAAGAGAGTTTAATCTCTAGCGACATTATAAAATATATGCCCAAAGCTTTTAAAAAGCTGAATGATTAAAATTAAAATAATATATTTATGAGAAAATTATTTATTGCAGGCCTTATGCTAGCAAGTGTTGCAATATATGCACAGACAGAAGTTAGCCGATACAAACCAGGCATTACTCAAGATGGCGCGATATACTATCTGCCTAAAACAGCCGTAAAAATAGATCTTCTTATAGAAAAGTCTGTATACACGCCTGGAGAATTTTGCCAATATGCAGGAAAGTATCTCAATAACGAAGATGTAAAATGTGAATCTCATACCAATTACAAGATCGCTCAGATAGGTATATCTGCCGTTGGAGTGCCTGATACATCTAAATGTTATTCTATTAAATTGAATCCTAAAAACGCAACAACGAAGTTTATATTAAATGATGATGGAATACTTCTTGCCATAAATGCGACACCTAAAGTTATTAATCAATCAAAAGCATTTAAACCTGCTGCCAGACCTACAATTATAAACCCTCACAAGTTTATGAATCAAGATGTCCTTTCAGCTGGTAGCACAGCTAAGATGGCAGAATTGGTTGCTCAAGAGATATACGACATAAGGGATAGTAGGGCACAATTAGCAAAAGGCCAGGCTGATTTTATGCCAAAAGACGGTGAACAACTTAAAATTATGCTCCAAAATCTTGATGTACAGGAATCAGCGCTGACACAATCATTTATTGGGACAACTGTAAAGGATACAACTGAACATGTGGTAATGTATTGTCCCGATCATGAGACTGCAAAATCCCTTGTGTTCCGTTTTTCGAACAAGTTAGGTATGCTAGAACAAGACGACATGGCAGGTAATCCTTACTATATAAGCATAGAGGATGAACATTTCGTACCTCAAGAGAATATCAATAATGGGAAGAAGAAAAAGACAGAAAATGGACTTTTTGTAAACACTCCCGGCAAAATTAAAGCAACATTATTTAATGGAGACAAGATGTTAGGTAGTATTGAAATTTATGCAGGACAATTCGGGCATGCTGAATGCTTGAGTACAGAACTTTTCAATAAGAAATATGACACACATCTTATACTAAATCCCAATACAGGAAGTGTTGAGAAATTAGAAACCCTCTTAAAACAATAACAATACGATATTCATTAATAATAAAAGCGGAACCCCTAAAAATAAGGATTCCGCTTTATTAATTGATATATATGTATATAAGTTAGTCAAGATTTGCCAACTTGTTGTCAGAAGCAAGAACGTCAACAATCTTATGTTTATACATTTCTTCCATAAGATCACGAGCTGGGCCACAGAATTTACGTGGGTCAAATTCTGCTGGTTTTTCAGCGAATACCTTACGTACTGCTGCTGTGAAAGCAAGACGAGAGTCTGAGTCGATGTTAATCTTACAAACAGCACTCTTAGATGCTTTACGAAGTTGCTCTTCTGGAATACCAACTGCATCTGGTAATTTACCACCATTAGCATTGATTGTATCAACATATTCCTGAGGAACTGAAGAAGATCCATGCAATACAATTGGAAATCCTGGTAACTGCTTCATGATTGCATCGAGAACATCGAATGCCAATGGAGGAGGAACCAAACGGCCTGTTTTCGGATCACGTGTACACTGTTCAGGTTTGAATTTGTATGCTCCATGGCTAGTACCAATAGAGATTGCAAGTGAATCAACACCTGTCTTTGTTACGAAATCAATAACTTCCTCTGGTTTTGTATAATGAGAAACTTCAGAAGCTACCTCATCCTCAACACCAGCTAGAACTCCAAGTTCACCCTCAACAGTTACATCGTATTTGTGTGCATACTCTACAACCTTCTTTGTAAGAGCGACATTCTCATCATAAGGAAGTGAAGAACCGTCGATCATAACAGAAGAGAAGCCAAAATCTACACAACTCTTACATAGTTCGAAACTGTCACCATGGTCAAGGTGAAGAACTATTTCAGGATGTTTGCAACCTAATTCTTTTGCATATTCTACAGCACCCTGAGCCATATAGCGCAACAGAGTCTGGTTAGCATAGTTACGGGCTCCTTTAGAAACCTGAAGGATAACCGGTGACTTAAGCTCAGAAGAAGCTTTGATGATAGCCTGCAACTGCTCCATATTGTTGAAGTTGAAAGCTGGGATAGCGTAACCGCCATTGATGGCTTTCTTAAACATCTCACGGGTGTTTACTAAGCCTAATGTTTTGTAATCTACCATAATTATAATATTTATTAAATGAATAGTTTCCTATCTTTTTAACCGACCGCAAAGTTAACATTTTAATTTATCAATCCAAAGCATTACAACATTTTTTAATAAACAAAGAGTGGCAACAATAATATATTGTTTTACATTATATAACATCACTAACGAATTGCTAGATGCAGTTTACAAAATATAAAAGATTTTCACGTCTATATAATCATATTTCATAAGCTAAATCTGTTTTTTAGGCTTTATGACCATAAGTTACATTATTATATCATAATTAGTTATGATTATATGATTATTTTATATACATTTGTACAAAAATAACTAAAAGTCAGGAAATGAGGAAAATTATATATATTCTTTTTACTTTTACATGTCTTCAATTAGCATCATGCATAAGAAATAGCAACAAAGATGAACGCACCGAAAAGGAAGATTCTATATTAAGAGTTACAGAGGATTCTGTATATAATATGACGCCAAATGCTCTCAAAATGATAAACAAAGGACTAAGAGATGCTAAAGATAGTCTAACATATTACGATTATTATCTTCAGCTAAGCAAATTTGTTGCAATGCAAACTCAAACATCGACGACAAAATATGCAGATAAAGTTATATGTTTTGCTAAAAAACAAAAAGAGACTCCAAGAATTAATGGACTTCTCGCTACAGCATATTCTATTAAATCATCTAACCTATATATATATCAAAAGAATACAGATGAATCCATAAAACTAGCCAAACAGGCATACCAGCTACTCATGAAAAGTGACAACAAAGATTACACACCAGACTTATTGGCAAATTTAGCTGATGTATATATATCAAAAAACAATATACCAGAAGCTTCTTATTACTATAGAAGGGCTCTTTTTCTTGTTGATTCATTAAAGCTTCCAAGCGAAAAAAATGTGTCGCTTTATATGGGCCTTGCTCATATATATCAAATATTAGGAGATAACAAACAGGCAGAAAGATACTATTACGAAACTGAAAAAAATTTTCATTGTCTTAAGCCAAATATGAAAGTTTATTATCTATCAAATGCAGGTTCATTTTACTATTATGATGAAGATTATCATAAATCTCTATATTTCTTTCTTCGGATGGAACGTATATTATCAGAAAGAGGTATGAAAGGTAGCTTTGATGACTACTTGGGTAAGCTAGACCTTGCTGACATATACCTTAATTTAGGTGAAGTAAATAAAGCTATTCTGTATCTCAATCAATGTGAACCATATTTCAAAAAAATAAAAGCTAAAGACTGTATATATTATGCGAATTCCATCAGAATCGGAATTGCCGTAAAACAAAAAGACATAAAGAAAGCATCTGATATATTAAAGAAAGGGACTGTAAAATCTCCTTCGCTTAGAGAAATCGTAGAAATACGCAACAAATACATACGTAAGTTATATGAACTAAGTGGCAATTACAAAGGAGCATACAAAAGCTTGAAAAAGTCTATTAGCATTGAGGATTCAATCGCAAAAGAGCGCCAATACATGCGAGCATCTGAAATAATGATGAGATTCACAGAAGATACATTATCTCTACATAAAAAGATTGAGATACAACAAAAAGATATAACTGTCCGTAAAACGGAAAATGCTTTTTGGCTTTCTATAAGCATAATTATAATTCTTATCCTTGGTATTGGCTTTTGGCTTGTTTATTTTAGAAAAATTCGTTTGCAAAATGACATTAAAATAATGCAATTGAAATTACTTAATGCACGTAATAGAATATCGCCACATTTTATATTCAATGTTTTGAATAATAAAATAACAAGTACAAATAAGCAAGAGGCTGATGAACTTATGATGCTTGTAAAACTAATAAGGGCAAACCTTGATATTTCGCGTAACACCTATATAAGTCTTAAAGAAGAATTAGAATTCGTGAGATACTATATTAATATTGAAAAGTACATATTAGGAGACGATTTTGAGTTTATATTAAAAGTTCCAGATGATTTAGTAATGTCAGAAATAACAATTCCATCTATGTTTATACAAATATTGGCAGAAAATGCAATCAAACATGGACTAAAATGCAAAGAAGGGAAAAAGACTCTTGAAATAAATGTAAGTCATAACAACAATGGTATAGATATAATCGTAAAAGACAATGGAATAGGATTTGATATACGACGCAGCAACAATAGCGGAACAAAAACAGGATTAGACATAATTACACGAACATTTGCTATATACAATAGACGAATAAAGCACGACAAATACAAATTTGATATACACAATTTAATAGATGACCATGAAAAAATAGTTGGATGCGAAAATATACTGCATATACCCAATATTAGAAATATAAAATAAGACGTTCTACCTTTTTTACGACAATCATGCACGATATAAGAACAGACAATCACAGAAAAGACACATTCGTTCCTTTTAGTAAAGATACGTTGTTGCAGAAATGCATATTTTTAGGTAATTTTGCAGGCATTTAAATATATTCAGAACAAATACGTAATATAACATGAAGGCAATTATTGTTGATGATAGTATAGCTGCGATTGAGGCTTTAAAAGAAAAGCTTAAAGACTCATACCATGACATACAAGTAATAGCGACGGCTTCTAATGGCAATGACGGATTGACATTGGTGAAAAATAATAATCCAGATTTGTTATTTCTGGATGTAGAGCTTCCTGATATATCAGGACTCGATTTTCTATGTCAGATGCATAATAATTCAAATAATTGGTGCCATGTAATAATGTATACATCATACAGTAACTATATGTTAACTGCATTTAGGAATGATGCCTTTGACTTTTTGCAAAAGCCCATTGACGATAAAGATCTGGATGTTGTTATGCAAAGATTTTATACTGATTACCAACAGCCTCATAAAAACGACAACAAGTATGACATGCAGAATCAGGGTAATGGGAAACTTCTTTTCTATATAAATTCTATAGACTTTTGTCTTATTACGATTAAGGATATTGGTTTATTCAGATATAATCACGACCTAAGAGTATGGGAAATTATAGTAAATGGCAGAAAAAATACAATAAGACTTAAACGTAACACCCAGAAAGAATCAATACTGAATATTAGCAACACATTTGTACAAGTACACCAAAAGTATATAATCAACATTAATTATTTGATGGAGGTTACAGACAATATATGTCGTTTTTTCCCTCCCTTTTCTGATTTGGATTATGTAAAGGTTGGACGTCTTTATCGCAAAAGGCTATTAGACAATTTCTTGGGAGTAAATTCTTTTTAATATTGCTGGATATTATTCTGATACTTAATCCATTTAAAAAGGTTCTTCAATTTAGTTGAAAGAAAAAAACTTAATATATTAATGGCCAGTTACTGACTTTTATTTTTCTAAAACAGCCTATAACTGTACAGTAAACGCATAACTAATAAAAGTTTTTCAGAGAAGGTCCTTTTTCAACTAAATTGAAAAAGGACCTTTAAAATTGACACAAATTAAGTTGTCACTTTTATTAACGATTTTACTTTAATACAACGTGAGTTCGACGAATTATAAGTACTAAAAAGTTGGTGATCAGCGAAAAAAGTTATACCTTTATAGTGTTGAAAGACAAAGGATTACAAACGATATTCGCTATGATCACGGAGGACAAAGTTACTGAAATATTTTGTATTGCAGATGATTTCTGCAAGTTTTTTGATGCCATGATGATAAAATACACGCTCAATAGTAATAAAAAGCGGAAATATCATCGTAAGGGAACCCTGTCAAAAGCCGAAATTATGCTCATCTGATTCTTTTCCATGATTCCGGCTATCGTTGCCTGAAACATTTCTATCAGGAAAAAGTATGCCGACACCTTCGTCATTTGTTTCCCCAGGTAGTTTCCTATAACCGTTTCATAGAACTTGAAAAAGAAATAGCCATACCACTTGCCCTCTTTATCAAAAAGGTTTTGTTGGGTAAATGTACGGGGATAAGTTTTGTGGACAGCACACACTTGCGCGTTTGCTGTAACCAAAGGATACACATTCACAAGACTTTCAAGGGTATTGCCATGCGTGGTTCCATGGGTTGGTTCTTTGGTTTCAAGCTCCATCTGATATGTAACGAGAAGGGTGAGCTTTTGGACTTTATGATTACTCCAGGGCATATTGATGACCGAAAACCTTTGGAATACAAAGCTTTTATAGAATATATATTCGGCAAGCTTGTTGGCTACAAAGGCTATATCAGCAGAAACTTGTTTGAAAGACTGTTCGTTGACGGCATACAGCTCATTACCAGGCTTAAAAGTAACATGAATGGAGCTTTAGTGTCTGTTTCAGACAAGCTGCCACTAAGGAAAAGGGCCATTATTGAAACAGTCAATGACGAACTTAAAATATTGTCAAGGTGGAGCACTCCTGACACAGGTGCTTTGATAATTTCATCGTGAACATTTTAGGTACACTGACGGTTTACTGTTGCTTTCCCAAGAAGCCATGCATCAATCTACAAAGGACTATGGATTTGCGACTCTCGTTATTTTGAATTAGTCGAACTCACGTTAATATAAGTAATTGAAACTATTAGTACTTTGCTTTCAACTGGAACGTAGTATGCAAGAAGTCAACTTATTCGACTGAATGCGATTTTCATGTTGTTAATGCACCATTATAAGAATCTTTCTATTTACATTAAGAAATTACAAAGGAGGATGAAACAAATGCAATATTATTACTTTCATCTGTAGCAAATAGACTCAACGCTAAAGATTTGTTATCGTTTATTATGGCTTGGCCAATTTATATACAAATATAGACTTTTAACTAAAATATTATCACTTCTCAAATAAGTCAGAAGGCCTAAACATAATATATGTATTATAATTATTTGATACATACATCCACAAATTTCATCCATTTAAGTACACATTATTAACGAACAATGCCTAAACCATTTTTTAACATTTGTATCTAATATAGATTATTAGTAATTTTGCATTGCAAAACAGAAATTATAATATGAGAAGTCAATCTTATAAAAAATATTGCGCAAAGGATGATCTTTTAATATTATCACTTCAACCATTATATTAGACAAATGCGAAACAAACATAGTGCAAATTTTAAACCGATTAACAAATATAAAAAATATGGAAATAAAAAAAACAATCCGTGTAATAGCATTTTTAGTAACGTTGGTAACATTTTGTGTCTCTTGTGGTGGCGATGACACAAACGACACAAACAATAACCAATCATCCAACAAAGGTTCTGAAAGCGAAACGTTGACATGCGACCAACAAAAGCAGAAATTGGAGGCAGTCGCAAAAGAATTTATGTCATATTACCACGCTTCAAATTTTCAAAATGTTGAAGATCTTTTAGATTATGCCCAAGATACGTATAATGATGATAAATACGATTGTGACAAAGTTTTTAGCTGGTGGGATAATTGTTTTGACGCTATAACCAAATTAAATAGCTCTGAAGGATATACAAATAATTATTCAAGAATTTATGCGGCATCGAATTTTAAAGGGCACTTCAACGCGAATACAACAACTAAAAGATGGGACTACACACCTGCATCTGATTTGCAATTCTCTTTCAAAGATAAAGAAGGAAATACATGTACTGCAACTCTTAATACAAGTGGAAACACAAAGAGAGTCTATATTGATGAATCATCAGAATATAATTGGGATCCAAGAGCATCAATTAGTAGCAATAACTATTATAAAAATTATATAGAAATTCCAGAAAACATTAATATTGCATTAACAAGGGATGGCTCAATTATAGCTAGCATAAATATTACGACAAACTTATCTCGTATGAATTCTGATAACCTTAGTAAAGGCTCATATTCAGCAACATGCAAAATTAATGTAAACGACTTTTGTATGACTTTTAGCAAAATATATTACTCCCCTGCTAACGCTGAGGTAATATTAACTATGGAGAAAGGGAGCAAAACACTAATTTCGATGTCTGCTTCTGCAAATTATTCTATGAATAATAATATACAAGATACTAACGTAAATTCTGTAAATTTGAGTTTAGATATTCTAGGAGAAGTACGATTAAAAGGAACTTGCAGCAATCTAAGCAATTTTACAAACTACATAGATAATGCTAACAAGAACGATGAAAACGAGTCAAATTACAAATCTTATATTTCCCAAGCTAACGATCTAATAAATATTGGTATATACTATGGGAATGATATTAAACAGGCTTCAATGGATCTTGAGCCATTCCAAAAAGATAGCTACTATGAAAAGTATTGGTATTGCGAACCAGTAATAAAATTTAGTGACGGGACTTCATACAGCACCTTCGAAGCTTTCTTTGATGAAACAAGTTTCAAAGATGTAATTGATAACTTCGAAGGGCTCATTAATGAATATGAGAAAATGCTATACTAAGGAAAATGAATAATAGCAAGATAACTTGCCTAATATTGTCGTGCTTGATTAGTGTAATGACTTATGCTCAAAAAGATTCCCTCTCACATAATAATGTTATGCTATTTCATAAACTTGACACTATTTTGGTGAGAGGACATCGTATTAATATACCTCTTAGTGGAACAATAAGTAATACTCTGAAATGGGATATGCATTTCATGAATACACTGCCAAAGATATTAGGAAATGCAGACCCGATACACTATGCCCAACTATTGCCAGGAATCCAAACTTGTAATGAATATGATGCAGGACTATATATACAAGGGTGTGACCAATCACAAAATTATGTAACAATATCATCTGTTCCACTTTATGGAGTACAACATTTGCTAGGGGTTTTTTCTATTTTTAATTCTTCACATTTTTCAGATATGGCTTTTACCACATCTCGCCATTCTGCTTCTTTTCCCAATCGCCTTGGAGGAGAACTTGATATGGAGTTGCCTGACAGTGTTTATGATATTACTAATGGTGAATTGAGCATTGGAGTAATGTCATCACAAGGTACGATAAGGATTCCTGTTTCCAGAAATTCTGGATTATTAATATCAGCCCGTTCTGCATATCTTAATTTACTATACAAACAGTGGCTTAATATAGACGGAAGCCATATTAAATATTCTTTTGGAGATTATAATATAACATATCTATTAAAACCTTCACCACGAGATGAAATACAAATAAACACATATTATGGTAATGACAATACCAATATTACAGATGAAGGATATCAGGCAGATTTCTCTTTAAAGTGGGGTAATTCATTATTTTCAACAAATTGGAATCACAAGTTTAACCACATTGATCTAAGGACTATAGCTTATTAC
Source organism: Prevotella sp. (assembly GCA_041907685.1). Classification (GTDB taxonomy): domain Bacteria; phylum Bacteroidota; class Bacteroidia; order Bacteroidales; family Bacteroidaceae; genus Prevotella. Next base: position 10,954 of record JAYRGU010000006.1, on the reverse strand, counting down.
ACTTATTACCACAATAAGTTCTATGTAAAAGAAAATAATCAATTTCTTAAACTTCCATCAGCAATTGGTGAATTTGGTTTTAAAAGCACATTATTCATTAACAATCTAATAGTTGGAACAGAAATTGCATTAAGAAACGTTTTGCCACAAAATCCCATAACAGAAAGTACATACCAGATTGACTATCCAAATCAAATAAGACAAAAGACAAAAGAAATTTCATTTTTCATAGACTATAATCACAATATACTGGACTCCAATTTTAAATTAAATGTTGGTATAAGATCTACTTTTTATTATGACTACAACAATTATTCATTTGTTTCTGCTGATCCTTCGGTAACAATAACTGATATGATTTCAGATTTAAGCAATTTATCAATAAGTTTTGGCACTCAACATCAATATATATCACAAACAGGTTTTAGTAGCATAGGACTACCTACCGAATTTTGGTATTCTACCAATAATATTCATAAGCCACAAAATTCCCAATATGTTTCTGCATCTTACAACATTAGTTTAATGCGTGACATGTACAACATAACATCCGAGGTTTATTATAAGCGTCTATTCAATCAGGAAGAGTACAACGGGAATATAATGGATATTCTTACACATACATATGATTTTAACGACCAAATATTATCTGGTAGCGGATATAATATTGGCATAAACTTAATGCTAAGCAAACGCAAAGGACCAATAACAGGATGGTTAAGTTATGCCTATAGTATTTCTAAACGACGTTTTAAAAGTGATGAATTAAATAACCTTTATCCATCTAATCATGACCGTCCACATGAATTTAATTTAGTATCAACATATAATTACCATAATAAATTGGAACTTGGAGGAACATTGGTTTTCGCTTCTGGAACACCTTTCACATCAACAAAAGACTTTTATCTTATTAATAATCATATTGTTTCTCAGTTTAACGAGCATAATTCAAATAGATTAAGCCCATATTTCCGCATTGATTTGTCCATAAACTATTATATAAAAAACACAAAGACTAAACAACAAGCCATTAATATATCATTTTACAATGTAACAATGCACAAAAACGATATTTTTTATAGGCTTAAAATATATAAAGGCCAATATGCATATAAGCCTTTCCATTTTGTTTTAGACATTTTACCATCAATAAGTTATTATATTAAGTTCTGATTATAATGAAAAACATTATTAATTTACTTTTTTTATTCACACTGACGTTGATATTATCCGGATGTTATGAAGAATTAACAACAACCGATTCTGATTTGGTTGTTGAGGGATGGATTGAAGATGATGGATTTCCTGTTGTAAGTTTAACATCGACAATACCAATAAGTAACGAATACCAAAGCATTGACAGCATTGGCAACTATGTTATAAAATGGGCAAAGGTAACAGTAAGTGATAATGATACAACTGTAATTCTTACAGGGAAAATAGACCAAGATTATTTCCCCAATTACATATATACCACAAGTTGGCTACGTGGTCATTCAGGAAAATCATATAAACTCACTGTAGATTATAATAATTTTCATGCCACTGCAACTACATATATACCTAAACGTGTCTCAATAGACTCATTCAGTATTGAAAAATGTATAAATTCCGACACTCTCTACCAAATTAATGCATTCTTCAAGAATCCTATTAGAGATAATAATTTCTATAAGATTTTTACTAAAAGGTTGAATAAAGACAGAAACTACTATTCATCTCTTTTAGGGACTTTCAGCGATGCTGCTTTAGATACAATGCCTTCAATACCTATTTTACGTAGTAACAGCATATTAACTACTGAGAAATATTCTCCATATTTTTCTTTGAATGACAATGTTATTATAAAATTTGTACAGTTAGATGAAAACAGTTATGAATTCTGGCATGATTTTGAAAGTTCTATAAGCCTGTCTAGAAATTATTTTATTCCATATGTAAAAAACATACACAGCAACGTCATTGGTGCTCTTGGTTATTGGTGTGGTTATGGAGCCAATTTATACAATATAAATATAAAAGAGATAGCTTTAAAACACAAATAATGATATATAACTTCAAGAAACAACAAGTTCAATCCTTTATTTCTGACAATTAATAATATTGCAAAATGCCATATTAAATATTTTAATACAATCAAGCACTATTTTAGTACAGTTAAGCATAGATTAAGCACATAAAATACCAAAGTGATATTTTAACAGTTGTATTTAAAGCAATTAATTCTTATTTTTGCAGATAAAAATATCATATAATGATGAAAAAACTTAATTATTTTATTCCGTTGATTTTAATACTGTTTATATTAACAATCACATCATGTAAAAGCAGTGAATCTGATGCTACAGTACCTAATTCAAATGAGGTCGTTGATAACACTAGTTACATCCCTACAGATGTAGAAAAGAGCCTTGGTACAACGATTCCTATTTATAAAGGTTCAACACCTCCTAAAATTGAAGGAACATACAGAATTAATACACTTACAGGCCTAAGCTATTCTTTAGGTAATAAACAAATATATACCCAAAGATCTATATCTGTTGATGCAAAAGTAGTAAAAGCTTTCTATAAATTTATGAAGATTATTGTTTCTGAAGCAATTAAAGAAAATGGAGCAGATAATGATTCATTTAATGATGCTTATGCATACTTTAAATATTCAGGACAAAACGACACCAATCATACTATTAATTGTGCATTTTCATTATATACGAATTATATAGAAAATGGAAACCCTATAAATACTTTATTAATAGATTCTATTCACTCAAAAAGATATATACAAGGATCAGGCAATAACTTTACGACTTATGATGAATACACATATACGTCAAAAGCATCTTCAAAGTTATATAAGTTGGGATTCATCGTCTCTGGTGAAAAATCAGGTAATACGATTAAAAACATACAATCATGCTTATGCATTGAAAATGAAATGACGCTTCAAGACATATTAGGGGACTTTATTATTGATACATATTGTGCATTAAGGGATTTGGGTTATATTAATATCAATAAGGAATCAATAAAAGGAGATCTTGTTTTCCTTAATAAATACGATTTAGATCATGGAGACAATAAATCTCTTAGAAGTATAGTACCCGATGCAGTAGAAGCTTTAAAAAAAGGATTATCATCTAATGATGATAGCGGGAAACATATAAAAGAAGTACTTGACGCTTTCAGTGGTCTATCAGACTTAGATGCTCTTTCTATTGGAAATAACATAAGTTTAAGTAGTAATGGATATGATTTAGAAACGACAACTTGGCCTCAACAATCTATGGTTAAATTTCCTGCGAAACAAATAATAGAATTACTTAACAAAATCGGAATAAGCCGTTCATTGGGATATTCCGATGATAACAGGGACTCTAAAATTGATTTTAAGACTTACACTATAGATTTTTAAACATTTATTTCAAACGTTATCGCTATTTAATAGGTGGCATTTAAAATAAATAAAATTTGCCACTTATTTAATTAGCAGAACTCAAGCGTATAATGCAACCGCATCCCATTCGTTGTTAGTTAATTGTTTAAGTTTCTCTTTTGGAGTGATGTATTCCAAGTTCTTTCTGGGTCTTGAGTTTAAGCTGTTTTGAACTCGGCTCACTTGTTCCGGTGTTATGTCTCCAAAATCTGCCCCTATTACCTAACAAGTCCATTTGTGTTCTCGTTAGCTCCTATTTCCCAAGAATGGTATGGCTTTGCAAAGCCAATATAAATATTTAACTCAGCAGCAATTTTCTCGTGAAAACTGAATTCTTTTCTATTATCAACCGTAATTGTGTGTATTAAATGTTTTGATGGTTACCTCTGTGAGTGGAGCGGCTTCCTTTCCACTTAATAGACGTATCCATACTAATCCAGTTACCCTATCGTTGATTGTCGGAAGAGCACCTTTATGGTCCTAACCAATGACCGTATCTATCTCCAAATCTGACCTTTTCATCAACAATAGATGGTCACAAATCAATGTCTACTTGATTCTTGATAAACCTCGCCCATTTGTTTTGTAACGACGTTTTGCATAATGCCTACCACGCCGACGAAGATGCTTATAAAGCTGTTTGTTTCCGTTTCTCTGTCTGCCCAAACATACTGATAAACAGTCCCATATGACACACGATTCATCTTCTCACAATTTAAATATCCGGTTACCTGTCCTGGGCTAAAATCAGCTTCTAAGAGAGTGTCGACCTGTGGTTTCATTGAGCCTAAAAACTCACTTTAGTGCCTGCGTCTAGACATTCGATCTTGATACTTACGATTGGCTAAGACTGATTATTGGTTCACTTGGGTATTGGTATGGTTATAGAGCTAATTACTATAATATAAAAAGAATGGCTTTAAAACACAAATAATCGTATAATAGATTGATAGGTATAAATAATTTTCAAGGCAAATACACACAAAATTAGACCGTTTGTGTATACTATACGACCAAATAAAACCAAATCGGAATTTTAACATTTGTGTCCCCTATATAATCTGTGTAACTTTGCGCACGAAACAAAAAGTTATTAAACTATGCATAATATGAAGATTATTTATGAACGTAATAAAATCAGATACAAGTCTTTATATTAAATTATGATGTATGTTTTACCATTAACATGTCGAGAATAGATTACTTGCAATTAAAAAACAAAGTCTTTAATTTTGAAATAGCACTGTAAGATTAAAAAATAAGTATACCAAAGTATTATAAATACAATAAACTATAAAAACGATATAAAAAAAAAGAATTCAATTTTGTTATCATTTATATTTTTGTCAATAAATTGTATGGCACAAGTAGATTATTCAATTGTTCATGTAAATGAAGAATCTGGTATAGAATTTACAAAAATAACGACTGACAATGACTATGTATGTATGCCAAAAGTTATACGTCACGGTTCAACTGTCAATTGGCTTTCGAATAGAATATTAGATATTTCAATAGATGGAAGACAATTCGCATACTTATCAGCAAGAAATAACAGCACGAACATATTCATTAAAGATTTAGATAAGCAAGGCAGTTCTATGCAAAGAACCAATCGCCAAAATATATTAGACTTTTCATATTCACCGAACGGTAAATATATATGTTTTTCCGAACGTAACGGAAAATATAATGAAATATATCAAACAGATTCTAGGACAGGCTATGTATGTAGACAATTTACAAATAATAACAAGGATTTCTCTCCAATATATACATTGGATATGAAAAATATTTTTTTTAGCCGTCAAGAAGCTAAAGGTATAAGCATCTGGAGTTATAACATTGCGAATAATTTCCTTTCAAATTACAATAAAGGAATGAATCCTTTTCCTTTAAGATCAGAAGATATGATGTTATGTACACGAATTAATGAACAAGGCAAAGGTGAGATTTGGCGCATAAATTATACAACAGGCAGTGAAGAATGTCTAATATCTGATCCAAATCATAGTTTTTCTTCACCATCTCTCTCCCCAGACGGTCGTTGGATACTACTTGTAGGCAGTAGTGTTTTAAAAAAGGAAATACTTTTTATGCAAATACAGATATATTCGCATGCCATAACGATGGAACACAATTAACGCAAATTACATATCATGCAGCAGATGATCTCAGCCCAGTATGGAATCGTGACGGCAAATACATATATTTTATTTCACAAAGAGGCAGCTCAACAGGGACTGCAAATGTATGGAGAATGTCATTTAACTATTAATCCAAAGAACTATATTATATACATAAATAAAAATTATTATGAAAAAAATCAAGTTTATTGTTGCTGCTATGTTTTTAGCAGTAAGTTCTAGTGCTTTCGCACAATTTACGAGTTCATCATCTCAATCATCTAATGTTAATGCAAATGGATGGAGCACATTCTATTTTCAATTAAACCCAAGTAAAATTTCCGTAGATATAAAGGATTCTAAAGATCAATCCTTTACCGGTTTAACTTTAGGTTATAATAGAGCTTTCAGTGTCTCTTCAAGTTTACCAGTATATTTTGAGACAGGAATAGCTGTCCAATATTCTTTTTTTAAAAATGATGATGGTGATGACTATGAAACAGATGATTACCATTACCATATGGTATCCGCAAAAGTTCCATTAAATATACTTTATAATTTTAAAATTCCTAATAGTACAATAGAAATAGCTCCTTACTTAGGTGCAATTCTCCGCTATAATATTTGGGGCGAAGAAAAAGTGACATTCAGTTATAAAAACAAAGACGGAGAAGATAAAACATATAACTTATTTGATAAAAAAGATATGGACGGTAGCGATTACACTTGGAATAGATTTCAGATAGGTTGGCAGATAGGTGTGAATGCTCGTTTCAGCAATAAGTTCTTACTTGGATTATCTTATGGCTCGGACTTCTTCGAAATATATAAGAAAGCAAAGATTAATACGACTTCTATAACTTTAGGATATTGTTTCTAGTAAAAGAATTAAGTTATTTCTTTATCAAACATAGGAACTTAACATTATGAAAAAAACATATCATTTTTTTATGGTAATAGTTACCATTATAATTATATTCTTATCATGTATATTAATATTTTCTTGCGACAAAGGTGACAGCAGCAATCCTGATGACAAAGGTGATGGGCAAAGTTCAACTACGGGCAGTCAAACTGCCTCTCAATATAATACGACATATCGTATTTGGGAAAAGGATGCGAAGTTCCAATATAATGCACTTGTATCAGCTTTATCTCGTAAAAGCCCATCTACCTCCCTATTAATTACATTAAGAAACAACTTACAAAAAGCCCAAAGAAACATGCAAAAGATTAGGCTTGAAGCCATGAAAAATGGTATTATTATTGAAAGGTCAATATATGAAAACGTTTGGGCATAAAAACTCTTCTAATAATCATATTTGCCTTCTTTATTTAAAGATTAGTTGACTATAGCCCGTCAATTGCATATTATATGCCTGCGACGGGCTTTTCAATTTACAATAGAAGCGTTATTATATACAGAAATAACACTCTGTTATTACAATATTTTATATTCTATTTATAATCAAAGTATTTAAAATCTGCATAGCCTGATTTATTTTTGCCTGTACAATACATACCAAGAACCACACCAGTAAATCCACCTACAACCTCAGAGCTCAACAAACGAGTACTTGCGGTCTTTATTTCATGATAAAGTTTCCCATCTGTTGAATATTCCATATGATATGTTTTTTCATCCCCACGTACTCGCAAATAAATATTCTTTGCTTTTGATATTTCAGTATCGTATACATAGTTTTCATTAACTAAGTCTTTAACTTGAAATCTATATTTTACTACTTGCCTACCAGCTAAATTTGCCACACATATATCATAGTGACCATCATTTATCTGGTATACGGAAAGACCAGCCTCATCACCTGACATGGATTTACATAGTGATAAAGATGTTTCTATAGAGAACTGTGCATTCTCTTGACGACGGCCGATGAAAGTAGGTTGCTTATTTTCGGTCAAGCAGGAAGCTGAAGCATGTAATCTTAATTTGCCATTCTTTATCTCATATTTAGATTCATCTGGATTCTGGATATAAATCCATTCTGGACCTATCTGCTTAAGACTTTTAACTTTATCAAAATCTATTCTCTTTGGATATAAAGGTATATTGACCTGAGTAAGAGTTCGTACTTTCATCAAGGTATCTACAGTGCCATTCTTATTAACAATTGGCCATTCGCCTTTAGGCCAATCGACTGGAGACACAAATGTTTCTCTACCTAGATGATGATAGTTTCCGCCGTAAGTTCGGAAGCCTAAAAATGCGATCCACCAAGAACCATCTTGTGCCTGTACCAGATCTCCATGTCCAGTACCCTGTATCTGATTATTTTCAGATATACGTCTTTGATGGTATAATATTGGATTATCAGGATTGCTATCATAAGGACCATATATATTCTGACTTTTGGCAATGGTAAGCATATGGCCATACTCAGTTCCACCCTCTGATATAAGAAGGTAATAATATCCGTCTTTTCTGTATATATGAGGACCCTCTGGATAACGCCCACCTGTACCTTGCCAAATTTGTCTGCTTTCTGTTATTTGTTTACCTGTCTTAGGATCTATCTCGCATAGCCATATTGCATCATTAGGATTACTTACCATATAACATTTACCATCCTCAAAATATAGAGAGGGGTCTATACCTTGTTGTTTCAACCAAACAGGCTCACTCCATGGACCTCTAGGATCGGTTGCTGTAACAAGAAAGTTTCCGCCATGGCCTATATTTGTAGTTATCATGTAGAAAGTCCCATTATAGTATCTTATTGTAGGAGCATAAATCCCCGTCCAAGATGAAGCTCCTGCTAATGGTAATTGTGATTTTCGGTCAAGAACATTTCCAATCTGCTGCCAATGTAACATATCTTTACTATGAAATAATGGCACGCCAGGAAAATATTGGAAACTGCTATTTACTAAATAGAAGTCATTCCCTACTCTACATACACTTGGATCTGGGTGATATCCCGGAATTACAGGATTATGATAAGTCTGCGACTTTATACAAATACACAATAGTATAGATACTGCGCATAATAAGATTCTTTTCATAGCAATAATATTTTTTCTAATCAATTAGATAGTATTTTTATCAAATCCAAACTATAAACAAAAAAACAGTAAATGTAAAAAAATTAGATCGATATCGAATTAATAGATTCAATCAATACTCTTTATTATATTTTTAAGAAGATATGTGGCATTCTGATTACGGGCTACTCCTTTTGTTATTTTATATGAATACTTTATATTATCTTCTAGTTTAATCTCAAAGCAATAATTATGAAACCGCATATTATTTTCATCTTCCAATTTCGATAATTCTAGGTCATGAGTAGCTATCACTCCTGTTACAGGTAGCTTTGATATTTCCTGCAGAAAAAGTTTTGAACCATTGAGTTTATCCAAAGAGTTTGTTCCTTTCAATATTTCATCTAATATTATTAGTGTATGATCAGATTGCTTACAATTATCTATCAGCTGCTTAAGTCTTATTAGTTCTGCATTAAAATAAGATATGCCATGGGTCAAATCATCCGTAGTGCGCATACTAGTAAATAGATTAAAAATAGAAACTTTAAATGTATCTGCAAAGACAGGCATCCCATTAAGCGCAAGAATATAGTTAACACCTATAGATCGCAAAAATGTACTTTTACCGGCCATATTTGCACCAGTTATTATATAATAGTTATTGTCAACAATATCAAAATCGTTTTTTATTGCTTCTGACCCTATAAACGGATGGTATAATCCTTTAGCCTCATATACGACCCTGTCTGAATCAACGATACTTGCGATACCTGCATCCTGCTCATTATATCTAAATGTAGCCATTGAAACTAGTGAATCAATCTCGCTCAAAGCATCAACCCACTCTTCTATTTTGCCTAAATATGTCTTTTGCCATTTTAAGAACCTCCGAACAAGAAAAAAGTCACTTAGAAATAGTATATTAAATATTATAAGCCCAAGAATATTCGCTCTACGATCTATTCTGGAAAGAATATCTGAAAGTTTTACAAACGATTCTAAAGAATTTGCAGTCTCAGAAAAAAGTACATTTTTTAAACGTTTTATCTCAATGCTCTTGAAATCTGAACCAGCAATAAGATTTATTATTTTTATATATGATTGCAATTGTTTATGCAGATTATTAACAGCTTTACTTATCTCACGCAATGGCTTAGCCGTAAACATGAGTATAATAAATAATTGTATGCAACTCCATACTATAGGAGCATCAGCACTCAAATCTGTAAAGACTGATAATAATATTAAAATAAAAAGGATTGCGATTGATATAATAGCCAAAATAAGAGAAGACATATTACCAATTTGGGGATTAACTTTCATTTTGCCAACATTACGTAACACTTCCGTTATGGCTTTTGTATCTATCAAATGCTCTTGTCCACAAGACAAAAAAGAAGTTCTCCAGTTCTCATTTTCAGAAAGTTCGTCAATAGCCTCTCTCCTTCGATCTATCGATTCTTTATCTTTTAAGAGATTCTGTAAATGCAAAGCCAGTCTGTCACGACCGCCAATAGTTATAGACCGACACATACGATTGTATAGCGAATTGCAGCCAAAAATATCCATATCAAATGTAAATGAGTGATTACTATCTACATATTTTTCACCTTCATCAAAACAGGAAAAATTAGAATCAATATATTTTAGTTCTTTACTATAAACCTTTTGTATACTAATCAAACGTGCTATTTTCTCACTGTTATTAATATCTATTCTACGCAAAGTTACATAAAATGCGAAAAGGACTATTGTCGTTAAGAGTAGTACAGTTGGTAGTCCTCCTATGCAATAGAATATAAAAGCAGTTAATGCGGCAATAAATGATAGCAATTCAGAAACTATGAAAAAACGATTTTTATTTTTTAACAAAGTTATATTGACTGTCAATGATTTTACTTTTGCGATATAGAATTCTTTTAGATTTTGTTTCATATTACATTTGTATAGATTCATTCCACGAATGATGGTATTGGTGCAAAGTTAACGCTTTAGATTCTAAACAGAATTAAAATTAAGAAACATTTTACTTTTTAATGGAAATAGCAAAAAATAAGATTAACAATATAAATACAGCCACATCGAATATTAGCATTTTCTCATTTAGCCTTGTACCAAATATTCATGATACTTTATCATACATAAAATATTTTTAAATAATAATGTCACTTTACCACTTGCCTAATGTTTACTGGTATTTCCAAGCAAACTAAATACCACAAAATGCCACTCTAATACCACTTTTTAATAACTATTTGACTTAATACAGAAAAGGTTTACATCGTTTTAACAAAAAATCGATGGAAAAGAAGAAGAAAAAACGTGAATATCGTAGCTATTCGAAAGAATTCAAGCTTTATGTTTTAAAAGACAAGTATGAGAA
>JAYRGU010000005.1:0-165455 GCA_041907685.1 Prevotella sp. | reverse complement strand
TTACTCACCCGTGCGCCGGTCGTCATCTAGTCTGGCAAGCCAGACTAATGCTACCCCGCGACTTGCATGTGTTAAGCCTGTAGCTAGCGTTCATCCTGAGCCAGGATCAAACTCTCCATTGTAAAATATTGTTTTCTACTTCCCGTCTCCGGCATTACTGCCAAAGGCGGTCTGTAAAGTTGTCTCTGTTTCAGAACGCTTCTCCGTAATTCAAGTCTAAAAGCACCTTCTCATTTTAAAATGACGGTTCGTTTTTTGTTACCTGAGTACCAATATATAAATACAGGTACTCGCTTCTTGTACTACTTCTCTGTCTATGTAAATCTTTTCAAAGAACTCTTTCTTTTTGCATAACAAGAACGTTCGTTCTCGAAAGCGGATGCAAAGGTACAACTATTTTTCGCAATACCAAATCTTTTTTAGAAAAAGATTTGAAAATCTGCAATGTTTTCGCGTTTCTTTACAAAAATATCTCACACTGTTTTTTACACCTTATATTATAATAAAAATAAAAGATTTGCTATTTTACTTTTATTTCCACAATTTCAGCTATTCTGTTGTCTGCGATCTTACAAAGTCCCAATATGTCATCATCTGGTTTTCCGATATTTGCAACGTTTGCCAAAAACATCATATAATACTTTTTCATTAACAGTGTCCTTTATCAGTCCATAAATCTGTGCTATCATAAATATTGTGGTATAAGGATTTGGCTTAAACAATAAAGTCGAGTCATACATCTCATTTTGATTATAATATTCAGCCAGTTTCACTATATTATCGCAATCGTATAGAAATTGATCTGCGATTTTCTTATTCAAATAATAAGCTGAATCGGCCATCAAATTGTTATAGCAATTATACATCAACTTCATATCCTGATGGTTAGAACTGTCTGTCGCAAGGATATACTCTGTAGCAATACTTTTTTATAATAACCACGATAGAAATAGCACATAGCCAGATTTCTCACTACAGCTGGAGAGATGTTTTAATAGCCAATGCTTTTTGATATAAAGGTATAGCGCTATTAACATCAAAATCTTCCATAAATTTATCAGCCTGTTGTTGATAAGTTTCCATTTGCTTTATACTATTATCCGGATGATTACCAGCACTAACTACAGTGCTTATAAATAATAATATTACGACTAAAATATTTTTCATATTATTGCTCTTGATAGTTCAAATGTAACAAGAAATGCTATACGTTGTTAGGCATATCTGTTAATTTATATAAAAGTTATTAGAAGATGCAATAATTTTTTATAAATAAATGTCACTATACCACTCTGCCTTTGTTTATAGAGTTTTCAGGTATTTCTAAATACCACATTACTATCACTCTAATACCACTAATACAAGATGTAACTCGACGTTACAAATATCTCACAAACGCTAATTAATGCCATAGATAAAACTATATTAGCGTAAATGAGGCTTTATATAAGTATAATTTAAATGTTAGATATTACATTATATGATAATTATACCTTTATTTTTTACTTTGATTTATGCATTAGGTATCAATCCAATCTCTAACACTTCTATCTTAATTTTCTCCGACTTAAAGGTATTCATTTTTCTTCTTTTGTTTCTATTTTGTAGAGCATAGTTTTTATATGGTAATTGCATAGCTCTAACAACTCAAAAGAATAGCTCCTATGGTTCAATAACATAGCTTTTAAGGTTCAGAAGGATAGCTCCGGAGTGGTAGCTAAGTGACATTTTGTGACACTTAGATTAGTTTTAGCGGAGTGTTATCGCATTGATTACCAAACATTTAATACACATAGTGGTAAAGTGACACTTTCTTTGAAAAATATTTTGCAAAGTGCAGGGAAACGGTTCTTCTCTTATCTATTTATAAATATAAAAAATAGAATTAGCGTATCATATTATGCATAAAGCACACTAGACATAAACAATTAATTAGCGGTATTAAACATTAATATTAAAAAGAGCCTGCTATATATCTGATAAGAGCCTCGACCTTCTGTGGTAAAGAAAAATATAGCATTACACGATCAAACAAAGCAACTACAGAAAATGAATCTGAAAAGTTGAGAGCAAACGAATGAGACATGTTTGAAGGAGAATATTTAGCCACACTATCAATAAGGCAGAATGATTTCTCTTGATTTGCCTTAGGCGTTTTTGCTATATTAGAAACCTGCTCAGTCTTAACCTTACAAGTATTATCACATTGTACATTAGATGCTCCCACTACAAGGCATGTCACCATCAGAGAAAGCATAAACACCAAAAATATCTTTATATTTTTTCTCATCATAGTTGCAAAGATATTATTTCAGCTCCATACTTGATAAAATGGCCTATGTTTTTTTATTTTTATTAACTAGACATCCTAAAATTAAGCGAATCGTAACAATTCTGTTTTTATATTGAATTACTTTATATATATTTTTGCATCGTAAATAATTAAACAGGATAAAAGATGAAAACATTAACAAGCGTTACATTATCACTGCTTTGCTGTTTTGCCTTATTGGCCCAAAACAGAGACCTAAGACAAGACAAAGGTGCAGATCAAGTTAAACGAATGGCGGTAATATCTGATGTTCATATTATGGCTCCTGAATTACTGGTTCATGACGGGAAAGCTTTTCAGACATATCTGGCTCATGACAGGAAACTTCTCCAGCAAGGCCCGGAAATACTGGATTCTATCTGTAACAAAATGATTGCTACTCATACACAAGTATTGCTGATAACTGGCGATTTGACAAAAGATGGAGAAAAGATATCGCATATGTATCTCGTAGAGCATTATCTAAAAAGACTTAGTGACAATGGCATAAAAGTATTCGTTATACCTGGTAACCACGATGTGAATAACCCAAACGCGAGGATATTTGATGGTGAAAACACTCCGAGAACAGAGACAGTAAGTGCGAATGAATTTGCTGATATATACAAGAATTATGGATACGGAGATGCTATAGCCAGAGACAAAAATTCACTAAGTTATGTAGCGCAACTCGACTCAAGAACAAGACTTATTGCTATTGATGCATGCAAATATGAGGAGAATAATTATGACAAAGATATATGTGTTACAGGTGGACGGATTAAACCGGAAACAATGAACTTTATACGTGATCAGATGGCTGATGCAAAATTTAAAGGCTACAAAGTTATAGCTATGATGCATCACGGAATTGTAAAGCACTGGGATGGACAAGAGAAGGTTATGAAGGATTATCTTATAGATAATTGGGAACGTGATGCGAAGATTCTTTCTGACATGGGTATTAAAGTAGTATTTACAGGGCATTTTCACTCACAGGATGTAGCAACGATGAAAGGAGGATTAACAGATGTGGAGACAGGCTCGACTGTAAGTTACCCTAACCCTTATAGATTGATTGGTTTAGATACACGAAGAGGAAAAATGGAGATAAAGACCGGACATATAAATTGCCTGGGATCTCTATCAGGAAGCAGTGAATCGTTAGAACAGATGTCAATACGTTTCGCGAGTTCATCTATGAAGGGATTTGTTAATAGTTTTATATCTGAAAAGGTACCTGCTGATATACGCGAGAAATCTGGTAAACTTATAACCAAGGCTTATTTAATGAACCTATACGGAGATGAAAGACTTTCTAAAAGTTTTAAAGATGAAATAAGAAACACATGTTTAGAACTTGGTAAATATTCTAAAAGGGATGCTTTTATATTCTCGAATGTGTGCAAAGGACTCTCTTCTGACAATGATAAAGATAACAACCTGAAACTAAATTACTAGTAAAAAGAAGGGGTGATTCAGTCTCACGACTTTAATCACCCCGTTATTATTAACCTAATGTTAAATGTAAAACCTACTGAATTATTTGCATGTTACAAATTTACATTTTGCTGTTTTAACTGCTTTTGATGAAGCATTTAATATCATTTCTCCTGGCTTTGACAAGGCCTGTACTATTACTGTTGCCTGACCTGAGAATAAATGTATCTGAGGTAACTGAAATGGTTCTAAACTACATGCGTTACCATTAGCTGTAGCCCTGAATTGCCCCATTCCTTTTACTGAGAAGTGTATCAGACTGCTATCTGAAGGACACAAGTTTCCATCTTTATCAACCATACGCACAGTAACATAAGCAAGATCTTTACCATCTGCTTTAAGCGTATCCGTAGTTGGTTTCAACTCTATATGATCCGGTTTTCCGGCTGTTTTTATAATCTGTTTATCAACAGGATTGCCTGCTTCATCATATGCTATGACTTTTAGTTCGCCAGGCTGGTATATTACATCATTCCACATCATACGGAAACGTTCTTGAGGAGTTCCATCTGTACGTTTCATCCGTCGTCCCTGACTCCGACCATTAATAAATAGTTCAACTGACGGATAGTCTGTATAAACAAACACAGGTGTTACTTGTCCTTCACGTCCCGGCCACGTCCAATGTGGTAATACATGTAATGTATGTTCACGTTTATTCCATATACTCCGATACAAATAATAGCGGTCTTTAGGTATACTTGCAAGATCTATCATACCAAACATAGAACTATGGTTTGGCCACGCATCAGTATCGTAAGGTGACGGTTCGCCTAAATAGTCGAAGCCTGTCCATACAAACTGGCCTAAGGCCCACTGATGATCTTGTTGCATTGCAAAATCCAAATCAGGAACATTACTCCAACTGCAATATTCTAAATCATAAGAACTGCACTGATGATCAGGATATATAGCATCAGCCTTTAATGATACAGGAAATTTATATATACCTCTAGAGCTTACAGTAGAACATGTTTCACTACCTAGTAATACAGCTTGAGGTAATTTACTATAAGCTTCTTCATATCTGTTTACCCTATAATTGAATCCTGGTACATCAAGTTGTGCTGCAAAACCATTGGCAAGTACGGCACTTACTTGATCCATTCCACATGTCACCGGACGTGTAGGATCTTCTCTATGGCATATATTCTGTAGGAACTGCGCAACTTTATATCCTTGTTTGCTCCATTGTGTGGGAACTTCGTTGCCAATACTCCACATTATTACACTCGGATTATTACGATAGTGACGCACCATGTTTACCATATCTTTTTCTGACCAATCATCGAAATAACGATGGTAACCGTTTTTGCACTTCGCTATATCCCATTCATCAAAAGGTTCTATTACCATCATAAATCCCATCTCGTCGCACAACTTCACCAATTCAGGAGCAGGCATATTATGGGCTGTTCGTATAGCATCGCAACCTAGATCCTTAAGTAGCTGTAACTGATGGCGTAAAGCAGATACATTAACAGCAGCTCCCAACGGGCCTAGGTCATGATGATTGCAAATACCTTGTATCTGACGGCGCTTACCATTTAGAAAGAATCCTTTGTCTGCTATTATCTCAATGCTACGTATACCGAATGTTGTAGAATATGTGTCTACCTGTTTGCCATCCGAGAACAAACGAGTCTCTGCTCTATATAGATTAGGCGTTTCAGGACTCCATAGTTGAGGTGTGTTTATAATAAAATTCTGTTCGTTTGGTTGACCTTCAGGATCGCACTCTGTAGTTTTCTTTACTACCACCTCTTTTCCTTGCGGATCGTAAACATGTGTTTCTACAGATAATTTACTACCATTATTACCTGCAACTTCTGTTCTTACACGTACAGAGGCATAGTCGGTTGAGACATGCGGAGTTGTTATATACGTTCCCCATACCGGTATATGAATATGATCAGTAGTTACAATATGCACATTACGATACAGACCTGCACCTGAATACCAACGAGATGATTCAGGCTTGTTTTCCAGCCTTACAGCCAATACATTATTTTTGCCATCCTTATTGAGTAAGGATGTTATATCGCAATGGAATGTATTATACCCATAAGGCCAGAAAATAGCCTTTTTACCGTTCACATAAACTTGAGCTTCGCTCATAGCTCCATCAAAGATAATGGTTACATTTTTATTTTGGGCATCGAAAGATTCAACATTAAAATGAGTTCTATACCAGCCTACTCCAACATATGGTAGTCCACCTGTACGCCCTGTCTTAACAGAAGCGACATTCTCATTATTCTGTTTTATAGCTACCTTCTGCAAATCGTATTCTCTGCTAAAAGGACCTGTTATAGCCCAATCATGTGGAATACTTACAGTATGCCACTTGGCATCATTATAAGATGGAGATTCTGCATTTGCAATATCTCCCTTTGTGAACTTCCAGTTGTTTTCTAGCAAACGCTCGTTTCGCTGAGCGTTTGCTGTAAGTGTGATGCCACATATGAATGCAGCAAAAATAAAAATAGTTTTCAATTTATCAGTCATTCAATAATTTAATTAGCAGAAAATGCATCCATCGCAATTGTAGGTTTACCTGTATCATCAAAAGCCCCCTTGCCATATCCATTCCAACCGCCATAGCATTCCGGTTCCCAATAGAATACGCCAAGACAATAGTTGAGCGCCTTTGTCTGAGTCATCAGACTAGTCAGGCAAGCTTTTGCAACATCAGGCTGATCTACATTCATTCCGACCTCACTAATCATCACATCTTTTCCATACTTAGTATTTATGGCTTTAAGATTAGCAACGCATGACGTAACTGAATTTGTCCAGTCGGCATCAGGGTAAAGAGATAATGCGAACACGTCGTAGTCTACATTATGGTCTTTGAGTATACCAGCTATCCAGTCGCTTGTAGATGCATCATCTCCTTTGTCAATATGCACAACGATCTTTGATGATGGGAACACAGCTCTTGCAGCTGCACTTCCGGCACTGATGAAGGCTGCAAAATTATCTATATTTGTTTTATAGTTTACATTGTCTTTTGTTACATCGTATGTAGCTCCGCTTACAGTAGCATCCGTATCCCAAAGCATACCACTTCTGACTTCATTTCCTATTTGTATCCACTCTGGCGTTATACCCTTATCCTTAAGGGCACTTAGTATGTCTGTAGTGTGGTCGGCTAAAGCCTTCTTTAGTTGATCGAGAGTCAGACCAGTCCATGCAGCAGGTTTAATCTGCTGTCCTGGATCTGCCCATGAATCACTATAATGAAAATCTATCAGTATACGCATTCCCAGATTATTTGCACGTATGGCTTTTGCCAGTACATCTTGTTTGCCAGACCAACCATCTGCAGGATTTACCCATACGCGTAGGCGTATAGCATTTACACCTAAATCGCGAAGTATTTCCATACAATCCATTTCCTTACCATTGGCATTGTAGAATTTTTTACCACTTTTCTCCATTTGTGTTAGCCAACTTACATCAGCTCCACGGGCAAAACCTGTCATATCATATGTCTTATCTGCAGGGAATGATGGTGTAGTATCATCACTTGCGCATGACATTAGCCCTGTACTTAGAACTAATACCAATGTTGCTAATATGCTTTTTATTTTCATAATTATTATTTTTATATCGTTTTCTTTATTGGATTGTATAAGTTAGAGTCTTCAGGTTTACTGTAAGTGTATAAGTTCCGGCTCCAAGTGTTTTTTCCATTCCGTCGCCCTTATAATATAGTGTACCATTGCTTCCACCAAAATATATATCCCATGAACCGTTTATATATATTTTAGCGCCCCATTTACATGGCCCAGCTAGTGTAACATTAGCTGTATATATACCATTTGTTCCAGATGGAGTCATTTCAGACAAAGTCCAATTACCGCCTTCATCACCCGATGTATTGAAACCAGCATAATATACATTCGTAATCTGCGTAAGGCTGTATGTAAGGTTGCTCATCGATACATCAAATAGATATAAACCAGACGTTGGAGCTGTTATGTTGGTAGAACCACCTGCAACAATAGAGCCGGCGTTGGCTGTTCCGCCATCAGCCATTCCATAATTTGAAGTCCAATCATTGGCTGTGGTAAAGAACTTATACCCCCATTTAGAGTCAACATTTACAACACCTTCGTAAGCCTTAGCCGACTCACTGTACAAGGTAAGGAAGTTGTCGAATGTCCACCCCCCGCTAATATTATCATCTGCACCTGATACATACAGATATTTGCTTACCGTATTCGCTGCATCAGAAGGTTTCTCAGCTGTGCATGTCCATTTCTTAGGGTTCTTAATATTTAGAGTTAGACTGTATTTGCCTGCGGCAGGAACGTTAACTTGTATATCGCTTGATGTCGCGCCAAAAGTAACATTATCTGACGTTCCTCCAAACCCTACAATTGTAGATATTGCCTTAGAGTCATCGGTACCGGTATCTTGATTGTACTGTGCTCCGGCACCATCTATCTTAATAGTTTTGGTTCCAGCATCAGCAGCTGTGAAATCAAGAGTCCACCTGTCACTGTCTTTATCAAAAGTCATATTACCAGCCAAATCGCCACTAACTTTTAATGATGATATATACATTGCTGACCACTCTTTAGCCTTTGTATCTACTATGGTATAATAACAACCTGTCTGACCAGGGAACCAGAAGTTCCATTTGTCGGCATCAGAAGAACATGCAAAGGCAGAATTGTCAAGTCCCACATTTCCCCATGTTGTGTCATCACCTTCGATCATATAGAAATTATACCAACCGGCAACACCTAGGAAGCCTGAATAAATACCGTTTGATGTAGGTGAAGCAAGAGAAAAGCCAGTATCTACTTTCTTACTATCGAGTATATATCCAAGACTCATATCTATGTCGTAAGGTGTTACATTAACTTTTACTACATTACTATATACCGGTTGCATATTGTCACCAGTTTTAACGCTTAGTCTGAAATAAGCAGGAGATGCGCTACCTGCTGTAAGTCCGATCCCCTTAACAAGAGTATTTAGTTCAGAACCAGTATAAGCTTTAGACAAAGCAGACTCAGAAGACTCAGCTATTTTTCCTGAGAAATCTTGGGTAGCCGAAGCCTGAAGTGTGGTCTGTAATACATTAGGAGCAGACATACTTGGATCGCTCACTTTAAGTTCTGATTGAGTCCATGCTAATGACAGTACAATTGTGTTTCGCAAGCTTTTCGTAAGCACAACATCATCTGATGTTGCAGTGAGTGCCCCACCCTCAGGTGATGACAGGTATATGTCGGTACCATCTTTCTCACAAGCAGTTACCGTTAGCAGCAACAGGGTGATGGCAAATATACTTTTTAATATTTTCATATTCTTACTTATTTGAGGTTTCTTTAATAGTTATCATTATTAAGGTTTGGATTAGCTGTAAGCTCGGTCTGTGGTATCGGATAGTAGTTATACTTTGAGTTAACTGCTTTTCCATCCTTTACTCCACCTTTCCACTGCCACAGGTAATCAGAAGTTGTAAATTCACCATAACGTATAAGATCAGTACGACGTGTTCCTTCCATATATAACTCGCGGGCACGCTCATCTAGTATAAAGTTTTTTGTAAGATCTGTAGTTTTAACATCACCATCGGTATTACCATAAGCTCTTTCTCTTAATTTGTTTATATATCCTAGAGCGGTACTTATGTCACCACCATCACCACCACGTACTACAGATTCTGCGTACATAAGATAAACATCTGCCAAACGAAACATCGGAAAATCTATTGAAGCTCCATAAGATGCTGTATTTGATGCAACAGAATCATTATCAAGCAAATTAGAATATTTTGTCATTAGGTATCCATTGGTCTGTGTATCAATACCAGTGTCAAGATATTGGTTCTGGCCTTTTGTATAGAACATGGCACGTTTATCACCTGTTCCAAATAAAGAAGTCAACTCGCCACGTAAGCGGAACATGCTCCATGCACTCTTCACTCCATATTTACTAGGGTCTTCAGAAGAGTTTCCATCTACTTCACCACAAACAATATATGTTGTTGCTCCCCAAGAAACAGTATGGGTAGCATCTACAGTTAGTGGGAATATTATTTCGTTAGTACGTTTCTGATTGTCTGCATTGAAAAGTTTTGAATAGTCAGCCTCAAGAGAATATCCATCACCAATAACCTTATTACAATATGTTATGCAGTCAGAATAACGGGCCTTGCCTGTATATATCTCTGCATTAAGATACATTTTAGCTAATAAGGTCCATGCTGCACCTTTTGTGGCACGTCCATACTCTGCTTCAGAACGATCTAAAAGATCACTATCGATATCTTTAAGTTCACTTTCTATATAGTCAAATATCTGTGAAGATGTATAACGTGGAGGTGTAAAACTGCCCACTTCATCTTTTTCTGTTACAAAGGGTATGTTGCGATACAAGTCCATTGCATGATAATATGACAAAGCACGTAGGAAACGGGCCTCAGCACGATACTGCTTTATTAGAGCGCGGTCTGAATCTGAAAACTTGCTTATATTGTCATCCGTTGCATTACGTAAAAACTCGTTGGCATAATCAATAGTCTGATATATAAGATAGTAAGTGTCACTTACCCAAGGATCACTTGCATCCCATGTCAGATATGAAATGTCTTTTACCTTATCACCCTCAAGCCATGTAGAAGCCATCTCGTCAGTTCCACACTCCTGCATATTAAAGTAACAGCGCATATAATCATAACCGCTTGTAGTGGCGATATCTTTATTACCTCCTCCTTTTTCCTGACCGGCAATAACATAAGACGCATATATTTTGGCCAATACAGACTTATAATTAGCAGCTGATGTATAAACATCTCCTGAGGTTATCTCTGTATGAGGCGTTTGGTTTAATTCATCCACACAGGCGGTGGTACTCAAAAGACCTGCCGCTAATATCATTGTGTATATTATCTTTTTCATTTTCTTATTTTTAAAGGTTTTAGAAATCAAGTCCTAAACTCATCGAGAAAGTTCGAGGGCGTGGATAAAATGACATATCTATACCACTTGCTACTTCAGGATCAACTCCGGTATATTTTGTTATTGTAAATACGTTTTGTACCATGACACTTGCATGTAAGCGGCACCATTTGTTGATATTGCCAAAATCGTATGACAAGCTTAGGTTGTCCATTTTAAGGAATGATGCATTCTCTACATAATAGTCACTAAGGAACTGACGGCTCTGAAAACCTGTCTTAAGATAACTTGAAGACATATTATTAAGCTGGGCTACATTATATGATACAGTTCCAAAGGCTCCCGTATTCATTGCCATACCATTGTAAAGATAGTTACCTATATTAGCACGAAGGCTGGTACTTGCTGTCCATTTTTTATATCTAAAAGATGTACTGAATCCGAAAATCCAATTAGGATTGCGTGAATGATATCTATATAAGTCACTAGAATTGATTTGTCCATCACCATTAAGATCTGCGTATGCACCCTCTATAGGTTTGCCCTTTGCATCATACAACTGATGATAAACATAAAACATATACGGTTCATAACCTTCAGATAGAACCATCATCTGATAACTATTGATAGAATTACCTACCAGAGTGTTAGTGGATGTAGAACCAGGTACAAGAGAAAGGTTCTTTACTATCATTTTTTGATATGTAGCATTAAAACTTACATCCCATTCCATATCTTTTGTCTGCAATGGTATAGCATTGACTGTTGCTTCAAAACCATGACTATCAACATTACCAACGTTTGTAGTAATACTTTTATTAAAATTAGAGCCGGCTGCTGAAGGAACTGTTGCTAAAAGGTCTTTCGTCTTACGGGTATAGTAATCAAAACTACCTGTAATACGATTATCCAAAAATCCAAAATCAAAACCTAAGTTATATGATGTAGTTGTCTCCCATTTTAAATTACTTACATAAGCTTCTGGACGGTATGTAGTATAAAAGGTATCACCAAACTGATATTCAGCTCCGACTTGACTCTTGGTATAAACCGGCAAATAGTTATAATTGCCTATTCCGTCTTGCTGACCTGTAACACCATAACTTACACGCAACTTCAAGTTACTCAATATTGGATTGTTCTTTAAGAAACTCTCTTCTGTGACTCTCCATCCTAATGCTACTGAAGGGAAAGTTCCCCATCTGTTATCTTTAGAAAATCGACTACTACCGTCACGGCGCATTGTAGCTGTAATGAGATAACGAGAATCGTATGAATAATTAACACGTCCATAGTAAGAAAGTAGAACGTGACGTTGATCTGTTGCAGCCGAAGTGCTCTGAGCGACGCCTACACAATTGTATAATGTGTAGGCATCTCTTTTGTCCATCCATTTCTGAAAATCGTATCCGGCAGTAACCTCAATATTACTCTTTATATTTTCCAGGTACTTGTTGTATGTTAAATATGTTGTTAGAAGTTTGTTTGTCAGTCTCTGTTTACCATAATTATAGTCTGCACCTCCTGTGTTATAATATGCAGCTGCTTCTGCAGGTACATAATATGAAGATTTGCCTTCGGCATAATCGTATCCCAATGTGGCATGCAAACGTAAATCAGGAAGGAAATGGAACTTATAGTCTACATCGAAATTCCCAATAATACGTTTTACGTTTCCTTTAGATGTAGTCTGTTGCAATAACCCAAGCGGATTTAGGACAGCCCCAGTTACAGGTATACCTTTATTATCTATAGCCTCATTATATCCACCAAAAGCAGTAGTTCCTGAATATACGGGAATTGTAGGATTGTATGTTGCGGCACCCCATATGGCATTTTGATTAGCAAAACGGTTGTCGTTAGCAGATCCCTTCAAACTTAAATTAAACTTAAGATAGTCGTTGAAAAATGAAGGAGACAATGTAACATTTCCGGTGTAACGGGTAGCATTATCGGTCTTTAATATTCCGTTCTGATTATAATATCCCATTGATACTCGGTATGGTAAAAATCCTGTTTTACCTGATATGCTAAGATTATTATCAGTACCAAAAGCTGTCTTATAAATCTGTTTATTCCAGTCTGTATCAGATGTGCCAAGTAATGCTTGCTGAGCTGCAGAGCCCTGTGTCATGATAATATTCTTGAAATCATCATAACTGAGCATATCAGCCACCTTTGTACGTGTCTGTACGGAATTAGTAGTACTGAAACTGATTCTTACCTTGTCTGAAGAACCTTTCTTTGTTGTGATAAGTATGACACCATTTGAAGCTCTGGAACCATAGATTGCAGTTGATGATGCATCTTTTAGAATAGTCATACTTTCAATATCATTAGGGTTGATAAGACTGAGAAAATTTCCACTTCCAGCGATACTTCCAGAAACCTCCAAAGGTACACCATCAATTACGACCAATGGATCGTTTGATGCGTTAAGAGAAGCTCCTCCACGGATACGTATCGTACTACCATCTGTAGGAGAACCGCCTCCACTGGTAATTTGTACACCACTAACCTTACCATTAATAAGTTGTTCTGGAGAATTTATCATACCACCATTAAAGTCTTTGCTGCTTACATTGCTTACAGAACCCGTAAGGTCGCTCTTACGCTGAGTTCCATAACCAATAACGACGACATCATTAAGAACTTTCGCGTCAGGGACAAGCTGTACATTTACATTATTTGATTCTGGTATAGTAACCAACGTTGTCTTATATCCGACAAATGAAATTTGAAGTTGTTTAGTCCCTGTGGGAACAGACAACGAAAAATTACCGTCAATGTCTGTGATGGCACCGCTCTTTGTAGATACCGGCATAATGGTAACTCCAATCATAGGTTCCTTCTGTTCATCAATAACCTTACCGGTAACTTTAATGAAACCTGCCTGTGCATGAGTAGGCATGGAACTGCCAAACATCATCAGACACAACAACAGGAACAATGTATGTACTCTGTCTAAATTCAAGGTCTTTAAAATCATAAGAATGTTATTTATTAGTTATTTGTTATGTAAAGGATTAATATATTAGTCCAAATTATTCAACTATTGTAATAGAACAACCTGTCGTAACCGATTAGGACATAATCCTATCGGAAAGACAGGTCTTCCCCTTACTTGAAGATATGAAGTTTTTATTATTCGTTTTCATCATAATAGTTTCGACTGCATCAGTGTTAATAGTCATTTTAGGTTTATGGTGCAAAAGTATAATATTGAAAACATTCATAAAAGCATAGATTGGACAAATAAAGACACTTTTCGGACATAAGTCCTTTTTATGTCCGAAAAGCATTATTTATAAGATATTTTAGGTTTATTTCTTTTCTGAATACTGACGTGGAGTTTCTCCAAATTCCGTCTGAAAACATTTAGAGAAATATGAAGTATTGCTGTAACCTACCATATACATAACTTCGGCTACAGTAAACTTTTGCTGACTCAGAAGCATTGCAGCTTTCTTCATTCTTATACTTCGAATGTACTCTACAGGAGTTTGACCGGTAAGCTGTTTAAGCTTTCTGTATACTAGTTTATTACCTAGTCCCATTCTATCACATAGTGAATTAACATTCATATCAAAATCGCCAACCCGATCTTCAATAATGGCTGTAATCTGAGATAAGAATTTTTCATCTTCAGACACGGCTTCAATAGCTTTTGGTTCACTTATAGCTCCAATGCGTTCTTTCTTTTCTATAAGATTATACTTGTTAACTAGTTGCTGTGCCCTTAATAATAAGATATTTGCATCGAATGGTTTTACAAGAAACGAATCTATATTTATCTTAATACTTTCCAATTCTGTGGTTCTATCGTCTTTGGCCGTTAGCATAATGATTGGCGTTGTTGATGTAGGCACATTATTGCGTAAATGATGGCACATCTCCATGCCATCCATTACAGGCATCATTATATCAGTTATAATAAGAGATGGAGAATGAGATATACATAAGTCTAATCCTGTCTTGCCATCATGTGCAGACATACATCTAAAATATGGTTTAAGTATTACTTCCATAAATTCTATCATCTCATTATTGTCATCTACAAGTACTACCAAAGGTAACTTTTCAGTATTTTCTGACATTAGTGATTGACTAGGGGTATCTACAAGTTTAATATCTTGTGATCTTCTGGCTGCTGGGAATGTCAATGTAACCAAAGTACCATGCCCCTCTTCCGAAGATATAGAGAATAAACCGCCATGTAATTCTGTATAAGCACGGGCCATGTATAATCCGATACCGGTACCTTCCTTTTTACCCTTTGTCTTTGATGACTGAAAAAATCGCTGACTAACGTATGGAAGATCTTTTGCAGGAATTCCAATACCTGTATCTTTTATAATAACTTTTACAGCCTGTTCATCTATTAAGACTAACATGTTTATGGAACCGCCATCAGGCGTGTACTTTACGGCATTACTGAGAATATTGGTAATAGCTGATTCTATTTTCAACTCATCAATCTGCATATAGACAGACTCTATATTTGTTTCAAATTTACCATGAAGTCCCTTATCTCGGAATATACCATCATCAAACCCAGAAAAAACTTTATAAGCCAGTTGAACAAAATCCACACGACCTAACATCAATGTTGAATTAACATTATTCTCTACCCTATCAAAGTCTATTAATTGATGTATCATTGCCGTTAGTTTCATTGCATTACGCTGAGCCATCTCCAACTGTATGTGAAGATTACTATCCTTTATTTCTTGAAGCAATCTACTTAATGGAGCGATTATCATACTCAATGGCGTTTTAAAATCGTGTGATATATTAGTAAAAAACTCCATTTTCTGACGACTCTGTTCCATCACCCGCTCTTTTTCAATACGTTCCAGTCTTAGTCTGTTACGCATACGATAAAATTTAAACAGCCACCAAACAAGTGCAATGAATAATATGGCATAAAATATTTTAGCCCACCATGAATAATACCAATGGGGATGTATAATAAATGGTACTACAAGAGGGCTTGATGGTTCACCATTGGCATCAAGTCTACTTATCAGTAACTTGTAACTTCCTGAAGGTAAATTATTAAATGTTATGTGATTGCTATTCTGAGGTAAGGTATTCCACTCATTATCTACACCTTCCAACTTATAAAAAAAGTGGTCTTTCTCAGCTTGTGCATAAGGTAAATCCGAAAATTCAAACACTAAATGATTCTCATCTGCACCAAACTCAATATCACCAAAGAATCTATAACTACGACCATTCTGATTAAAATGCTGTTCATTATTTGAATACACTGCAATCAGCTGTAAACCATGTCGTTGTATTTTCCGACGAAGATTTTCCGGCGAAGTACAAACCAATCCGTCTACACTTCCTAAAAATATGAGATTTGAACGTTGGTCATAATACATGCAAGAGAAGGTCTGATTAGCACTATAAATGCGTTTACCTTTCATTGTCTTTTTATTAATAATCCATACGCCATCAGTAGAACAAGCCCAAATTTCATTTTTAACCTCTGCCATTGCCGTTACCTCACCTTGACCAAAGTTCTTAAAAACAATCATATGTGATTTAGTATGTCCGTCGCCTAAATACATTACTCCCCCACGAAGGCCTATCCACAGATTCTTCTTGCTATCGCTTAATAAGAAACTTGGATTATTATCACCTTTAAATTGATTCAATCCTATTTTTTTGATACGCATAGTATGTGTATCAATACACTGCAAACCATTATTATATAAAAGCACCCATATATTGCCTTTACGGTCTGGAACCAGTTGATTTACGAACATACCGGCCAAACCATTAGATACTCCAAAACTATAATCTGCTATGCAATAATCCTTACTTCTTTCCAATTTATGTTTATCAACAACAAGTATCCCACCAAGGCATGTTGCCACCCATAATCTACCACGCTCGTCTTCATATAAATTATAAGCCCAATTGGCATTCATCGTGCGAGTACGGTCTTCAAGGTTGTATCTATGCCAACGGCCATTTTCATATCTATGTAAGCCTCCGTCTGTACATATCCAAAGATGCTTCTCACGATCCTCATATATTTGCCTTATCCTATTATGGGCTATAGGATAGATTGGATTGTCAACTCGATACCAACGTGAAGTGTGAGGTGATGACAAAGATATATTTGTACTAATCAATCCATTTGAACCTCCAAGCCATAACGTTCCTCCGAAATCTCTAAAAATAGAATAGAAATGATTGCCGGCACCAACTCCTGTTATTTGAGATATACGAGTAAAAGGAATATCTTGTATATGTGACTCCATTGAAATCCCATCATCAGTACCCAACCAAACATTTCCATTATGATCACGCAAAAGACTCCATACGACATCATTAGATAAGGATGAAGAGTTTCTGGAATCATGGAGTATATGCTGTTCTATATGACTCCCGTTATATACAAACAACCCATTGTCTGTACCAACCAATAATTTATGATTACGGTCTAAAGCTAACGCTTTTACAGAATTATCATTAAACCCTGAGATTCGATCCACATGTCCTGATTGGATTGAATATCTATAGAGATTACCTTCAGTACCAATCCATATACATCTCGACGATTTGTCTTCAAGTAAAGAATTTACAAAGACATTGCTTTTTTGAGCACTTGATGGTAATGGTATTTTAGTGAACAGATGCCTGTGCTTATCATAATAGCAAAAGCCATTATATGTACCTATATATATTCTATCATCAGAACCTTTTATAATAGAATATATAGTATTATGAGATAAACCGGCATAATGTCTTGTATCAAAATGAGCTAACTTCTTAGTAACTAAATCATACTTAAATAGTCCTTCTAACGAGCCTAACCATATAGAATTACCATCTTTAACAATAGATCTTATGTCTTTTGGAAATTTTGCAGGCAATGCTTCGTAACCGTCTATTCTATAATTATATATAAGTAGACCATTATCACTACCAAGGTATAATTGGCTGCCATTGATATCCAAGCCACAGTATATATGAGTTTTTACATCTTTCCCCCCTTTATTATGGGCATATACAGAATAGCCATCATAGCTATACAATCCCTTATTTGTGCCCAGCCATATCATACCACTACGATCCTGCATAATGCTTGCTACCATTGAAGCATCCGCATCAATAGGTATCTGTATAAAACTCTTATATGTCTGACTACTAATAGATTCAGGCAATACAGCGAATAGCATTAAAAGGATTATTGTAATGATTCGTTTCATCTAATACTAATAAATAAATGCTGCAAATATACTAATTTAAAATTAATACCTAGACAATGTATTTACAACTTGGCTTTTTTTATTTTATTTTTCATTTCATAATAGAGCTGTTTCAAGTAAAAAGATTATCTTTGCACGACAAAATAAATTATAAATATCTACTAATCATGACTAAAAAGATTTTTTGTTTTTTTCTTTGTGTATTGATGGTTATTCCAGCAATACCAGCTACTAAATTTGAACATCCATGGCAAGGAAAAAGAGTTGCTTACCTTGGAGATTCTATTACTGATCCTAAAAATAATGGCGCAAAAAGACATTATTGGGCTTACCTACAAGATATGCTTGGAATCACACCTTATGTATACGCTATAAGCGGTCGCCAATGGAATGATATTCCAAGGCAGGCTGAAAAACTAAAGAGCGAGCACGGAGATGATTTTGACGCTATTATAGTATTTATTGGTACAAATGACTATAATGCAGGAGTTCCTATCGGTGAATGGTATACCGAGGATAGTACACAAGTGCTTGCAGCAATACATAAGCCTAAGGCTATGGTAACTCGCATGAAACGTACCATGGTAATGTCGGAAAAAACTTACCGCGGAAGAATAAATATTGCTTTAAGTACACTGAAGAAGATGTTCCCCACAAAGCAAATCGTATTACTAACACCTATACACAGAGCTATAGCTAATTTCAATGACAAAAATATACAACCTACCGAAGAATATCAAAATGAATGTGGAGAATATCTAGACCGGTATGTAAACTCAGTAAAAGAAGCTGGAAACATATGGTCTGTACCTGTTATAGATCTTAACGCATCATGTGGGCTGTACCCTGTTATGGACGAATTCTCTCAATATTTTCATAATTCGGAGACAGACAGACTTCATCCTAATGATGCCGGGCATATAAGAATAGCTAAAACATTAGCTTATCAATTGCTAACATTGCCATGTTCGTTCCAGAATGCGAAACTGTATTAAAAATAAATACATTTATTTGCAGGAACAGATATTATTAGTACCTTAGCAAAGAATTATTACCAATCAATGATATGAAAGTAGGATTATTTATTCCATGCTATGTTGATGCTCTATTTCCCGAAGTGGGGATAGCTGCATACAAACTATTGAAACATCTTGATGTTGACGTTAGCTATCCGCTTAAACAAACTTGCTGTGGCCAACCTATGGCTAACGCTGGTTTTGAAAAGATGGCTCTTCCAATGGCAGAAAAGTTTGATGACATGTTCAGAAAATACGATTATGTTGTAGCTCCTTCGGCCAGTTGTGCTGCTTTTGTGAAAATAAACTACCCACGTATACTGAAAGGTAAACACGAATGTATCACATCAAGTAAAATTATGGATATATGTGAATTCTTACATGACATACTCAATGTTAAGTCTCTGCCTGGTAAGTTTCCACATATCGTAAGTGTACACAATAGTTGCCATGGG
Source organism: Prevotella sp. (assembly GCA_041907685.1). GTDB lineage: Bacteria > Bacteroidota > Bacteroidia > Bacteroidales > Bacteroidaceae > Prevotella. The sequence continues at coordinate 146,021 of JAYRGU010000005.1, read as the reverse complement.
GTTCGCGAACTTGGGCTATCTTCACCAAGCGAAAAAAATATTCCGAAGTTTTCTAAAATAAAAGATTTACTGTCTTTGGTTGAAGGAATAACAGTCAAGGAACCCGATCGCGTAGACGAATGTTGCGGATTCGGTGGTATGTTCTCTATAGAAGAACCTGATGTATCTGTACGTATGGGAACTGATAAGATTGATAATCATATAGCTACCGGAGCTGAATACATTACAGGGCCTGACAGTTCTTGTCTTATGCACATGCAAGGAATTGCGCGTAGGCAAAACAAAGATATAAAATTCATTCATGTAGTACAAATTTTAGCAGCAGGACTATGAGTACATTACATACAAAATCAGCTCACGTATTCAATAAAGACGTGAATAAGGTGACATGGCACGATAATACATTCTGGTCTATACGCAACAAGCGTGATAATATGGCTCTGGGACTGGAAGAATGGGAACAGCTGCGTGAACTAGCCAGCGGCATTAAAAGGCATACAGTTACTCATCTAGATAAATATCTAGAACAGTTCTCAGATAATGCAGAAAAAAACGGTGTAATTGTACATTGGGCAAAAGATGCAGATGAATTCAATGAAATAACATATTCTATACTGAAAGACCATGGCGTAAAGAAAATGGTAAAGAGTAAATCTATGCTCACAGAGGAATGTGAACTGAATGATTATCTTATAAATAAAGGTATAGATGTAGTAGAAACAGACCTTGGAGAAAGGATTTTACAACTATTAAATAAGAAACCTAGTCATATTGTTGTGCCTGCAATCCATATAAAGCGTGAAGAGGTTGGACAACTCTTTGAAGAAAAATTGCATAGTGAAAAAGGTAATTATGATCCTACTTATCTTACAAGATGTGCGCGTATGAGTCTGCGTAATGAGTTCATGGAAGCAGGTGCAGGAATGACAGGATGTAACTTTGGAGTAGCTGCAACTGGTGATGTCGTAGTATGCACCAATGAAGGTAATGCTGACATGAGCACTTCAATGCCTAAACTACATATCGTAGCAATGGGGCTTGAGAAAATTGTACCTGACTATAAATCTCTAGCTGTATTCCAACGCCTGTTATGCCGTTCGGCAACTGGTCAACCAACAACGGCCTTCACTTCTCATTTTAGAAAAGCACGTCCGGGTGCCGAGATGCACATAATACTTGTTGATAATGGTAGAAGTGATATAATTGCGAACGATGAACATTGGGAGACATTAAAATGTATGAGATGTGGTGCATGTATGAATACATGTCCTGTATACCGCCGTTCTGGTGGCTATTCGTATACATATTTTATTCCTGGTCCAATTGGTATCAACCTTGGTATGCTAAAAGACAAAAAAAAGTATTCGGATAATGTAAGTGCATGCTCTCTATGTTGTTCTTGTGATAACGTTTGTCCCGCAAAGGTAAACCTTTCAGAACAAATATATCTATGGCGTCAGGGACTAGATGCTGATGGCAAAGCGGACCCAATGAAAAAGATAATGTCAATCGGTATGAGTATTGTATATGATCATCCTGGTGTATATAATACGAGTCTGAAGTTCGCCCCTATAGTAAACCATATGCCAAGATTTCTACTATACAATGGCTTAAATGCCTGGGGTATGGGACGTGAGCTACCTATATTCGCTAAAGAATCATTCCAGTCAATGTTTAAAAAAGGTAAGGTATGAGCAATAAAGAAGAAATACTAAAAAAAATCCACAATAATATAAAAAAGGATTTTGACATGCCTGATATAGATATTAAAGGCATACAATATAAGGATAAATTAGCTACTTTCATAGAGTCAAGCAAAGTAGCAGGATGTAAGGTAATAGAGTCTAATGAAAACGATGACATAAATCTATTGATTAAAGGCCTATATCCTGAGGCGAAAATGATAGCAAGCAATCTTTCAAATATTACAATTGCAAATATTAATCCTGATACAGTAAATGAAGCTAAGGACTTGAATGGCACTGATATAGCAATAATAAAAGGCGAACTTGGTGTTGCAGAAAATGCATGTGTATGGGTTCCACAGACAATGAAAGAGAAAGCCGTATGTTTCATCTCAGAAGAATTAGTAATAATAGTAAGCCGTAAGAGCATCGTAAATAATATGCATGAGGCTTATGCTCAAATCAAGATGACTGATTATGGATACGGATGTTTTATCAGTGGACCATCAAAGACTGCAGATATTGAGCAAGCTCTTGTTATGGGTGCACAGGCAGCAAGAGGTGTAACAATTGTTATTACTGATTGATTACAACTTCAATCATTATTATTAGAATTTATTGAGCAGATTTATTATATTATCTACTTCTTTCTCGGATAGAGTTGGATTCAAGGGAATGCTTAACTCTTGACGATGTATTTTTTCTGTTATAGGCAGTTGTAAATTATCAAATTCACCTGAATAACAATTCTGCATATGAGGGGGTATGGGATAATGTATCATAGTCTCAACGCCATTTGCCAACAAGTATTGTTGCAAATCATCTCTTTTATCACATAGCAACGGGAAAATATGAAATACACTTTTGCTGTAGTAATTCTTGTCTGGTAATAGTAGGGCTGGATTTTTTATCTCAGAAATGTACCTTAAAGCGATCTTCCGTCGCATTGCATTTTCTTCTTCTAGATATTTCAATTTAACGTCAAGCACAGCAGCCTGGATCTCATCTAATCTACTGTTGCGACCACGGTATTTGAATACATACTTTTCGGAAGAACCATAATTGGCAATTTCACGTACTGTTTCTGCAAGTTGTTTATCATCTGTTGTAACAGCACCTGCATCTCCTAATGCACCTAGATTCTTACCTGGATAAAAACTATGTCCGGCAGCATCTCCAAGAGAACCGGTATGCTTGCTATTATAAAGACAGCCATGCGCTTGGGCATTATCTTCGATCAATTTAAGATGATACTTTTTACAGATATAACCTATGTATTCTGTATATGCACATCTTCCATAAAGATGTACAAGCATTAGTACTTTTGTATTCGGACTTATTGCTTTTTCAATTAATTGTTCATCTATTTGAAATGTGTCAATACGTGGTTCAACTAGTACAGGTTTAAGTCCATTTTCTGTTATTGCCAATATAGATGCAATATATGTATTAGCAGGTACTATGACCTCATCACCTAGATTAACAATGCCCAGTTCAATGTACGAACGCAGTATTAAAGTAAGCGCATCTAATCCATTCGCACAGCCAATGCAATATTGGCTACCAATATAAGAGGCATAATCAGACTCAAAAATACTATTTTCCAATCCTTGAAGATACCAACCTCTATTAATAACATGATCAACTGCAGCATGAATCTCTTCACTATGCAACGCTGTAATCTTTTGTAATTCCAGATACTTTATCATAACTTCCATTCATAAGTATCATAACAAACTCCACGCCCACCAAAACCTTCTTTCTGATAAATGAGAGACTCATTAAGTATCTGCCCTCCACACTCAGTAGACTTTCCGAAATCAAAATAAGGATAATCTGCGAAGTCATAATTAAGTATCCTAGCATATACCGCATCTATAACTCTCAGTTTTTTCCCCATTTTACTAGCAGAAATATACTGAGAATGAATAACCTGAGGAGTAATATAAAGAACAGTTCCTCCTAATACTTCATTATCTATAGTAGCTGTATATAATAATATGTTATGTGGAAATTTGGACTTAAGCATAAGGATTTCTTCCAAACTGTGCACTGGCTTTACGCCGTATTTGTCTTTCAGATTATCTGTTAAGATTCTCCAGAATGATTTAAAATCATCGCTCTGTTCTACTATTATACTATTAGAGTTCGCTTTTTTAGCACCGTATATACGATCACGATTCCATTTTAATGGCCTACTTGGTATAATTACAGATGAGATATCACGCTTAATAAGATTGGCCGAACATTCTTTAAATAGAGCATAAAGGTCTTCTTCGGATGGTATACGATGATATATCCATGGTATTGCCTTATAAATTACCTTATGTATATTATTATGCTTAAGATAAATATTTAGTTCTTTAAACAAGATCAAAACATCTCCTGCTTTAGAGTTAGCATTCGTAATCAGCCCCCCATATGTAAGTCCGCCGTGTGTAATTAGAGTTTCATCTTTTTCATTAGCAGGAAACAAAGCATATAATTTACCATCCTTATATATCATTAATGAATGATCACGAAATCTGTCTTTGTGATAATCCATATATTTACGATCGAAAAGGAAAGTTCCATTTTTAGACGTAACGACAAACAAATTCCACTCGTGTTGTTTTTCTTCTTTATATCTTATTATTTCGAACATCCTTGAACTTTTAAGAATTCCTCATATTCTCTAATATAATCATCCTCGGCAAAATAGTCGGAAGCTAAAACAAGGCAAACAGCACCAGAAGAAAAATCATCAAGTGTTCTCCACACTTTATTCTCAATGAGAAGTCCTTGGTAAGGATGATTCAAAAGTATCTTATCACACGTTTTACCGTCATCCAGTGAAACTGTAAAACTACCACTAATAGCGATAAGCAATTCCTTACATAGCTTATGAGAGTGCCCTCCTCTACTTTCACCGGCAGGTACATCATAAACCCAATAGACACGAGATACATTGAAGGGCAAATCTCTACATTCTTCAACAAATGTGAGATTTCCCCTCGGATCTATTATTTTATGTAAATCAATTATTTTACCCTTTGATTCATCCATCTATACTATTTGATTACTGTAGCAGCCAAGCGTTTGGCTTTTTCACGCAATGCATTTATATCTGAGTCTACATCACCATAACATAATACGACGCCCATACGACGGTTTACTCTCTGTGTTGGCTTTCCGAATAACCTTAAACGTGTATAATCTTCTTTCAGTACATCAATCATATTGAATTCAGGCTGATGCTCAGCTTCTTCTTTAGCCAGTACCACTGCGCTAGCTCCTGCATGCTCTTGGTGTATCGCAGGTATTGGTAATCCCATTACCGCACGGAAATGAAGTTCAAACTCATTTAGATTCTGTGTATGTCCTAATGTCACCATACCTGTATCGTGTGGACGTGGTGACAATTCTGAAAAGACTACACCTTTATCTTTGCTTAAGAAAAATTCCACGCCCCATATTCCGGCACCAGTCAGGGCCTTTGTAACTGCGGCTGCCATATTCTGTGCATCCTTAAGATCTTTATCAGATATAGTATAAGGTTGCCAACTCTCACGGTAGTCTCCACTTTTTTGAACATGACCGATAGGACTGCAAAACAAAGTTTCGCCATTCTTCTGTGTTACGGTAAGAAGTGTAAATTCGCTATCAAAATGAATGAATTCTTCTATGATTACTTCCTTTACGTCTCCTCTACTACCTTCCATTGCCTCTTTGAAAGCCTGATGAAGTTCTGCATCTGATTTGACAATACTCTGTCCATGCCCAGATGAAGACATTAGTGGTTTGATAACACATGGAAATCCGATAGTGTCAGCAGCAGTCTTGAGTTCATCAAATGTCTTAGCATAGAAATATTTAGCTGTTTTCAGACCTAATTCTTTAGAAGCCAAATCACGTATAGCCTTACGGTTCATTGTGAAGTTGACAGCTCTTGCACTTGGAACAACTTGAATGCCTTGTTTCTCAAAATCAAAAAGACGCTCTGTACGTATAGCCTCAATCTCAGGTACAATAATATCAGGATTGTGTCTCTTAACGACAGCCTCAAGGGCATCCCCATCTAACATACTGAAAACTTCAGCCTCATCAGCGACTTGCATAGCAGGTGCATCTGCATAACGATCACATGCTATCACATATTGTCCTGCACGTTTTGCTGCAATCACGAATTCCTTACCTAGTTCTCCAGAACCTAATAACAAAATCTTCTTCATATTATTTTTTATTTATCAATTGTTTCACCATCTGCCACTCTGGTGTAATGGCCAGTTTTCTTAAGGCGATTTCAATTACAGACATCATATTATCTGTTGTAATGCCTCTTCTGGATGCTATATCATTCAATGGATGTGGTTCTATTCCGAATAGACCATAATACATCTCAAGAGCAGACTCATCGTCGGTCGAAAGAAGGTGTAATATATGTTTTACATAATGTACTGTCTTCTGTTCTTCACATTCAGGATCTTTACCTAAACGGATAAGGAATTCTTGTAGTTCTTGTGATATCGTATCCATTATTTGTTTATGTACCTTTGATTATAATATTTCTGATAATCTATGCCAGTTGCTTTATTCATCAATTGCTGCTTAGCGAATATTAGATTTATAATTTTATTTGCTGCATCATATTTCTTTTCTCGGATCTGCAAGAGTTATCACCTCCATATCCTTAAAATTATTTCCGTCAATGGTCAATCGTATTATTGTTCTCTCCTTATGCCATCCTTGTAATCCGGCTGCCCCAGGATTTATATGCAATAAATTAAGTGTCTTGTCATATTTAACTTTTAATATATGAGAATGGCCACTTATGAATAACTGAGGAGGACTGGCATATATCATACCTCTTACACTTTGATCATAATTTCCGGGATAACCTCCAATATGTTTCATTAAGACATCCACATCTTCACACTTCCAACGTAAAATGTCTTTATATATTGTACGCAAATCGCCTCCATCACAATTGCCACATACGGCTCTGAAGGTACGAAAATCAGAAAGTTTTTGAGCAACTTCCATAGATCCGATGTCTCCGGCATGCCATATTTCATCGCATTCCTCGAAATATTTTAGATACTTATCATCCCAGTAGCTATGCGTATCACTAATTATTCCGATTCTTTTCATTCTAATTTGAATCTTTTATTTATAAACTCTTCTATAAAAGTTTCTGTATCTTCCAGTCCCAGCACACTTGAATTGATACAAATATCATAAGAGGAACTATCACCCCATTTTTTTCCTGTATAATAGTTATAATATGATGCCCGGTCTGATTCATGAGAGCCTATATATTTACTTGCTGTATCAGCATCACAATTTAGACGTTCACAAATGCTCTTTATTCTGTCTTCTATATTAGCCGTAACGAAAACATTCACCGTATTTTCATAGTTACGCAATATATAATCAGCACATCTGCCAACAAAAACGCAGGAATCTTTATCGGCTGCATTACGTATTGCATCACTTTGAAACTGGAACAGGCTTTCCTGACTAAGATTATTACTGTAAAAGCTATTATCACTTACAAATGGAGCGTGAATGTGAAACAACGATTTAAGAAATCCCTTACGCTCGTCATTCTGTTCAAACACTTCTTTGCTGAACCCACTTTCCTTTGCTGCCAGGTTCAACAATTCACGGTCATACAACTTACAGCCAAAGTCACTTGCTAGCATTTTGGCTATTATATGTCCGCCACTACCAAGTTGGCGGCCCACATTAATTATTATTTTCTTTTTGTATTCCATTGATATTAGCCTTATGTTGTTTCTTAAAATTCCTCATATGTTGAATCATTATAATCGCTGTTACAATAGAAGCCAGAGCATCTGCTGAAGGAAGTGAAGCCCATACGCCATCTACTCCAAATATAGGTGGTAGAACAATAAGTAATGGAAGCAAGAAAAGTAACTGTCTTGACAGAGAAAGGAACATACTTATCTTTGCTTTTCCTATACTCTGGAAAAAATTAGTTGTAACCATCTGAAAACCTATTATCGGGAACATCATCATATTAATTCTAATACCCCTAACACTCATATCTATTAACGTTTTGTCACTCGTAAAAAGGCGTGCGCACTCATGTGGAAAAAATTCGCCAATAATAAAACCAGTTGTTGTAATTGCAGTTCCCGCTATCATAGCATATTTGAGCACCTTAACAAGACGGTCCAGATGCTGTGATCCATAATTATATCCTGCAATAGGTTGCATTCCCTGATTTACTCCCATGGTAATCATTACAAATATAAAAGCAAGTTTATTACTTATACCATAAGCGCCTACTGCTAGATCTCCTCCATAATGTGAAAGTCCATTATTTATGAATATAACCACGATACAAGCACAAACATTCATAGAAAATGGTGACATTCCAATACCTATAATATTCATCACTATATCTTTCTTAAGACGGAATATACCTTTTTTGAAATGCATCAATTCACGTTTGTCACTAAATATCCAAAGTTGCCACGCAAGGGCTATCATCTGAGATAAAACTGTTGCGAATGCAGCGCCCCTTATTCCTAGATGTAAAGGCCAAATAAATATAGGGTCAAGAATTGTGTTTAGAGCCACAGTAAACATGGTAGCATACATAGCCTGTTTAGGTTTGCTAGCTGCCCTCAATACGGCATTCAACCCAAAATACATATGTGAGAATACGTTTCCGCAAAGGATAACAATCATGAAATCACGGGCATACTTTATCGTATTGACACTTGCTCCAAAGAAATATAGTATCGGGTCAAGAAATATTAATGCTATTACACTAAATGAAATTCCTATTATAAGATTAAGAACTAATGTATTTCCAAGAATCGATTCAGCCGTTTTATAGTCTTTCTGTCCCAATTTTACAGAAATATATGTTGACGCTCCTACACCTACAGCAGCTCCAAATGCAGCAGACAGGTTCATAAGTGGGAATGTAATAGCAAGTCCCGAAATTGCAAGTGCACCAACTCCCTGTCCAATAAAAATACTATCCACCATATTATATAAAGACGAAGCTGTCATTGCTATAATAGCAGGAATAGCATATTGCATAAGCAGTTTACCAACAGGTTCTGTACCTAATGCAATAGTAGCTTTTTTGTTTTCCATTAATCTTTTATTTATAAGGTGCAAAATTACAAAAAAATATCGAATACTAATTCGTATTTCATAATTATTTAAATTTAGATAAAACAGAAAATAAATAAAAGCTATATATAAAGTATACTTTAACCGGTAACTTTCTTTTATAGAATATAAAAATAGCATTATATAAATAGTTTTTTGATAGTATACCATCATTTTTTAGATGTTTTCTTGGATATTTACACAAATAGATGTAAGTTTGCATGTACAAAAAGAATTTTAACCTGATGAAAAAAAATATTGCCATAATATTCATGATGATATTATGCGTATTGCCTTCTTTCTCTCATGAACAGGCGATGCGTACTGTTTCTTATCCAGGTGGAAAATGTTATATGTACAGAGTACTATTAAAAGATAAATACGGTACGCCTTTTTCATTAGAAAGACCACAAAAGTATTTATCGGAAAGATCAATAGAAAGACGAAAAAGGCAAAACCTTGCCATTGACTCTACTGACTTACCTATTTCGCCAATTTATATAGGAGAGATTGAAGACAGGGGATTAAAGATAGTAAGCCATAGCAAATGGAACAATTCATTATTAGTTCGTTCACAAAAGAAAGATTTACTAGAAGGACTGGCCAGGTTACCTTTTGTAAAGAAGGTTATAAAGGCATGGACATCACCAGATTCTATTACAATCAATTATAAAGCTGATCATGTTCGCGATGAATTTAATCCATGGGACTCTATCTCTGGACATAAATATGGAGCAGCAGAAGAACAGATTAGGATGCTAAACGGCATACCTCTTCACGAAGCAGGATATAAAGGCCGAGGTATGAGTATTGCTGTTCTTGATGGTGGATTCATGAATGCTAATGCAATACCTTCAATTAAAGATATTAACATATTAGGTGCAAGAGATTTTGTATATCCTAAATCAGAGAATTTCTATCGCGAACAAGAGCACGGCACTGCAGTTCTCTCTGTTATGGGGGTAAGACACCCCTACATCTATATAGGCACAGCTCCTGCTGCATCATTCTGGTTATTAAGATGCGAGGACTTTCAGTCAGAAAGCACAGCAGAAGAAGACTATTGGGCCGAAGCTGTAGAATTTGCCGATTCTGTTGGCGTAGATGTGATAAATAGTTCTTTAGGATACCAGAACTTTGACGATGAAAGCAGCAGTCATACATACGAGGAATTGGATGGTAAAACAGCTTTGATCTCACGTACAGCATCTCTAGTTGCCGGTAAAGGTATGATTTTAATAAGTAGTGCTGGCAATGACGGGATGGGAACTTGGAAAAAAATAGATTTCCCGGCAGATGCAAGAGACATTATTACAGTTGGCGCCGTAAGCCCAAATGGCGTAAATGCCCCTTTCAGTTCAATAGGACCTACTAAAGATGGAAGAGTAAAACCAGACGTAATGGCATTAGGCAGTCCTGCGCAAGTAATATCTGGAAGAGGAACGATAATCAGTGATATGGGAACATCTTTTTCAGCACCAATTGTTGCAGGACTTGTAGCATGCCTATGGCAAGCCCTTAGAGACAAGACCGCATTGCAAATTATTGACCTAGTCAGAAAAAGCGGTAACAATTATAAGACACCTAATAATATACTTGGTTATGGCATTCCAGATTTCTGGAAAGCATATAATTCGGTCATTAATTTAAACGATTCACAAAAATAGATTGTAAATAATGCATAAAGCTATCAGCCTATATGAACTAAACACTCTTGTAAAAGAGGTTATTGAGACAACAATATCTAATGAATATTGGGTTGAAGCTGAATTATCAGAAGCTCACGAGAATGGTGGGCATTGCTATATAGAGCTTATTGAGAAGGATCAATATAGCAACACGCCTATTGCAAAGGCAAAGGCCATGATATGGAGAAATAATTGGAATATTATTAAACCGTATTTCGAAAGAATAACAGGTGAAAGTCTCAGGTCGGGGATGAAGGTTATGTTGAAATTGTATCCAACGTTCCATCCTGCATATGGTTTTTCATATACAGTTAGTGATATAGACCCGACATACACGCTTGGGGATATGGCTAAACGAAGACAGGAAATTATAATTAAGCTTAAGGAGAATGGACTTTTTGAACTTAATAAGGAGCTGGATATTCCTATGTTTGCTCAGAGGATTGCAGTAATATCAAGTAATACAGCTGCTGGATACGGAGATTTCTGTAAGCATTTGGCCGAGAACGATCATCATTTCTATTTTAAAACCGAATTATTTAGTGCTACTATGCAAGGCGAATACGTGGAAAGTAGTATAATAAATGCACTCAACAACATATACGGAAGAATAGAAGACTTTGATGTTGTTGTAATTACGAGAGGTGGTGGAGGTACAAGTGATTTTTCCGGATTTGACACATATACACTAGCAGAAAACGTGGCTCAGTTCCCTTTACCAATAATTACTGGTATTGGTCATGAAAAGGATGATACAATTCTAGACCTTATATCCAATGTACGTGTAAAGACACCGACTGCTGCTGCAGAATTTCTCATAGACAGACTTGAATACATATATCAAAAAATAGAAGATATAAAGTTTAGCATATCCAATATGGCAGAACGGAAAATGGATATGGAAAGAATGAGGCTTGAAAAGATAACAAGTACCATTCCTAATATTTTTGCACTTGTAAAAATTAAACAAGAAGCACATCTTGATATTGTAATGCAAAGAATCTGCAATAAAATAACACGTGATATTGACTATTACAAGCATCATATAGATATGCTAGATGAAAGCATACAACCACTATGTGAAAGGATTATAACAGAGAAGAAACACCAAATAGAAATGCTTGAACAAAAAGCAGAGACTCTTGATCCAGAAAGACTTCTAAAACGAGGATATAGTATAACATTATTTAACGGAAAGGCTGTACAAGACTCAAAACTATTGAAAACTGGTGATGAAATAACCACGAAATTTAGGCATGGAACAGTAAAATCTACAATAAAATGAAGAAAGAAATAACATACGAAGGAGCTGTGCGAAAACTTGAAGATATCGTAAGCAAAATTGAAAATGATGAATTGGATATTGACATGATGGTCAATCAACTAAAAGAGGCTAAAGAACTCATTAAATATTGCAAAGACAAGTTAACAAAAACTGACGAAGAAATAAAACAGATACTAAAATCAGACGAAAAATGAGCAAAAAAGTAACGGACTTACAACTTTCTGCACAGAATTGTTGCAATTGAGCAATAAAATGTTTACTTTTGTACTCAATTATAACAGAATTACTTTTAATAAATTAAAGTTATGAAAGATTTAGATTGGTCGAATTTGTCTTTCGGCTATATGCCGACCGACTACAACGTTCGCTGCTATTATCGCAACGGGAAATGGGGAGAAATTGAAGTTTGTTCTGAAACAACTCTAAACATTCACATGGCTGCAACTTGTCTGCATTACGGACAGGAAGCATTTGAAGGCCTAAAAGCTTATCGTGGAAAAGACGGTAAAGTGAGAGTGTTCCGTATGGATGAAAATGCAGCTCGACTACAGAGCACTTGCCGTGGCATTTTGATGCCAGAAGTTCCAACAGAACTATTCGAAGAAATGGTTAAGAAGGTGGTTCGTCTAAATCAAGATTATATACCTACATATGAGAGTGGTGCCACGCTCTACATACGTCCACTACTTATTGGCACAAGTGCACAAGTTGGCGTACATCCAGCAACAGAATATCTATTTATGATTTTTGTTACTCCAGTAGGTCCTTATTTTAAAGGAGGATTCTCCACTAATCCTTATGTTATTATTAGAGAGTACGATCGTTCTGCTCCTCTTGGAACAGGCATATATAAGGTTGGAGGAAACTACGCAGCAAGTCTACGTGCCAACAAAATGGCTCATGACCTAGGCTACGCATGTGAGTTCTATCTTGATGCAAAAGAGAAAAAATACATGGACGAATGTGGAGCTGCGAATTTCTTCGGAATAAAAAACAACACTTACGTTACGCCTAAGTCTACCAGTATATTACCTAGTATTACAAACAAAAGTTTGATGCAATTAGCAGAAGACTATGGCATGAAAGTTGAGCGTCGACAAATACCAGAAGAGGAACTTAGCACATTTGAAGAAGCAGGCGCATGTGGAACTGCAGCAGTAATAAGTCCTATTTCAAAAATTGATGACCTTGAGACCAAACAGAGTTTCGTAATAAGTAAAGACGGAAAACCAGGCCCAATATCTACCAAGCTATACAATCACTTACGTGGTATACAGTATGGTGATGAAGAGGATAAACATGGATGGGTATCAATAGTAATTGAATAATTAACATAATAATAGATATTGCGGAATAGAACAAAGACTACATAATAAGATCGTATCCGAAGTACGCAAAACTACCCGGGTACGACCTTTTTAATTTTATGAATATACATTTATGAGCAAAGGTAAATTACAGAAATTCGCCGATATGGAAAGCTATTCAAATGTTTTCCAATACCCTTTTTCGGTTATCGAACAAGTTCCATTCGAAATGAAAGGACACTGGAGAGAACAATATTTCCATAATAATAATCCGATTGTATTGGAACTTGGATGTGGAAAAGGAGAATATACAGTAGAACTGGCTAAACTCTATCCCGAAACGAACTTCATTGGTGTTGATATAAAAGGTTCAAGAATGTGGACAGGTGCTACTCAGGCTATAAATGAAGGACTGACAAACGTAGCATTTTTACGCACTAATATTGAGATTATTGAACGTTTTTTTGAAAAAGACGAAGTACAGGAAATATGGCTTACATTCAGTGATCCACAAATGAAGAATGCTCATAAACGACTTACTAGTACTTTTTTTATGGATAGGTACCGTAATTTTTTAGTTGATGGCGGCATAATACATCTTAAGACGGATAGCAATTTTCTGTTCACATATACGACATATATGGTTGAGAAGAATAAATTGGAACTAATATTCAGAACTGAAGACTTATACCACACTGAAGGAATTGATGCTGAGACACAAAAAATATTATCCATACAAACCTATTATGAAAATCAATGGATTGACAGAGGTCTGAACATTAAATACATGAAATTCAGACTAATACAAAGTGCGCAATTATTTGAACCTAATGTAGAAATTCCACTTGATGACTATCGTAGCTATAAAAGACCCAAGCGTAGCGGACTGGATACCAGCAAATAAGAGTTACAAAACTAGGGTAAATTGCTATATAATTCGGAAAAGAAAAAGAAAAATTCGAAAAAGTTAAAATAAATCGGAAAAAAGTTTGCGAATATAAATAATATGTGTACCTTTGACCCCACTGAACATCAGAGTTAGTTTTTGAATTTTCCTTCTAAGGTCATGTCATTATCAATTCCTTTGTTTTAGTACAAGACAAATAAACATTTTTAATTTTTTACAAAGAAGTATGAACATTTATGTTGCACATTTGAGCTGGGACACAACAAGTGACAGCCTGCAAAATCTTTTTTCACAGTATGGCGAAGTTACTTCAGCCAGAATTGTTACAGACCGCGAGACAGGTCGTTCACGTGGTTTCGGTTTCGTAGATATGACTAATGACGAAGAAGGTCAGAAAGCTATTGACAGCCTTAATGACACAGATTTTGAAGGACGCACAATCAACGTTAGCGTTGCTCGCCCAAGAGAAGAAAGACGTCCTAACAACTACGGAAACCGTGGTGGTGGTTATGGAAACAACGGTGGTGGTTACGATCGCAGAAGATACTAATCCACATATCGCACAAATATTAAAAACTTCTCCATTTTGCTTAAGCAAATTTGGAGAAGTTTTTTTATGTTCTTTTTTACAGGTCAATTGGTACAAGAACCTTTACACCAAAATTACGTCCCATATTATATACACCCTCTCTGCCTGTTACAGGATTCAATCCTGTATATTTAAGACGGCTCAAGTGACTTTGGTAAGCTCTGTCTGTAATATTATTTGCAGTCAGGAATATAGACAATACTTTATGGCCTGAATGCATAATATCTGTACCTACGGCTGCATTAAGCAATGTATACGATGGAGTAGCTGTCTCTGTATTGTTTGCTGCATAGAAATGATTCTGTCTCAAATCACATTCTGTACTAACAGATGCATAAGTATTATTCAGACACTTACCATCTCTAATAAAGTCGTAACGAAGTTCCGAATTCCATCTCGGAGCTGGTGTGAAAGGTAAATATTTTGAATCATCAGGTTGATGTAATTGTACCGAATTAACATAAGAGAAGGAGTTCTCAAAATGTAATCTCTCTACTGGATGAATATCTATTGTTGCTTCTCCACCTAGAATTCTAGCATCTCCCGAAACGAATTGATATGTTTGCACACCATCTTTTATAATGGGATTACCATTCGCATCCGAAATTTTTTCAGCAAAAATATAATTGTTTATCCGATTAGCAAACAGAGATAATGTAGTTGAAATTATAGGTGTGTTATAGTCTACACCAAAATCAAGTTGCCAACTATTCTCAGGCTTCAAATTTTCATTACCCATTTCATATCTTACCGTACCTTCGTGTACTCCATTAGCAGCCAATTCACTTATATTCGGAGCACGGAATCCTCTTGATAGATTCAGTCGCATATTTAGATTATCCAATATATTATAAACAGCGCCCAGACTTCCTGTTACTCCATTAAAGCTCCTTGACAAAGCTGAGAATCTGGTTACTCCATCTTCGTCTAAATGCTCTGCATGGATATGACGTTTATCATAGCGAAGTCCGCCACTAATATTTAATTTCCCTAAATCGCGCTCTGCAGTAGCAAACATACCAAAGTCAAAAAGGTTATATGCAGGGACCAAAAACTCAGTACCTTCATTAAGCGAACGTTGATACATACCGTTTATGCCGGTTGCGAGCTTCCAATCCTTATTTTCTGGCGTTACATAGTGTACGTCATAGTTTACAGTATGCAACAAGAAGTTCAATCCGCACTGGTCTGGGTTATCTTCATCCTCAAACTCTTTTCGTTTGTTTTGCTGATATGCAAAAGTTGCTTTTATACTACCTGCAGAAAATAAGAAAGAGTTATCCCATACTGCTTTATAATGATAAACCTGCTGATATGGAATACCTTTGCCATATGATTTTGGAGAATCATCGCTTTTGTCTCCTTCTATTATACCCGGAGTAAGATGATATCCATCAAGAGTCAGATGAGAATACCCCCAACTTCTATTTATGCCTATTAAACCTGAAAGAGCATGTTCTCTAAATCGAGAATCATATACATATCCATCATACTTATCTTTATAGTCATGAGCCATCTTATCACTATAACGCCAGTTCCATACCAAGCCTCCATTATTACCAGCCATATTGAGAGAGTACCCGAACAAACCATTATTAGTCTGATATTCAGATGATACATTGGCATTGATCTGACCAACAGGGAGTATCGGGGCTTCTCTGAAAATTACGACACCGGCCATTGCGTCTGAACCATACATCAAACTGGCTGGACCTTTTAAAATCTCTACTGAATGCACTGTTTGCGGATCAATCTCTATGCCATGTTCGTCTCCCCACTGTTGACCTTCCTGGCGTACACCATCATTAACAACTGCTATTCTATTGTATCCAAGTCCACGTATTACTGGTTTAGATATACCGGCGCCAGTAGTTATCTGAGAAATACCTGGTTGTTTAGATATAGCGTCTACAATATTGGTAGAAGACTGCTGTAACAGTTCACTTGGTGATACAACTGTTATTGGTGAAGGTGATTTTTGAATTAATGAACTACCTGTCAAACCAGTTACCACAACCTCATTGATCATTGCATTAGTCTCTTTCATCACAAAATCCATATTACTGATGTTTTGCAGATTAATGCTTTTTACGATTGTCTGATGCCCCACATAACTTACCTGTACTGTAGTACTGATAGTTGGCAAATTATCAATATGGTACTCTCCGTTCTCGTTAGTAACTGTACCGGTTTTCAGTTCCGGAAAATATACGCTCACCCCTATAAGAGCACTGCCGCCAACTTTATCTGTAATTTTACCCGAAAGCATTGCTTTCTTGTTTGCCATATCGGCATAGGATGATATGCTAAAGCATACCATCAAAATAATGATATAAAATATTTTTTTCATTCCGTATTTTAAATTTGTAATTTTAATAATTATAAATAACTAAAAATACAAATATACGGGAGGTGCTCTTGGTGATTTATTACTAATACGCAATACAGGCATAAAAAGTATTGTCTGTCTGCGTATTCTTACTGTTAATATTATATATGATGCGAGAATTGCAAGGGCCGGAAGAACAAAAGGCATACTAAGCAACTGACATATAAGACAGTCGTGAACCGTTGTTCCCTGGGAAGAGAGATGACCGGCATGGTGTATATGATGCATACAGAGTGTGCATACGCCATTCGTGACAGGCTCCTCCTGATGCACGTGCGTATACATTATAACCATCATCGGTATAAAAATCGACAATAGTATCATTGCTGCAATCTGTCTCTTCTTTGCTATCCTCATTGTAATTTGCAAAAGTATGAAAATATTATAGATTGATATACGAATTGTCTGAGTTTAACTTTTATTAGGTTAACTAACAACATCAATAAGATATTCTCATTTATAATTTAACACATAACACAAAAAGCGATTTCCGTTTTGCTTTCAGCATACGCTTAACATACTGAATATCAATCTTTTATACTGAAGGCAACTTATATGATTGTATTTGCGTTTTGTATTATTTTGTTTTACTCCTTCAAGCATATCCAGACTTTGATTACTAGAATATTCTTTATGTCTAATAAATGTTGACTGCTATTTCCTGAATCAATATAAATAATGCTCAAAAACAGATGTTTGCAAATAGGGATAAACGTTTTATATTAAGTCACCTTTTTACGCTTAAAAGTTAAGCTTTTATGTTTCAGGAACAATTCTTTACAGTCGTTCGACCTAAGTCGAATGATCGTTTGACCTAGGTCGAACGACTATTCGACATCGTCAAAAGTTTTATTAGCATAGCTTTTAAGAATCATTACATATGCCTCACTTACTTATATGTAATGAGAATGAATAAAATTCACCTATTTATGATATTAGACATATCGACTAGTCATCTTTTTATAAGCTATTGGGCTACATTAGTATATTACACAAAAATATAGGCAATATTACGGATGTAAAAATTGCCTTCAGCCTAAC
Organism: Prevotella sp.; assembly: GCA_041907685.1. Classification (GTDB taxonomy): domain Bacteria; phylum Bacteroidota; class Bacteroidia; order Bacteroidales; family Bacteroidaceae; genus Prevotella. Next base: position 127,996 of record JAYRGU010000005.1, on the reverse strand, counting down.
AATTTGATAGTCATTATTTTAAGTGTCAACTGAAAGCAAATGCTGATAATACCTAAAAATAATGATTTTAATCAAAAACGGAATTGTATTTTGCATGCACATCAACTTTTATTCTTATTTTTGCGATGTAATTTGAAAAAGAATCAATAATGAAAAGAAAAATAGCAATAATTACTACAGCCATATTGTGCAGTATATTCGTATGCGGAACCTCATTCGCAGTAATCAAAAGTAAGACTGATGCCAACATTATGACTAGGAATGGCAGTACATATGTAATCAATACTACCCAATTATGCAAGAACATAAAAGGATTTAAGGGGGCTACGCCACTTATGATTTACATAAAATCAAACACAGTAGTCAAGATACAGCCATTACAAAACATGGATACTCCAAATTTCTTTAATAGGGCTGCAAAGTCTTTGATATCTTATTATATCGGCAAGAAGGTAAATAAGATTATCAATACCGATGTCGATGCTGTTTCGGGGGCGACTTATTCATCTAAAGCTATTATTCAAAATGTAAAATCAGGACTGGAATACTATAATCGTAATAAATAGAATCATTTTATTCTGTTTATATCTTCATCCGACACATGATTTACATGCTTATCCGTTTTTTGCGGATTGAATGTGTACCTTACAGTCAGTAATGCACATCGAGAATCAGGTATTGTGCTCTTGCTATAAACCAACTTATTACTATAAAGGCGATAGTCATTATGACATACAAAGATATCATTGATCTGCAACTGAACATCGAGCGATTTTTTTAAGAAACTTTTTCTTATCCCCAAGCTGACTGTCTGAAAAGGATCACTATGGCATGGACCGTAATCACCACCCGTATTATAATTCATGTCAAGATTTACAATACAGTTTTTTGATACTGTTAATGAATTATTAAATGTAAAGTTGAATATAGGATTATCCATTTTTTTACTTTCGCCTTTATTCATCGCTGTAAAAAATTGTTTTGTGAAATCAATTCCAAATACAGGGCTCCAGCATTTTATTACCGGCGACAAATACAGAGATGCATTAGCAAACTGTGCATGGTCATAATTTGTTGTTGAGAAAATAGCTACATCAGGATTCTTATCATACGATCTGCCATCAAAATCAATAAAATTTTTGGCATATTTATATGATAGTTGAAGAACTACCCACTTATATGATAAGTCCCACTCTGCATTTCTATCAGTTTCGGCCATAAGAAGAGGATTGCCACCTTCATAAATATAACTATTGTTATAGTTTAAATTACTTTGTAGCATATTGAATGATGGTCTGTTTTTCTTAACAGTATAACTCAATGATGAATGTATAACGCCAATAGGGAAATCAACTGATAGAGTTGGCAGCCAATCTCTATATATGCGACTCTGCTGTTGAATAAGTATGCCTGAATTCCAATACTTATTATCCGAATATTCATAACGCAATCCGGCATTCACATCTATGTCTCCTGAATTAATAGAATATTCGGCAAATCCAGCCCTCCTGCTTTCATGTATTCTATTATCCGATTCTGGTAAAATATTCTGTGGATCATGAAAAAGGTTTCTTCGACTTATAAATGAAGCATCACCTCCAAATTTTATTTCGCCTCCAAGCAGATTATGACTAAACGTGAGTTTCTCTGCATAAAGATTGCTTGAGTTATTCGCATTTGTATTTATTATATCTTTACCGTCTTTACCGTTTTGATCTGTTTTCTCACAACCAAATACTATATCAGAATTAAAATTGACTTTCCAATTATTAATAAGTCCTATGTAGTATATATTTATAAGGTGATCAATATCTTTAATTTTTGTTATATCGTTTTCATAAGTCAAACTATTGCTTATGCCATTACGAATTGCACAGTAAGAAGATTTATCTGTCATCGAGAAATCTGGACTATAATTATATTCGTACAACAGACCTATCGAATTATTCTTATCAAATTCATATCCACCCATTGTTTGAATATATACCGAATTTCCTTTATCAACAATATCAGTATTCCCTTTTACTTTTAAGATATCACTAGTGTTTATATCATACGAAGGCTCCATTATGCGCTTATCATGATTAAAGGAGTAATATAACATTCCTCCGAAACTCAGTTTTCCAGGCTTATAGTCTAGGCTCAATTTTTCGCAGTTACTAAATTTCCGCCCATAAGAATTTCTACTCATTGCGTCTACACTCAAGTTTTTTGTAGTTATCTTATTCGTAATAATTTTTATAACCCCCATAACATTAGCACCATATTCAGGACCAGGTTGCCTTATTACCTCCACTCTATTTATATTCTTCGAGTCTAGTCTATCTATTTCTGAAACATTATTTATTTTATGGCTGTCTATATAAATTTCAGTATTGCCCTTACCCATAACTTCATAACCATCCTCAGTAACCTTAATACCAGGGATGTGTTTCATAACATCTCGCCCAGTACCGGCAGACGATAATTCAGTATTACTTACTTTAGCTATAATTGAACCTCCTGTTTTGGTAAGTAACCTACTATTCGAGACAATTGTAATTCCTTTAAGTTTGACACTATCTGTTACATTTTGAGTGCTATCAGCAGATATTATTACAGTTTTCTGCTGAGCATAAGATACATTAGCAGCTATAAAAATAAATGCTGCTGACAATAAAATTTTCTTCATAAATTCTACTACATTTAAAATATGCAAGCAAAAGTATGAAGTAATAATATGATAACAAAAAAATAAGTCTGACTTTTGTCTGACAATACACTGACAACAGGCTATCTAGTTGATTTCCAATTGATAAGCGCGGCCACGAACTGCCGTTATTTTTACCTTACTGCAGTCAGATAATGTTTGTTTTAACCTACGTACAAGGGTATAAAGGGTTTCATCTGCATTATCTTTGCCCGGCCATAAAGTATTACATATATCTTTCTTTAATAAAAAGTGAGAAGAGGATTTATAAAACATTTCCATCAGACTATACTCCATCGGTGTGAAATTGATACGATTATGAGATGCATCGTATATGCAGTTATCTGCATTACACAACATAAGATCGCCAAATGGAATAATACCATTAGAGTTCGTTTTTGAAGATTGGTAGTTGTTTCTTTTACTATTCTTTTTCATTAATATACCTAACACTCCAAAGCACAATGAGAGTAAAAATAATATAACAGGAACTTTCATATCTGCCATGTAAAGAACTTTAGTAAAAGGACAGTATATATATCCACGCATTGACAGTGCTGTATCTGATATTCTGGAATTGTTTACAAGCATTATGGTATCACTCATAATGTAACCCGCTTCGGCATCTTCTATTGATGCCGGTTCTCCTGTAGACGACTTCATTCTTAATACACTAATTTGTATCTGAGGATTTTGTTTGGCAATCTCTTTAGGCAAAGCATCAGCAAAAACTCTATCTGAAGTATGAATCGTTACCTCTTTCCCCATACGTTTCTGCAATTTACTATACGACTGTATAGTATCTCGGCAAAGCCAGTTTTTTGCATTCATCTTTACACTTTGTCCTAATGCACTATTAAGATTCGCAATTATAATATTACGTGTACGATCATATTGTTTAGCTCCCATAAAAAATGAGAGTAACATAAATATGCACAAAAATGCTAATGAAATATTTGCAGCCTTGTTACTATTCATCATTCTTAATTATACTGCAAATATAGTAAATTTTATCATAAATAAGATAATCAAATAAATAAAATAATTATGATATCAATAACTATCTGTATATTAGAGCAACTTTGCTATTAACGAATGACCATATAAGGTGGTAAATGTTGCAGACATAATAAGCAATACAAATGTAATAAGGCCTATATATGGTATATAATTTACATAGCGAAATGAATCTTTGATCTTAAATTTAGTTAGTCGCATAAATGCATAATAAACGCTAAAAGCAATCATAGATCCAATTATGGCACCTGCTAGTATATCACCAGGATAGTGTACCCCCAGATAAATACGACTATACGAATGGATAGTCGCCCAAAAGTATATAAATATCGTAAGGTTACGCTTACGGAAAAATAGCGTTAACAACGTAGCCAACATAAAAGAATTTGCTGAATGACAAGAAGGGAATCCATAATGTCCTCCACGATCTCCATTTACAATATGTACAAGTTGGTATATAGGACTATCCGGCTGTGAAGGACGTGGGCGGCAGAATATCGGGCGTAGTATTGAAGCACATGTATAATCCGTTACGGCAAACGCAACAGCAAAAAGTGCTATAAAATAAACGATCTTCATTTTAAGGCCATACTTCATGGCACTAACAAATAATATACATGCATACATTGGTATCCAAACAAACTTATTTGATATCATATACATTAGCGAATCAAAAAAACTATTATGGAAACCGTTTAACCATAATAATAAAGATGCATCCAAGTTTTGTAACGTCTCTAGCATTTCGTATAATTGATAGCAATACAAGTTTTTACACTTGTATCTAAATTATCTGCAAAGTAAATAAAAAATAAGCTAAAAAAGGACATCTTTATAAGCAAATAGTACAATTTTATGTTTATTATTTATTTATTAATGATTTTCTTAGAATAATATTGTTATCGATTTACAATATTAACTATTTGCATAGCATGGCAATGCATGATAAGAACTCGATTTAAAGACTTACACGATCTATGTCTTATAACAGTTGTAGATTAGTAAACAGAGTATAAGCTCCTATTATATTTTATGATGCCATGTATGATACATTAATTTATAATAATACTATTAGATTGGCATAATATTTGATGTAACTAAATTGAACAAAACAATTAATTATGACATTATATCCGAAACTCATAATGGATGCACTTGCTACAGTGACTTATCCTGGTACCAAAAAGAGCTTAACAGAAAGTGAAATGGTAGCTGACAATTTACGAATAGACGGTATGAAAGTATCTTTTTCTCTGATATTCGACAGAGACACTGATCCTTTTATGAAGTCTACTATAAAAGCTGCTGAAGCAGCAATACATTATCACGTCAGCAAGGATGTTGAAGTAAGTATTGGGGTTGAGACAAAGTCGAAGCCAAGGCCAGAAGTTGGAAAGATGCTTCCAAATGTAAAGAATGTCATAGCTGTAAGTAGTGGTAAAGGAGGAGTCGGAAAAAGTACGGTAGCTGCCAATTTGGCTATATCCCTTGCCAAACTTGGATATAAAGTCGGATTGCTTGATGCTGATATTTTCGGTCCGTCTGTGCCAAAGATGTTCCATGTTGAAGACGCAAGACCTTGTGCTGTAAATAAAGATGGACGTGATCTCATTGAACCTATAGAAAAATATGGTATAAAATTGCTCAGCATTGGTTTTTTCGTAAATCCAGATACAGCAACCCTATGGAGAGGGGGAATGGCATCAAATGCTTTAAAACAACTTATTGCCGATGCAGACTGGGGAGATTTAGACTATTTTATTCTTGACACTCCTCCTGGCACAAGTGATATACATCTCACTTTACTTCAAACACTTTCTATTACAGGTGCAGTGATTGTCAGTACTCCTCAAAACGTTGCTTTGGCTGATGCACGAAAAGGTATTGATATGTATCGTAATGATAAAGTCAATGTTCCTATTCTTGGTTTAGTTGAAAACATGGCATGGTTTACACCAGCCGAACTACCCGAAAACAAATACTACATATTTGGAAAGGATGGATGTAAAAACCTGGCAAAAGAAATGGACATGCCACTTCTGGCACAGATACCTCTTGTACAGAGTATATGTGAAAACGGTGATAATGGCGAACCATCTGCACTAAACGTTGATACTATAACCGGTCAGGCGTTTATCAATCTTGCGCAGTCTGTTATTACAGTTACAAACAGAAGGAACAAAGAACAAGGACCTACAACTATTGTTCAGGTAAACAAATAATAAAAAATAAAAGGTTTGCTTATATCATTAAAGCAAACCTTTTATTTTTATTTTATTTTATATTTTGCAGATAAAACTCTTTTCTTCATATTGTCTAATCTTTCTATAGCATGCCTTCTTGCATTTATAATCTGATAGCGATATACGATGCATGATATAAAGAAATAGACCGTAACCTGTATCCATAAGGCCTGATATTCTTGTTGTATATCAGACAATGTTGCTCCCATAGAGTTAAGACGTACAAAACCTCTTATACCAAATGTTGACGGAAATAGACATGCTACAGCTTGCCATACACCGGGGATATTACTCTGGGGCCATGATATTCCAGACATGAAAAGGAATGGTACAGATGTAAAGATAACCATCAACATAACATTTTCTCTATACCTTACAAGACATGAGAGCATCATTCCAAAGAAAATACATGAGAGTAAATATGGAACCATCAGACCTAACATATCTGCTCCGTGCGCCATAGATACAAAATGGAAAAATCTAGGTACAGCTAATACGATATACGCTGCCATTACAGAATATATCATGAAGTAACACATTGATTTACCTAATACGATTCGGAAAATTCCCTGATAGTGACGACTTACAGGTACTAAATCCTTATATCTGTTATTTTCTCTTGCCGTTCCTGCAGACAGGCCGATACCTAGCAATAATGTTTGTTGCAGAATAAGCATTAACACACCAGGAATAATGAAATTTCCATATCCGCTGGTATTATTAAAAATAGGTACTTCTTCATAATCCAACGGTTTCGTTGAGATTTCATTTTCTCTATCTGAATAATTGCCTGATAGCTGTATCTGTATTTTACTGTTTATGTCGCTTGAAATAGCCGTTGCCGTCTGATAAATGGCTTTATAATACAACATAAGGCTCATGTCACAATAGACACCAACATGTGCTTGAGTCATACGGTTAATATTAAGTGCGAAATCTTCAGGAAAATATAGTACCCCCTTAACAACCTGTTTACCAACTAGAGCCTTTGCTTCTTCCAGATTATTGCAATGATATGTAACTGCGACATTTGGTGATGCGTCATATTCTCTTATAAATTTACGGCTTAAATCACTATGTGATAAATCAACAACAGCAACTGGAACTTCTCTAACTATCTCATTATTATATATCCACGAATACAACAAAGGATAAAATAAAGGGACTAGTATAAAGAATATAAGCACACCTTCATCTTTAATGGTTGACTTCATCTCTTTTGCCCAGATATAGCACATATCATGGACACCTTCGTTTATTTTATGTAAGAATCCTTCGTTTTCCATATCGTCACGGTATATATATATATTGTAACATGGCCTTCTTTATTCTACCTAAAACCAATATTGGAAGTAAGGCAAATGCTAATAAAGCAACAACATTAATCCATGCATCAATAAGCGGATATCCATTAAATATACATATCTGATATATCATGAAATAATGTCGTAACGGGAATAAATTTGCTAAAGCCTGTAGTTCCGGATCCATACTTGCAACTGGAAAAGCTGAACCCACCATCGAAAAACTAAGCACAGCCCACAATGAACAAATACTCATGGACATACGTAACGAAGGCATTAATCCAAAAGCAAAAATGCCAAAACCTTCTGATGAAAGGACTGCTAGCAGACCTAATAACATTATATATCCTACTCCACCCGGGTGTGGAAAATCCAAAACTCCGAATATATAAAAAAGATAAGCATAGAAGATCGTAATGAACACAACAAATTGTGGCAGCATTTTACCGGCTAATGCTATTATAGGATTATTACCGGCAAGCCTCATCCAATATTTAGAATGGTCGAATTTCAATTCTGTACCTATAGAATATGCGGTTATCAAGAACATGAATATCATCAGACAGCCAGGAATAAGCATTGTACTAAGATATATGTTATAACTTATCCATGGATTGCTTATAGTATGCAAATCTACAGCAATAGGCTGAAGAAATGTTTTTATCTGATTAGACGTATAACCCTTTGCTGCCATTGCAGCAGAACCCACACTTGCAGAACCTAGAGTTGAAATAGTCTTTAAATCGCGAAAAAGCAAAGCACCTGCTGTAAGTGAAGTAGATGAATAATAAAATGATATCTTAGGTTGGCGACTTGACAATAATTTATCTGTTGTACTTTCAGGAATATACAAGAATGCATATATTTCATTACGCTGTATACCTCTACGAGCCTCATTAATATTAGCATAATGAGCAACGACATCTGTTGTCTGGAATGCATCCAGTTTGCGAATCATAGCCCGGCTTGTGGGCGTATTATCCATATCAACGACACCTACGGGCATCTTTACCGGTTGCCCTTCGTTCATAAGTGACGTAAAAAACAAAGTCACTACAATAGGAAAGATAACCATACAGAACAGGTATATGGGATTTGACTTAAGAATACCACATTCCCGCCATGCTATCTTTAGTACTCTCTTTATGACGTCAGATATTTGCACTACGCTTTCCTTTATCTACCTTTTATTATAAGTGACATTCCAGGGCGAAGGCCATCTATAGTTGTAACCGGACGTGCTTTTACTTCAAATGTTTTCAAATCATATTGTCCGTTGCTCTTTGTTGCTTTCCATACAGCATAAGAACCTTCATCCTTCATATAATAGACTTTCATCTTTATGCTCTTGCTGAATGCAGGACAAAAGGCTGTAAATGTATCTCCAAGCTTCATCCCCTTTAATTGATCTTCTCTAACATTGAAAGTACCCCACATATCCTTCATTACAGAGATACTCATTATTGGTGTTCCGGTTCCAACCAGTTCACCTACTTTAGGGTAAACATCACTCACTTCACCATCCATCTGAGCGATCTGTACAGTCTCGTTTATATATGAGTTAACTTCCTGTACAGCACCTTTAGCCTGGCGTACCTTGGCAGCAGCAGCTTCTTTCTCTTCAGTACGGGCTCCATTGACAGCCATATCGTATTGACTCTTAGCAGCCTGAGCCTGAGCCTGCATCGCTTTATAGTTTGCAAAGGCTTCATCTCTCTTTTGAGCACTCATTACTCCCTCATCAAATAAACGTTGAACTCTATTATATGATTTAAGAGCTATTTCTAATCCGGCCTTGGCCTGCTGCCAAACTTCAAATGCGCCTCTTATCTGTTCACGTCTTGCACCATTATCAGCCATCTTATTAACTGCAGCTGCAGCACTCTCTACACTCTGAGCCTGTGTCATTTTTGCTTTTACATCAGGGGCATCAAGTATTGCTAGTGTATCGCCTGCGTGTACATAGTCACCCTCCTTGACACGAAGTTCAAGGATTCGTCCAGGTACTTTACTAGAAACCCGATACTCGGTTACTTCAACTTCACCCTGTATCGTCTCTGGCGTACGCCCCAATGTTAGGAAGCCTATTACGGCTACAACTACGACAACTGTCGTAAAGCCTACTATTGCAAGCAGAATGTTGTTATGTTGTGATTTTGCTGACATAATATTTATTGTAATATACCAAGTGCCTTCTTAAGACCAACCTGTGTTAGTTTAAATTCAATTCCCGCATCTATTTTTTGGGATTGTGCCTGCAACCATGCTGTCTGCGCCTCCAACACTGTTGAACTCTGTATGACACCTTCCTTAAAACCAAGAGTTGCGCAACGCAAATTTTCATCTGCGCGCTCTGTATTTTTAGAAGCCATAGCATATCGTTTATTAGCTTCTTTTACCTTGAATGAATTCTGATTTACCTGAAGTTCTATTTTCTCTCTTGCATCGTTAAGTTCCATCTCTGCTATATTAGTTGCACCTCTAGCAGCTCTAACTTTATAAACACCTTCGCCCCAGTTCCAAACAGGCACTGAAAGCATTAAACCAATACTCCAAAATCCAGAAAACTTTCTTTCAAAACCATTATAAAGATTTGGATTTGTCATCGTATAGCCACCGGTTAAAGCAAGCTGAGGCAAAAAATCTGCGTGTATAATTTTAGTAACTTCTTTACTCATGTCAACAGCATTCTTAAGCATTTTAAGTTCTGGGCGTGAGTCCATTGCTACTTGTGGATTGGCTTCATACGAAGCATCTACAACATTAAGATCATTTTTTTCTTCATCTACTAGTTCTATTTTTTCATCCATAGGAAGTCCGCAAAGCTGACACAAATACATTTTGGCCAGTTCCAAGCCATCATCAACTTGGGTCTGCATCATCTCTGCTTCATTCACTTTCACATCAACTTTAAGTCCATCAGATCTAGTTGCAACACCTTCTTTTATCATCTTATTGACATCGCTATCCAACTTTCTAACAAGCTCCATATAGCTTTGACTTAGTTTCTGCTTATGTCGTAGAGAAACGACTGTCCAATAAGCATTATCTATATCATAAATAATAGATTGTTGCTTAGCTTCTGTATCATTAAGGGTAAATTGTTCGGTATATTCAGCAAGTCTATTTACTGCTACTATTTTTCCACCCATATATATCGGCTGAGTAAACATAACTGAAGCTGTATATATATTACGTGTATCAGTACGGAAATCATCACGAACCTTCTGGCCCGCCTGATTTAATGCATTATTTAGTGAAGTACCTGCCTTTTGCAATCCTTGTCCTAAAGATTGTGCTTGTTGCGGAGTAATAATTCCTGACTGAGCCATTTGAGCAATAACTGGCGTCAAATCACTGGTGAGAGCAGATCCTACATTTGAACCAAAATTAGAAAGAGATTCTTTCTGTTCATCATTCAGTATAGATATTTCTTTATTCGTATGCATATAACTTCCCAACGCATTTACATGGGGAAGATATTTGGTATGCGCAGCCTTACGTGCATTACGAGCTACATCCTGTTTGAGTTTTGAAATGCTTAACTGCTTATTGTTAAGCAATGCTAAGGCACGACAACTATCAAGGCTCAACTTTTCTTGGGCGACAGATGGTAAAACAGCACCAGCAAGGATTAACAATCCGAAGAATCTATTCATCTTATTTATTTCAAATCCTTAAAATAATTTCTATTTAAATGTAAAAGTGCGTGAACCAATCATATTACCATCAGCAAACACACTTACTGTATATGTACCGGCACTCATAAATTCAGAGATGTTACGATACAATGTAACGGAGGTTTCCTCTCCTGTATATTCAATAGACTTCTTCATAGAGCTTTCTAATGTGCGATTCTCATAGTTGAAAGCGCCGCCACCGCCTAAAACATCTCCTGTTGGAGTTTGCACACGAACGAACAATGTCCTTACGCCATTTGATGCCGTAACATTCTTGGTTATATTAAAACTAACCTGAATGCTTGTGCATTTTTTGACTTTATCTATAGCTTTCCCACGTTTGTTCTTTAACAACATATTGATGCCTGTTGCATCAAGTTGAGCAGCAACAGCAACTTTATGTGACAGAGACTCTTTATCTGCACTAAGACCTTCGATCTGACGTGTTGCATCTGCATACTGGCCTTTGACACGGGTATTTTCTGCTGTTAGATTATGATTTAGACGATTCAGAGAATCTATTTCTATTATATATCCTCGCATAACGGCACGAACAGTAGCCAATTCTCTCTTAAGCCTTGTAATTTCACGGGCATCTGTACTCTTTACACTTTTAAGTTGCTGTAGAAGATGTTGGGTTTTCAACTGTTCCTGTGTCAACTGGGCAACAATAGAATCGTTGTTTATCTGCGTCTTCATTTCGCTATACTGATCAGCAAACTGCTGATATTCATTGACCATCTCTTTCTTATCCAGATCAGCCAATTCTTGCATATCTTTATTAGCTTTTTTCTGCTTTTCAAGATTAAATGCTAGGTAAGAAACTCCGCCAATTAGGACTAAAACGATTATTATTATAGGAATTAATAGCTTTTTATTCATAAAATAGATTTATTATAAAACATCTGCAAATTTAAGGGTTTTGTTTGAATTGGCAAAAAAAAACATATCTTCAGAAGATTAATTAATTATAAATTTAGGTTTTTACCGAAAAAATGGACAATTTTTATTATTTGTTGTAGAGTTTAAACAATATTACATCGTAGATATGCCACATTTTTTAGAAAGTTTAGATTAATAATAATGTGAAAATATAACTAGATAAATAGATATTTAATAACCTAAAGATGTTTTACAGATAAATAGATAAAAGTACTTTAATTATTAGCTCCAAAAGTTATTGAACAACTAATAATTTTATAAACCAATTACAAAATAAATTAGCAATTTTCAATTTTAATGAGTATCTTTGCAACTCAAAATAAAAACACAACGTAAATAAAATGATTGTTTGTATTGCAGAGAAACCTAGCGTTGCCAAAGATATAGCAAGGATTCTGGGGGCCAATAGCCCCCGCGACGGATATATGGAAGGCAATGGGTACCAGGTTACGTGGACTTTCGGACACTTATGTTGCCTTAAAGAGCCTGATGATTATACTCCAAACTGGAAACGGTGGAGTCTAAGCGCCCTACCCATGATTCCGCAGCGATTTGGTATAAAAGTTATCGACGACCAAGGCATTCGCAAACAATTTTCAACAATAGAAAAACTAATGCAAGCGGCTGACGCAATTATAAACTGCGGTGACGCCGGTCAAGAAGGAGAGCTAATTCAGAGATGGGTTATGCAAAAAGCTAATGCCAAATGTCCTGTAAAAAGATTGTGGATATCTTCAATGACAGATGAAGCTATAAGAGATGGCTTTCAATCTCTGAAAGATCAGGCTGACTACCAATCTTTATATCTTGCAGGATTGAGTAGAGCCATCGGAGATTGGGTTCTTGGAATGAATGCCACGAGACTTTACACCTTAAAATACGGTCAAAACAGACAAGTGTTATCTATTGGTCGCGTTCAGACGCCAACTCTTGCACTGATAGTAAACAGGCAAAAAGAAATTGAGAATTTTAAGCCTGAACAATACTGGGTACTATCCACTATTTATAGAGAGACTTTATTTACAGCGACGAAGGGAAAAATTTCTTCGGAAGAAGAAGGCAGGAATGCTTTAGATTCTATTAATGGAAAGCCATTTGTCATCACGGATGTTTCTAAAAAGAAAGGAACAGAAGCGCCACCTCACCTTTTTGACTTGACGTCTTTACAGGTTGAATGCAATAAGAAATTCAGTTACAGTGCAGAGATGACACTTAACCTGATACAGGCTTTATATGAAAAGAAGTTAACTACTTATCCTCGTGTAGACACACAGTTTTTAACTGATGATATATACCCTAAGTGTCCTGCAATATTAAAAGGATTAAGAGGTTATGAGCAACTTACAGAACAAATAGCGAACCAGAAATTAGTAAAATCAAAAAAGGTCTTTGATACATCTAAGGTAACAGATCACCATGCTATAATACCAACAGGTCAACCAGCCTATAATCTTACAGACCTTGAGAAAAATGTATATGACCTTATATGTAAACGTTTCATTTCTGTTTTCTACCCGGATTGTAAATTTTCAACAACCACGGTACTCGGCAAGGTCGACGACATCGAGTTTAAAGTTTCAGGAAAAGAAATTCTAAACCCTGGCTGGCGAACTGTATATGCAAAAGATATTCTGACAGTTGACAGTGATGAAACGAAAAGTGCAGATGAAGAACGTACTTTACCATCATTCGTTAAAGGAGAGAGTGGAGAGCACATCTCTACCCTAACTGAAAAGTGGACAACCCCACCTAAATTTTATACAGAAGCGACCCTATTAAGAGCAATGGAAACGGCTGGAAAATTTGTTGAGGATGATGAATTACGTGCCGCATTAAAAGAAAACGGTATAGGAAGACCATCATCAAGAGCAGGCATTATTGAGACTCTGTTTAAAAGACATTACATAAGAAGAGAAAGAAAGAACCTTATAGCTACGCCTACTGGTACAGAACTTATAGACACAATACATGAAGAGCTACTAAAGAGTTGTGAACTAACTGGTATATGGGAAAAGAAACTGCGTGATATTGAGCATAAAAAATATGATGCAGCTCTATTCATTGAAGAACTTAAGACACAGATAACAGAAATTGTAAAAGGTGTACTTACAGACAACAGTAACAGGCATGTGACAATAACGACTGATGCTGATCTTAAAAAGAAGGTTATAAAGAAGAACAATACCATCAAGAAAATCACGAGAAAAGTTATTGAAAAGCCCAAGGTGCAACAATTAAGCCCAGACGATTCAATAATAGGAAACGCCTGTCCTATCTGCGGAAAGGGCCATATCATTAAAGGAAAAAACGCATATGGTTGTGACAGATGGAAAGAAGGATGCAAATTTGTGTTACCATTCAAAAAATAATGAACAATAAAACAATCAAAAATCAGTTATATCCAAAATATAAATACTGATGTCCAATAAGTATTCGATAATCTTAATATTCACCTTATCCGCCATTATATCATCATGTGGTGCTGATCTGAATGTAAAAAAAGGTGATAAGCTTTTTGCTTTAGGTGAATACTATGACGCAGCAAATCAATATAAGCTAGCATACACAAGAACGCCAATTAAAGAAAGGACACTTAGAGGTAAACAAGCACTAAAAATGGCAGAGTGCTATCGAAAAATCAATTATACCCAAAGAGCCATTTCCGCATATCTGAATGCTATAAGATACAAACAAACAGACTCTCTTACTTATATCAACTTAGGTATGCAATATCTAAAAGATGGTAATTATAAGGAGGCTGAAAAGGTATTTTCAGAGATTCTCGGATATAATCAAAATAACAATCTTGCTAAAGAAGGACTTGAATCAGCAAGAGAAGCACCTATTAAAAAAAAGGAGGCATCTTCGTATATAATAAAATATGCAGATGCAATTAATTCAAGGAGAGCTGATTATTCGCCAATGCTATATGGAGACGAATATAACCAGCTATATTTTACTTCAACAAGAAATCAATCGCAAGGTAAAGAACTTAGTGGAATAACAGGAACTAAAAACGGTGATATATTTTACTGTCAAAAAGATGATAAAGGAAATTGGGGAAAGGTGCAAGCAATTGAATCAGGACTTAATTCTAGCCAAGACGAAGGAGCATGTTCATTTACGCCTGATGGACATACCATGTATCTTACAAAATGTGATAACGATCCTCAATATCCCAGATACGCAACGATATGCACATCAAACCGTTCTGATGCATTGTGGGGTAAACCTACAAGTTTGGAAATAACAAAAGATACGCTATCAAGTTATGCCCACCCTGCAGTTTCGCCAGATGGTAAATGGCTATATTTCACATCTGATATGCCTGGTGGACTTGGTGGATTAGACATTTGGAGAGTTCGAATTACAACGCATGGACTTGGTGGAGTGGAAAATCTAGGTGCCCCGATTAATACTTCTGGAGATGAAGAATTCCCCACCTTCAGGCCCAACGGTGATTTATACTTCTCATCAAACGGGCACGTCGGTATTGGAGGTCTTGATATATATATCGCAAGACAAGACACAATATCAAATAAATGGAAAATAGAGCACCCTGGGTATCCTCTTAATTCACAAGGAGATGATTTTGGAATGACATTCGAAGGTTTACATAATCGTGGATATTTCTCTTCAAACAGAGGAGATGCCCATGGTTGGGATCACATATACAGTTTTGAAAAACCTGAAATTATTCAAACCGTAAAAGGTTGGGTATACGAAAAAGAAGCATACGAATTACCCAATGCAATAGTACACATGGTTGGTAATGACGGAACGAATCTTAAATTAAATGTTAAAGGTGATGGTTCTTTTACACAAGAAATACATCCAAATGTAGACTATGTACTGCTTGCTACATGTAAGGGATTCTTAAATCATAAAGAGCAATTAAGAGTTACATCCGTTAAGGAATCTACAGAATACACACTCCAATTCCCATTAGCATCTATAACAGCGCCTGTACTAATAGACAACATATTCTACGATTTTAACAAATCCACATTGACAGCAGAATCTACGAAGGCTCTTGACGAACTGACACATCTGCTTAATGAGAATCCCAATATAACTATAGAACTTAGAGCACACTGCGATTATCGAGGTTCATCTGCTTACAATAAGGCTCTATCTCAAAAACGAGCAGAAGCTGTTGTTAATTATCTTATACGCAATGGCATTGCAAAAGATAGACTATCACCCGTAGGTTATGGTAAGGACAGGCCCAAAATAATAAGGAAGAAACTTACTGAAAAGTATCCATGGCTTAAAGAGAATGATGTACTTTCTGCAGAATTTATCAGTAAGCTGGATAAGGAAAAACAGGAGATATGCAACCAGATAAACAGGCGTACTGAGTTTATTGTACTACGAACTACTTATGGGATATTTGACCAATATGGAAATATTAAGAATATGCCAAAGGCACGTGTAGTAAAAGATAATAATAACCAAAACAATGTGGACTTGTTCTGAAGATTGTTGCATACAACGATATTTTTTCTTAAATTTGCAGACAAACATTTTAGATAATGGTATTACCGGTAGATTTCATTAACGAGACAAAACGTTTGATGGGCGAAGAACTTTTCAATATTTTTGAGAAGGCTATCAAAGAAGAGGCGCCAAGCAGCATTAGAGTGAATCCACTAAAATGCAGTACTTCAGGCATAAATATTCCATTAGAGGATGGAAATATACCATGGTGTGATCATATAACACATGGCATTTACCTAAAGCGCAGACCTAATTTCACATTCGATCCTATGTTTCATGCCGGTTTATATTATGTGCAAGAAGCATCATCCATGTTTATCACTCACGCATTGTCGCAATGGGTTGATGTGCCTGTAACAATGCTTGACTTATGCGCGGCTCCTGGTGGAAAATCTACTGCGGCAAAATCTGTTCTACCTGCGGGGAGTCTACTTTTCAGTAACGAACCTATGCGAAACAGGGCTAATATTCTGGCCGAGAATATTGCAAAATTCGGTGACAAGGATATTATTGTAACAAACAATTTCCCTGCTGAGTACAAAAAATCAGGATTAAAATTTGATGTAATTCTCACTGACGTACCATGCTCAGGTGAAGGCATGTTCAGAAAAGACGAAATTGCCATAAAAGAATGGAGCAAACAAAATGTAGAGAATTGCTGGCGTAAACAACGTGAAATTGTAAGCGACATATGGAGCAGTCTTAAACCCGGTGGAATTCTTATCTATTCAACTTGCACATTCAATACTAAAGAGAATGAAGAGAACGTAAAATGGATTTCTCAAGAACTAGGTGCTTCATTTTTGCCTGTCGATATAAAAGAAGACTGGTCTATAACAGGTTCACTACTCAATGGATTTACAGAACCTGTATACAGGTTTATACCAGGAAAGACAAGGGGTGAAGGCTTATTTATGGCTGTTTTAAGAAAAGAGACTGACTCTATAAATGAAGATGTTAATATTAAGACAAAGAAAGATAAGCATAATAAAATGCCTAAAGTTAACAACAATATAATGCAATACTCAAGTTTTCTACTTAACAGTAGCGATTTTGAAATAACAGTTATTAGAGACGAAATAACAGCTATACCAAAGAAGTGGAAAAAGGAGTTCGATTTAGCAGATAAAAGTTTAAAAGTTATTTCTGCAGGCATAACATTGGGAACCATAAAAGGAAAAGACATGATACCGAGTCAGCAACTGGCCCTATCAACACAACTCAATAAAGATACTTTACCTGTAACGGAACTCAGCTACAATGATGCGATAGCTTTCTTACGCAAAGAGGCCGTAACGCTACCCGATAATACTCCTAAAGGATATGTGCTTATAACTTATTGTGGTATACCTTTGGGATTTGAAAAAAATATAGGGAACCGCGCTAATAATCTTTATCCTATGGAATGGAAAATAAAAAGTTCTCATACGCCAGATGAAGATAGAGAAATTTTGAAGTTTGATAATTAAAATATGAAAATATGAAACAATATTTAGATTTGCTGAACCGCATCCTCACCGAGGGCGTAAAAAAAGAAGATAGGACAGGCACAGGCACAATAAGTATATTCGGAAATCAGATGAGATTTAATCTTGATGAAGGTTTTCCATTGCTTACTACAAAAAAATTACACCTAAAATCAATAATCTACGAACTATTATGGTTTCTAAAAGGTGATACAAATGTTAAGTATCTGCAAGATAATGGAGTAAGAATATGGAACGAATGGGCCGACGAGAATGGCGAACTTGGTCCTATATATGGTCATCAATGGCGTTCATGGCCTGATTATAAAGGCGGTTATATAGATCAAATTCAGAATGTTATAGATCAGATAAAAAACAACCCTGATTCTCGCCGTATGATTGTCAGCGCATGGAATGTTGCAGACATTGACGAGATGAAACTACCTCCTTGTCATTGCCTATTCCAATTTTATGTAGCTGATGGCCGACTAAGTCTACAGCTATATCAACGATCGGCTGATACGTTCCTTGGTGTGCCTTTCAATATCGCATCATATTCACTATTACTAATGATGATGGCACAAGTAACAGGACTTAAAGCCGGTGATTTCATACACACGACAGGAGATACACACATCTATCTTAATCATATAGAACAAGTGAAGTTACAGCTCTCCAGAGAACCAAGAAAACTTCCTACTATGAAAATAAATCCGGATGTAAAGAGTCTATTTGATTTCAAATATGAAGATTTTGAATTAGAAGATTATAATCCATGGCCACATATATCAGGAGCAGTAGCAATATAAATAAGTAACATAAAATGAGAATTAATATAATTGCCGCAGTAGCCAAGAACAGGGCTATTGGCTATCAGAACAAGCTAATCTATTGGCTTCCTAACGATCTGAAACGCTTTAAAGCTTTGACGACAGGGCATACGATTATTATGGGGCGCAAAACTTTTGAGTCACTTCCTAAAGGGGCTCTACCCAATAGAAGAAACATCGTTATCAGTAGAACTATTACAGAAATACAAGGGTGTGACTGCTATAAATCATTAGATGAAGCTCTTTACAATTGCTCTAATGATGAAGATATATATATAATAGGTGGTGCAAGTATATACAATCAGGCTATCAATAAAGCCGATCGTCTTTGTCTTACTGAGATTAACGATTCACCTGCTAATGCAGATACATTCTTTCCACAATATGATAATTGGAAAGTAGAATCTAAAGAAGAACATCAGACAGACGAGAAACACAAATTTGAATACGCCTTTGTGGATTACGTAAAATAACATAAAAGAGCAAGTCATAATAAAAATCAGTATTAGAATCTGGTTGATTAATCAACCCATATTCTAATACTGATTATCATATTTTATATTAGTTCTGTACCAAAATACAGAGACGTTATTCTATTTCGTCATCATCATCATCATCATTTTCATCACTGCCAGGTAAGTCAACAATAGGCAACTGTCTGTCTATAGCGGCATTGAATGATATAATTGTCTCACTACGAGATAGGCCTAATGGCTGCAATTTATCATGTATGATATTTAGCAAGTGGTGGTTGTTAATAGCATATATCTTAATAAAAAGATCGAATCCTCCTGTTGTGTAGTGGCATTCCACTACTTCCGGAATTCTTTTTAATGCACTTACAACATTATCAAATTTCTCAGGGTTCTTAAGATATAATCCTATATATGCACAAGTTTCATATCCTATTTTCTCTGGATCAATAATAAACTGGGAACCTTTAAGAATTCCAAGGTTGGTTAACTTTTGAATGCGCTGATGAATAGCAGCACCACTAACATTGCAGGCACGAGCAACCTCTAAAAATGGTATTCGCGCATCTTCGGCTATAAGACGAAGTATCTGTTTGTCAAGTGAATCTAAACGATGTTGTGTCATTATTTTTTCAATTTGTGTGCAAAGATATTATAAAAATATGATTTTTACAAGAAAAATATAAGTAAATATAACATTATTATGATAAAATGTTACGAAATTAAAGTTTTCAAGTATTTTCTTATAAATAAATTGCCTGTTTATTTTTATAAAATATAATAACAAATTGCATTTTTATCAGCAATTAAATCAATCAGTATCAACTTGTTAATAATATACTATTTAATAAATATCCTGCGGAAAGAGCGGGATTCGAACCCGCGAAACCCTTTAGGAGTTTACACGCTTTCCAGGCGTGCCTCTTCAACCACTCGAGCATCTTTCCCTATAAGTATCTTTCGGCCTGCAAAATTATCCTTTTTCTGATTAACAGACACATTTTTTGTACTTAAAATGACTTTGCAATAAAATTTTTAAATAAAATTAGGATTTATATTCGGAATATGCGACTAACATTTGCATTGGTACTATCGCATATCTCGTTTTCTGTTACATGATAACATTCTGCCATTTTCTTTATAATATAAACTATAAAAGAACTCTCATTGCGTTCACCGCGTTTGGGTACAGGAGCCATATAAGGAGCATCGGTCTCAAGTACAATCCTATTTAAAGGTATATTAGGAAGTACTTCAGGGAGGTGAGACTTCTTAAAAGTAAGTACGCCACCTATTCCTAATGCAAAATTATCAAACGACAATAATTCTACAGCTTCTTTCTCATTACCTGTAAAACAGTGAAATACACCACCAGGGAGCTCTTTTTCATAGTGCCGTAATATTTTTATCATTTCATTTTGTCCCTTACGGCAATGTATCATAAGTGGTTTATTGTATTCTACAGACCATTTCACCTGCTCCTCAAAAGCAGACAACTGCTCTTTTTCAAATTCTCTACTCCAATAAAAGTCAAGCCCCACTTCTCCTATAGCTATAAAGGGATTCTCTTTAAGAAGCATATCTTTCATTTCTGACAGAACTAGGCTATAGTCTTTTGTCACTTCTTCCGGATGAAGTCCTATCATTGGATAAGCGAAATCAGGATATAACTTACACAAATCAAGTATACCGGCAATCGATTTCAGATCTATTCCGGGTATAAAGATTTTTTTCACACCTGCCTGCCTAGACCTGGTTATCACTTCTGAAAGATCTTCACGATATTCTTCACCGTCAAGATGAGCATGCGTATCTATAAAATTCATATTACTCAACTTTAGCTTTTTCGCTACTACGATAATAATACACTACTCCGAATTTACGGCATTCATCGAGTTTTTTTTCAATTGGCTCATCCTCAAAATGCTTTTCTATCTGATTCCATAAATCGAGCAAGACACGATCTACATCAGGACGTATAACTTTCAATACTTCAAATGATTTATTAGTTTTATCTTGCAAACTTTTATGTTTCTCGTAAGCCTCCTTAAATATATCATAATGAGTGGCAACCATACTAATCGTTGGATTGTATATCGGTCTGCCGCCATTTTTTATACGCGTCTGTTCTCCTTTTATTATGTTAATGCCACTGGTCAGAATTCCATCATATGTCTTTATATTAGGCAAGGAATAATCACCTTCTGTAAGTGAATATAATTTTTTATTGCATTCTTTTATTTCGCCTCTTTGCATGGCCAAATACAATACCTGAATAAAGTGACTTATATACATCTCCGCATTGCGCTGCAATTTATCTATCTTACCACTATTTCTTATTTGTGCATTATAACACATATTATACTGCTGATTGGCAGTTAGCAGTTTCTGATAGACTTGTTGAGCCTCATTCAGAGTCTTCCAGTCTATAAAACGGTTCTTAACAGTATAGATCTCATTATTATCTATGACCGTTTTGAGAGCCTTTAGTCTTGCTGCATCTGTTTTGGGAAGTCTTCTATACGGCATAACATCTAATAATTACGTTTCATAAGTGATTCGGCAAAATCTTTTAAATTAGATTTATTATCTTCTGCCACATTAACTTTATCAAGATATTTATTAGCCTCACAGAAATAATATGCTATTTTTTCCTCACATAGATGTTTTATACCTATTTCATCGTACAAGTGAGTAACAGCTTTTATTTTTTCTTGTTTGTCAAACGTTTCTGCTTTTATCCATTTATCAAGTTCTGTACGCTGTTCAGCATTCGACCTCTGATAAGCATTGATAAGCATATAAGTTTTCTTATTTGAGGTAATGTCACCACCAATTGCCTTGCCGAATATTTTAGGGTCACCATACACGTCCAGAAAATCATCTTGCAACTGGAAAGCAAGTCCCATCTGTTCACCAAACTTATATAGATTATCAGCATCTATAGATGGAGCATCAGCCAATATTGCACCCATCTTCATGGCACAAGCAAGCAACACACTCGTTTTAAGTCTTATCATTTCTATATATTCGGCTTCAGTAACATCGCAACGACTTTCAAAGTCCATATCATATTGTTGTCCCTCACCTATCTCCAAAGCAGTCTCTGTAAATAGGGACAATACGGATTTCAGTTTGTCTGTATCACACTCCATCATACGCTCGTAAGCCATTACCAACATTGAGTCTCCTGAAAGAATCGCTGTATTTGCATTCCATTTTTTATGCACTGTATCATGCCCTCTCCTCACATCTGCATTATCCATCAGATCATCGTGTAAAAGGGTATAATTATGATAAGTCTCTAGCGCACATGCTGTTGAGAGTATTTTCTCCGGATTGTTTTTATATAGATTATAAGTCAACAGCATCAGCACGGGTCTGATACGTTTTCCACCCATTGACAAGACATATTGTATAGGAGCATAAAGAGACGCCGGCTTGCGATTGTAAGACAACTTCTTCAAGTATTCGTTCACTTTGCTCTGAATTTCATTCGCTGTTAACATAATCATTATATTTAGATTTCAATAATTATATGATTCGAATACGATTAGCAATTACAGAATAATTACAAAACGGGAATCAGATTATATACATGTGATATAAATCCTGACAATCACATTATCAAGATATCAGCAGTATAAATCCGGATATTATTCTCATCTTTATTTTTATCATATTTTAATATACACAGCATATCATTCTTATGTTTTCTGCGTTATAAGCAAATATTAGAATGCAGCTACGCTATTCACAATGCAAAAATAGTGTAGATATTTGAAAAAAGGTGTATCTTTGCGGATAAATTGAGAAAATAAATGAAAAAAGCTGTTTTTTCGCTCCTATTTATGCTATTTACCATACAAATTGCAGCCCAGGAGAGTCAAAATGATTACAATTTCCTGAGATTGCCGGTCAGTGCACATGCGGCAGCTTTAGGAGGTGATAATATTTCAGTTATTCAAGACGACGCCACATTAATGTTCAACAATCCGGCACTTATTTCATCTGTAAGTGATAAAACTATAAATTTAAATTTCATGTCGTACATGGAAGGAACAAAATTGGCCAGTGCATCATTTACTAAAATTATTAACGAAAAAGCTACATGGGCCGTATCTGCTCAATATATAGACTACGGAAATATTAAAGAGGTATCTGAAGATAATATTGATCAGGGAACTTTTTCTGCAAAAGATATATGCATAGCCGGATATTTTGCCTATACTCTTTCTAATAAAATAGTTGGAGGTATAGCTGCGAAATATATATCATCGCATATAGCCGGATATAATTCGCTGGCAATGGGCGTAGACCTGGGATTAAATTATTTTGATGATGAGAAAGACTTCTCAGTTTCGGCTGTTGCCAGAAATTTAGGTGGACAGTTAAAGGCATACAACGACACTTATGAGGGTATGCCGCTTGATCTCCAAATTGGTGCCAGCAAACGTGTCATAAATAGCCCTTTCAGATTCTCAGCAACAATTGTAGACTTAAATCATTGGGATTATAGTTTTATAAATCATATGGTTGCAGGACTTGACCTTATTTTATCAGACAACATATATCTGTCGTGCGGATATAATTTCCGTCGCGCACATGAGATGAAAATAACAGACAGTGATAACGAGTCTAGTTCGCACGGTGCAGGATTCTCGTTTGGAGGTGGCATCGAACTTGAACGGTTTAAATTGCAGCTGTCATATGGTAAATATCATGTTTCGTCTTCATCAATATTAGTAAACGTATCATATTCATTATAAAATAAAGAACAATGAAGAAAATAATAATCGCTATTGATGGCTTCTCATCATGCGGAAAGAGTACAATGGCAAAAGACTTAGCTCGAGAAATTGGTTACATATATGTTGATACAGGAGCTATGTACAGAGCTGTAACTCTATTTGCATTGCGAAATGGCTGTTTTATAAACGACAGCGAAGTAGATGTAGAAAAACTGAAAAACAAAATGGCCGAAATAAGCATAACATTTGCTATCAATAAAGAGACAGGGCGTCCTGACACATATCTCAATGCCGAGAATGTTGAAAAGGAGATACGTGCCATGGATGTATCCAGTCATGTAAGTCCGATAGCTACAGTACCATTTGTACGCAAGGCCATGGTGGCTCAACAGCAAAAAATGGGCGATAAAAAGGGGCTTGTAATGGACGGCCGTGATATCGGAACCACCGTATTCCCCTCTGCTGAACTTAAAATTTATGTTACTGCAAGTGCTGAAATACGTGCTAAGCGCCGTTTTGATGAGTTACAAGCCAAAGGTATGCCAGCTGATTTCGATGATATTCTTAAGAATGTGAATGAGCGCGACTATATAGATACTCATCGTGAGATATCTCCTCTGAGCAAAGCAGAAGACGCTATCCTTCTGGATAACAGCGACATGACAATTGCCGAACAGAAACAATGGCTATTAGATAAATATAGAAAAGCAGCTGAATAGTTTTTCTCTACAAAAAAGTTGAAAAATCGTTTCACTGGTACAAAATGGCATAAACCATTGTATTACAGACATTTAAATACGGGGAGGTGAAATTTTCACCTCCCCGTATTTTTATTAAAGAATGCATTTTAATAACGTAAGTGAATAATATTCGTTTTGTATTGTCATTATTAGCTTGGTAAACTAAGGATCATATAGATAAAAATTGATATTTGTTCCATAATTTTAATAGCTATAATTAATAAATAATATAGGATTAAGTTATTGACTAATAGTTTTCGACTAGTAATTTAAGTTAAACTGAGCACCAATTTAAATTAAGTTGCAGACCAATTTAAATTAAATTACATTGCTATTCAAGTTAAATTACAAAGTCAATTTTATTCTATTTGCAATCGTCCGAACTGCTTTAATGGATAAAAAATTATCCGGGGAGGTGGAATTTTCACCTCCCCGGAGTTAAAATACTGTTATAAAGACACTTACAAAGAAATAAGCCACGGGGAGGTGAAAACACAAATTAAAAAATTTTATAGATGGATATAGCTAACGAACATAAGGCAAATAAACATCCTACAGCACATACGCCTGTCCAACCATAGGCATTCCAACCGATACCTGCTGCGAAAGTGCCCAAAGATCCACCGATAAAATACGTAGTCATAAAGATAGTATTCACCCTGTTAGCAGCATCTGGCAATTCCTGTATACAACCACTTTGGTTGCTTAACTGCTGACACTGCAACCCTATATCACATAATATAATAGCTATAATCAGTCCCCAATAACTATCATTAAAAATAAG
Organism: Prevotella sp.; assembly: GCA_041907685.1. Lineage (GTDB taxonomy): Bacteria > Bacteroidota > Bacteroidia > Bacteroidales > Bacteroidaceae > Prevotella. The sequence continues at coordinate 102,577 of JAYRGU010000005.1, read as the reverse complement.
AGCTATAGCCCATGAAATAATCTGCAAGGAGGCTCCTACCAAACTAAATCTCAAAACTCCAAAGCGCGGTACATATTTGCCTATTCCCATAGATACTACAGCCCCGGCCATTCCGCATGCTCCCAACATTCCAACCATATTACTGCCTGCATAGAATGGCGATTGGGCCAAATGAAAGGCCAGACACGCCCATATAGCCAGAAAAGAGCCAAAGCCAAATGCACCCCTTACCGAATTAAGACGTATATTGGGATGTGTTGCAAAAATATGAGCTACTGACTTCATTAACTGGGCATAATTACCCGAAAAATTCTGTTTCATCTCGGGGAACATTCTCAATGTTATCACGCAACATATTATCATTAGTACTCCGGCTATAATAAACATATAGCGCCATCCAAACCATCCACCTACCAAGCCACTTATTACACGCGAAGCGAGTATACCGATTAACAAACCGGAGAGTACATATCCCATATTTCTACTTTTATTCTCCGGACGTGAAAACTGTCCGGCTACCGGTATGAACAACTGTGGGATAACAGAACAGGCGCCCAAGACCAACGAAGCAGACCATATCACACCCATTAGTGGAGCAAAACCTATAATAGTTGCCATAATAGCAGCAGTAATCATACATACAAGTATTATCCGGCGACGATTATACAAATCGCCCATTGGTATTATAAAAAGAAGACCCGATGCATAGCCTATCTGTGAGATAACGGTAATAAGATTAGCCTCAACTTCTGTAGCGTTCATATCCTGACGTATAAGCTCTAAAAGAGGTTGGTTATAATAAAGATTTGCCACTGAAAAACCTGCAATTACAGCCATCATAACCAATATGTGGCGCGGAATACCCTTATTTTCTTCTAACTTTATCATAACATTTCCTATTTTAAACACAAAGTTAGCCTTTTTATAAGACAATAGAGGAGTTTATTCTTTAATTTTTCTTTTTTACATTACTTAATTTAAAATTTATGCATTAACTTTGCAAATAAAATATATAATTATGACAGACAAAGAAAAAGAAGCGGTCAAACTGCCTGAGAATGCGTTCAGAGAGTTAAAAGATGGTGAAGAATACGAACCAATCATGAGCCCCGACAAGGTATATCCGGAGGTTAATGGATGGTCTGTGACATGGGGTATAATAATGTCTATGCTGTTTTCTGCAGCCGCTGCTTATCTCGGGCTTAAGGTAGGACAAGTTTTCGAAGCTGCCATACCTATAGCTATTATCGCCGTCGGTGTATCAACTGCGGCCCATCGCAATAACGCTCTTGGCGAGAATGTCATAATACAGAGTATAGGAGCATGTTCAGGTGCAGTTGTAGCCGGTGCAATATTCACATTGCCTGCCATATATATTTTACAAGCAAAGTATCCCGAAATGAGTGCTTCATTTCTTAAAATATTTATCAGTTCGCTTCTGGGCGGAATAATAGGTATCTTATTCCTTATCCCCTTCCGTAAATATTTCGTTAGCGACATGCATGGCAAGTATCCTTTCCCCGAAGCTACTGCCACTACGCAAGTATTGGTATCCGGAGCAAAAGGCGGAAATCAGGCAAAGCCATTACTACTAGCCGGAGTTATTGGTGGACTATACGACTTTATTGTTGCAACTTTCGGATGGTGGAACGAAAATTTTACGACCCGCGTTGTAGAATGGGGTACAATCATTGCAGATAAGGCCAAACTGGTGTTCAAAGTTAATACCGGTGCTGCAGTATTAGGACTGGGCTACATAATAGGTTTGAGATACGCTTTTATTATTTGTCTCGGCTCTGTTGCCGTATGGTGGCTTATTGTTCCCGGCATGTCTATAATATTTCACAATCAGGTACTTAATATGTGGGATCCATCTATAACACAGACCGTAGGGAGTATGAGCCCTGAAATGATTTTCAAGGCTTATGGTAAGAGTATAGGTATAGGCGGTATAGCCATGGCTGGTATAATAGGTATAATCAAGTCTTGGGGAATAATAAAAAGTGCCGTTGGTCTTGCAGCCAAAGAGATGAAGGGCAAGAGCGATGTAAAAAGAGAAACTCTGCGCACGCGTCGAGATATTTCATTCAAGGTAATAGCAATAGGAGCCATAGCTACCATACTCATCACCTTCATATTTTTCCTAACAGGAGTCATGGGCGGAAATTTATTATTTGCAGTTGTGGGTATAATATTAGTAGCAGTTATTGCATTCCTTTTCACCACAGTTGCAGCTAATGCAATTGCAATTGTTGGCAGTAACCCTGTATCAGGGATGACTCTGATGACACTAATTCTGGCATCGGTAGTAATGGTTGCAGTTGGTCTGAAAGGTCCGGGTGGAATGCTTGCAGCACTAATCATGGGCGGTGTTGTGTGTACTGCGCTTTCGATGTCGGGTAGTTTTATTACCGACCTTAAAATTGGTTATTGGATGGGGACAACTCCAGCCAAACAGGAAACATGGAAATTCTTAGGAACACTCGTTTCGGCCGCAACAGTAGGAGGCGTTATGATATTATTGAACCACACTTACGGATTTGCGAGCGGACAGTTGGCTGCTCCTCAGGCAAACGCTATGGCTGCTGTTATAGATCCGCTTATGAACGGTGTTGGGGCTCCATGGATATTATATGCCATTGGTGCAGTAATAGCTATAATACTAACATTATGTAATGTTCCTGCATTAGCTTTTGCTTTGGGAATGTTCATTCCTCTTGAGCTCAATATTCCTCTACTTGTAGGAGGAGCCATCAACTGGTTTGTAACGACTCGCTCTAAAGATACCGAGATCAATAAGAACCGTGGAGAGAAAGGTACACTTATTGCCAGTGGATTTATTGCAGGCGGGGCATTAATGGGAGTTGTCAGTGCACTTCTTAGGTTTGGAGGTATCAACCTTATCAATGATGCATGGATAGCGAATCCGATGTCTGAGTTATGTTCACTTATTGCCTACATTTTACTTATTCTATATTTTATAAAGGCTACAAAATAATTTTCTGCAATGGCTGAAAACAATTATATAAAACAATATCCTGATATAATGTCAGGTAAAAAGATTCTTTACGTTCATGGATTTTGTTCTTCAGGGCAATCAGGCACTGTTACAAAACTTAAGCAATTCTTACCTGACGCGGACTTTATTGCCCCTGATCTGCCTTTGCATCCTCAGGAGGCTATAGACCTATTACATAAGACCTGCAATGAAGAAAATCCTGATCTTATAATTGGTACGTCAATGGGAGGAATGTATGCAGAAATGTTATATGGATTTGACCGCATACTTGTAAACCCAGCATTTCAGATGGGTGACACTATACTAAAAAATAATATGCTTGGCAAAAATAATATTCTCAATCCACGCAAAGATGGAATTCAAGAGTTTATAATGACCAAAGCTATGATGGAAGAGTATAAGGAAATTACGAACCAATGTTTCAAAGGGGCAAACCAAGATGAGAGCCGTAATCATGTATACGGACTCTTTGGAGATGCTGATCCGACAGTACACACATTCGATCTATTCTGTAAATATTATAGTAATGCCATTCATTTTCATGGAGAGCATCGCATGAATGACGACATATTATATCATTCTATTATACCTGTAATAAGATGGATAGATGATAAACAAGAAGCACGCGAAAGGCCTATTATCTATATAAGTATAGATGCATTACGCTCAGATGCCGGTAAAGCAAAGGCAAGTGCTCAGAAAGCATTCAGATATCTTCTTGAAAATTATGACCTGTACATTGTAGCTTCAGCTCCTTCTAACGATTATCAATATGCAGAAGATGTTCACAAGTGGGTGGCTGAATACATTAATGTGCCTGCATACAACCGAATAATATTTACCAACCAAAAGAATTTTCTATATGGTGATTATCTTATAGACCCAAACGATGCAGACGGTGCTGATAAATTTATGGGGACACTGCTGCATTTTGGTGAAGATCCGTTCAAGACATGGGATGACACAATAGAATATTTTAGTCGTCTTGGTGGGCAATAATACTATCGCGGCATTCCTCCATCAACCATTTTGGAGTGGATGTCGCACCACATATACCTATCGTTTTAATCCCATCCAACCAATTAAAATCTATTTCACTTGCACTTTCAATTAGATGGGTATTGGGGTTAATCCGTTTACTCTCTTGATAAAGCACTTTGCCATTACTGCTCTTACGGCCGCAAACAAACAAGATCATATCGTGCTTGGCTGCAAAGGCACTTATATTTGGCATACGGTTTGCGACCTGCCTACATATGGTATCAAAACTTTTGAAGGTAGCACCTTCTGATATATGCGATTGTATATAGTCTATAATTTTATGAAATTCATCTAGCGATTTTGTAGTTTGCGAATAAAGATAAACATCACGTTTGAAATCCAACTTTTTTACATCATCAAATTTTTCAATTACAATAGCACGACTATCAGTCTGCCCCACCAGCCCTAGTACTTCAGCATGGCCGTTCTTGCCGAATATAACAATCTGTGCCTTTGGATTAGAATCAAACTGACGCTTTATTCTTCTTTGCAATTGAAGTACGACAGGGCATGTAGCATCAATTATTTCTATATTATTTTCTGCTGCAATCCTATATGTCTCAGGTGGTTCTCCATGAGCTCTTAATAAAACTTTGACACCGTGTAATTTTCTTAAATCATCATGGTTTATTGTTATCAGTCCCATCTTACGCAAACGTTCGCATTCCATACTGTTATGAACAATATCTCCAAGACAATACAACGTCTTACCATCTGATAGTTCTTCTTCTGCCTTCTTTATAGCCGTAGTTACTCCGAAGCAGAACCCACTGCCATTGTCTATTTCTATCTGTATCATTTCTTTATCTCTTGAAAATAAGCTGTCAGTAAATCATTTGCAGCAGCAAATGACGTCTTCTCACCACCAAGAACAGAGGTTTCTGCATTTTTCAATCTTTGCTGAATAACATCACTATTATAGAAACTATTGCGCAAATGTTCGTTTATACTTTCATACATCCAATATTTACTTTGTTCATTCCTTCGGTACTGAAAATATCCATTGTCTTTTACAAAATCAATATATTCATATATCATATCCCAGATTTCCTTTATACCCTTTCCATAAAATCCGGAATAGCACAACACTTTAGGCAACCAACCACTTTCGGGCATTGGAAAAAAATGTAAAGCATTACGGAAATTACCAGCTGCCATATGGCACTTATCTACATTATTGCCATCACATTTGTTGATTACAATACCGTCACTTATCTCCATAATGCCACGCTTGATACCTTGAAGTTCATCACCTGTACCAGCCAACTGTATCAGAAGGAAAAAATCTACCATCGAGTGGCATGCCGTCTCACTCTGTCCTACTCCCACAGTTTCAACAAATATCTTATCAAAACCGGCTGCCTCGCACAATATGATGGTTTCTCTTGTCTTACGGGCAACACCTCCTAAAGAACCGGCCGTTGGACTAGGGCGAATAAATGAATCGGGATGCTGTGCAAGTTTTTCCATACGGGTTTTATCTCCTAAGATACTACCCTTGGTTCTTTCAGAACTAGGATCTATAGCAAGCACAGCTAATTTTCCGCCATGCTCTTTGAGTACATGAATACCGAACTCATCTATTGAAGTGCTCTTACCTGCCCCGGGCACTCCACTTATGCCAACGCGTATTGAGTTTCCGCTATAGGGGAGGCATTTCTCTATAACCTCTTGAGCCTTAGCATGGTGAGCCGGATTAACACTTTCCACAAGTGTTACTGCCTGACTCAGGATTGTGACATTCCCTTTCAAAATGCCATCTACCATATCAGCAGCAGAAAGTTCATTATGATGAAAACGGCCACGTTTAAGATAAGGATTTACGATAGACGGTTGCTCTACTCCGCCATTTACTTGCAGACCTTTATATTCTTTACTATTTTCAGGATGTTGCATCTTTCTATTTTACATTTATCTTTATTACTACTTTACCCATTGACGGGTCGTTAGTTATCATAAGTACACGCGGACTGCGCTTATCAGACATAAGCTGTTGTTTATGTGCTGTAATCTTCAGTTTTGTTGTCTCACCCGGTTTAAGCGAACGCTTGCCTAAAGTAACCTCAAGACCAGAAGAAAACATTTGCAAAGATGAGATATCTAACTGACTTTTGCCTGCATTGGAGATTTCAATAGTACCACTCAATTTTTCTTTTGAATTAAAAGCCCCCAAATCTAGGTCTTCTGCAGATAACTTTATTTTAGGAGCAAATGCTCTCTGTGCATTAGTCATACTTTTAAAGTCAGGTAAAAGTACACTCGAGACGTTGATTGCAGTAGAGTCGCAAACTTTATCACCGGGATAACGAGCAAGATAGACCGATGTCTGAGTAAGTCCGTAATCTCTTATTTGCTTAGAGTCTAGACTTATAACGACAGTTCCATTATGACCCGGAGTTATCTCGGCAGGCACAGCCTCTGCTTTAAGGTAGGCAGGAAGATGCATCACGGTTGGAACATAGTTTCTATGGCCTATATTCAAGATTTGTAACTGCTGTATTGGTTTATCACCACGGTTAACATTATCAAACTCAATATCATTTTTATCAACACGTATTGTACCCATATCGATAGGGTATGTGCCCGAATAATCTTTTAATTCTGCAACAACGACACCCTTCATTTTAAGATATACCGGTTCTTTTGATCCATTACTGTATACAGCAACTTCCTTCTCAAAATGGCCAAGTGTCTCTGCATCATATACAGCGGTTATAGTAAAGCGAACATTAGCTGATATCTCATTCTGGGGATAATCAACAGTAGTACACCCGCAACTAGGTTCAACATTGTTTATTTTAAGATGTCGCAAGCCTTTGTTCCTAAGTTCAAACTGAGCTGTAACAGGATGGCGGAATAGTATTTTGCCACAGTCAACCTCTCCTTTTGTTACAGTTATTCTCTGTGCAGATGCCGTTAGCATCGTCAGAGACAAAAGTGATAACATTAATAATTTCTTCATCTTATATTTTCTTTTTATATTCTATATTAATATTGGCACACCTGTACAGTCTTTATTCCACTTTCAGTACTTGAGCCTTAGCTGTAGCACGGTATTCAGGTGAGTAAGCTGATTGTACAGTGCACGTACCTGTTTCATATTGTCCCATACGGTCTATATAATATTCAGTATCAATAACATGTGTTCCTTTACTCATATGATTGAAATAATAATTAGTAACATTATCTTTCGGAGTACTATAATATCCAAAACGATACACACTCAACTGATTTACAGGTTCCATGCATCCGGCACGCCTGTCTGAGACTTGAATAAAATCATAATCGCGGTCTGCCTTTATTGTTATACGAACTTTTATCCTATCTCCAACCTTTAAAGACTTGAGATTACCAACTATTTCACGTTTGACACTTATGCCGTTATTATTATCTTCTACATCGGTTGACTTTTGCATAAACTGCCCATAAACAGCTCCCCACGAAGTCCCTTCTGATGTTTTCTTAAATGATAAGCTACGCATATCATCACCTATTTTGACGACCTTAACATAACCAAGACCTGCAACAGACTGCTGTGGATCCATTTTCTTTCCATTCAAATAAATAACAGTTTTATCCTGAGCGTTAAACAAATTATTTTCACCATTTAGAAAGGCATATACCGCATTAACACTGTTAACTGGTGTATTCCAACACTGAGTACGTTTTTGCTGCAAAAGCCAACGTTGCATCTCTCCTATTGTTTGATTATCATCAGGAGTTATCATTTTTATTGCTTCAATAGCCGCAACCTCTGTAGGTATACGATAATCACACCATGAATATTCAGCTCTTGGTGCATCGTAATAACGGCCTTGATCCTCATTATATACAGAGTACTCTTTCAAACTCTTTATATATTCTTTTGCCATTGAAGTATTATCTTTTGAGAAAATTACAGCTGCGATAGCTTTTTCATAAAGACTTTGCTCCTTCGTCATTTTTTTGAGTATGCTAATAAGATAGTCATTCGCATCTTTTACATCCTCCTTCATTGTTCTACCATCAAGAGTACAAGAATAAAGAAAATCAAGTTGTGCACTATTTATACTATTATGATGAATCCCATTTTTTTCATCATTTTTCATATCTTCTACGTCTGCCACTATATGCCTTCCCATATAAAGGAACGCATGTTTAAGTATATTTTGCGTATCCTGCTGTATACCTGCCATCTTATTTAGACGAACCAGTGTCTTTATAACATATGCTGTTACATATTCACTTCCATCCATTCCAGGCCACCAGCTAAAAGAACCGTCTTCATTCTGCAACCTATTAAGTTTATCAAGAACTCCTGATATATTATATTGCAAACCTGACTCATCGAAGAAAGAAGTCAACAACTGTTTTTGTTTTGTTTCATTGTCTGCATCTTTCACCCATGGAGTCTCATTTAGAATGATATCTTTAAGTTCCTGATTTTTCATCAAACTGCTCATTAGATTACTATCAACATTTTTTTCATGCTTCCAGGTATCTATAGTTGTCTTTATCTTTGGTGACTGATTCATTATTACTTGTCCTAACTTGTTAGCATAATAAGTTGAGATTAAACTAATAGCATCGTCATCTTTCTGCTGTGCAATAAATGGCAAAGCCTGTATCATCATCCAGGCAGGATTATTAGTATATTCTACAGTAAGTTTATTGCTTGCATCTTTTACGGTAAACAAATTAGCAAGGTCTATATCTTTTACACCTACCCCATATTGGTTAAATGCGACAGCCTTTGTCACCATTTCTTTTGCAGGAAGTATTGTTATGAAATGTTGTTCTCCATCGCCAAAACCTTTTCCATCAACAGTTATACGGCAAATAAAGACTCCATCTCCAGACTTAATAGCCGAAGCTGATAATTCAAAATTAACACTTACAGTTTTTTCAGCCTCAACAGCAAAGGGCTTGCTCTGAGCATATACAACCTTATCCGTTTCAGGATCCAACAATTCAAGTTTTGCCGAACCACGGACTTTTTTTTGTGATGCGTTGAATATTTTTGATGCTATAGAAGCCATATCTCCCTCACGAATAAAACGCGGCATGTTAGGTTGTACCATAACTGTTTTTTGGGCTACAGCCTCACCATTAATCATACCATAGTTCATCAAAGTATCATGAGCCAAAGCCATAAATTTCCAAGTTGTTACACTTTCAGGTAAAGTAAACTTTATAGATACATTACCTTTCTTATCCGCCAGAAGAGCAGGATAAAAGAATGCTGTCTCATTGAAATTATCCCTTATCTGATTATTATTGACTTTCCCTGATTCTGATTTATTACTATCCGCACTTTTGAGACTAACTTCAGCAAGAGGCTTATACTCTGAACCCATTTCGACATCTTCCATCATGGTTTGATTTACCCCTTTTGCTCTAAACCCTCTTGATCTAATTGGTTCTACTACAGATCCTAAAACACCTGTTCTTGTGAAATCTATCACAAATTTAAAACAATCATCATCAAATTTACTAAACGCCAAATCTCGGACCTGCAAACTATTAGAATGTTCCCAGCCATTAATATCAATGCCATCAAAATATCCACATCTCCATGAACATTGAGGCATAGATTGATATATATATGGATTAAAAGACCATGTGTGAGCGATAAGCTGATCTAAAGATTTGTCATACATAGAAGCCATCAACTGTGCAGAAGACGCTTTTCCATCGGATCTGGAAACATGAAGAGTCCATTCTTCTTTCTGACCAGGATTAAGGCGATCACGGAAAGTTGTCCATTTCAATATGAGACTTTTATCAGGTAACGGACGCTCTATAGTCGTTGAATAATTGTACATCTTGCCATCCTTGACCCAAGCATATGTAATAAGTATACCTGCTCCATATTCATTCTTATAAGTAAAGCCCCTTGTACTAAGAGCATCACTCAAATCTATTACGCCACTTTCTAAAATATTATTACCAGATACTATATTGTATAATATATGTGTACTTTCATCAGAAGATCCTATCTGGACATATACTGGTTTATCATTTGTATTAAAACTATTAGACGTATGATAAAACCATTCGTGTGTATTTACGCATGGTTTAGTATCATCAAGACTAAAAACTATAAATTTTTTCTCTATTGTATCATTTTCACATACAGCAGTAAGTTTATGGAGTCCCGAATTCAATATTATGCCATTGAGATTAAAAGGTGTTTCTTTATTTGTTTTTGCTTCTGATGGGACAAAACTATCATCAATATAATACTTCACATTACCATCAATATTAACCCCTGCCTGATTCTTAAGATAGAATGTTATATTCTTCAAACTGTCACGTTCTATCTTATCAGCAAGATCACAATCAAAAGCGATCTGTTTACTGCCTAATGGCAAGCTCATAGTTCCATCATGAGACTCGCCACCCAAATCTGTTACCGTTACATTAGCTACGAAGTTAAAGAAATGTGCCAGAGTATATCCTGCTTCATCCTTTTCATTCACGTCAGAAGGTAATACCATTGGCATCTCCATTTTGAATCCGCCTTTGTTATCTGTAACTGCAGTACCTTCATACATCAAATCATCACCATGATTACCAATTCCATATTTCCACCACCAGAAAGCCTGTTTTCGAGTTACCTTATAAGTTACCTTGGCGCCCTGCACAGGCAAACCTGTATATGACAAGGCATGAGCTGTAATCTCAAGAGTATCACCATTATGATAAGCGGTATTAACCTCTGGGAACTTTATCTCAAAAGTAGGACGTTTGTATTCTTCTACCCTGAAACTAGAACTTCCAGAAACTCCATAATTACTGTTTATTGAGAATTGACCTGATAATGTATTCTGAGGTAATAGAAAGTCTGTTGACACTGTGCCAAATTTATCTGTAGTTACAGTCTTACTTTCTATTTCATGATAATTTGTATCAAACAATGTTAGTTTTATACTTTTTCCTGCTTCTGAAAAAGTAACAACACCATTTTTATTCTTAAAAGCAATAGCAGATGCATGCACAGTCTGCCCTGGCCTATATATTGCGCGATCAGTATAGACATTAGCATAATCGGCATCTGTTTTACCTTCATAATAACTAAACTGATTCCACATATTAGTTGGCATATAATACTTGTCTGTATCAGTATATGCAATCACCTTGTAAGGTCTATTTTTACTATATTTATATGTAGTTTCTCCTTTTGCATTACAGACCAACATAACAGAATCTTTTGTATTTCTGGATATGCCATTAGAGAATAATTTGATTTTTGCTCCCGGTATAGGTTGCCCTGTTGTAGCACGAACAACTGCAATGCGAATATTTTTGTCTGGAAGTTCTTGATTAACAACAAACAAATCACTAACAAAATACAGACATCTCTTTGTTTCAATATTTTTATTGTCGGTATAAAACTCAATAAGATAAGCACCTACAGGCAATTTGCCTATTATCATAGAATCTTCTATTAATTTATATGCAGGTTCTCCTATATATCTCTTTGTTTGATTTATAACATTTGCTTCTGTAATAAATTTCTTTAGTTGCTTATATTCTGATTCATTATCAGGATTCAAAATATTTTCAGCATCAATAGACAACCTGCTGACATGCATTGTAACTTCACCTATATTACGAATGTCGGTAAGCTTTACAACATCTTGTTTGTTAGGTAAAGCCACTTCACTTTTTATGCTTACATTAAATTGTGGCCTAGTTAAGTCTCTTTCTTCATTACGTAAGATATTCATCCGTGGCCAACTGCCCCATTTTCCCAAAGCATAATGAATGTATCTTATTTTATCCTCAGTCTTAACTTTATTGCATTGCGACATATAGCTATAACGTTCGATAGCCAACTCACCGCATTCCTTTAGATCTGAATATTCACTAATCAGTGAATCTAAAGATACAATATATTTCGATTTATTAATATTGCATTTAGGTGGTATCTTACCTCCGCGAACTATATTGAGTGCCGTCATCATAGTGGCGGGACGATTATTGACACTTGCATAATACTTATGCATTACCTGATAGTTTTCTGCTTCGAAACCAAGTATGCTTAGCAAATCATTGTCGAATATTTTACTGTCATAACCTTTAATAATAAAGGGTATATATTCTGAGTCTTTATGAGCAGCCAACAAAGAAGGGTTAGAAAGAGACTTAGTAAAATATTCTCGACTCAACGCCTTATAATTTGCTCCAAGTTGAGGGTTTTCATTATATATACGTCCTAATACAGACTGGTATACAGCAGCCAAGACACTATTATATTTTTCAGCCTGTTTTTCCTGTTCAATAAGTCTGGATACCGCCGGTTGTAAAGAATCTAGTGAAACAGACGTAATTACAGGAATGCATTTAAGCTCTGCACACACCAACTGACCATATCTGCCCTCCCTTTTAGCGAGACTAGAAATGTCTCTTAACAATGCTAGTTCCGATTTAGGTAAATCTTTATTACGTGCATTTTCTACCTGTTTCCATAGCAAAGCATAATTATCAGCCATTATATTAACAGCGAACAACAACAATAAAAAAGTAGAGAAAACTAGTTTTTTCATATTATTCCATTTTTTAGTGCAGATACGGAGTGGCCAATTTCCACTCTAGCTGCAAATTTAATATATAAATTTGAGAAGTGGAAATAATTGCACGCAAAAAAACAAATAAAGATTAAACTACTTTATATCGCCAACATTGCCTGTTCGTTTTAATACGCCCCAAGTCTGTAGTTCTCCTTTTATAGCTTTGATATAACTCTTAAATAATACGTAATACATTATCCAGCGATAGAAGAATCTTTGAGGTATTATCCATAAGAGTACCCATAATTTTTCTTTCTCAAAAAGATAAGCCATAATAGAAACACTTGCATCAACTATCAAGAATGCAAAATAGTAAGACAATATTTTACTTGCGTTACCTGAGAACATTCCCAAAATCATAAGGAAGTCTGCTATCGGAGAGAATGTAGGTATTATAAACTGGAATACGAGCATATTAGGCAATGCCCACAATCCAAGACCTTTATATTTTTTATCCAGTATAGCCCCACGATGTTTCCAAAAAGTCTGCATAACTCCAAAACTCCATCTTGTACGTTGTTTAACAAACTGTTTTAGTTTCTCTGGTGCCTCTGTAAGAGCTACTGCTCTATTCTCGTTCTCTACCAAATAACCAGCCTTCAATACGCGAATAGTAAGATCACAGTCTTCGGCCAATGTATCTGTTGAAAGTCCACCGGCATCTTCGATAGCCTGCTTACGGAATGCACCAATAGCTCCCGGCACAACAGTTATTGCATTTATGCTAGAATAAGCCATGCGGTCAAAGTTCTGACTTGTAGTATATTCGATAGACTGCCAGAGTGTAAGTATATTACGTCGATTACCGACCTTCACATTACCAGCTACAGCTCCTACTTTACATTCTTTATCAAAGAAGAAGTGGCGCATCAATATAGAAACAGCATCATGATATAGTTTAGTATCAGCATCTATACAGACTACATATTCAGCATCAGTATTCTCAATACCATAGTTTAATGCAGATGCCTTGCCTCCATTAGGTTTCGTTAGAATCTTAACACTTGTATTTTCTCCAAATGCATCTTTCACACGTTTATATGTTTCATCCTGACTACCATCATCTACGAAAATTACATCCATACTTGGGTAGTCTTGCTCAAGCAAATTTTTTAAAGATGATACAGCATTAACCTCTTCATTATAAGCAGGTACGATAATAGAAACCTTAGGAAGTTCATTTTTATCCATATCTGCAATATCAATATTCAATTCGGCCTTATCACGTTTTTCTTTCCTCTTTTCCTTTATTGTAAGAGTAAACATGAATACAAGACGGCACATGCCCAATATCAAGAATATGATGAAAAGAGCTGTTATGAAATCGCTTGTCTCATAAATAATGGTAGCAAGTGTCAGGTTTGCCTGCATTGCATAATAAGCTCTGCCCCTCGCTACAGGAGGCATAAGCTGAGCCTTTGTTTTACCTAAATATTTATCAAGCGTAATAAACTTATATCCATGTTTCTGAAGATAATCTATTATACGCGGCAATGCCTTAACAGTTTCTTCACGGGTTTCACCACCGGCATCATGTAAAAGTATTATATGCCCATTACCTTGTTTCACTTCGCTTATCACCCTCTGAAATATCTGGTCGGCAGTAACACCTGGTTCCCAGTCGTTGGGGTCAATAGACTCGCCTATATCGACATAATGTCTTTGGCTTGCCAATACAATAGGAAGAATTTCATCATTACCGGCAGGATCACTGTCTGCATTATATGGAGCTCGGAACAAAATAGTACTGTTACCTGTTATACTCTCTAGCAACAGACGCGTCAATTTGAGTTCCATAAATGTCCGCTCGGGTGAATTTTCTGCAACGTTATGGTGAGTAAAAGTATGGTTTCCGATAAGGTTACCCGCATCAAGAACTTTCTTTACCATAGGGAGATTTTTCTCCATCTGAAGTCCCACCATGAAGAATGCAGCATGTAACTTATAGTGTTTCAGTATTTTAAGTACTAGTGGCGTCCATCTACTGTCAGGCCCATCATCAAAAGTAAGTAGCAGTTCTTTGGGTCCTGCCTTACCATATTTTCTCAACTGATAAGATGTAGGTATAGCCTTGTAATATTCATCGGCTATCAGGATATTATCATTATCCATTTCTATCTTAACACTTCCCGGATGTGGCGTGGAGAGTACATCCAAGACTTCACCTGTACCAAGATAATTTACATCATGAATACCGGGAAGGTCTTCAAGTCCCCCAATGCGGAAGATGGCGGCCTTACTTCGAACCATATCCTTATTGTAGAATTGCCAAATACGATCGTCCTCACTTCCAAGACGCCATAAACCATAACCGGCCATACCATATTCCGCGCCAAACCTCATTACATTAAAGGTCGTAGCAGCATCTGTAAAGTATACTTGATGAACTGTCTGGTCATCATCCGCGTAAGCGAAATTAAGGTTATAAGTGTCTTCATCAAACGATATATCCGATTCTGTATCTGACGCTATAGATAAAGCTTCATTATAAGAAACGTTTTGATTATTATCACCCTTGGCTGTCCAGTCATAACCATAAGCAGCAAGGCCCAATACAATTTTCTCACTAGGTACATCTTTGGCAAGATCATCAACAACAGCCTCAATCCATTTCTGAGAACTTATTGGACCAGCAGTACCATCAGAGGCATGCTCATCATAAGCCATAATAAAGAGGTAATCATCATATTTAGCCAGATCTTTTACGTTATAATCTGTATTAAATGGCATTATATCTTGTGTAACGTACAGTCCATGCTGATGAAATGCATCCGACATTTCCTTTACAAATTGAGTAACATACTCATCTGTATTTTCCTGTAATTCCTCAAGGTCAAGATTTATACCCGCAAATTTATATTTAATACATTGTTTTAGAACATCATCAATAAACGCCTTCTGCTTAGATGGATTATGCATAATTCGTCCGATGCTCTCTCCATGGAAGGTTTCTTTATAGTTATTAGTCAGCATCGGCATAACCGGAATGCTGTTCTTCTTCATAAGATCATACCCTTTGCTGTCTATTTTGACTTCCAACTTATCAGTCTTCGGATTAATAAAGAACCACTCTGGTATGACCAAATTAAGTTTTTTGATATTACGTTTTAATGAAAGAAAAGACTGAGGGTCCCATGATACATAATATGCAGAACGAATTCCAGCTGTTTTACTGCTCCAGTCTGCGATGTATTTAGTAGTTACACTATCGCCATTACCACTAAACCTAAATTGTTTCGCAGCCTCCTTAGCATAATTACTATGTGCTTTTTTCTCTAGGAAGAATCCCCTAAAGCCCTTATATTCTCGAGATATTCTATTGTCTTTAAGATATGGTTTCTGAGCAGTAACCACACTACGGTAATCTTGCTTGAACGGCATGTTCGGTATGCCGTCTATTATAAACATAACGATAAAAACTGAAATCAGCAGTATTGCCAAAAAAGAAACAAGTCTGATACTCCACTTAAATTTGTTCCATCTTGATGTGGAATCAGTTTGAAAAATCTGTTTACTCATATTAATTTTGCTGCCAAATTTTATTATGACGCTACAAAAGTACGCAATTATCGTTAAATAGCATCTCTATTTGCAAAAAAATATCACAAATTTGCAGAATATTTTACACTAAACCAAAATGTAGAACCTTTGCCCAACTCTGATTCTACGCCAATTTCACCTCCTACTTTATCTATTATAGCTTTGCATATGCATAGTCCAAGGCCTGAACCTGTTGACGACTTATCTACCTTTTCAAATCTTTCGAATATTCTTACTTGATCTGCTTTATCAATGCCTATTCCAGTGTCTGTAACTGAAATCTTTAGCAATTCTCCTTCTATCTTATAGTCAATAGTTATACTACCTTTAGGAGTAAATTTATCGGCATTTAATACTAATATTTTCAACATTTCACTAAGATGCATTGGATCTAGATGAACAGGAAATGACTCATGCTCTAGGAGTTTAAGTTCTACTCCTTGATGTATATTAGTGCGCATACCATCAACGAGATCATGCATAAAAGATTTAATATCAAATTCATTTCTATTAAACAGATAATACCCGCTTTCTAATGACGACAAAGAAAGAGAGTCATTAATTATTTTTATTAACTGATCTGAATTCTGCTGCATTATTTTTATAAATAATTCACGATCTTTTTTAGAGACATCAGTATCAAGCAATTGCATAAATCCTATTATTGTATTAAGAGGTATTCGTATGTCATGACTTATATTATGAATAAAAGCCTGTTCCATTTTATTTGTTGACTCTGAATGTAAGTACATCTCATGCAGTTCGTCTATATATTGATGTACTGAATCCGTATTTTTTAAAACAGCGATATACTTTATGGGTTGGCCGTCTTTATTTGTATCATAAGGAAATACATCTATATTTTGCCATGAATAATTATTATGCCCAGACATTCTATATTTCAATTTACATGAGTATAATCCGGTTCCATGGTTATTCATATACTCCAGCATTTTTTTTGCGACATCAATATCTCCAGGATTTACATTATCGTAGAATTCCACATTACCATAACCATCTTTTGGATCTAATGTTTTAGGATCCCAATTATAGAACATACGTTCACTCACATCATATTGCATATATGATATTTGATTCCGCTCAGATATTGCTGTCATATTCTCCTGTAGTTGTACCGTCCTATTATATTTTTTATAGAATTTTCTTGCTGAATAAAAGTAATACAAAGACACGAAAACAAATATAACCATCACAATTGAATCTAATGCCATTAGAAAATCATGTGATAGTTTATTTTCGTAATAAAAATTATAAAGTTGCATTATTCCCAATATTGCAACTATCATTATCACAACAAATATACTAATTTCAAATTTCTTTTTCGCTTTCATAGTATTTAGTTATTTATTATCAAAAAAAATAAGGTTGTGCAAAACACAACCTTATTTGTATGTATTGTGCTGTGAAACACATTTGTACCTAAGGAATAACTATCTCTTGAGTATATTTATCCCAAGCCTTTACTGTCATAAATATAGTTTTACGACTACAATCAACAATTAAAACTTTATCTTCTCCAGACTTCAAGCGTACATAATCTCCATTTTCATCTAGCGATGTAGACCATATAGTTGTTTTACCTCTATACACAGATACAGTTACATAATCTCCTTTTTTAGTTGGAAACGCTCTAATAGGATCTGTTACAAGTTGATTATTACTATTATATACATAGTCTGGTGTATATTCAATAGCATCTCCTGATATATCCCCAGAAAAGGTCATTGTTGTTCTAAATCCAGAAATAACGACACTGTAATCACTATAGTCTCCGAACGTTTCCTTTAAGTTCTTTATCACTACTCGCAATATAACAGGTTTATTTACCATAACCAAAGTAGTATCTATCGGTTTGCTTCTGGCCTGTTGGGAATCATAATCATAGCGTCCATAATATAGAGAAGAAGGGAGTGTATAGCCACCTGATTTAGAATCAGTTAAAACAGATATAGCCATATTACCGATGTCTTCACCTTCTATAGGATTGTGAACATTTACACTATCCGCACTTGCTTTTCCTATTGTCACCAAAGAGGCAGTACCAGCTTTACCATCATAGCTGACTTTAAAACTACCATCCACCTCTCCGCGAGAGAGGGACATTTTGATTAATAATGCTGCAAAAGTAAACTTAATTTGGAAACTAAACAAATTTTTTAGAACTTTTTTAAATCAAAAAAATGAATGATAACAGCATTTTAACACATAGAATCTCTTAAATAACATTAATTCTTAAATAACAATATCTGGTTTTGATGAAAGAATTTGTACTAAGACCTCTCTTTTTTTTATTTTTTCAATATAATAAACTTATTATTTGTAATATTAAAAAGATAAAATAATTATTGACTATTTTTCTTAAATGTGATATAAGCTATTCATTAAGATCATTATTGAATTCTATAAGTTGATGATGATAATAAATTTTGCAGTTATATTAAATGTGTGAGAATTGTTCTTGTCATTAACTCTTATGCTAGTACAAGGAATTCTTAACGGTTACTTTCTATTTCACTGTTTTTTAGAATGATGACTAATTTATAAAAAAACATTTTTAAACCTCAACCTCACTAATATTATGTAATTATCTATTTTACAATGATTTATGGGAGTGAGGTTTGACTTTATAACCTCACTAAACCTCATTTCTGTTATAATCTTGCATATATTTAATAACTGATATATGAAAATTGCGGGAATGTCAGACCTTAATAAAAAGACTTGATTATTATGTATATGTAATTAATAAAATATGAGTTTTATCTATGCTAATTCTGTATAAATCAAGTTGATTTTTTGTACGAATCAACTTGATTGGCATAACAAAATAAGTTGATTTGCTTTTATGAATTAATACTTTTAAATCGAACAAGATTTATAATAAGATATTATAGAAGTGTTTATAATCCTTAATATGTAAATAATTAGATGTTCGTTTATACTTTGATTGTCACATGCTTGGAAAAACTTATAGTATGAGCATCATATAAAAAGGATATGGTATTATAAGAAGGAGTAGGTGAAGGTAAAAATAAAGAAATTTAATTCTTTTATAATTATAACATAAAATATTTTTACAATTATTTATTGATGGTTTATGCCGAAGATGATTTTTAATATTGTTATAAGTGATTGTTTGAAAAAGTATTTATTTAAGACAACTTACATTGCCTACTAACAATTAAACCGTCAACAACTTTAGAAAAAAAATGAAAGTGAGGTTTAGTGAGGTTATAAAATCAAACCTCACTCCCATAAATCATTGTAAAATAGATAATTACATAATATTAGTGAGGTTGAGGTTTAAAAATGTTTTCATGAACATATAATTAAGATAACGCTGGCTTTTGTAGGACTTTGATTATACAGATGTATCGTAACTTTGTAAAGTTAAGAATTAGTATCTGTTCATAAATACAAATTGATTTTGTTTAAAGTCATAATTTAAATTATTTCTCTTCTCTCGCGGAGAGAAGAGACATAGGAAAAGGAATCGGATATGTCTAGAAAAATTAGAAGAGATAAGTATCCAAACTTATTATCCTCTTTATATTTATTACTAATGGTCTGTTTGTGCATCTGTTCTTGCACAAGTGAAAGCGGTCTTATTGATAGCAATAGTAAATTATTGAACTTTACGGTATCTGTACCTGAATGGAAAAATAATGACAGTATTTCAAACAGCAAGACGAGGGCCATGCCTATCTCTGGAACATCATTAGATAAAGCAAGTAGTTTTAATATCATTGCGGATGCTTATGACGGGAAAAGTAGTTACAATACTATCATAAAAAACGAGACAGTATCTTATACTAATAATATGTGGCAGACAACTGCATCTCACTATTGGCCTGGAAATGCAAATAATACTGTTAACTTCTATGCTTACTACCCTACTGGTATTTCTAGCAGTATTACGCATACAGCAGGATCTGCTCCTACTTTATCATATACAGTGCCAAGTGATGCTGCAAACCAAATTGATATAATGACTGCTACAGGTAATAATGTTAGTGGTAATACTAATTCATCCACGTCTTTAGCATTCAATCATATTTTTGCAGCTGTACAGTTTGCTGTAGGTACGAATGGACTACCCAGCGGAACGATAAAATCAATAAAGATAAGTGGCATAATTAATTCAGGTACATACACTTTTGGTAGTGGATGGACTCTGGGTTCAACAACATCTGCATTTATAGTTTCTCCATCTACTGTAATAACTGGTTCAGCTGGAGCAAATATTACATCTGACACTTTTACTATGATGATGATTCCTCAAGCTTTCAACAATGCAACTATTACATTAGTTTACAGCAATGAGACGACATTCTCCACTACAATATCAGGGACATGGAATGCTGGTGGAATTTATACTTATCGTCTATCCAAAACTATTGTTTCCACTTTTGGCTATACAGGTAGTACCCAAATCTTTACGGCACCTTATACAGGTACATATAAACTTGAAGTATGGGGAGCTGCTGGGGGACAAGGATGGCCAGGTGGTGTAAGAGGATATGGTGGATATAGTTATGGAAATATAAAGTTAACATTGGGCCAAAAGATATACATATATGTAGGACAAATAGCTAATTCATATAATGGAGGAGGATTAGGTCAAGCTCCTGGTGGTGGAGCCACCCATATTGCAACTACTAGTAGAGGTGAATTAAAGAATTACGTTTCGTATCAGAATGAAGTTTTAATTGTAGCCGGTGGTGGTGGTGGAGTCGAATGGGGTGGCAATGGAGGAAGTGGAGGAGGTCTTTCCGGTAGTTCTGGAAAATCTGAAGCAAGCGACCAAACTGTATCTGCATCTGCGCCAGGTGGAAGCCAATTATCAGGAGGTACTTCTGTCGCGCCTGATGCATCCGTGTGGGGAGGAACAAATACATTAGTTAATGGAGACTTTGGGCAAGGTGGATGTGGTTATACAAATATATCTGATTACGGTGCTGGAGGTGGTGGAGGATGGTATGGTGGGGGCGGTACATCCTACTCTGGTGCAGCAGGTGGAGGTTCTGGACATTTGGGAGCTAGTCTAATTAGTGGTACAACCGGAATGACTAATGGAATATGCTCTGATGCTGGACATGCTACCATCACTTATGTTTCTGCTAATTAGAACACCTTATATATAATATATAGAATAATAATACAAGAGCTAATTTAAGTATAATGATGCATAGTAGAGTTAAATTTAATAAATAGCTAATATTAGTATTAGATAAAATAGTTATATTTGTAGCCATAAACTTAAAATAAATATTGATGAGAAAGTTATTATTATTCCTTCTTCTATTATTATCCTGCCAAATATCTTTTGGCAAGAGTCTGAACGAAATTACAGAACAATACAAAACTGTAGAAAATGCCCAATTCATGATGGTACCCCAAAGCATGGTAAAAATGCTAGTTGGACAAATGCTAAACAAAAAAGAGATAGCCGACAAAGTAAAAAATAATAATGCTAGTGCTGAAGATATAAATAAGGTCGTAGATAAAATAGACTCTGTACTATATCTTAGCCTTGACAATTGTACAGCAAATGTAAAGTCCTCTTTTAATGAGAAAATAAAAGATCTATCTGCTTATGGATATAAAAAGATGGAAGAAAAGCCTGGATTGGGTTCGGTATATTGCAAAGAGCAAAACGGAATAGCCAAAGAAGTTGTTGTACTTATAACCAAAGGCGGTGATTGTGATTTTGTACAATTCTATGGAAAATTGAAACCTCAGGAAATAACAGAAATAATAAGCAGGGTTAGCAATCTTAAAATATAGAGCAAAGGCTGTCAGTTTGACAGCCTTTCTTTTTGGGCATATGTTTTGACACTCATTTATCGAATAACATATTATAAATGAATAAGAAAGGAGATCTATATATGACATTCGACAAATTTACAATTAAAGCACAGGAATCTATTCAAGAGGCTGTTAATATAACTCAGCGTAATGGACAGCAGACTATTGAACCTGTGCATCTACTAAAAGGTGTTATATCTAAAGGTAAAGATGTAACAAATTTCATTTTTCAAAAACTTGGTGTAAACTCTCAACAGATAGAAACTCTAATAGATCAGGAAATATCACATCTGCCGAAAGTACAAGGTGGTGAACCATATCTTAGTAGAGAATCAAATGATGTTCTACAGAACGCAATGGACTTTGCAAAAAAGAGTAATGACGAATTTGTTTCTATAGAACCGATACTAATAGCTCTGCTTAAAGTTAATTCAACAGCAAGTCGTATTCTTAAAGACGCGGGCTTTAATGAAAAAGATATGATTGCTGCTATTAATGAACTACGACAAGGACAAAAAGTGCAGTCACAATCAGCTGATGATAATTACCAGTCGCTATCTAAATATGCCAAAAATTTGGTAGAAGATGCGCGTGCCGGCAAATTAGATCCTGTTATTGGGCGTGACGAAGAGATTAGACGTGTATTACAAATATTAAGTAGACGTACTAAGAACAACCCTATATTAATAGGTGAACCCGGTACAGGTAAAACGGCTATTGTAGAAGGACTGGCAGAACGTATTGTAAGAGGTGATGTACCAGAGAACCTAAAAGACAAGCAATTGTTTTCTCTTGACATGGGAGCTCTAGTGGCAGGCGCTAAATATAAAGGTGAGTTCGAAGAAAGACTAAAGAGCGTTATCAAAGAAGTGACAAACAGCAATGGTAACATAATCTTGTTTATTGATGAGATTCATACACTGGTTGGTGCTGGTGGAGGCGAAGGTGCTATGGATGCTGCAAACATTCTAAAACCGGCTTTAGCCCGTGGTGAATTACGCAGTATAGGTGCAACTACACTGAATGAATATCAGAAATACTTCGAAAAGGATAAGGCTCTTGAACGTCGTTTCCAAACTATAATGGTTGATGAACCGGATGAGATGAGCGCCATAAGTATCTTACGTGGATTAAAAGAACGATACGAAAATCATCATAAAGTACGTATTCAGGATGATGCATGCATAGCTGCTGTACAACTATCAGAAAGATACATATCAGATAGATTCTTGCCAGACAAGGCTATTGACCTTATGGATGAAGCTGCTGCAAAACTTAGGATGGAGCGTGACTCTGTACCTGAGCAACTGGATGAGATAACACGCAAACTAAAACAACTGGAAATTGAACGTGAGGCAATAAAGCGTGAGAATGATATTCCTAAAATAAAACAGTTAGACAAAGATATTGCAGAACTTAAAGATCAAGAAAAGACTTTCAGAGCCAAATGGGAAAGCGAACGTGGACTGGTTAATAAAATTCAGTTGGATAAACAACAGATTGAGCAATTGAAGTTTGAAGCAGAAAAAGCCGAACGAGAAGGTAACTATGAAAAAGTTGCAGAAATACGCTATAGCAAACTGAAAACTATTGAAGATGATATTGTTCACATTCAAGACCAATTGAAATCTACCCAAGGAGGCAACGCAATGATACGAGAAGAAGTCACTGTAGATGACATTGCTGAAGTTGTAAGTAGATGGACCGGAATACCAGTGACACGTATGATGCAAAGCGAACGCGAGAAGCTATTACACCTTGAAGAAGAATTGCATAAACGTGTAATTGGACAGCAAGAGGCTATCACTGCAGTAAGTGATGCTGTGCGTAGATCACGTGCTGGTTTACAAGATCCCAAACGTCCTATCGCATCTTTCATATTTCTGGGTACAACAGGCGTGGGCAAGACAGAACTGGCCAAAGCCCTGGCTGAATATCTTTTCAACGATGAGACAATGATGACTCGTATAGACATGAGCGAGTATCAGGAGAAGTTCAGTGTGAGTCGCCTTATAGGTGCCCCTCCAGGATATGTAGGTTATGATGAGGGCGGTCAACTAACTGAGGCTGTCCGCCGCAAACCATATTCTGTTGTATTGTTTGACGAAATTGAAAAAGCTCACCCAGATGTATTCAATATTCTACTTCAAGTTTTGGATGACGGCAGACTTACAGACAATAAGGGACGAGTAGTAAACTTTAAGAATACAATTATTATTATGACATCCAATTTGGGAAGTCAGTATATTCAGAGCCAATTCGAAAAAATAAATTCAGATAATAGCGAAGATGTTATAGCAGACACAAAGATTAAGCTCATGGAAATGCTTAAGAAAACCATACGTCCGGAGTTTCTCAATCGCATAGACGAAACTATAATGTTCTTACCTCTTAATAGAGCAGAGATATCAGAAGTTGTTTCCTTACAGATTAATATCTTAAAAAAGATGCTTGAGCCACAGGGATTTACACTTAACGTAACAAATGCTGCCATTAATTATCTTGCAGAAATGGGTTATGACCCTGAATTCGGAGCTCGTCCTGTAAAAAGGGCAATACAAAGATTTGTACTTAATGATTTATCAAAAAAGATTTTGTCAGGTGAAATAAACCGTGATAGACCTATCATTATTGATGCAGATAATAACAGTCTGATATTTAAGAACTAAATTAATAAAAGGCATATTATATAACGAAATATGTTTTGATTCATCTTTTTAGTTTCAATCCGAAAGAAATACTATCCAAATGAGGGTAGTATTTCTTTTTTACTGTGTGCGATAACAAAAAATAATCGTTAATTTTTTTGTAATAAAAAAAATATTATGTATCTTTGCATTATTAAGAACAAACTACTACGATGACAAAGAGGCCGAGGAGTGGCTATAAACCCCTGAAAATCAGAGGGAACTAAAAATCTTAAATTAAAAAGTATATAATACGAACTAATGGTAACTACTAATCATCAAATTGCTACCCATATAAAGGCAGCTACCGGAGTCGACGTTGATATGTGTTATCAATGCGGCAAATGTACAGCAGGTTGCGCACTCGCTGACGATATGGATTATCCATCGTCTATGATTATGCGTATGCTGCAAACAGATGATGAAGAGAACTATCGCAAGATTCTCTCTTCAGAAGCAATATGGCTATGCCAAAATTGTGAAAACTGTATCGGAAGATGCCCAAAGGAAGTCGATATTCCAAAAGTAATGGATTATCTGCGTGCTAATGCTATGAAGAATAAATGTGTTTCGCCTACTGCCAAGCCCATTCTTTCTTTTTATCAGTCTTTTCTTGGTTCTGTAAAAGCATCAGGGCGTCTGAGTGAGGTCGTTATGACTATTGGATTCAAACTACGTACACTGCGCCTTTGGCAGGATGTAAAGCTAGTTCCGTCCATGCTGACAAAGGGTAAACTTAAATTTATACCTGAATCTATTAAAGATAAAAGAAACATAAAGAATATCTTCAAATCTACTAATAACAAATAGAAATTACTATGAAATTAGGCTTTTATCCCGGCTGTTCTCTTAATGGGACCGCCAGGGAATACAATGAATCTGTTAAGGCATTGGCTCCTGTTTTCGGTATAGAACTTGTAGATATCGATGATTGGAACTGTTGTGGTGCTTCTGCCGCACATGCCGTGAACAGAGATCTTTCACTTGCTCTTCCCGCAAGGACACTTGCTCTTGCCGAGAAACAGGGTTTCGATGAAATCGTCGTACCATGTGCTGCTTGTTTCAATCGTCTTGCTGTAGCTCAATATGAGCTCAACAAAGATGAGATGCTTAAAAGATCAGTTGAGAAGAGTATTGATATGACATTCAAAAATGACATAAAGATATTGAATGTCGTACAGTTTATCGAGAAATATATTAAGGATAAGATAGCTGATAAAATATCACATAAGTTTGAACATCAGGTAGCCTGCTATTATGGTTGTTTACTTGTGCGCCCTCATAAAATAATAGATTTCGATCGTGTAGAAGATCCCACATCTTTAGATGAGCTTATGCAACTTATTGGTGCGTCTACCCTTGATTGGGGGTTCAAAACCGAGTGTTGCGGTGCAAGCCTTTCAATTGCGCGCACTGACCTTGTAGCAAAACTCTCTGGCAATATCGTTAAGGATGCTGCCGACCGTGGAGCAGAAGCTATCATAGTAGCTTGTCCAATGTGTCATTCCAATTTGGATATGCGCCGTCCTCAGATAGACGATTATGTAGGTAAGGAAATTTCCACACCTGTTATTTATATCACACAAGCTATCGGATTGGCTGTAGGCATTGCTCCTGAAAAATTGGGGTTGCAGCGCCATTTTGTTAAAGTCAATACCCTATAAAAGAATAATATTATGTCAAGAATAGGAGTTTTCATTTGCCATTGTGGCGAGAATATCAGCGCCACGGTGGATTGTGAACGCGTAGCTAAGTCTGCGTCCGAAATGGAGGGAGTAGAATTTGCTACCGACTATAAATATATGTGTTCCGACCCGGGACAATCACTTATAAAGAATGCTATAAAAGAGCATCATCTGGATGGTGTGGTAGTTGGATCATGTTCGCCACGTATGCATGAGCCTACGTTTCGTAGAGCTTGTAGCGAGGCTGGGCTTAATCCTTATCTATGCGAGATAGCCAATCTGCGCGAACATGTATCATGGGTACATGAAAAGAGTGAGGCCACAACACTTAAGGCTATAGATATAGTAAAAGGTGTGGTTGAGAAGGTTCGTCGTAACAAACCACTTAATGCGATTGAAGTACCGATCACGAAGAAGGCACTCGTTATAGGTGGTGGTATTGCTGGTATACAGGCTAGCCTTGATATTGCTAACTGTGGACAGAAAGTAATACTTATCGAGAAAGGTCCGTCTATTGGTGGCCATATGTCACAGTTGTCAGAGACATTCCCTACCCTAGACTGTTCTCAATGTATTCTGACTCCACGTATGGTAGAGGTTGCACAGCATCCGAATATCACACTTTATACTTATGCAGAACTTGAAAAGCTAGACGGGTTCATTGGTAACTTCAAGGCTACTATACGTCTTAAGGCAAAGAGTGTTGACTACAGTAAATGTACAGGTTGCGGACTATGCACCACCAAATGCCCTCAAAAGAAAATTCCAAGTGAATTTAATGAAGGTTTGGGTACACGTACAGCTATTTTCACACCATTTCCACAAGCCGTACCTAACAAGCCTGCCATAGACAAAGAACATTGCAACTATTATCAGAAAGGTAAATGCAAGGTTTGTCAGAAGTTCTGTCC
The DNA here is from genome assembly GCA_041907685.1 of Prevotella sp. GTDB lineage: Bacteria > Bacteroidota > Bacteroidia > Bacteroidales > Bacteroidaceae > Prevotella. Next base: position 75,310 of record JAYRGU010000005.1, on the reverse strand, counting down.
TACAGGTGCTATCGAATATGATAAACCCGATGAATTTATAACCGAAGATATTGGTGCAGTAGTTGTAACCACTGGTTTCAACGTATTGAAAACAGATTTCTTCCCTGAGTATGGTTACGGTAAATATAAGGATGTGATTACAGGACTTCAGTTTGAACGTCTTGCTTCAGCTTCAGGTCCTACACTCGGTGAGATACGTCGCCCTTCAGACGGTCAGATACCAAAGAAGATCGTATTCATAGCATGTTGCGGATCTAGAGATCCGGCTAAAGGTATACCTTACTGCTCAAAAATATGTTGCATGTATACAGCCAAACATGCCATGCTGTATCAGCATAAAGTTCACGACGGTGAGTCTACCGTATTCTATATGGATGTACGTGCCGGTGGTAAAAACTACGAAGAGTTTGTACGTCGCGCTGTAGAAGAAGACCATGTCAACTATGTACGCGGTCGTGTAGCCCGTGTCTACGAGAAGAATGGAAAACTAATAGTAAAAGGTGTAGACACGCTCTTGGGTGCGAAACCCGTTGAAATAGAAGCCGATATGGTAGTGCTTGCCACTGCAGGTGTAGCCAATAAAGGCGCAGAAGAATTGGCACAGAAAATGCACATTTCTTACGACCCCTACCACTTCTTTGCAGAGGCACATCCCAAACTAAAACCTGTGGAGACTAATACTGCCGGTATATTTCTAGCCGGTGCCTGTCAGGCTCCTAAAGACATACCTGAGACAGTAGCGTCTGCATCTGGTGCAGCTGTTAAAGCTGTATCTCTGTTGTCACAGCCTACACTGGTTCGCGAACCACTCGTTGCAGTTGTAAACCGATGTGCTCCACCAATGTTCAGTACATGTGTTGGATGCTTTATGTGTCAGACCATCTGCCCTTACAATGCGATAGAACGCGAAGAGATTAAAGACCGCCGTACTGGCAAAGTAATTAAGACTGTGGCTAAAATTAATCCAGGCCTTTGTCAGGGATGCGGAACATGTGTATCATTCTGCCGCTCTAAATCAATCGACATACAAGGTTATACCAATGAGGAGATGTACGCTGAAGTAGCAGCCTTATTGAACAAATAAAGCATTATTATAATGGAAGAAAATAACAATAATATATTCGAACCACGCATCATAGCATTTGTTTGCAATTGGTGCACATACGCAGGCGCTGATTTGACCGGTACCAGCCGTATTAAATATGCTACCAACGTAGAAATTGTAAGGTTCCCTTGTACCGGCCGCATCGACTTCATGTTACTGCTTAAAGCTTTTGCAGGTGGTGCAGATGGAATCATTATATCGGGATGCCACCCTAACGATTGTCATTACACCAGTGGAAACTTCCACGCCCGCAGACGCTGGATGGTGTTTAGAGATATGCTTGATTTTATGGGCATTGACATTGAGAGAATACGTTGGTCGTGGGTATCAGCAGCCGAAGGTGCCAAATGGGCAGATGTCGTTAATGACACTGTAAGTAAAATACGTGAGTTGGGACCATATACTGAATATAAAAAAGCTGCAAAATTCTTAGAGGAGGAAAAAATAAGTCATGAGTAAATTATCTGAAAAGACTGCTACCCTTCTTTCAGAAGGAACAGTAAAAATGATTATAGGTTATGAGCAGGGCACAGAACGTCCTCGTCCGGTTTTCTGTCACACACCTGAGGATTGTGAGCGACTGATCTTTAATGATGGATGCAGCAACAATCTTGCTGTTTACCTCACAAAGAAAGAAATTATAGGAGAAGACAAGATAGGTATCGTTGGTAATTATTACGTAATAAAGACTGTCATCCAGCTAAACCGTGAAAATCAGATTAGCCTTGACGACCTTGTTTTGATGACTGTCGACAACGATGATGTTATTACATTTACCAGCATCGACGAAATGCAACAGTATGTAGACACTCATGAGCCAGTGCCCAACGAGAAGGTGCTTGCTGCCATTGAGAAGATTGACAAGATGAGCCGCAGTGAACGCTGGGAGTATTGGAAGAGCGAACTATCCAAATGTGTACGTTGCTATGCTTGCCGAGCTGCTTGTCCGTTATGTTATTGCAATCGTTGTATAACAGAAGTAAACTGTCCGCAATGGATCGAACCATGGGCTGCCCCACTTAGTAATATGGAATGGCAGATAAACCGTATCATGCACATGTCAGGCCGATGTGTAGGTTGTGGAGAATGCGCTGCAGCCTGCCCTCTCGAGCTTCCGATTGGTATACTAACCAAGAAGATGGGTATGGATATCAAGAATACATTCGGAGGATGGAAAGACGGAAGCGTGCTGTCTACATATAGTGTAAATGACAAAGAAAACTTCATTAAATGACATTATGGAAAGACTAATAATAAAATCAGACCGGATAAACACATGGCTTGCTAAGATTATAGAAACAGTGCCACGTGTACTTGCTCCGGTAAAAACCGGCAACAAAGCTGAATTCAAAGAAATCAAAGATGCCGGTTGTGTGGCATACGATGTTATTACTACCACATCATCTGTCAAGTCTGCAGCTTTCCCTAATACAGAGACCCTTTTTGCTTACGAGAAGCAAGGTCTAGAAACAAAATTATACGATGTTGCAGAAGAGAACTTCCTTGATACTGTAATTTGGCGTGCACGTCCATGTGATGCAGTAGGTTTCGGTCCACTTACCAAAATATTCAATTGGGACTATAAAGATAAACTTTACAACGAGCGTTTCTCACGCCTTGTCGTTGTTTCTTTTGCTTGCAACAAAGCTGACGGATGTTGTTTCTGCACATCTGTAGGCGGAGGGCCCGGAAACACTGCCGGCAGCGATATAATGCTCACCAAGATTAATGACGAAGATACCTTAGTAGAAGTGCTTACAGATAAAGGTCAGAAACTTATTGAGCTGTGTAAGGATTGTTTTGCAAAAGCAGACGATAGCATTGATAAAGAGGCTGTATTAGCCAAAGTACCTGTAAGGTTTACACGCGAGCAGATACATGATAAACTGGCAAAAGCCTTTGAAAGTCCTATTTGGAAAGCCCAGTCTGAACGCTGTCTGGGATGTGGAGCATGTGCCTTTGTATGTCCTACATGTGCATGTTTCGACATACAAGAAGACGCCCATGGCAACCACGGCCGCCGCGTACGCTGCTGGGATTCATGCGGTTTTACACTCTTTACCCAACATACATCAGGTCATAACCCTCGTCCTACACAAGCCACACGCTGGCGTCAACGTGTAATGCACAAATTCTCTTATATGCCCGACCGTCTCGACATCTACGGTTGTACGGGATGCGGTCGTTGCTCGCGTGCTTGTCCGGTAGACATGAACATAGCAGAACATCTAACAAATATTGCAAACAATGAGTAATAATATATACATCCCTTATGTAATGGTTGTCGACAAGGTAACTGTCGAAGCCCCCGGGGTAAAGACATTGCGCCTACGTTTTCAGGATGAAGAAGAAGGCAATAAATTCGAATTCAAAGCAGGTAACTTTGCTGAATATTCAGCTTTTGGCGAGGGCGAATGTACATTTTGTATAGCTTCAGCGCCTACCCGCAAAGGATACATTGAGTGTACATTCCGTAAGGCAGGGCGTGTAACATCCGGACTCGACCGCCTTGAAGAAGGCATGACAATGGGAGTTCGTGCACCCCTTGGCAATTCATTCCCTATAGAAGAATGGAAGGGTAAAAATCTTGTTTTTGTAGCAGGTGGTATAGCATTGCCTCCTATGCGTGCGGTGATAGACAATGTGCTAGACCGTAGAGACGAGTTTGGCGATGTTACCATTGTTTATGGTGCCAAGACAGTTAACGATCTTGTATACAAAGATGAATTGAAAGAATGGGAAGAGCGCCCGGACGTAAATCTCTTTGCCACAGTAGACCCGGGTGGTGAGACACCTGATTGGAAAGGTAAAGTAGGATTTACTCCCAATGTATTAGGTGATGTTGCTCCAAGCAGTGACAATGCCGTTGCCATTGTTTGTGGCCCTCCTATCATGATTAAGTTTACATTCCCAGTGCTCGAGAAACTCGGTTTCAAGGATGAGAACATATATACTACGCTTGAGAATCGTATGAAATGTGGAATTGGTAAATGCGGCCGATGCAATGTTGGTCCCATGTTTGTCTGCAAAGACGGACCGGTGTTCAGCAAAGTACAGTTGAATGCACTTCCACCTGAATTCTAGAATATCAAAAGGAAAAATATAATTGAATGTCGAATCCCCGGTTGCGTGATGCAAGTGGGGATTCATTTTTATAATAAGGAATCCTTTTTAAGCGAAGAATACGACAAAGGCAAACTAAATTTGAATCATGTTTTATTGTCTTTGCTTCTTATTATTTCGACATTACGCGCTTTCTTTGATGTTATAACAGCAAGAGAAAATCTATCATTTGCTTCTGGAAATACACAGACAATTGTAACAAGATTATTTTCTGCTTCTTGTTCTTACTGTTCTGCTTGTTTCTGCATAGAATTAAGCAAATTCATTGTCATCTGATACTGTTGCATCTCTAGTATCAATCCTAAATCAAGTTGTGCATTTACTTTAATAGATAATATTATCAGTAAAAACAATAAAAATATTTTTTTCATTATTTTGATTTTATTACGGTACAAAATTAATTAACACGCTCACAAATGTTAAAATTCAAATTATGTGTCATTTGTATTAAATGGACGATTAAAGATTGTGCTTATTCGAATTAAAATAAATTTATCCCGAGTCTTCATTTTAGCACTAAATTACTGATTAAAAGCAAGTTACGCTGAAGGCAAAACCTTTCAGCTCAAAATATCATATTGTACAAGACTGTGTGTTTTATTTATGCGGTTATGATAAAATGGGCATAAATTGTAATATAAAAGCTAGACTTTCTTATCAGTATAGATACTCTTTAAAAGCATTCGGCCTTAGTCGAATTATCTTTCGACCTAGGTCGCACGATCGTTCGACCTAGGTCGAAAGTTATAAAAAGACAGACTATTATATCTAATATGTATGGTTTATGAACATAACAGGTATGCTTTACGTTGCGAATTTGCCTTCAGTCAAAAGATCTGACAATCAGCAACTTAAGCTATAGATGAAAGCAAATTGCAATCAAGAATTAATTAAATACGGACCATTTATCTGGTAAGAGAGAACCTCATACTAAGACCAAAATCCTGAGTAGTGGTAGGATAACTGCTACTGCTAAGCAGAGGGGTATTGATCTGACGGTCATAATAGGCTGTGAGCGTAATCAATCGGCTCAATGTATAATCAGCACTAAATGTCCACTTCCACGCTGTATTGCCACTGCTGGCGGCACTGGTCATAGTAGCAATATCTCTGGTTATAGCCGACTGGCGGCGATAAGACATATCCATCCTGACATTAAGATTAGAGTTACTGCCCGATGTATTAGCCTTATGATGACTGCGGGTGCTGAATAGATTGAAGTCGTTAAGTTTATAACCCATACCAAGAACCCAGTCCTTACTTGTAGACTGATTGATCTGAACACTAGTCATGCTAAGGTTTAATACACGCGTAGACCTGTATTCTAGTTTACAGGTAAGATTGCTATTGAACGTGACATCCACACCCAGCAATGGGCAGAACGACTCATTTATACTTACCGAACTGACATTATACATACTGCTGGGTACGGGATTACCCGTGGTGGCATCGGTTATGAAACCAAGTCCATCCATATACTCATGAAAAGTACTAAAACTGCTATATGAGCCAACAGCGAAAATGCTACGGTAGGCATGATTGATATTAATGCCCCTGAAATGATCGCGAAACCATGGCAACTGACTCAGGCCACTGTAACGTAATGTCCAGTTGGGCAACAGCCGTGCAAGTGTAGGAAAAATATTCAGACCGCCGCCACTGGATGTGTATGCAGACAAGAATGCAGGAATCATCACATCTGCACTGTATTTATTGACGGTACCGTTTGCCACATCAAAATTCTTGCCGGCCAGACCGGTATAAGACGACGGATATACAGCACCGGCGTATTCAGCCTCAACTCTATCTCTGAAACCATCAAGAGAATTGCAGAACTTATCAAATGTGGCCGACCGATAGCCATTATTAGCATTGCCGGTACCTTCGAATACGCCCTTTAGACTGATTGTTGTCATCGTGAATGTTCCGCTCTGAGTAGTGGGTTGACCACTATACATATACTGTATGCTCTTAGCTTTAGTCTGTGTACGGGTAGCGGTAAGATCGACAGTAAGATTACGAATAGGCTCGAGTGTCATATGCAATTGCAGATCCTCGGTGCCGTTGGTAGTAGCAGGTGTAGACACACTGTCGTTCTTTAGCAACCAGTCGTTAGCCAAAGCCTTCTGTACATAGCCATCGCCTGTCATTCCGAAAGCAAAGCCTAGTCCGGGCGACATGATATCACCTTTACGCTGACCGAAAGCATCGCCTATCTCGGGCATAAATCCGGGTAAAGACATGGAGTACTGATTGCGGTAACTGAAATTAACGCTACGTACCATCATCAGCACACGGGCCAGACTCTGGGTTGCCTTATACCATCTGTTATCTTCGGGATTAGGCTTAGCCTTAACCATAAGCTTAACCATCATACTGTCTTTGCTATTTATTTGTATCTTATTTGCATCCAGTACTTTATACTTAATATTGTATACCCGTCCATCTCGCGTCTTAGCCCTAACGATTAGTTTCCGACTGTTCTTACCATGGTTTACCGTTATAGGAGTACCTGGCAATAACGCTATTTCCTTTTCGAACATATTACGATTAACAGGCAGCATATTCTGCCTATTGACATCTCGTGTGCGCCGCTGCATGGGTTGATGAAACTTTCTGTTTACTTTAGCCAGAAACGGTATGTGGTTATAAAGAGTCTCAAGATTAAACGACCCCATCACATTGACATCACGATTATTTGTTATGGTATTGCCAAGTGATGTACCATCGTCCATATCCGTTCCACGCACCCAACTGTATGTAGCCGAATATGTGGCATTGGTGCTAATCCAGTCGAAAACAGGAATCTTATTGATTGGCAGCTGATAAGACACTGTGAACGACTGATTGTAATTGAGAGGTCGGCCCCAATGCTTTATGCTAGTCCACACCGAGTCTTTCCATGCGCTATAATGATCAGGGTAAAGATCTTTGTTTATAGGCATATACGGTTCTTCGATCTCAGCATGTGTAGCCGACTGAAACGACATATGCAGATTGTTGGTGAAATCCCATCTTAGCGAGAACTCACGGTTCCAGAGAAACTGCTCACTGAATGTGAGAGGCAGTTTGGTACTTACCGAGCTCTCCATATCACGCTCCTGTAGTTCATAATAATTGCGCGTAATCTCACTGCTGAAACCTATATTCTGGGGCAGATAGTTAATGCCGATCTGTTTGGGCAGGTCGAACCATCTGCTGTTGCTCTTTATCAACTGATTTAGAGGCTGAAATGTCTTATAGACCGGAGAATAATTATAGTTGAGCATACCCCGCCAGTTGTCTTCTTTCTCGTATACTGTAGTCTCGCCACTGGTATATCTATGGTTATGGCTATATGAAAAAGAGAAATTGGCAGGATCGAAAGGCATAGGATGGCGCTTGTCAAAGCGAATACCAAAATTGACATTAGACAGAGACAAGTTGGTATTGGTGGTATTGGTAATAGCTATACTCTTTATCGAATCACGCTCAGCCTTTGTAGCACATGCATCAAGAGCATCATCGAGTTTCATATCCGTATCCATCGGATTATATTTGGGCTTGCTCTGCTCCTTAGTTACGCTATAATACAGAGGGGCCGTAACCTTTGCCTTGTCAGGGAAGAACTTGCCAAGCTCCACATTGGTGGTAATACTATACTCCTTGTAATCATCGGTGGTACGCTCGTTTATACCCTGTTCTATACCTCCAAATCCCTGAGATACATACTTGCCTGTCATATTAACCTGCCCTACATCAGACAGTTGCATATTAAGAGTGCCCTGAGCAGCCCATCCACCGGTGCTGTCGTAACCCTTAAGGCGCAACTCATTGACCCAGACCTCACCCGACTTTACAGAAGCAGAGTTGTTCTTAACCCCGATGATCATAACCTTAACCTCGCCTAGTGTAGGATTACCAATGATGCTGACCTTGTTATTAGGATGTTCACTATCGTAAGTACTAAATAGATAATTGAACGAGGCATGCCCCATAGACTTCTGTTTGTTACGGGCCTTCTTAAGAGCTGTGAATATGCTTAAATTTATATCCAGCATATTATCTACAGGCCATACCCTTATTCGGTCGGCTGTACTATATTGCCCATATGTACCCGCAGGAGTAAGTTTAAGAGGTATCTCATATTCGTAATAGTTGCTTTTGTAGTCGCTGCCAAGGCGAATGAACACCGACATATCGTTATCCATAAGATTCGTGGTATTGGGGTCATTGGCATTGGCGTGTACAAACATCTCCATACGTTTGTATTGGCGCAAGTCTGTAGTAGTATTCTTATACACACCCTTTGCCTCTCCGGTAGCAAGATTAGAGACCATCAAACTTAAAGCCTGTTCGTTATTCTCTGTAAGCTGCGGTTGAGAGGGGTCAACCACTCTGCTGATACCGGGAGGCACAACATAGTTTACTGGAGTTTTCTCGCTGTTTTCTTCGACACTAACTGCACTCACAGCCATTGTTCCACCCTGACCGGCCGACGAGTTAGACAACTGCTGATTGTACGACCTCCATTCTCCACGTACCAGATCAAACGAACCAAAACGGAGCACGATAGGCTGCTTAAATCCTGTCATAAACATACGCATAAAACGAATGGAAGTGAAATCGCTGATAGAACCCACTTTAGACTCATACTCGCTCAGCGGTATGCGGAATTGATACCAAGTAACATTCTCAGTCTTTCCATTACGCAAGGCTACACTGGCTGTGCGCTTGTCTACTATATAGTTCTGACCTACATTCCAGTTGTTCTGACCCGGTTTAATTTTTACATGATACTGATAATATTTCTCGTATTCATTTAGTGTATAATCCTGATTTATATCCTCCACATCAGGTCCTGTCTTATAAGAAGTATCATAACTCTCCTTATTCTGTTCACTATCCGGAGAGTTACCTTCAGGATTATTTATACGCTTATACCTTTCAAGGATAGAAGCCTTGTTCTGGTCGTAATCAGAACCACGAAAATAATGATAGTCATCATTAGCAGGGTCGGCATAAATAGAATCGTACACAGCTGTATTAACCTTGCCATGTATCGTATTAAGAAAATCCTTATACGCGCCAAAAGTCTGTTCTTCAGCATCAGTAAGTCCATTAAATCCTACATCCTGTTTAGCTCTTGAACCCGGTGTAGTAGCAAAGGCATAAGTAGTAGTGGCCTGTGTTGGTATCTTACCCCATTGGGTAGTAACGAATCCACCTGTACCGTCAACAGGCATGCCACTCTCATAGAATTTTTTACCATCATGCAGCACATCCTCGCTGACTTCACCAAGATTGATATAGAAGTCACCACCATAGTCGGCAGCATTGCTACTCTTGTCGCTATAGATGAAAGGGTCGAGCATCCAGAATTCGATATACTCAATATTGGCACTCTCAAAATCATTGGTATCAAGTTTTCTCATCATTCCACCCCAACGTTTTGAAGGATTAATGAGCGACCCATCCTGATTAAGTTCGGTAGATAAGTTATATGGTCCACGCTCTGATGGATAATAGGCAAGGTTGAGAATAGGTAGAGTATTAGAAACACCTGAATAAGAATTTGTCTGCCGGTTGGGATACAGTTCATTGACATAGACCTCACGCACATAATGGTTGCTGAGCTGATCAAGATCGCTCTTGATATATCCCGGGGTGAGAGAGCTGCTACGTCTTGTAAACAAAGGATCTATATTGTACCAAGCCAGCAGTGCACGGTTGTATCCGCTTGCAACAGTGGTCTTGTCGGTATGTTCAGAGAACATAGACGGTACACTTGAGATTATCCACGATGTAGGTGTAGACACATCTATGGAGTTTTTTGTATTCTCAAAATCGTCAAGATACGAAGCATTATCCTGTGTACCCCTAACCTGCCCTGCTATCAGTTGGGCAAACTCGCCCGTAAAGGATATCTGCGACGGAGCCGTACAATGCAGAAGCGGTATCTTGTCAAGCACATCAGTAAGCCACTGACTTTGTTTCTTCCAGTTTATATTTACGCCCCAAAGTGTATTATTAAGCGGTTCGGAGCCCATCGACACTTTTGATGTAAGAGACTGTTCGGATAGATGCTGTACAGTACCACTCAACTGAAAATCTTTGGTAAAGTCGTACTCCCAGTTAAGCCCGAGCATAGTTTTACGCGTTTGGGCATAATCAGTATTACTCTCCAAAGAAACATTAACCCCTGTGCCTGCATCTATTATACTCTGGTTGAGAATTGTTACCTCTCCGGCCGAATAGTCTACAGCATAGTCTACCCCCTCAGTTAGTTTCACCCCACCGGCAGTAACTACCACCGAACCTTGGGGCACATTATATGCGCCTAGCGATATCACGTTGGCCGATGATCCCTTAAACTGCCCCACCAGTTCGTACTTATCCTTTTCGGCTATCTGCTTTGCAGTAGTCTTGGTAGAGTCGTAAAGTTCCTGAAACACATACTTTTTGGCTATATCTACGGAAACGCCCTTACCAGTAAGATAAGCATAAAGCGAACGACCGAAAGGTTCTACCTTAGGCAGAAACACCCTGCCATTGCTTACGGTATATCCATCTACATAATCAAAATATCCATTGCTATTGGGACGATTGTTATTATCCAGTCGGTCGGCTCCGATAACCTTAAGCAGAGGCTGGTCTTTAACATGCACCTCCGGTATATACGTAAGATACACGCCAGTGGTATCACTCTGATACTTCACATCCAAGCGGAACTTTTCCTTTTCTACATTAGATGCCAGATAATACACGTTCTTCATCATCAAGTCCCAGTTGCCCTGTTGGGGATTGTTGCTGGTATTCTTAAGCGACTTTACAAAAAGAGCCTTATTGACATCAGTATTATCAGCGGCAAACTCCCCCACCTGATACGTTACGCCACCATAAGTATATTCGTAAGCTACGGCAAGCACCTGATCGGTTTGCAGAGATGTTTTGAGTGATACATATCCCAAAGAAGAGTTGACTGAATATTCTGAAGGAGACAACAATCTGGCACTCTCAAGTTTCTCATAGTCTGTGCCACCCACAAAACCACCAATGCCATCCAGTACAGTATTAGTCTGGTCTATGTTTCGAGCATCTCCATAGCCGTTGGTGAGAGTGTTATATTCAGTATTTGCATTATTGCTTGGTACCGACATTCCGGTTGTAGACCAGATATGATTAGACACCTTTGCATTCTCGCCCAAATCGGTAAGAGCCACGATATTACGGGTATTATCTGTAGTTCCTGTCTTATTTGTCACCCATATTTCCACACGGTTGATAATTATACCGGTAGTAAGATTAGGAAGCTTTGACATCGCATTGTCGTATATTCCACGAAAATAGCCAGACAAGAAGAAATGCCGGTTTTCTTCATAATTAGAAACATCTATATCGAATGGCGTCAGCTGGTTTCCACCTTTTGTAGAGACACTCTTCGATGTAGATTTCTTCTGCGAAACCACAGTTTGCAGTTTAAGTTTACCAAACTGCATATCTGTACGTATACCAAACAGCGAGCTTGCACCTGTTATAAGAGAAGAATTGCTTGGGAAAGAAACATTACCTGCCTCTACCAGTTTGATGATGTCATCCTCCTTTCCCTCATATTTCAGTTTTATGTTCTTAGCATCAAAGTCGAATGTAGCATCTGTGTTATAGTTAAGGTTCATGTTCAGTTTGTCTCCCACCTTACCATTAACATTGAGATTTATCTTCTCATCAAAGTCCATCGTGGTAGTCTTCCTATTACGTATAGGCAGTGATGGATTATCTATATTTTTCGTTGTTGCGCCGAATTTAAGTTCGGCTGTACCCTGCGACTTTATGCGCACACCTCCGGGACCAAAAATTTTCTCAGCAGGTCCCAAATCAAATTGCATATCCGAGAAAGAAAACTTATCCTTACCTCCGGTCTTGCGCTCCTCCTCATTCTTTTTCTTAAAATACTCTCTGATCTGTTTTCTCAGACTCCAAAGGCGATACTCCTCAGGCGTCATAATGATAGGAGCACTGATATAAGTGCCATCCATCTTCGACCCAATATAATACAGATTGAGCGAATCATTATATTCTACATTCTCCTGAAGGTTATCAGGTCGCTTAAGGTCAAGAGTATTCTGATCAAGATCACTCAGGACGACGGGTACAGTACGCTGTATCTTCCACCGTGGATCCATCACAGAGTCGGCAGATGCTTTTGTCACCTGCCTATTGTTTTGTGTAATACTTTTGTTAGTCTGTTGCTGATTTTGCTGTACCATTATCCTATCCCAGCCGAACATCTCAGCTATGTTGATGCTCAGAAGTAATAACAATACAGGCAAAAACAGTTTCAGATGTTTCATTTAATCTGTTTCAGAGCCAATTTTACAACAGTCTCTACTGGTGCATCAGGCTGCTCCTGCAATATCTTAACAACAACTTTCTGAGAAGGGGCCGGCGAAAATCCAAGCATAGACAGAGCACTAAGAGCCTCGTCCTTAACCTCATTATTAACAGGTGCCGACATAGAACCACCGGTAGGTATCTCGGCCGTTATACCAAGAGTAACAATCTTATCCCTAAGGTCAACTATTATTCTCTGCGCTGTCTTCAGACCTATGCCCTTAATCCCCTTAAGCACTTTCTCATTGCCTGTAGATATATAGTCGCAAAGTTCAGAAGGACTCATCGACGACAGAATCATACGCGCTGTATTGGCACCTACACCCGAAACGCTTATAAGTAATAAAAACAAGTTACGCTCCTGCTTATCCGAAAATCCGAAAAGCACATAGGCATCTTCACGAACTGCCTCATAAACAAACAGCTTGACATCCTTTTTGCCCTGAATTGCTGTATAGGTGTTTAGCGATATATTCATACCATAGCCAACACCACCCACATCAACTACAGCCATAGCAGGCGTTAACTCTGCCAGCTCGCCTTTAACATATTCAATCATAATTTTATTATTTCTATATATACAATATCATAACGATTTGTGCCTACTTTTATTGTATTCTCTATCTTTAAGGTGCAAGCGAGGTAATGAATTATTACAAACTTACGATTTTTCATTTAAAGCACAATATAACTTACACTTTAAAACTCATATACCATTTTATTAAAAAAAGGACATGCTGAAATATATTTTTAATAGAAAATCCGTATTTTTGCAAAAGCGAACTTAGAACAATTATTTTAAACCAATAAAAGATTATGAAGAAAATTAGAGCAGCCGTAGTAGGTTACGGTAACATCGGACAGTATACTGTCGAAGCCCTCGAAGCAGCTGAAGACTTCGAAATAGCAGGTATAGTACGCCGTAATGGCGCAACAAACAAACCACTGGAACTGTCAAAGTATGATGTAGTAAAGGATATAAAGGAACTAAAAGATGTAGATGTAGCCATTCTTGCCACTCCTACACGCAGTTGCGAAGAATATGCAAAGAGTATACTTCCGCTAGGTATCAACACAGTAGACAGTTTTGACATCCACACCAACATTCGCGGCTATCGTGACACCCTAATGCCTATATGCAAAGAGCATAAGGCTGTGTCTGTAATAGCTGCCGGTTGGGACCCGGGATCAGACAGTATCGTACGTACATTGATGCAGAGTCTTGCGCCTAAAGGACTTTCTTATACCAACTTCGGTCCGGGTATGAGTATGGGGCATTCGGTATGTGTACGCTCTAAAGCAGGCGTAAAGAACGCTCTGTCAATGACTATTCCTAAAGGTGAGGGCATACACCGCCGTATGGTATATGTAGAACTGGAAGACGGTGCATCTATAGACGAGGCGACTAAGGCCATAAAGTCTGATCCTTACTTTGCAAACGATGAGACACACGTATTCCAAGTAGCATCTGTAGATGATGTACGTGATATGGGACATGGTGTAAACCTGGTACGCAAAGGCGTAAGCGGCAAGACTCAGAACCAGCGTATGGAGTTTAACATGAGCATAAACAATCCGGCCCTTACCGGTCAGGTGCTCGTAAATGTAGCCCGTGCATCAATGCGCCAGCAACCCGGTTGCTATACTATGATAGAACTGCCTGTGATAGATATGCTTGCCGGCGATCGCGAAGATCTTATCAGCGCATTGGTATAAAGATCATAATAAATATAAGAAAGGCATCCAAATACATTGGATGCCTTTTTATATCCTATACATTATCCTCAGCCTCTAGGAATTTCAATTCTGCCTCCAGCATCTCCAGTTTCGGCATGCTAAATCCGGCTGTTTTTGCTTCCTCTATAGGTCGACTATACAAATAATAGATTTCCATCTTACGATGAAAATCATAATCAAGTTTCATACTTGGTGAATACGGTATCATCTCGCGTGTCATCTTTATCATCTTATCCGCAAAGGTACTGTCTATGTTCTTTACGCCCAAGTGTCGTGCAGCTCCTATCACCTCGAGCATAAGATCACGTATTAGTTGGGTGGTAGCCTCATTACCAAGAAGTCTGTCTGTCTGTGTATTCAGCGCCACAGTCATACCATTGAATGGCATATTCCATACAGCCTTTTTCCATCTTGCCTCATCATATTCTACCTCTCTTGCCTTAACCCCTGCGTCAGTAAGGTCTGCTATCATCCTGTCTATTATATTTTTGTCTTTACAAGAATAGTTGCCTATGTTAATACTGCCATAGCACTGATGATTAACTCGCCCCGGCTCAGTCTTGGCAGAGCAAATAAAGGCTAATCCGGCAGCTATATATGTATTTGGAAATTCATTCTGAAGATCATGTTCCAACCCTATTCCGTTTTGTATTAGTAATACAAGTGTATTCTGTTTCATTAAAGGAGGCAGCATGGTTTTCAACATCCTATTATTAGTAGACTTTAGACTTACTATAACCACATCACACTTAGGCATATCTGCGGTATCACAGTAAGCATTAACATTATCAAGATGAAAACTTCCATCACAAGAATCTATCTGCAGTCCATGTTGGCATACATAGTCATAATCTTTGTGTAGTAAGAAATGTACCTCTTTACCTGCATTTGCTAGTTTGCCACCATAGTATCCACCGATGGCTCCTGTACCTATTATTCCGTATATCATAATTTATTTCTGTTGGTTATGCAAAGTTATAAAAAATATCTGCCAATGTTTATACGAATATCAACATTTATTATTTTGTTAACATGCACAACCAATTATGCTGTTATTAATCCGACGAAGACTAATTTAATAATATTTTCAATTTTTTTAATTCGTATTTGTATTTTTATCATTTGCCGGTTTGATAAATCGATATTTTTGTGTAAGTTTGCATTATAATTATGAACAATTAATGGAAGAACATCAGATTTTGGGACTTCTGCAAAAGATAAATTACCCATCAGATTTACGCAAACTTAAGATAGAACAACTACCGGAGGTTTGTGATGAATTGAGACAAGATATAATAAAGGAACTGTCGGTAAACCCCGGACATCTGGCGTCAAGCCTTGGTGTTGTGGAACTTACAGTAGCTCTGCATTATGTTTTCAATACCCCTTACGACCGTATTGTATGGGATGTGGGGCATCAGGCTTACGGACACAAAATTCTTACCGGAAGACGAGAACAATTCAATACCAACAGAAAACTTCATGGCATAAGACCGTTCCCCTCTCCTCTTGAAAGCGAATATGACACATTCGTTTGCGGACATGCATCTAATTCGATATCAGCTGCACTGGGTATGGCTGTGGCTTCTAAACTGCAAAGCGAGAAAAGACATGTGGTTGCCATCATTGGAGATGGAGCTATGAGTGGTGGACTTGCTTTTGAAGGACTCAACAATGCCAGTACTACACCTAACGATATGATTATCATTCTTAATGATAACAATATGAGTATTGATCGTAGTGTTGGAGGCATGAAACAATATCTTCTGGGTCTGAATACGAACGAAACTTATAATACATTGCGTTATAAGGCATCCCAATGGTTATACTCGAAAGGAATGCTGACTGACGACAGGAGGAAAGGACTTATAAGACTCAGCAATGCTTTGAAATCTGCTATAAGTCATCAGCAAAATATTTTCGAGGGTATGGACATCAGATATTTCGGTCCATTCGACGGACATAATGTTATAGACCTTGTAAGATTGCTTAATTCTATAAAGAACATGCGCGGGCCAAAGCTGTTGCATCTACATACTAAAAAAGGAAAAGGGTACGAACCTGCTGAAAAGGCGGCTACAATATGGCATGCTCCAGGCAAATTCTGTGTGGATACTGGCGAACGTATTGTAACAGATACGAGTGGAACTCCTCCAAAGTTTCAGGATGTGTTTGGCAATACGCTTTTGGAACTAGCTGAGAAGAATAAGAAGATTGTTGGTGTAACGCCTGCAATGCCTTCAGGATGCTCCATGGGTATAATGATGAAGAGTATGCCCGAAAGAACTTTTGATGTTGGCATAGCTGAAGGGCACTCAATAACGTTCTCGGGTGGTATGGCAAAAGAAGGGCTGCTACCTTTCTGTAACATATATAGTGCTTTCTCGCAAAGGGCTTATGATAATATTATACATGATGTGGCTATACTTAAACTGAATGTTGTAATATGTCTAGACAGAGCCGGACTGGTAGGAGAAGACGGGCCTACACACCATGGGGCTTTTGACTTAGCATTTCTACGACCTATCCCAAATCTTACAATCTCATCACCGATGGACGAACATGAGTTGCGCAAACTGATGTATACTGCTCAACTTAAGAACATGGGACCTTTCGTTATAAGGTATCCTAGAGGACGTGGTGTATGCGTAGAATGGAAATGTCCATTTGAACCAATAGAGGTGGGCAGAGGACGAAAACTTAAAGATGGTAAGGATATAGCCGTACTGACAATAGGACCAATAGGAAATGATGCCGTTGCTGCAATAAAGAGAGCTGAGACAGAACGGCCGGACCTTAGTATTGCACTTTATGACATGAGGTTTTTAAAACCTCTTGATGAAAAAATTCTTTCTGAAGTTGGTGAGAACTTCTCTAAAATAATAACCATTGAAGATGGTGTACGCAACGGCGGAATGGGATCTGCTGTACTGGAATGGATGGATGATCATAACTATAAACCAAATATAAAACGCCTTGGACTTCCTGACGAATTTGTAGAACATGGAAAAGTGGAAGAGCTACATAAGATAGTAGGAATCGACGTAGATAGTATCAAAAATGCTTTGATAAAATGAGACGTTTAGAGACCTTCACAGTACTCATTATATTCAACATGAGATTCTGGAAAGATTCTTAAGTTACAAATAAATATAGATTATTATGAAACCTTTAAAATTTAATCCGCTGCTCAAGCAAACAATATGGGGCGGTGACAAAATCATTCCTTTCAAACATCTGGATTCTAATATGGAGAAAGTTGGTGAAAGCTGGGAAATCTCAGGTGTAAAAGGAATGGAAAGTATCGTGAATGAGGGCGAATACAGAGGTATGAGCCTAAGCGATATGTTGAAAAAGCAGAAGGGAAAACTTGTAGGTGAAGAAAACTACAAACATTATGGTAATGAATTTCCGCTGCTTATAAAGTTTATTGACGCACAACAGGACTTGTCAATACAAGTACATCCCAATGACGAGGTGGCCCATAATCAAGGCATCGATCATGGCAAAACTGAAATGTGGTATATTATGGATTCGGAACCTACTGCTAAATTAAGGCTTGGACTAAAAAAACATATTACTCCATCTGAATATAAAACTATGGTAGAGAATGGCACTATATGCGATGCTATTGATGAATATAGGGTGAAAGAGGGTGACTGTTTTTTTATACCTGCCGGACGTATACATAGTACTGGAGCGGGATGTTTTCTGGCCGAAATACAACAGACTAGCGATGTAACTTACCGAATATACGACTTTAATAGAAAAGATAAAGACGGGAACTATCGTAAACTACATACAAAAGAGGCTGCTGAAAGTATTGACTTTTCGGTTTACTCTAACTACCGTACTGATTATGTGCCTACAAAAGACAGAGGTACAGCACTTGTACAGTGCCCTTACTTCAAAACTGCTGTATATGACTTGGAGAACAGTCTGACAATAGACTATTCGGAGCTTGACAGTTTTGTAGTACTAATAGCCTTAAAAGGCGAGGGTAACATAAAAGACAATGAAGGTAATGAAATAAAACTCAACGCCGGTGAAACAATACTTATACCTGCTACCACAAAAAGCATAAAAATAGATGGAAAAATAAAATTTATCGAAACTTATGTTTAAGCATATTTACGCATAAGAAGATATAATATCACTTCTTTTTCTGTTTGGCTATAACATATATTATAACCGGTGCTCCAAGCATTGGGGTTACGGCATTTAATGGTATTATACCTATATCGCCTGGTAACGTACATATTATATTACAAAGCAAAGCTACTACACTACCTATGAGAATTGTCGCAGGCAAAAGACTGCGATGATTCTCTGTAGTAAGAATTAATCTTGCTATGTGTGGAACTGCCAAACCAATAAAAGCGATAGGACCACAAAAGGCGGTTGTTATTGCTGATAACAATCCTGTGACAACTAGCAGCCAATTGCGAACACGCACCACATTTACACCTAAATTCTCTGCATAGCGTTCACCTAGCAGAAGAGCATTAAGCGGTTTTATAAGAACTATAGATATAATAAGACCAAATAATGTTACTGCTGCAAATGCAGGCATCTGCGACATGGAAACGCCACCAAAATTTCCTAATCCCCATACCATATAGGACTTTACGCCTTCTTCTGTAGCAAAGAAGTTGAGTAACGATGTGGCTGCAGATGATATGTAACCTATCATAATACCGACTATAAGCAACATGACATTATTACGAACTAACGAAGAAAAGAAAAAGATGATAATGGTTACAAGCATAGCCCCTACAAAGGCGGCAAGAAATATTGCTGCAAAGCCCGTGATACTAACTGTACCGGCCGAAATACTACCACCAAAGAGTAACATTACGAGGGCTACACCTAATCCGGCTCCACTATTTATTCCGAATATAGAAGGGTCAGCCAAAGGATTCTTAAATGCAGTCTGCAACATCAGTCCGCTTACGGCAAGCGCTGCACCACATAGCAATGCTGTAAGTGCCTGAGGAAGACGTGAACCTAGTATGATAAACTGCCATGATTGATTTTCTGCACCTCTACCAATAATTATATTTGCCACATCTTTTAATGGAATCGAGACAGACCCCATTATAAGATTTAAGGCAAATAGAACTACGATAGCTATGCAAAGTACTATACAATATTTTGCTCCTTTACTCATATAGTATATAAAACGACAAGATTAAGATATTATTACCTTTTAGATTTAACTTTTATTCTACCAAATAGAAATACTTCAGTTTATTCACTTTTTTTGCTTCGGGATGAAATATCAGGATAAAATCTTGTAATAGATAATCAGGACGGAATGGAGACTCTTCATAGAATTTGGAATCCTCAACATTGCAACTATAGACATTTTTACGTTTGTATGCTTTGAACTGTGAATAAGCTGCATTTTCGGTAAGCATCTTATTTAATGTTTCTTGACCACCATCTCTTGTAAGCCAGACATCGGCGTTACCTGCGTTGGCTAGAACTGTTTCAAAAGGTAATGCTGTGCTACCACTATTTTTATATCCTTCAAAAACATACTTACCTCCTGCATCATTTATCATCTGCCCCATTGTGCTTTTGCCACCAGGCACATACCAAACAGAACCTGTTATCTTATCCATGAGTACAACCGGATGACTCTTTAATGTAGCAGCATAAGTCTTACTTGCTTTATAACAACTATCTACGACATTAAAAAGAGAATCTGACTTCTGTTCACAACCATACAGCAAACCATAAAACTTCATCCATTCAGCTCTGCCAAGAGCTGAAAATTCCATATAGTCAGCACACTCTACAAGCGGAACCCCAATCTCTTCTAGTTTGCCATATCCTCCACTGTTCTGAAACGGAGATAACAATATCGCATCTGGTTTTGTTTCTATAATTTTTTCTATATTTGGTCCCATTCCTTCTCCACAATCAGCCATTTTATGCTGTTTACACTGCTGCTGTATCCAAGGAATCTTTATATACTTTAGATCACAAACACCTGCAATAGAAGTTTTTGCACCAATATTTTGTATCAATGCGCAGTGCACTGTAGTAAAAACGATAGAACGTTTAAGAGGAGTACGTATTAAGGTACCATCATGAGGCATCTCTCCTGGCATTTCTGCATTACTTGGTACCAATACATATTTGTGTAATATTTTACCTTTATGCCATGGATCTGCTATATCTACAGTTGTATAGCCTTTGTGCTTAACAATAGTAAGCAGACGGGCATATTTCAATTTAAGAGTATCACCACCCTCACCTTTTGCGGTTTTATTACCGCAAGAGGATAAGATGGTGATAATGACTATTGTTATAAATAAAGACTTTCTCATTCAGGCTATCTCATAAAGACAATATGACTTGGACTTACACCACCTGAAGTGAAACTCGTCTTAAATGTTCCGTCTGAAGCGAAATGATATATTACGCCATTGGTAACATAATCTGATGTACCTACATAGAAACTGCCATCGTATGGATTTACTTCCAAACAATATACACTAGACTTAGCCAATGCCGAAGGTACGTTTTTCAAGAATGATGAAGTATCAGTTTTTCCTGTCAAGATGTTATACGAATAGAATGAAGTGACCGTTGCGTATGTTGTCCAATTAGTAACACTGTTAGCTATATACAATACGTTATTATTAATTGCCATTGATGAGCATCCACCTATTTCAGAAACTGTCTTGTTGGCTTTGTCGTATGAATATACGGCACCGGCATAATTTGCATCATACCCCTCTATAAAAATATTACCATTACCATCTGATATCATTTTCTGTGGATTATTACATACGGTGATATCATCTGCAGCCTTAGTGAATGTAGCCTCATCTATTACACACATCAAGTTCAATTTACCATATCCATTGCATATAACATAAAGTTTACCGGCAGATGATACTATATTCTCAGGATTATTAGCAACCTTACAAGAAGCTACATACTTGAGATCGTCTTTTGTAAATTTAAGAACAAAACCTCCATAAGTAGTTACATATAGATAATCACCACTTATTACAGCTTTACGAGGTTGCCCCTGATCTGAAGTGAATTTATATGAAGCCTCTTTCATTCCTGCTCCATTCATCTTTACCATATAAGAAGAACCATAAACGAGAATATACAAATTATCTCCATCTGCAATCATATCTTCACCTGTATCTCCTAACTGTTCTCCGTTTTGTGACAGATACAAGGATTTATTGCATATTGTATCCTGTACATAGTTGAATGCTGTCAATGAAGAATTATTTCCATTATACGATCCTTCATTAAGTATAAAGGCACGTGTTTTAGGTAATACGACCTTTGAACCTGAATAATCTGTGTAATCACTGTCATCGCTAGAACAAGAAGTGAACCCTGCTGTCAAAATAAGTCCAAAGAGGACTGACAAATACAAACTTTTTCTTAATTTCATAATCAAATATTTAAAATGTGAATATTCCTGTAATCTCCCAATTACGCCCCGGCATTGGATAATATTTTATAATTTCATACTGCTTATTGGTTATATTATGTATAACACCATTAAGCGATAAACTGTACTTTTTAAATCTAAACTCATGCGACAACGTGATAGAATGCTCGCAATAGGAATCTAACTTATACTGATCTGTATTCATAACAGACGAGTAGCGCTTTCCACATGCCATCAAAGAATAACCTACATTGACTAAAGGATTATTGACCACGATGGATAAGTTACCACTATTTTCGGGAGTGTAAGGTAATTGCGATTTATAATATGCAGAACTTTCGTCTGTAAGATCTATTGCCTTCTGTAATGTATAAGATAAGGCCATATCTATACTAACATCCTTAGTTATACTAAAACCACTAGCCATGGTAGCATCTAAACCATGAATATGTACCTTACCAAAATTAGCCATCTTCCATATATATGTAGATGGGAACGCTACAATTTTATCTTTAACATCATTATAGTATCCATCTATTGTAACTGAAAAGTTATCCATCCATTTAGACGGACGCATACTCCATGTTATACCTAGACCATATTCACGGGCTTTCTCAGGTCGCAGACCTGTGTTACCCATCCTTAAATAGTATAAATCATTAAATGTTGGTACGCGAAATGTACTTTTAAATGATGTTCTTATATACAAAGCTTGATCTTTCAATAACCGATATGATAAAGAGAATGATGGCGATAACCGTTTCCTGTCATCGGGTTTTTCTCCTGTGTTAACAGATTCTGTAATATATGTATTTACTACATTACCACTTAATAAGAGTCTGTATAATTGTAACTGTGCAGATAGTGCTGTCAACGATGAGAACCTTAAAGGATCAGGACTTTCATTAATATTATTACGCAGACTGTTTATTGCCAAATCTTGAGCAAGAGACATTGAGAAGTTATTAATAGGGTGCCATCCGATTGTTGCAGAACCATAATATTCGTCTTGGCGATCTACGTCTACTTGTTTATTATCCGTATATTTAACATTGACATCTTCGTATCTATTCCAAGAATGATCGTACTTCAAATGAGCGCGTAAATCCCATTGATCAGATATTTTTTTCTTATAACTTGATTGCGCAAAGAAATTCTCATCCCAAAGTCTTTCGTTGGCATCAGAATTATATAGTACAACTACTCCCGGAAGCCCCCGCTGAGAATAATAATAATAAATTTTCGTATCCAATTCACTACTATCATTGAATGTATAGTAGAAGTTAGCTTCGCCACGCCATGATTTAATATCTGAGTTATAACGCTTTTCAGTTGTCTTAAGCATACCATTTTTCAATGTAAATGGATATACGCCATCTGCCCGCAGATAACTACCGTCTACAGACATTGTTAATCGTTGTGACAAACGTTGCCAATATCGCAACGACGGACTGACAAGACCAAATGATCCGCCACGAACTTTTAATCTTATTGAATAATCTTTGTTATCGCTGAAATAAGGTTTTAGTGTCTCAATATCCAAAACTCCTGCCGAAGCAAAATGCCTAGCGGTCTGCATTATATCATCATTCTGTCCTATTGAAAGAGATAGCATTTTAACATTATCCAGCGAGAAACGACCTATATCAATCTGTCCTGCTTGTGTATTACTTACTGTTATTCCATCATAGCTCACTGCTGTATGCTGTGCTCCAAGATTTCTAACCGAAACAGTTTTCATGCCACCTATACCACCATAATCACGAACATTAGCTCCTGCGAATTTCTTTACGGCATCTGAAAA
Source organism: Prevotella sp. (assembly GCA_041907685.1). Lineage (GTDB taxonomy): Bacteria > Bacteroidota > Bacteroidia > Bacteroidales > Bacteroidaceae > Prevotella. Next base: position 51,739 of record JAYRGU010000005.1, on the reverse strand, counting down.
ATTAGATATACCTATTTTTTGAAGTTCATCCGCACTGATAAATTGCGTAGGGGTAACGGAAGTTATATTCTTATCTATATGTCTTGATACAACCTCAACCTCCTGTATATGATGAACCGGTCCACTGATTGTATCAGTAGGTTCATTACTTGCCGCAGCCTGTAAAGCCACTGAGCATAATAACGCTAAGGCAGCGAAATATTTCATTCTTATAATGCAGTTATTCTTCTACACCTTTCCTCGAGGCGACAACGAAGATTAATAAAAGCAACGGCAGGTCTTCTGACTTCATTGTCCGGCAGCAAACGTCTTCCCGAATATTATCAGTGACATATTGTTTGAGCCGATAAGGACAACTTACAGCAGCGGGACTGTCCGGGATTTACACCCGATTCCCTTTTTAATCACGCCATAGTGAACCTATTGCGGGTGCAAAGTTACATATTTTTTTTGAATACTATAAAAAATATGTATTATTTTTTGTTTCTTAAGATACTATACTTAATTGCAGTTAGGCTACTGACACAATACTTAAGGCTATTATTTATTTTCGGTCTGCACTTTTGGCCAATTAACAAGAAACAGTTTTTCTGTAGCACGTGTAAAAGCAGTATACAGCCAATGAATATAATCAGGTGTCAACATATCATCATTCATATATCCCTGGTCTAAATAGATATGAGCCCACTGACCGCCTTGGGCTTTATGACATGTCACCGCATAAGCATATTTTATCTGAAGAGCATTGTAATAACTATCTGTCTTCATTTTCTTGATACGATCATGTTTCAATGGAACATCAGCATAGTCTTGTATTATTGCATTGAAGAGTTTCTCATGTTGTTCGCGTGTTAACGATGGCGACTCAGACATCAAGGAATCTAACATTACAGTTGCCTGCATTTCATAATTATTGTAATCAGGGAATTGCAACCATACATCAGCAAATCTGAATCCGTATAGTTCACGAACATTTCTTACGCGTTGTACTTCGGCCCTATCTCCATTGGCAATGAATGTGATATTAGATTTCTCACGTTCAGTCCAATAATAATTGTTTTTAACTATCATAAGCATGTCACCTGAGGTTAGTGATTCTTCTCTACCCATAACAGTATTACGGATGCCTTGATTGTATATATTTGCCCTCTTATTACTACGGGTTATTACCATTGTTTCGTCTATGCCTACTTGAGAATAACTGCTCGCAAGGCTCTCTATCAGTTCATCACCAGGAACCATGCAGATGTCTGCAAATCCAGTGAAACGTATCTTTGGCAATTCTGTAAGACGATCGTGAGTTATCATATGTCGGATAACAGTTGCATTATATAATATGCCCGACTGTTGACTCTGACGTAAGACTTCATTAAGACCAACATCATAAACATTCAAAGAATAACTACGAAGGATATCTGGAATAAGTGCAGGCGATTCTTCTTCGCCAATAGGCGGCAACTGTGCATTATCACCGATGAGCATCATTCTGCAGTTTCGTCCACTATACACATATTGTATGAGGTCATCAAGCAATCTTCCACTACCAAAGGTAGATTCAGATATACTCTGATTAGATATCATTGATGCTTCATCTACTATAAATAAAGTGTCGTGGTAAAGATTATCATTTAGATTAAAAATGCCAATATCTCCGGAGAAACTTTTTTGTCTGTATATTCGACGGTGAATGGTAAATGCATCATGAGAAGAATTTAAAGAGAAAACTTTTGCGGCCCTTCCGGTAGGTGCTAAAAGTATTACTTTCTGTTTTAGTTCAACCATAGTTTTTACTACAGCTCCTGCAAGTGTTGTCTTACCGGTACCGGCCGAACCACGAAGTATCATAACACTCTTGGAATTACGGTCTGTAATGTATGCAGAAAATACGTCAAGAGCTTTTTCCTGTTCTGCTGTCGGAGCAAAAGGAAATTGTTTATGTATTTGATATTTTAGTTCGTCGCTTAGCACTGTTTTATCATCAATAAGTCAATAGAATGCAAAGATACTGCTTTTGATGAATATCAATACATTTTTAGATAACAATTGATTGCAAAATAAAAAAAAGGACTAACTTTGCCTAAGATCAATTTTAAATACATAAAATGAAAGACGAAATAGACAACATGGAACTTTCGCTTCTCAATATAGGTTATGCAAAACATAATGCCGACTGGAATTTTGGACCAATATACGGGGCCGTCTCTCGTATATATTGGGTTACAGAAGGTTCTGCATATATAACTATAAACGATGAAAAGCATAAGATTGTACCCGGTCATCTATATCTTATACCGGCTTTTGTATCACACTACGAAAACTGCGATGGTATATTTAATCATTATTATATACATGTAGCAGATACATCACAAAATATATTAAGGTTGTACGAGAAATATGAGATACCTTTCGAACTACCAATCAATGATGTTACCATTTCTATTATTAAGAAGCTCATTGACTTGTGCCCACAAATGAATCTATTAAGGCCTAAACCGGATACTTACGAAACATCTTTTTGTTTCTTATCATACGTACAGAGGTTCAATAATTTACCTACCGGTATAAGAATGCAAATTAAAGGAATGCTATTGATTTTATTATCAAGATTCTTCGAAGAAAGTAATAAACGAGACAACGTTAATGACAAACGTATTATCAAAACACAATGGATAATTGAGACAAACATAAAAAATACCCCATCCATAAACGATTTAGCATCTTGTGTATCACTTTGCAAAGACAGATTCATAAGATTATTTCACAAGGAAACAGGACTAACACCAACAGATTATATTACTAAAAAAAAGATTCTACGCGCACAAATCCTTTTGACTACAAAAGATATGTCGGTGAAACAAGTAGCTTTAGAACTTGGATATAAAAATATATCATACTTTGGAAGAGTATTTCGTAAAATAACAGGCACAACCCCATTAAACTTTAAAAGACAGAATTTATAATTATTCATATATCGATCTTATATATTCTATTCTTGTAATTTATAATGATTAATAAAACTATTAATTTGTTTTTTGGTATTATTGTTCTTATTTTGCACCATCAATATTAATAAAAAGAACTACTATGAATAAACAAGATGAAAACACTCCTAATAATGGTTATGCTTCGAAGAAATATCCATTCAGAACAAAACGTTATTTCAAAACACTTTCGTTAGCGAATGATCCGGAACTAATAAAAGAATATAGATCACTGCACAGCAAGGAAAGATCATGGCAAATAATAAGAGACGGCATACGAAGCGTTGGGATTTTAGAAATGGAGTTGTTTATTTACGAAACGACTGTATGCATGGTTATGGAAACGCCCATTGATTTCGAATTGAATTCAGCAATGGATAAATTGGCTAAACTTCCACAACAACAAGAATGGGAAGATCTTGTGTCTACTTTACAAAATTCAAAAGCAGGTAAAACATCAGCAGACAAATGGCATCTCATGGAACGATTTTTCTATTTATACTAGATATAAACATAATAAATACTATATATAGACATTTAGGTAAGATTATATCTTTATTAATATTTGATCTATTTTAGTAAACTTATTCCTTTAATATATGTGATTTTATCATCATTCAGTTCGTATAATCGATTTTTTGCATTATCTTTGCATCTACAAAGGAACTATTTTCTAATGAAACATAAAGACAATTATGTTTAGGCATCTTAAAACAAAACAATAATGCCAGGAACAGGTAATAACATAATGGGCACAAAGCAAAGACTGACGATACGAATTAGTAACACCAGTCTGTTAATAGCTGCAACAGATCCTGAAGCAAGCCAACCCGTAGAAATGGAACCTTTTATTCTAAAAAGTGGCATATCCATATCGGCTAATATGCGCGAAGCTTTTAAATCGGCACATCTACTTCAGATGGGATATAAGCGTGCACAGGTTCTCATCGATGCTCCTGTACTGATGATTCCAACTGAAATGTTTAATGAGAGTGATATTAGTGCACTCTATTATCATTCGTTCCCTGATCTTAAAGGTTCTATAGTAGTATATAATGTATTACCTGATCTTAATTCTGTTGCTGCTTTCTCAATCAACAAGGACCTTAAAATGGTTATTGAGGATAATATTCCAGACGTAAAGTATATAGTTGCGATGGCTCCTGTCTGGAGACAGTTACACCAAAGAAGTTTTACCGGTGCCAGGCAGAAACTATATGGCTATTTTCACGATAGCAAACTGGATATTTTTAGTTTCAAGAACAACAGATTCAGATTTTGCAATAGCTTTAATGCCAAGCATTCTCACGACGCATTGTATTTTCTGTTATATGTATGGAAACAGACAGGGCTAGATGTTAAACAAGATGAGATGCATCTGGTAGGTAATATTCCTGATAAGGATTTACTTACAGAGAAGCTCAGAGAATATTTACGTAACGCTTATATAATCAACCCTGCAGCTGATTATAACCGTGCACCTGCCACACAGATTAAGGGGATGACATATGATATGATGACTTTGCTAATAAAAGGAAGATGAGAATAATTACAGGTATATATAAGGGTAGACGGTTTGATATTCCGCGCTCATTTAAGGCTAGGCCAACAACGGATTTTGCCAAAGAGAACTTATTCAATGTTCTTAATGGATATATAGATTTTGATGGAGCGGTTTCACTAGATTTGTTTTCCGGCACCGGCAGTATCACGTTAGAATTGATTTCACGTGGATGTAGCCAAGTGGTAAGTGTAGAGATGGATCGAGACCATCATGCTTTTATAAAAGAATGTCTTGATAAACTCAACACAGACAATTGCATCGCGCTCAGAGGAGACGCATTCAGATTTATAAAATCATGCCACCAGCAATTTGATCTTATATTTGCTGACCCACCTTATGCCCTGAAAGAAATAGAAAAAATTCCTCAACTTATATTTGACAAAAATATAATAAAGGACGGTGGAATTTTTGTATTGGAGCATGGCAAAAATAATGATTTCAGCAGCAACACTCATTTTGTTGAGCACAGAGCTTATGGAAGCGTAAATTTCTCAATCTTTAAAGCAGAGGAGAAAGTAGACGTACAACCGACTCCCACAGACGCTTTCTGAACTGCACAGTCATTTTATCCTTTCTTTCATTCAGTAAATAGCATTTTTTCTGATCACGGATAAAAATACTTTTGAAGCGTAATGATATTCCTTCATCATAGAAGAATGCATTCGATTCAAAATTATTTTCAAGACTCCTAAAATCTATATTTGTGGAGCCACATGTGGTAATATAATCATCACACACCATAAATTTAGAATGATTAAAGCCTGCACTGTAAAGGTAGACTTTAACACCTGAATCCATTGCTTCTCTAACATATGAACGACTAGCCCACTCTACAAACTTTGTATCTAAGTGTTCTGGTACCATAAGGCGCACGTCAAGGCCTGCCCAGACTGCTGTGCGTAAAGCAAACAGTACAGGCTCCGGTGGAAGAAAATATGGAGTTTCCATATATATATACCGCTTGGCTTCGTTTATTATCCGAACATATCCATGCATTATATCCGGATTAGAACTTGTAGGGTTACTGGTAACAATCTGAGCTATACAATTATTGCTGATTCGGTCTGTCATTGTAGGATAATACTTACGACTGGTTATCAATGTCTGGTCTACAAAAAACCAGTCCACAAGAAAAGCTTTCTGCAATCCATACACAGCTCCACCCTCTATACGCATATGTGTATCCCGCCAATTTTGTTTGCCGTTGCCTTTTACATACCTCAATGCGATATTCATTCCTCCTATAAAGCCTACGACACCATCTATAACACATATTTTTCGATGGTTACGATAGTTAACCTTACTGGTAAACTTCGGGAACCTAACAGGGAGAAATGGATACACCTCAATGCCCTCTTCACGCATACGCTCATAAAATGAATTCTTCACGCTCCAGTTACCGACATCATCACATATTACTTTTACATCTATACCCTGTCTTACCTTATCAATAAGGGCATCCGATATCAAACGACCTAAAGGATCGTCCGAGAAAATAAAACTTTCCAGATGTATATGTTCTTTTGCATTACCTATCGCAGATAACAATGCTGGGAAAAATTCATATCCAGATGTATAGACTTCTACCTCATTATCCTTAAAGGGTAAAGCTCCATTCTGCGCTGCAAAAAGTTTTATAAGTGCTAAATGATTTTCAGGAAGATGTAAATTTGGCTGACTTACAAACTCAAGCATTTGCCGTTTAGACAATTGGTCTAGACTCTTTTCACTTATAAGTTTTTCCTTACGTATGCTCTGACCAAAAAAGAAATACAACACAATCCCTATAATAGGAATAAAAGCAAGCACAAGAATCCATGCCATTGTCTTTGCCGGTTGGCGATTATCCATCAGTACAGCTATCATAGCAGCTAGTACTATCAGGGTATATATAAGCAAAAACAACCAATGGAAGTAAATCATATTATCAGACTATTATATTATTTCCTAGCTTTTTGGCGAGCGCATCACGTATGGTCTTTACATCACGATATCTTGTCATAAGGGGTTTAAGAAGTTCCATATCACTACCAGCCTTACGTATCTGTTGCATAAGATCCTGTAAAAATCCTTCTAGATAGTCCATTCTGAAGTCTCCTATTAGATGTTCTACTTGTTCAGAAAGCATCTCTTCTGTGGTTATTGTCTTCATACTTTGACTTATCTGGTATCTGTTAACGATCATCTTAGTTGCCAATTTGCTTATCTCTATATCAGGATGGTGGGCAAAATACGACTCTGCCTTAAAATCTGGTTCTCCAGAATGCGATTCAGCCTCTGCCAATATCTGATTATAAATAGGATTATGAAACATTAATTCGTCTGATCCTAAATCACCTGCAATATATTGAGCTACAGTAAGTGAAATTGTCTGACCGTCTTCTGTCTCTATATTTTTAAAAGCGACTTCGTCTCCATGCCTTATCACCATTTGTATAAGCAGATCTTCAACTTTCTGGGTTTGTTGTGATATTGTTAACGGCTGTATAGGTTCTGGTCCACTATTTTTTTCCTGTTCACGACGCACTTCTTTTTCTTTCTCCTCCTGATCGTGACGGATAAACTTGTTCATTGTACTTATCAGAGTAGCCTCTGACATACCAAGTCTCTGACTACAATCATGAAGGTATGTAGCACGTATTATTTGATTGGGTATTACTGATACGCTCCTGACTATACTACTTATTGCCTCTGATCGCTTTATTGGATCAGTGACCCCTTTTAGCATAAGACTAGTTTTAAACTCTATAAAGTCAGTTTGATGCTCTTGTATATATCTTTTAAAATCTTCAGCTGTATTTTTACGTGCAAAACTATCAGGATCTTCGTTATCAGGAAGCAAAAGTGTTTTGATATTCATACCCTCTGCCAGTAACATATCAGTACCTCGCATCGCAGCATGTATACCAGCAGCATCACCATCATATAGCAAAACGATATTTGAAGTAAAACGATGCAATAAACGTATCTGATGTACACTAAGCGCTGTACCGGAGTTGGCTACAACATTTTCAAGTCCACACTGATGCATTGATATTACATCAGTATAACCTTCAACCATATAGACACAATCTTCTTTGGATATAGCCTTCTTTGCCTGATATATGCCATATAACTCATGGTCTTTATGATAAATCTCAGAATCTGGAGAATTAACATACTTCTGAGATACACCCTTTGTACGTGAATCAAGGAGGCGACCTCCGAAAGCACATACTTTTCCACTAACGTTAATCCAAGGAAACATCACGCGGCTGGTAAACTTATCTATTAAGTCACCGTTATCTCGCTGTATACTTAATCCGGATCCTATTAAAAACTTAGAATTATAACCTTTGGCGATAGCCGCCTTTGATAGAGCATCACGCTGTGGCAAAGAAAATCCTAAAGAAAACTTTTGTATTATATCATCACGAAAGCCTCTACTACGAAAATACTGCATACCTATAGCAAGACCATCTACATCGTTGTGGAGTACATCCTTGAAGTACTCCATAGCCCATTCATTAACTATAAACAGACTCTCACGCTCACTAGCTTCCTTTTTTTCTTCATCTGTTAACTCACGTTCAGCTATTGGTATATTATATTTCTTAGCAAGCCATCTCAATGCTTCCGGATAAGTTATCTGCTCATGCTCCATTATAAAATTGACAGCATTTCCACCTTTACCGCATGAAAAACAATGACAGATACCACGGGCCGGTGATACTGAAAAAGAAGGAGTGCGCTCGTTATGAAACGGGCACAATCCTTTATAGTTCGCTCCAGCTTTCTTCAGTGTTACAAACTCTGATACTACATCCACAATGTCTGTAGCATCCATTATTTTATCTATGGTGGCTCTATCTATCAATTGTTAATATTATTTCAAATATTTAGCCAACGGACTTTTTATCTTCTTAAGTCCCTTTGCTACACTTTTTGCATTATTCTTGGCACCTAACAATGACGTATGTGTATGGTCATGGTTGTAATAGGCTTTAGCCTTCTCCTGACCTTTCTTGTCTAAGAAATCTGCTGTGATATTATGTACATCAACGAGTTCGCAACCAGTCTGTTTGGCAACTTCACGATACCATACACCGTAAGTATCATTCCTACGCTCTATCTTTCCATTTTTCCATTCATTGCGTGGTGTAAGAGATAATATAATAGGTGTAGCTCCTTTCTCACGTACATCTTGAATAAACTTGCGTAAATACCATCCGAAACTGTAAACAACTTCATACTGTCCGCTATCTTTCATTTTATATACATGACTAGTATCTGCTACTCCAGGAATAACACCGCGCATACGGTCGTTATCAATAGGGCCAATATCATTGTGTCCAAACTGAATTAGTACATAATCCCCTGGCTGCAGACTATTGTAAACCTCGTCCCATCGTCCCTCATTAAGAAATGTACGAGTGCTGCGGCCAGCCTTAGCACAATTTACACAGGTAACCTTTTTCTGATTGAATACAGTATACGCCTGACTACCCCAGCCCCACATGCCGTCATCATCGCGGTCTTCGTTTTTCACTGTGCTGTCACCAGTAATAAAAACGACAGGTTTACCTTTTTCACGTTTAACACTTACAGTAGGCAACACTAGTGGTTTCATCATTGCTTTAAGTTCTGACAGTTTAGGGTCATTGCTCTGTGCAATACCTTCAGCAGCCGAACGAGCATTCATCATAGCCCCAAAACGACTACTATGTATATGATCTAAATAGAAGTGATAACTCTCCTTCTCAGGTCCGAATTTTTCAAACTTACGAGCGGAGATGTCATTAAGGTCCACAAAAGAAACATTCTCAGCTTCAGCAACTTGTTTTGCCCAAAGTCCAAAAGTCTTATTAACACGTACAATTTTACCATCTTTCCATGCATCACGTGGAGTAAGAGAGAATAATATTATATGAGCTCCGGCGGCCTTAGATTCCTCTACAAAACGTCGCATATATTCACCATAAGTGTAAACAGTTTCCTTTACACCGGTCTCCTTTATTGTTACCTTTAAAGAATCTTTTCCAATACCCGGAATACTAGCACGTGCACGACCACTATCATATGGACCATTATCATTATGTCCAAGTTCAACGATAACCCAATCCCCCGGCTTTAATGCCTTTCTTACATCGGCCCAAAGATGAGTATAATAAGTACGGCTACTAGTTCCGCCTAAGGCTTGATTTTCGACAGTAATCTTGTTCTCGTCAAAAAACATATGCTCGAAAAAGCCCCAGCCCCACTGACCATTGCTGCCATTTCCGAGAGTACCGGTACGCATAGTGCTGTTGCCCACAAGAAACAGTACAGGATTATTGCCCTTTCGACTTGACCCCGGCACAGGGCGAGCTGTTTGAGCTTTGCTAAGACTGTCTAGAGTAAGGTCAATCACATGATTGACATCCTCCATAGGTTTTTGTACAACTTGTCCGAAAACCAGAGAAGCTGTAAAAAATAAAAATGTAATAGTAGAAAGTAATTTTTTCATTGTTATTGTAATTGTTCAGAAGTGCAAAGTTACACCAAATTGACTGAAATCCAAAATTTTTTATTGCACATTTTGGCGAATCTGTGCACATTTATATTGCTATTGTGCATTTTTTAAAGCTTTTTCTTTGTTACGAGCCAAAAAATGAGTAATTTTGCAGCCTGAAATTTCACAATTAACATAAAAATAATGAGTTTGAAAATTGTTGTACTTGCTAAGCAAGTTCCTGACACAAGAAATGTGGGTAAGGATGCTATGACAGCAGAAGGCACAGTAAACCGCGCCGCCCTACCTGCAATCTTCAATCCTGAAGACTTGAACGCTCTAGAACAGGCTCTACGCCTAAAAGAGCAAAATCCCGGCTCTACAGTAGGAATTCTTACCATGGGTCCTCCACGTGCGGCAGAAATTATCCGCCAAGGTTTATATCGTGGTGCAGATACTGGTTGGTTACTTACTGACCGTCTCTTTGCTGGCGCAGATACACTGGCTACATCTTATGCACTAGCTACAGCCATCAAGAAAATTGGTGATGTAGATGTTGTTATTGGTGGCCGTCAGGCTATCGATGGTGATACTGCACAAGTTGGTCCTCAGGTTGCAGAGAAACTGGGATTGTCTCAGGTAACATATGCTGAAGAGATAATGAAGTGCGAAAACGGTAAACTTACAATACGCCGTCATATTGATGGCGGTGTAGAGACTGTTGTAGCCCCTACTCCTATTGTCATAACTGTTAATGGTAGCGCTGCTCCATGCCGTCCTTGCAATGCAAAGTTGGTAATGAAATATAAATATGCTACTGCTCCAATGGAACGTACAGATGACACGCCACACAAGGATTTGTATGAAGCTCGTCCTTATCTTACACTTAATCAATGGTCTGTATCTGATGTTTGTGGAGATCCACAAGAGTGCGGTCTAAGCGGCTCACCAACAAAGGTTAAAGCCGTACAGAACATTATATTCCAAGCTAAAGAGAGTAAAACTCTTACATCTAGCGATGCTGATGTAGAGAACCTCATAGAAGAATTGCTTGATGAAAAGATTATCGGTTAATAAAACAGGAGTAGACTTATGAACAACGTATTTGTATATTGCGAGATCGAAGGCACTACTGTTGCCGAGGTATCTCAGGAATTACTCACCAAAGGCCGCAAGCTAGCCAATACTCTAGGCGTACAGCTCAATGCTGTTGTTGCCGGTACTGGTATAAAAGGCAAGGTTGAAAAACAAATTCTACCTTATGGTGTAGATAAACTGTATATTTTTGATGCTGAGGGACTTTTCCCTTATACATCAGCACCTCATACATCAATCCTAGTAAACTTATTTAAAGAAGAGAAACCTCAGATTTGCCTCATGGGAGCTACCGTTATAGGACGCGACCTTGGCCCTAGAGTTTCTTCATCTCTTACCAGTGGCCTTACAGCCGACTGTACTTCTTTGGAAATAGGTAGTTATGATGACAAAAAGAGTGGTAAACACTATGACAATCTGTTATACCAGATTCGTCCCGCTTTCGGTGGTAACATTGTAGCTACAATTGTCAATCCAGATCACCGTCCACAGATGGCGACAGTACGTAGTGGTGTAATGCAGCGTGAGGTTCTAGACGAGAACTACAATGGCGAAGTGATCATTGCAGATGTTGCAAAGTATGTACCATCAACTGACTTTGTTGTTAAGGTAATAGACCGTCATATTGAAGCAGCAAAGCACAATCTTAAAGGTGCTCCTATCGTTGTAGCCGGTGGTTATGGTATGGGTAGCAAAGAAGGATTTGACATGCTTTTCAAACTGGCAAAAGAACTCCATGGTGAAGTTGGCGCAAGCCGTGCCGCTGTAGATGCCGGTTTTGTAGACCACGATCGTCAGATTGGTCAGACAGGTGTTACAGTTCATCCTAAAGTTTACATCGCTTGCGGTATATCTGGACAGATTCAGCATATCGCAGGTATGCAGGATAGCGGTATCATCATCTCAGTAAACAATGATAAAGAAGCTCCTATCAATAAGATAGCTGATTATGTAATCAATGGTACTGTAGAAGAAGTGGTTCCTAAACTGATTAAGTATTACAAACAAAACAGCAAATAATCATGGCAAACTATTATACAGATCATCCAGAATTGGAATTTCATCTTCATCATCCTTTGATGAAGAGAATCGTTGAGCTTATAGAGCGCAACTATGCAGACAAAGATACTTATGCAGATGCTCCTGTAGATTATGAGGATGCCATCGAAAACTATAAGCGTATTCTTGATATTACAGGTGATGTAGCAGCAAATATCATTGAACCAAACTCTGAGAGTGTTGACCTTGAAGGTCCTCATCTCGAGAACGGACGTATGATTTATGCTTCTAAGACATTTGAGAATCTTGATGTTACACGCAAGGCAGGCCTATGGGGTATATCAATGCCTCGCCGTTATGGTGGCCTGAATCTTCCTAATACGACATTCTCTATGCTTTCAGAGGTTATCTCTGCAGCAGATGCCGGTTTCCAGAACGTATGGTCTCTGCAATCTTGTATAGACACACTTTATGAATTCGGTAGCGAAGAACAGCGTAAAAAATATATTCCTCGTATTTGTGCCGGTGAGACAATGTCTATGGACCTTACAGAACCTGATGCAGGATCTGACCTTCAGCGTGTCATGCTGAAAGCAACATACAGTGAAGAAGATGGATGCTGGTATCTTAATGGCGTTAAACGTTTCATCACCAATGGTGACTCAGACATACACTTGGTACTTGCACGTTCTGAAGAAGGAACATCTGATGGCCGTGGACTATCTATGTTCATATACGACAAAAATCAGGGTGGCGTAAATGTTCGTCACATAGAACACAAACTTGGTATTCATGGTTCACCAACTTGTGAGTTGACATACAAAAATGCAAAGGCTGAACTTTGTGGAGACAGAAAATTAGGACTTATCAAGTATGTCATGGCTCTTATGAACGGTGCTCGCCTTGGCATCGCAGCACAGAGTGTTGGTGTTGAGCAAGAAGCTTACAATGAAGGACTAGCATACGCTAAAGAGCGTGCACAGTTTGGCAAGAAGATTATAACATTCCCTGCTGTTTACGATATGCTTTCTCGCATGAAGGCTAAATTGGATGCTGGTCGTTCACTTCTTTATCAGACAGCCCGCTATGTAGACATATACAAAGCTCTTGAGGATATTTCTCGTGAGCGTAAACTTACTCCTGAGGAGCGTCAGGAAATGAAGAAATTCCAGAAGTTAGCTGATGCATTTACACCATTGGCTAAAGGTATGAACTCAGAATATGCTAACCAAAATGCTTACGATGCAATCTCAATCCATGGTGGTTCTGGTTTCATTATGGAGTATAAGAGTCAGCGTTTGTTCCGTGATGCTCGTATTTTCTCTATTTACGAGGGAACAACCCAGTTACAGGTTGTAGCAGCTATTCGTTATATAACAAACGGAACTTACCTGAACATCATTAAAGAGATGCTAAATGGCGAGGTTGCTCCTGAGCTAAAATCTCTACAGGCTCGTGTTGCTGCAATGGTTACAAAACTTGAAGAAGCTATTGAAACTATAAAAGTTGCAGATAACCAATGTCTTCACGACTTCACAGGTCGCCGTCTATACGAAATGACAGCAGACATTATTATGTCATTGCTAATTCTTGACGACGCATCAAAAGCTCCTGAACTATTCGCTAAGAGTGCTAATGTATATGTACGTAATGCGGAGTCTGAAGTAGAAGGACACAATGAGTTCATAAAGAACATAAAGGTTGAAGATCTTGAATTCTACCGTGCTCAACAGGAAGAAGCTGAAACAGCAGAATAAAAATTCTGATCAACAATATAAAGGTAGGGGGAAACTAAAATAGTTTTTCCCTACTTTTTTTATATATATAAGGCATAACAATATACAAGCTATCTTATTTATTAATAAAGAAATATTCTTATTACAGATTAAAAAGTAAATTAATTAACTTGGTAATGCCAAAGTTTTACATTATCTTTGTCACTTAAAATAAAAGATATGCATTACTCCGAAATTATATTTTTCGCTTGTTTCTTAGTATTCATTGTAGGGATCTTACTTCTAGACATGCTAGTCATTGACCGTAAAGCCCACGTTGTATCTATGAAAGAAGCTGGAATTTGGACTGGAGTATGGATAACCTTAGCTCTTGCTTTTTCTGTTTTCCTCTGGTTTCACGGAGATTTGGTACACGGCATTCATAATTTTCAAGATCTCCAGAATGTAACCAACCGCTATGCATCGCACCTAAGACTTAATCCTAATGATTTTGAAGGTGGACTTGAACTGTATAGGCACAACATGACCATTACATACATTACAGGCTATTTGATAGAGAAGACTCTTTCTGTCGACAATCTATTTGTTATGATGATGATTTTCACATCGTTTGGTGTAAGCAAACTGGAATATCAAAGAGTATTAAACTGGGGCATTTTGGGTGCTATATTCCTTCGTTTTGTATTCATCTTTATAGGAGCTGCAATAATAAGTAAATTTACATGGGTATTGTTTATATTTGGTATATTTCTAGTATATAGTGCCGTCAAAATGTTTATAGACAGGAATAAAAAAGAATCGATTGACGTGGAAAACCATACTATGGTAAGATTCCTATCAAAATTTTTTAGGGTCTATCCTAAATTCGCAGGTGATAAATTCTTTGTACATGCCAAACAAATAGGAAAAGATTACGAAATTACCGATCGAAAAAATGGCGGGAAAAGCTTTATGACTCCATTATTTGTAACAGTAATGGTCATTGAGTTCTGCGACCTTATTTTTGCCTTCGACAGTATTCCGGCTGTTTTCTCCGTTTCACTAGATCCATATGTAGTTTTCTTCTCAAACATTTTTGCCATCTTAGGGTTAAGAGCAATGTTCTTTTTGTTATCAGGTATAGCTGATAAATTCAGATTTCTTAAACCAGGTGTTTGTGTCCTACTAATATTTGTCGGTATAAAATTGCTTGTGCACGACTGGTTTGAGATAGATAGCCTATGGTCATTGGCCTTCATCGTTTTAGTTTTATTGGTAAGTATATTATTATCGGTTTTTATCCCAAACAAAGAAGGCGAAAAACACTTGTCTTAATAAAGATGCAAGGGGTTTTCTTATTATGAAGGATTCGCCCGGTAAATATTAAAAAAAATAACTACCACTATACCACTCGGCCCTGTTTATGGGCTTTTGGGCATTAAATAAATACCACTAAACACCACTTAAGTGTCACTTTCAATATAGCAAACTAGAATATATGAAAAGATAACGCAATTATTCTAATGACTCAAAATTACTGTATTCGCATTAGGAAGTATAAAGACGAAAAAGGAAAGGCAACCTAATATAATGATGCCTTACACTATTAAGATGTGAGCAGAACCTAAACAATAAACTATATATTTATAAATTTACTATCAATAAAGTCGGAGCTATGCTTTAGCTCTCTTAAAGCTATACTACAGACTACATGGAGCTATGCATTCAAGCAATAAAAGCATAGCTTTGACAATGTAAAAGCTATGATATAAATAAGAGTGACAGTAAAGTGGCATTTTGTGACGTTTTCACAGACCCTAACAGTTATCTATAGTACTGATATTCATCACTTTATTAGCACAAGTGGTATAGTGGTAGTTATTTTTTTATTTTTATTGCGTGTAATGTAAAAGACTACTCCATTACTTTATTCTTATCGTAGAATTTCTTTGTTGAAATAAAAAACATGAGTACTCCTATTAAGTGAAAAGCAGCAACAGTCCAAAAAGCGCCCACATAACCAAAATATTCGGCAATAAGTCCACCTATCAAAACTCCAATACCAAAACCGGCATCCCATGATGTGAGAATAGAAGAATTGGCCGTTCCCCTCTCATTATGATTAGCCATACTGATAAACATATTAAGAAAAGCAGGATACACATGCCCATTACCAAGTCCGATTAATATTGCTGATAAATAATAGCCGAACATATTTGGACAAGCGACAAAGAGGACATAGCCAACGAGCGAAATTATCATGCCTTCACCCGCATTATGCGTTAGCTTTCCAGCTCTTAAGGCCTTTGCACCTTGCAGGCGCGACATAAACAATCCTACAGATAACAGCATAAAATAGGTTCCGGTTCCTCCTGTTATACCTAGCTTTTCTTTACTGTATATAGCAAGGTAATTGCTAAGTACTCCAAAACACAAGCCAAAGAAAGATATATTAATAGCCAGCATCCATGCACGAGTAAGGAAAAATCTGTCAAGAGAAATCTTTGTCTTATTTTTTGCGATTTCTTTTGTGGGTAATTTAATGGTACTATCCGCAAAAAGGCCTAATGCAGCTACGACAAGGGCTATCCAGAATAACAGTGTAAAATTGTCGGTATACTTATATATATAGATTCCTATTGACGGTGCCATAGCCATAGCCAAATTATTACTAAGTCCATAATATCCAATTCCTTCATTACGGCGACTAGCAGGCAGTACATCAATAGCTACAGTACTATTAGCAACTGTAACAGCACCAAAAGGAGCACCATGAAGGGTTCTTACTATAGCAAACATTAGTAATGTGCCGGCTGCAATATATCCAAAAAAGAAGACCATAAAAACAGAAAAGCAAAGTAATAGGACTTTCTTCCTTGAAAAACTGTCTACCACATATCCACTAAAAGGACGAAAAATAAGAGCAGCAACAGTATACCCAGAAAGAACGAGTCCAATCATATCTTTTGATGTACCGAATTTCTCACTAAGGTATATAGGCAACAGAGGAGTAAGAATATAAAAGGCAAAGTAAAGCATAAAATTAGCTGTCATTACCTTAATATAATTGCTATTCCAAAGTCTTTCCATTATCTGAATATTATTTATGTGCAAAGTTATGAATTTTTCACAATTATCAAGACATATATACTACTGTTTTTTATAATAATCAATATAAATGCATACCTTTGTACAATAAAAAGCGGATTAGAAAAAACTGATGGCACGCTTTTTGTCAATAATGAATTATATTCACCAAATAAAAATTATATGGCAGCAGGTAAATGGTTAGGCGGGTTCCTTGGTTTCATTACAGGCGGACCACTTGGAGCTTTAGCAGGTTTCGTATTAGGTTCTATTTTTGATTTCGGACTTAATGCAGTTAACGATCAGACGGAAAATACTAATAGATATTCGGGCAATAACTACCAAAATAACTTTCAAGACAGATATACGACCCAACAAATGTATGAAGGGCAGCGTAACAGTTTCCTATTTTCTTTATTAGTTCTTGCCTCATACGTAATCAATGCTGATGGCAAAATCATGCATAGTGAAATGGAGTTGGTACGAAACTTTCTGCGTACAAACTTTGGTGAATCATCAGTAAGCCAAGGCGAAGAAATATTGAATAAGTTATTCGAGCAACAACGTAATCAGAACAACAGCAATCCATATGCATTCAGAGATACGATACGTAAATGTAGTGCACAAATTGCCGCAAACATGGAATATAGTCAGCGACTCCAATTGCTGAATTTTCTTGTGATGATAGCCCAAGCTGATGGTAATGTCTGCACGGAAGAGATTAATGCAATCAGTGAAGTTGCTCTATATATGGGCATTGACAAAGAGGACGTAGACTCTATGCTTAATTTACGTGGTGCAAGTATTGATGATGCATATAAAGTGTTAGGAGTTTCTCCAGACTCAACAGATGATGAAGTACGTAAGGCATATAGAAAGTTAGCCTTAAAGAACCATCCTGACCGTGTTGCCACTCTTGGTGATGATATACGCAAGGCTGCTGAGAAAAAATTCCAGGAAATAAATGAAGCTAAAGAACGTATATTCAAAGCCCGTGGAATGTAAGTAAGGCTTTGAAATTACTGTTCAGGGTATTGTTGATATATGGTAAGCCCAAAATCTGACGTAATGGCATATATGTACTCCATAATGTCAGCCAGGTGATGTTCATATTCTTTTGGGGTTTTATTTTTTAAGAAAAAATAAAACTCCAGGGGTAAACCTGTATTGGTAGCTTCAAGTTGTCGTACAATTACAGTCATATTCGAGTTAACCTCATCACGGTTGGCCAGATATTTCTCCATGTACTTACGATAAAGAGACATGTTAACCTCATTACCGGTTATCTCTTCAGGTTTATAATATCCTTTATTGAGAAGATTCTCACGTATTTTATTATCGATGATCTTCACACTACGAAAATCATAATAGACCATCCGCTTTGCTCTTCTTCCATCACTATGCTCCATGCCTATCCAGTTTTGAAAAGATCCTTCAACCAATCGTTGTGGCGAAACTGTTATAATGGTATTATCAAAATTGCGAACCTTGACTGTTGAGAGAGAGATTTCTTCTACAATACCATTGGCTTCAGTTCCTTGTACCGTAATCCAATCGCCCTTGTGTAGCATATTATTGCTTGTAAGGCGAACCCCAGCGGCCAATCCTGATATTGTATCCTTGAACACCAACATCAATATTGCAGATGTGGCACCTAAACTTGCAAACAATGTAAACGGGCTCTTGTTTATCAGAGTAGCTATAACAATAATCACAGTGATAAAAACAATCAATATTTTAAGAACGCCACAAAACGTTATAAAATATTGCTGTACAGATGAACGTCTATCAGACTCAAATCCTTTGAGTGAACTAATAAAGACTATAGCCAGCCTAGCCGACATTATCGTTATATATATTGATGTAAAACGCTTAAGCTGTGCCTCAACTACCGGGAACTGATAAAATACCATAGGTAGCAATTTCCATATTACGATAGCAGGTATTATATGGCATGCTGAGAATAGTACTCTTTTATTTAGAAGCACATCATCCCATTTTGCATCAGTTTTTTTTGTTAATTTTAGAATAAGAGGAACAACCATTTTCCGACAGAAGAAATCAGAAAGCCAAGCTAATAATATAGCAACTAAGGCTAATAATATATGTCGCGTTACAGGTACCATCTGACCATGTACGCCCCACAACTGAATAATGCTTTCTACAAAAATACGTATCTGTTCCATAATTATTCTATTAACATTATCATTAAGGTTCTAATTATCACATCATGGTTGACAAAGAATAGAGCATACTCTATCTTGAAAAGCACGACCATTCTTGCCATGCAGCAATCCCTGATTAATTATACAAAAGCAGAGTTTATGGCCATTAGACGCAGTACAATATCCGGATAGACTGCTGATGCCTGTCACCGTTCCTGTCTTGGCGTGTACATTACCATCTGTAAAACTGCCTTTCATTCTATTCTTGAGAGTTCCATCTTGCCCGGCTATGGGAAGTGACGGATAGAGATGAAGATAAATATTACTATTTTCGTAAGCATACTTCAAGAACCTTATTTCAAGTTCAGGAGATATATAATTGTATAGCGAAAGCCCACTTCCATCGGCTATTCTGTATTTGCCCGGGTCTAATCCGATTTTCTTTATCAGCTGTCTTATAATAGCCCTGGCACTACGTGCCGTTGCCGGTCTATTTCCTGTTGAAGCCGCAATCTGATAGAACATTGACTCAGCGTATAGATTATCACTCTCTTTCATCATCTTCATAAGAATCTGATCTATCGTATGGAAACGAGTACAGATAGAGAAAGCGCCATTAGGCAAAGCCCCTGTATTAGTTAATGCGTCAACATATACGCTATCATTCTGTAGAGCTTGTCTGAAGCGATCCATAAACAAATCTTTTCGACTAATAAGAAGAGGTGTAAGCGTAGGATTATCATCATCCCAGCACCAACCTTCACCTAGTTTGTCTGTATCTTTCATTGACACATCACCATAAAGACGGCCTCTTATAGTATCAATACCCATACGGCGTATACTCTCAACGAAAGCATTCATATCATCACTATTGAATCGTGGATCGAAACCGCCTACACAATATAAATCACCTGTTAATGTCTTATTTGATATTTTGCCCGTATAGTATAGTGAGGTCCGAAACTGATACGATCCGCCTAGTTTGTCTATAGCTGTTATTGCCGTTACAAGTTTCATTGTAGATGCCGGACGAAGCAACATTTTCTCATTTATGCTGTAAAGCACCGAATCGTCTGTAAGATCATAGATCTCCATGCCCAACTGTGATGTCTCAAACATCTTGCTTGTCATAAGCTTATCCAACTTAACCTTTATATTCTGTGGCCATGGTAAAGAAGACATAACATGTGTAGTATCCACTGATACAGAATCAGGAGTATTGCTATCATCATTATCCACAACAGTATCATCAGTCTGTGCCATAACCGGCGTTACGGCGACTAGCATTGCCAACAAAAGTAATTTAAATACACGAACAATCATAAACTATTATCAATTTTTGCCTGCCTCATTTTGAGTTCTTCAATAAAAGCCTCATAATTTTCAGGCTGGACCGATACGAAATGTTCTGCCCCATATTCCAAAAGAATATAGTGAGAAAACCCCATCGGAGTATTCACTACCGTTACTTTGATAATTTCATTTACAGGTATCGTTTTTTTTCTAGTGAATCTACCATGGTTGATAACCAAGTTGCCTGCGGATGTAAATATATAAACAGTATGAATTACACGTTCAATAATAACGACAAGTATTATAACAACAACGAATCCTAACAAGGTATTTGCTGCAGAACGCATCCATAGTAGATATCCTGCCAGTAAAGTTAGAATCGTGATGCCACACTTAGACGCCAAGGTAAAACGTTGATGGAATAATCGATCCATTCTATTATTTTAATAGGTGCAAAGTTAGTGTAAAACAAAGAAAATACAAAATAAAATAACAAAGTTTTTGTTTTTATTTTGTCTTCATATTAACTATTTGTACTCATTACCTTCTTTGTTGAAACCCATAAATAACTTTATACTTACAGTTAAACAACATTAAACTTTATATTTTTATTTGGTTTATTTTATAAACTAGTCTATATTTGCAAGTGTTATTAGAACTAACATCACAAACGAGACATTATATTACTAAAAATGGTTTATCATAAAAATTAATTTATAACATCTATAAATATGAAAAAAGTTATTTTATCGGCAACATTATTGTTGTTTTCATGTGCTACATTCGCACAGAATCTAGAACTTACAATCAGCGGGATTCGGAATAACAAAGGAAGAATTCTAGTTATGATTCAATCAGACAATTTAAAAACTCCTAGTAAATATATGTCTGAAATAGTCGGAGAGTCATGCAACTTTGTATTAAACAACATAAAAGAAGGTACTTACAAAATATCTGCTTTTCATGATGAAAACGACAACCATGAAATTGACAAAGATGAAAAGGGAATTCCAACTGAAGGCTTTATATTGAAAACGATAAAAATAGGCAAGACAGATTTGGATTCTAAAAAAGATATAAAGATTAATACGAAACTTTTCTATCCAGCAACTGCAAAATAATGAGAAACGCATTATTTATAATATTATATATGTGTGTTGTGCATTGTTATGCGCAAACCGATACCACTAGTACAGGATTTATCAACAAGGAACCTATAAAGCTAAAAGAGGTTATAGTAGAATCACATAGAATTATCAGTAATGCTGATAAATATACGATGAATGTACCCTTAAATGATAATAAGGATGGAGAAGAACTTCTAAGACAGGCTCCTAGTGTTGTATTTAATGGCAATGATATAACAATAAACGGTGAAGGTGGCACAAAAGTCTTTATTAATGGCAGAGAAATAAGACTTAAAGGAGAAGACCTTATAAACTATGTAAGAAGTTTAAATTCAAAAGACATAGAAAAAATTGAAGTACAACCTATGGCAGGTGCAAGTGATGATGCAGATGCAAAAGGCGGCATTATAAGAATCGCCCTAAGGCGTAAACAAAAAAACGACAATCAAGGTAATATTGCCATTAAAGAGATCGTATCAAATAAAAGTTATTATTTACAGCCATCAGCATCATTTAACATGCATAAAGGAAAATGGGATTTTTATGCATTTGGTTCCAACACTTGGACGATAAAGGACAAAGGCTATGTAAATTCTACCCGTATATATGAAAACGAAGAAAATAAATTTGAAAGCCGTGGAGATATAAATGATCCATCAAACAATATTAATGTCTGTACAGGAGCTTTTTATAGTATAGATTCATTAAGTAATATAGGTGCTGAATTTGGATACTTTCATAATTATAATAATATGAAGACCAATAGCTATTCTTCACTGACTGATGCCACAAACACTTATAACAGTAATGCGGAATACTCGCAGAAGATGAGTTTTAATATGTTATCTGGATCCGTAAATTACAATAGAAAATTTGGTAATAAAGGATCAATATTAAAATTCATGGCAGACTACGTAAAAAAGGAATCATACAATAATGATTTTTATAATATTCTTTATCTATGGAATAAGAGCGATACGATATACAAGAGTCATCTCACATCAATATACAGCATAGCCTCTGCTGATTTATCGTATCGCAATGTATATTCCCCATCAACTTATATGCAGACCGGTGTAAAATTTACGACAACGCAAATGTGCAATAACAATGGATATCAGTCATTTTACGATAATACATGGTTAAGTCTTCCGGCTTTTGACTATTCATCAAAATACAATGAATATGTTTGGGCAGGATATGCTGAAATTTGTTCTAATATAAAGAACTGGCAAATATTAGCAGGTCTAAGGGTAGAGAACACAAGGACAATAAACCACGAGTATAATTTGACTCACAATTACGTTAATATATATCCGCATATTACATTAGGATATTCTTTTGATGAAATGAAAAGATGGATGATTTCACTTAGGTATGCACGACAAATAGAACGTCCAGCCTTTGATGCACTTAATCCTAACAGAATCCAGATATCACAATACTCTTATCAGATAGGAAACCCTGATTTAAGGCCTACTTACATTAATAAAATCAGTGCTACCTTAATTCATGATTATTCTTACACACTGACAATTGGCTGTAACCTACACAGAGATCTCATACGCGAATTTGCAAAGCAAGACCCTTCGAACAAAGATGTCTCTTATATAACATATGAGAACCATAATCATGAAAATCATTGGTTCGTAAACATTAATGCACCTTTAAAATTAGGAAAAATTATAAACTTCCAAAATAATATTACAGCAGTAAGACAATGCATACAAACTGATGCCGGCGACAAGTATATGAATCATAATCTGATCTTTATAAGCAGCATCGCAGACATAAACTTGCTTAAAAAAAGTTCTATTGAATTGGAATATAATATGCACAATCAACTTTACTCTGGCAACAGCTCTATTGAATCAAGAAATATATTAAACATTAAAGCAAAAAAGACGCTTTGTAATGATAACATACTACTTACAGCAGGAGTTGATAATATATGGAATGCATCAAACAGATACCAATGCCTGTTAAATGAATACCTAATTAAGAATAGTACCATTATGGGGTCTACAGGGAGAAAAATTATTTTATCCATTACATATAACTTCAAAACAGGAAACAAAATAAGACAAAAAAGAGTGGAGAATAGCTCGGACGAAGACCGTAAAAGAATGGTTCAAGAACAATAATCATAAGTTTTTATGGAATAAAATATAAAATACCATATTTATGAAAGTGGTTTACAGAAGTTTTTTTAATTTTGCAAATAAATAAATAGAAATGGAAGAAAAAAAAATAGATGAGAAAGAGAGTATTGAACTCATATTGCAGATGATTCAATCTACTAAGAATTATATAGGGATTGGCAATGGAAACCATTTTCTATACTGGGGATATTTTACAGTGTCACTAGCTGTAGTAATACAATCTATATACGAACTTACCAAATGGAAACAATGTGGTTGGCTATGGATGCTAATGTTCGTATTTTGGATATTTATGACAATAATAGGTAAAAGAAAATCCCGCCCTGTCATGACTTACACAAACAAAGTTATAAATCATGTTTGGTATGCTATAGGTATTATGTTTCTTGTAACATTTGCTGTAATAGCTATATTAAGTGTAACATACAACAATTATAAATCGCTGGATTTGATGATGCCTTTGTCTTCATTATACGTTGGAATAGGAGTTTCTACGACAGGGATTATAATCCAAAATAAAGTTACGTCTTATCTACCTTTATTAGGAATAGGAATAGGGCTATATATATTAGCAGCTCTATATCTAGACTTAAGTTTTCTAATCCCGGCTAATTTGCTATTTGGACTATCTTTTGTTCTTATAATGATAATTCCAGGACATGTCCTTAATAAAAAGGAGAATAAGGAATGCTAAAAGAACTTGATCCACTACTCCACTCACAATTAAGACTCGCAATCGTGTCAATACTGATGTCGGTTGAAGAAGCCGACTTTGTATATATTCGCAAGAAAACAGATTCGACAGCAGGCAATCTAAGTGTACAACTGGAAAAATTGTCTGCTGCTGAGTATATATCAACAAAAAGAATTATAGAAGGAAAAAAGACACGAACTGTATGCCGTATGACTGATAAAGGTAGAAATGCTTTTGAAAAATATGTTGATGCACTTAAAGACTACCTAAACATAAAAAAGTAAGTTTTATTTATTAAACGAATAAATATAGTTTATTTATTAACATCCTTTACAATAAATAATAGATATTTTCCACTGTAAATTATTGTTTAGTAGACAGTAATATATACCTTTGCAAAATAATATAATAATAAAACTATTATGGAATCAATTTGCGAACTAAAAGATATATACAAATCGCTCTATAAATTTGAAAAAGACTTCCAGACAAAATACAATCTGACAATAAATGAGGCAATGGTACTATGTTATTTATCTGATGGTATGACCCGCACAGCTGGTGATATTTGCGAATATATAGGACTTTCTCCTTCCAGAGTATCAAAAATAATATACGCCGTAGAAAAGTTGAAGTTAATAGAAAGAAGTTTCAGCTATTCCGATAAAAGACTCATGTTATTTGTTCTAACAAAATCTGGATTAGAAAAAATTACAGATATGAAAAAGTCTGATTTCAGAACAGATGAATTGTACAGTCAATTACGTAAATGTGTATGTAAATAACAAGCACATTTTTATTTATATAATTATTTTCCAATAGATAATATTAACAATAAAAACAATATAACTATGAAGTATCTGATTATAGGGGGTGTGGCCGGTGGTGCTACTGTTGCAGCCCGCTTGCGTAGACTTGACGAGCAAGCCGAAATAATACTTTTTGAGAGAGGTGAATATGTGTCGTACGCTAATTGTGGATTACCATATTATATAGGTGGAGAAATAAACGACCGAAAAAAACTTTTTGTTCAGACAGTAAATGGATTTATAGATAGATTCAATATTGACATACGCACCGAACAGGAAGTAATAGCAATACATCCAGAACGTAAATCAGTAGAAATAAGATATGTTAAAACAGGCGAGACATATTCTGAGACCTACGACAAACTGGCCCTATCCCCTGGTGCGGAACCAATACGTCCCAATATACAGGGTATTGATAGCTCTAGAATATTTACTCTTCGTAATGTTGATGATACGGATGCAATAAAGGGTTATATTAATGACTACAAACCAAAGTCTGCAGTTGTTGTAGGGGGCGGTTTTATTGGACTAGAGATGGCAGAGAATCTACATCGCCAAGGTATTGAAGTGTCTATAGTAGAAATGGCAGATCAAGTTATGGCACCTCTTGACTTCTCAATGGCACAAATTGTACACAAGGAGCTTGTTGATAAGGGCGTTAAGCTGGTACTGAATGATGGCGTTCAGAAATTTACAGATGAAAAGGAAAAAATAAATATAAGTCTGAATAGCGGCAAATCTCTAAACGTTGATATGGTTTTATTAAGTATCGGTGTTCGTCCTGAGACTAAACTAGCTGTTGAAGCAGGGTTAAAAATTGGCTCAACACACGGAATTGCTGTAAACGAATATATGCAAACATCTGATAATAACATATATGCACTTGGAGATGCATGCGAGATTATACATGGAGTTACGGGGAAACCTGCAATGATTCCACTAGCAGGTCCTGCAAACAAACAAGGACGCATTGTTGCTAATAATATGGTAGATGGCAATAAATCTAAATATCCAGGAACAATAGGTACTTCTGTTGCTAAGGTCTTTGACCTGACTGTAGCAACAGCCGGTGCAAATGCGAAACTGCTTAAACGTGAAGGCATTAAATTTATATCTTCGTATACGCACTCATCATCTCATGCAGGTTACTATCCTGGGGCATTGTCAATGTCTATAAAGATTTTATTCTCACCTGATGATGGCAAACTACTAGGTACACAAATTGTGGGATATGATGGTGTAGACAAACGTATAGAAATGGCAGAACAAGTAATTCAAAGAGGAGGTTCTGTTTACGATCTTGCTGAATTGGAACAAGCATATGCTCCTCCATATTCTTCAGCAAAGGACCCTATGAATATGGCTGGCTTTGTTGCTGAAAACATACTAGAAGGGAAAGTAAAAATTGTACAATGGGATGAGTTGAACGTAAAAGCCAAAGATACGATAGTTCTAGATGTTCGCACTGCAGACGAATACTCTTTAGGAGCAATACCCGGATCAGTCAATATCCCTCTTGACAGCCTTCGTTCACATATCAATGAGCTACCAAAAGATAAAACAATAATAGTAAACTGTGCTGTTGGTCTGCGTGGCTACTTGGCATACAGAATACTTACACAACATGGATTCTATAATGTACAGAACCTCTCTGGTGGATTTAAGACATGGCATATGGCTACGACTGATTGGAAATCCCAACCAGAGAATGGCGAAAATATAACTATCAATACAGAGATTCCTGCATCTGACGCAGAAGTAGAGACCAATTCGATAGAAATTGATGCTTGTGGACTAATGTGCCCCGGACCAATTATAAAACTAAAGCAGAATTATAGTAAACTCGCTTCAGGAAATAGACTTTCGATAAAAGCAACAGACCCAGCTTTTGCAAAAGATGTAACAGCATGGTGTAATATTACAGGAGCAAAACTTATAACAGTCAATAATAATCAGGGCATAGTACATGCTACAATAGAAAAAACCGAAGATCAACCATCTGCATGCGTTATGAATAATATTGGAAATGGGAATGGTAAGACATTAATAGTTTTCAGTGATGATCTAGACCGCGCATTGGCATCTTTTGTTATTGCAAACGGTGCAGCTTCTACTGGAAAAAAGGTAACTATGTTTTTCACGTTTTGGGGACTAAATGTGATAAAGAAACGTAATAAGCCTTCTGTAGAAAAAGATATCTTTGGTAAAATGTTTGGAATGATGATGCCATCAGACAGCAAAAGACTCTCACTATCTAAAATGAATATGGGCGGTATTGGTCGAATAATGATGCGTCACATTATGAAAGACAAACGCATAGATAGTCTTGAATCAATGATTCAACAAGCGATTGACAGCGGCGTGGAAATGATTGCATGCACAATGAGTATGGATGTAATGGGGGTTAAAAAAGAAGAGTTATTAGACAACATACAATTAGGAGGTGTTGCATCATACCTGGAAAGAGCAGAACAGGCTAATATGAATTTATTTATATAAGATAAACTATACTATTCAATTTCATAACATAATAAAAAGCGACTGTACATGAATGGTACAATCGCTTTTTTATTTATCTTTTAATATATTGTTTCAACGATTCGGGGATTTCAAAATTTTCAGACTTAATCTCTGATATAATCTTTTTGCCATCATTTGTTAGTGTAAAATACATCTGACGGCGGTCTTCATTACCTAAGGTTCTCTCAATAAGTCCTTTTTTCTCGACAGAACGTATAACTTTGGATGTATTAGAATTAGTTAATCCTAGTATGTCAGCTATTTCTCCAGAAGAAAGTGTACCTGAACCTGATAATGTGCACAGTAGCATACCTTCATTAAGACTAAGTCCATGAACATCCAAAAATTGATTTTCAAATTCAATTATCGCACGATAGATGTCTCTTAATTGGCATAATATACCTATGTTATGATTATTCATCAGCTATTTTTATTTATATGTGATGCAAATGTATAACTTTTCTACATAAAAAAGGAATTATTCTTGATTAAACATATATCATCAAAAGAATTTAGAGAATTCATCTACATCTAATGTAAAGGCATGTGCAGGAAAGACATCATGAGCATCTTCATTACACTCATTGATATTTTCTAATACCTTATGTGCTGTATCTTCATCAGTAAAACTGAAAAGCATAACAGAACTAACTTTTGCCAGCTCTGAATTACTGCCATACCAATTGATTAAAGGATTCTCCTTACGCTTTTTATGTCCGCTAATGCTAACGGTACTAAATCTACTTACCCCTACTCTTTCTAAGAGTTCGGCGACTTTGTCCTGAGACTCTCTTATACTTAATACAATTAAAAGTTTCATACTCATTTATTTTATTTTTTTCTTAAACATTTTGAAATATAACAATGGAACTACAATCAATGTCAATAACGTGGATGTAATAGTTCCTCCCATAAGTGATATGGCCAAACCCTGGAATATAGGATCGAAAAGTATTATTACAGCTCCCAATACAACACTGCCAGCAGTTAAAACTATAGGGGTTGACCTTACAGCTCCGGCCTCTATAATAGCCTGTTTCAATGGTATACCGTCTTTTATACGAATTTCAATAAAATCGATTAACAATATTGAATTTCTCACCATTATACCAGCCAATGCTATAAAGCCAATCATTGAAGGTGCACTAAAATAGGCTCCCATTATCCAGTGGCCTAATATTATGCCAATGAGCGAGAGTGGTATTACAGACAGTTGCACTAATGGAGTAACAAAATTTTGAAACCAACCTACAATAAGAATATATATTATTATCAGAACAAAGAGAAACGCAATGCCTAAATCACGGAAAACATCGTATGTTATTTTCCATTCGCCATCCCATTTCAAAGTATAGTCATTTTCCAATTTAGGCTGTTCTTTATAGTTCTCATTCAGAGAATATCCTATAGGTAGCTTTACCTTAGATAGATGATCTGAAATATTTGATATTGCATAAATAGGACTTTCAAGATTACCAGCTACTTCTGCCATCACATATACAACTCGTTGTTGATTTTTACGATAAATACTTTTTCCCTTTATGCCTTTACTTACTTTCACCAAATCGCTGAGTGGAACAGACAGGCCCTGCTGATTAACGATTTTTACACTCAAAAGATTATTCAAGTCTGATTTCTCATTTTCTGGTAACTGTAAGTTGACATCAACTTGATTTTCAACATTAGGTCTATGGTAAACTCCTATAGGCATACCGGATAACAACCCACTAACAGTCTGTACAATCTGCTCAGTAGGAATACCAGCCTTCATAGCCTTGTCTTTATTAACTTCAAATTTATATTCCGGCTGATCGCTTTCTTGAGTCCAGTCAACATCAACGACATTGTCTGTATGAGCCATCATATTTTTTATCTGTTTAGCTATTTCAACCTGAGTATTATAATCAGGGCCATATATTTCGGCAACAAGCGTTGACATTACAGGAGGTCCGGGTGGTACCTCTACCACTTTTACATTAGCACCATATCGATTACCTATTTTTTGCAGGTCAGAACGCATTGATTTAGCTATTTCATGACTCTGTTCACTACGTTCTCCTTTATCAATAAGGTTTACCTGAATATCTGCATCATTCTGACCATGACGCATATCATAATGACGCACCAAACCATTAAAACTTATAGGTGCCGAACAACCGATATAAGTCTGATAATCGGTTACATTCTTATTTTTACTAACATAAAGGCTTAATTCTTGAGTTACGGCAGCTGTACGTTCAAGAGTCGTACCTTCTGGCATATCTATCACGATCTGAAAATCATTTTTATTATCAAACGGAAGCATCTTTACAGGAACCGACTTGGTATAGAATAAAGACATTGATCCAAACAATATAAAAGCAAGAGCAATCATAAAACTCCAACGCTTTTTACGGCTTTCCAAAAATGGCATAATTGCCTTAGAATAAATTTTGAAGATCTTTGACTGATGAATATCCTTTTTGGATTCATTAGTTTCTGAGTCGCTGTCTATGTCTTTATTCTTTGATTTATGACGCAAAAACAGATAGCCAAAATACGGTGTCAATGTTAATGCAATTAGTAATGAAAAGACCATGGCTATTGATGCCCCAATAGGCATCGGACTCATATATGGTCCCATCATTCCCGAAACAAATGCCATTGGTAACACAGCTGCTATAACAGTAAGAGTAGCCAGGATTGTGGGATTACCAACTTCATTTATAGCGTATAGAGCAGCCTGAAGAGGAGGCAATTTTTTCATTTTAAAGTGTCTGTGCATATTCTCGGCAATCACAATAGAATCATCTGTAACAATTCCAGTTACAAAAACTAAGGCAAACAGAGTTATTCTATTTAATGTATAACCCATAAAATAATAGGTAAACAATGTCAATGCAAAAGTGATTGGCACGGATAAGAAGACCACTAATCCACCACGCCATCCCATTGCTAACATAACGAACAAAGTAACAACCAGAATAGCTATCGAGAGATGTAACAATAGTTCAGAAACCTTGTGAGAAGCTGTTATACCATAATTACGACTTTGTTCTACATGTAAGTCTTTTGTAATAAGTGTAGATTTTAAATGCTCTACTTTTTCTATAATAGTCTTTGATAATTTCATTGCATCAGCACCATGCTTTTTTGCAATAGAAATTGTTACTGCTGAATAAGTGCTAGGATTCTTCTGCATATTTTCTGATTTGGCAGCTCCATAGCCAAACAAGACATACTCTGATGGAACTTTAGGGCCGTCGTAAATTTTTGCCACCTGAGATAAGTACACAGGATGCCCATTATTCATACCAACTATAGTGTTATTTATTTCATCAATAGAAGAATAAAAATTTCCAGTCTGGACAGAGACTACTTTATCATTGCCGATTATATTACCACTCTGCATTTGAGAATTGTTAGACTTTAATGATTGAATAATTGATGTTACATCAATATTACTACCGGCAAGTTTATCTTTGTCCAATTCTACTCTTACTTCTCTTCCCTGACCTCCAATCACCTGAGTTTGTGCTACATCAGGGACCTTCTTTATTTCGTTAGCTACAACCTCAGCAACCTGCCTTATCTGATAGTTACTCATCTTATCACTCCATAAAGTGAATGATAATACAGGGACATCATCTATAGAACGAGTCTTTACCAAAGGCATTGTTACACCTTGCGGCATACGATCCATGTTTTTCATCAACTCGCTGTATAGTTTCACCAACGAACGCTCTACATCCTCTCCTACCTTAAACTCTACTGTAAGCATACCCATGCCATTCATGGAAGTAGAATAAACATTTTCAACACCTGGGATGTTTGATATTGTTTTTTCAACAGGACCTATCACACTATTTTCCACTTCTTTGGGACTTGCTCCTGAATACCCAATCATGATATCAGCCATAGGAACCTTTATCTGAGGGTCTTCTTCACGAGGTATAAACATAATACTGAATATACCTAGAAGCATAAAAGCTAATACAAGCAGAATACTAAGCTTTGACTTAATAAACGCGTTAGCTATATTTCCTGAAATTCCTTTTTCCATATCTTCACTTTTATTTATTTATAAATAACTTAGCACCATTATACAATTTGCCATTGCCTTTTTCTATTACCATTTCACCTTCATTCAATCCGGATAAGACCTCTACCTGATTGCCTACCTTTTTTCCTAAACGTACCCAATGTAATAAAGCGGTGCTATTAGATCCTACCACATAAACACCTGTCAATTGATCATAATCAACAACAGAGGACTGATTTATCATTATTTTAGATTCAGAATAAACGGTTTTTCCTGTTTTTATATGAATACCTGCATACATCCCCGGTTTAAGGCCTTTCTTATCATTAATAGATATTTTAATATTGTACTGGCCTCCTGATAATGAAGCAGAGGGACTCAATTCTGTTATAACTCCACGCATATGCTTATTTAATGATTTAATATCTATATCGACCAGACTACCTTCATGTACATATTGTATATAAACCTCCGGAACAGAAGCTTGTATATTTATAGCGCCTGATTGTTCGATTGTCATAATGGGCATACCAGGATTTGTAGTGCTTCCTTCATCTGCCATCTTTTGAGTAACGACTCCATTGAAAGGTGCACGAATATTTGTGTAGGCAAGCATAGAATTAATCTCATTTATTTGCTGCCGAGCCATAAGTTGTTTTGACTCCATTGAAACTTTATTCAATTCAACATTTTCAAGTTCTTTGCTTGACACACTCTTTTGGGCAAATAAAGACTTATATCTTTCATAATCACGCCTTGCATTCTTAACAGCTGCACTAGCTTCTGTGAGCATGGCCTGAGCTTGTGCTTTCTTCGCTTTAATATCGCTGCTATTTATAACGACTAATAACTGACCGGATTTTACGACATCACCTGGGTTAACATATATTTTCTCAATATATCCCATAACTCTTGTACTTATCATAGCTGTTTGTTTGGCCGAAACCTGACCACTTATAAATATATCATTATCGTTTTGCAATGTTGGATAATAAGCATTGACATGTACTACTGTATTTTTTTCTTCCTTATGAGATGGAGAATTACATGATGAAAGTGCACCGATTGTGCTCATACATATTACTAAAAAAATATTTATTTTCATAATTGATAATTTTTTATTATTTTACATTTGTAAGAAAATTTTGATAAGACTGAGCTATATTAAAATTCATTATAGATTGTGCTAATAAGATACGCTGCTGGTATAATTGAGCCTGAGACAGAAGAAGATCGTTAGTACTTGTAAGACCTTCTTTAAATCTATTACTCATAATTCTAAAGGCTTCTGTTGATTGATTTACACTTGCCTCATTCTTTTGTATCTCAAACATCAAGTTTTGTATTTCTCGTTGATTTTTATTTATCTCAAGTCTACTTTTATCAAGGTATTGATTCATCTCTTTTTGGTATTTGTCTCTCTGTAAAATAGCCGTTTTAAGTTTATAACGATTTTGATTACCTGTAAAAACATTCCAAGTTAGACTTATACCAAGTATATATGAATCATTATTAAATTTAAAAGCTTTGCTATCATTATATTGATAACTCCCCCATGCGTTTAATTTCGGCAAAAAATTCATGCGAGATGATTTTACCATCATATTATACGAATCTACAGCCTTGTGCATGGCTACCACGTCCGATCTTTCGAGTGGTAATGTCCCCACAAAATTTCTCCCACCATATTGTAATAATGTATCAGGAACATAGACTTTTCCAGAAATAGTGTCACCCATAAAATAAGCTAAACCTTCTGATGCATTATATATGCTATTCTTTGACTTTTCTAATGCACTCTCTATCGTATTTATTTGGACCTGAGCATTAAGAACATCAGACTGTTGTACCAAACCTTTATTATAAAAATTTGTTACCGATTGATGTATTTGCTTAACGTCATCAAGAGTTGATTTCAAAATTGTCTCGGAAACATAAGCAAATTGAAGTTGTATATAAATCTTTTGTATTTCAAAATTTATATAGTCTCTGGTATATAATGCTTTATATTTGTAAGATTCTGCCTGAAGTTTCGCACCTTTTCTAGCATAAAACATATCTAAGTTTATTAAAGGCAAACGTACATCTATGCTAGAATTATAGTTTTGTCTTGCACCAGGAGAATTTAACTTTGCCGGATCAAAATCTGTACTAGTAACCCTACTTTGTTGTAAAAGGAAACCAAATGCATTCAACGGATTGTTTGTGTTCACAAAATTGAGACCAATATTTACCTGCGGCAAATAAGTAGCATCTGTCTGACGATAATTAGCATCAGATATTTTATGTTCCAAATCAGCTAAACGAATTTCTGTATTATTAACTTCCGCTACTTTTAGTACATCACTCAAAGATATGTGCATTCTTTGTTGTGCATTAATAGCACTGATTATGGACAATAGACCAATAATCATAAAGTACTTTAAATCAATTTTCTTCATTACTTTGAATTTTTATCGTTTATTTTTGTTATTGTAAATATTTTCCTATGGAAATAATTATTGCTTAAAAATCCACCTATCACATCTACCTTATTATTTTTGCTGCAAATATATTTATTATTTTCTATCAAACCTAATTTCCATAGGAAAATATAATAATTTTAAATATTATTAAATATTTACGATAATACATGTCATATACAATTAACATATTAGTAATAAATTGTAATATATCAACTGAAAAGAAACAAAACAAAATAAAAGGGCACTTGTTTGTTATTTATGCGGATTTTTTATACTTTTGCAACCGAAATTTCAAAGTATATGGTATTCAAATACGACTTTTTGATTATCGGCGCAGGTGTTGCCGGTATGAGTTACGCCCTTAAAATTGCAAGAGCGCATAAAGGTAAGGTGTGTATGATCTGCAAAACTTCGCTAGATGAAGCCAACACATCATTCGCACAAGGTGGAGTGGCTTCAGTAACAAATCTGGAAGTTGACAACTTCGATAAGCATATCGAAGATACTATGATTGCAGGTGACTATATAAGTGACCGCAAAGCTGTAGAACAGGTCGTAAGAAATGCTCCTGCACAAATTAGAGAATTAGTTAATTGGGGTGTAAATTTCGACAAAAAGGACAATGGTAAATTCGACCTTCACCGTGAAGGGGGACATTCTGAATTTCGTATTTTACATCATGCCGATGATACTGGAGCAGAAATTCAGCGTGGACTTATGGAGGCCATTCGCGAATCTTCAGATATAGAGGTGCGCGAAAACCATTTTGCTGTAGAAATAATCACTCAACATCATCTCGGTGTAGAAGTGACACGCCGCACTCCGGATATAGAATGTTTTGGAGCTTACGTATTAAACCCGGAGACACAAAAAGTAGATACCTACCTTAGTAAGGTTACACTAATGTGTACCGGTGGATGTGGAGCTGTATATCAGACAACGACAAACCCAGTCATCGCTACTGGAGATGGTGAAGCTATGGTCTATCGAGCCAAGGGTACTGTACATGATATGGAATTTGTACAGTTTCACCCTACGGCCCTTTTCCATCCAGGTGAAACACACCCTGCTTTCTTAATAACAGAAGCGATGCGTGGATACGGAGGTATATTACGTCTGCCTACAGGAGAATCGTTTATGGAAAAATATGACAAGCGTCTTTCTTTAGCTCCTCGTGATATTGTTGCACGAGCTATAGACAAAGAAATGAAGATACATGGACTTGATCATGTATGCTTAGATATTACTCATAAGGATCCAAAAGAAACGAAACATCATTTTCCTAATATATACCATAAATGTCTTACTATCGGTATAGATATAACAAAAGAATATATACCTGTAAGGCCTGCTGCTCATTATATGTGTGGAGGTATAGAAGTTGACCTAAATGGTGAATCAAGCATAAAACGTCTATATGCAGTTGGTGAATGTGCATGCACCGGTCTGCACGGAGGTAACCGCCTTGCATCAAACTCCCTTATTGAAGCCGTTGTATATGCAGACGCGGCTGCAAAGGATTCGATGAAACACGTTGATGATTACACATTTAATATGGATGTACCTGAATGGAATGATGATGGTACTATGACAAATGAAGAGCGTGTACTTATAACTCAAAGCGTAAAAGAGGTTGGTGAAATAATGAGTAACTACGTTGGAATCGTTCGGAGTGACTTACGTCTGAAACGTGCATGGGATCGTCTTGACCTTTTGTATGAAGAAACAGAAGCTCTCTTTAAGCGTGTTAAAGCGAGTAAAGACATCTGCGAGCTTCGTAATATGATTAATGTGGGCTATCTCATCACACGTCAAGCTATTGAGCGGAAGGAATGCAGAGGATTACATTTTACTATAGACTATCCCATACACGCATATGACAATAAAAAATAAGCTTCTATTTTCTGTTTTTTTTGCAATATTATCGCTACCAATTTTTGCACAAAATAAGAATAATCCGGATTCTACAATTAAGTATTTGGACGACAGATGTATAGTATCTTTAGAAACATCTTTAGGGAATATTAAAATTGCCTTATATAATGAAACGCCCAAACATCGCGACAACTTTCTAAAACTAGTAAAAGAAGGGTTTTATAATGGTATTTTATTTCATCGCGTAATACCAGAATTTATGATTCAAACTGGTGATCCATCAAGTAAATCGGCTGTTCCAGGCCAATTATTGGGCAATGTATCCCTAGATTATACAATTCCTTCTGAAATAAGGTTTCCTCAATATTATCATAAGCGTGGTGCTGTGGCGGCGGCACAAGAAGATAATTCACAGGATCATGCATCATCTTCATGCCAGTTTTATATAGTAACGGGAAAGACATTCGGTCCAAGAATGCTTGACGCTATGCTTAACAAACTTACTGATAAATCGGGAGGAACAATTGTATTTAACGATAAAATAAAAAATGATTATCAGACAATTGGAGGAGCTCCACATCTCGACGGACTGTATACAGTCTTTGGTGAAGTAGTGGATGGTATGGATGTCGTAGATAAGATACAAAATGTTGAGAAAGACAATAATAATCGCCCCATTAATGATATAAAGATAATCAAAGCCTATGTTGTAAAAGACCGTCCAATAATAAAATCTTCAAATACTCAAAGAAATAATAAACATAATATAATGAGTAAAAATAAAATTTTAATTATTAAACGATAAGGCTTACAATAAATATTAATGCAATATAAATAATGTCCCAATCTATTATATAACAGATTGGGACATTTATATTTAAATTAAAATACTTGCGTATATTATTTGCAACTAGGAGACCACGGTTTTAACTGTTTAAAGAAATCGTTACCCTTATCATCTACAAGGATAAATGCTGGAAAATCAACAACCTCTATTTTCCAGATTGCTTCCATTCCTATTTCAGGGAATTCAACACATTCAATACTCTTAATAGAATTCATTGACAAAACTGCAGCTGGCCCTCCTATACTTCCAAGATAGAATCCACCATGTTTCTTACAAGCATCTGTAACAACCTGTGTACGATTGCCTTTAGCAATCATTACCATACTACCTCCATGATCCTGGAACTCATCAACATAAGGATCCATTCTATTTGCGGTAGTAGGACCCATACTTCCACAAGGCATTCCGTCTGGAGTTTTTGCAGGTCCTGCATACAATACAGGGTGATTTTTAAAGTATTCAGGTAAATCTTCACCTGAATCAAGACGTGCTTTCAGTTTTGCATGAGCAATATCACGAGCTACAATGATTGTACCGTTAAGACTAACACGGGTTGAAACAGGATATTTTGATAATTCTTTACATATATCAGCCATTGGCATATTAAGATCTATCTTAACTGCGTTGCCCTCACCTGATTTACGATATTCTGCAGGAATAAGTTCTCCTGGATTATCATCCATCTTTTCAATCCAAATACCATCTTTGTTTATTTTTGCCTTGATGTTACGGTCTGCAGAACAACTGACTCCGAGACCAATAGGACATGATGCTCCATGACGAGGTAATCTTATTACACGAATATCATGAGCAAAATATTTACCGCCAAACTGTGCTCCAAGGCCAATCTTATAAGCCTCGTCAAGCAATTGTTTCTCTAACTCAATATCACGGAACGCACGACCACTAGCATTACCTGTTGTTGGCAGATTATCATAATAATGAGTTGAAGCCAACTTAACTGTTAGAAGGTTCTTTTCTGCTGATGTTCCGCCAATGACGAATGCTATATGATAAGGAGGACAAGCAGCTGTTCCTAATGTTTTCATTTTCTCAACAAGGAATGGGACAAGTGTTCCCGGATTCTGAATACGAGCCTTCGTCTCTTGATAGAAATATGTCTTATTAGCAGAGCCACCACCTTTTACGACACAAAGGAATTTATATTCAGATCCTTCAGTTGCCTCTATATCAATCTGTGCCGGCAAATTACAACGTGTGTTAACCTCTTCGTACATGCTTAAAGGAGCATTCTGAGAATAACG
This sequence comes from Prevotella sp., assembly GCA_041907685.1. GTDB lineage: Bacteria > Bacteroidota > Bacteroidia > Bacteroidales > Bacteroidaceae > Prevotella. The sequence goes on along the minus strand of JAYRGU010000005.1, from coordinate 13,585 downwards.
TAGATTCTCTTCTGTATATGTCTTGTAAACACCTTTAGACAAAGCTTCTTCATCAGAGAAACCAGTCCACACCTGCTGTCCTTTTTCTCCATGAATGATAGCAGTACCGGTATCTTGGCAAAAAGGTAATTTACCTTTAGATGCGACTTCTGCATTACGCAAGAATGTAAGAGCCACATATTTATCATTTTCGCTAGCCTCTGGATCTTTCAATATCTTTGCGACCTGCTCATTATGAGAGCGGCGAAGTAAGAAGTTTACATCACGGAACGCAGCATTAGCTAATACTGTCAAGGCTTCCGGAGCTAATTTAAGAATTTGTTTGCCTTCAAATTCACCCGTTGACACATAGTCTTTTGTCAACAGATAATACTCAGTATCATCCTTGCCCAATTGGAACATAGGTTCATACTTGAATTCTGGTGTTGTTGCCATAATTGTTTTTATATTAAAGTTTACTATCTACTATTTTATTTTTCTATACTGCGCATGAACTTGTTTAAAGTCTCTTCATCTACATCTCCCATCTTATATTCTTTCTCTGCGTCATACTGTATGAAATTTATCCAGTCATGATATGCTATTTCATATTCTTTATTTATTTTAACCTTATCATCTGATGTAAGTGCTTCTAGATGAAAGTAATCAGTTATCACACGGTATGTCCAAGTCCATTTATATTGTTCATAGTGACTATAAAAGGAATTAAACCTTTCGCCAACCTGTATAATATCTTGTATGCTCCCCTCTCGTATATCATCTACTAATTGCTCTTCTTCAGACTCAGGCAACATAAGGCCAGCCATATCGCACCAGTTACCGGTACCTATAGAAGTATAAGGCAATTCCATATTATGATTACTCACAGCTTCACCCATATATAGGCGTATAACCATATCATAATATTTAATACCTTTAAGCAATGCGTTATTTTTGATTATACATCCATCATAACTATATGCAGCTGGATTTTCTCCCTGCTCTCTTTTTATTCTTTCCAGAAGATGCTTACCTTTTATTGCCTCTGATACAGTGAAAGGGCTCAACCAATCAAAATTTATCAAGCTCTGTCTGCCAGAACGCGGACGCATATCACGTTTCTGCCATTTATGTGTGTCTCTATACGTTCCTACAGTAACAATATTCCGTCCAGGTACTATATAAGTAGTATCACCAGCACCTATTATATAGGAGAAGGGAAGTTCGGAGGTATCTGGATGATTCTGTATTTTACCCATACACATGGAGAACGCTCCTATTTTTGCAGGCATAAGCAGATGTGCACCACTAGCTGTTTTGCAGCCTCGCTCTAATATGCCATAATGTATAGGTCCCATTTTATATGCATGATTACTGTAGTTAGTATTAGAGCCTGCATTATAGAATGAATACTGTCCACCAATAAGTAAAGTACTTTTATGATGGCTTACAGTAAATGGTCCGCAAAATGCGGCACATGCTTCCCCATTATCCATATAACTATTAGCAAAGAATACGCTATTCGTTGCAGAAAATCCCTTACCCATATGGCATGCCTCACCAACAAAACAATTATCAAGTTTAGCACCATCTAAGATAGAAGATCCTGATGATATTATTGTATTATCACATATAACATCATTACCAATGTAAACACTCGCTTCAGGTATACTCATTATAGTACACTCACTCAATCTGCTTGCACCTATTATTTCGCAATCATCATTAACGTTTACATTAGAGATATCACTAGTACCAACTATTTTAACACGATCTCCAATAAATCCTCTATCTTGCCTCTTTTCTGATATGTATGTCTGTATCATTGAACGTAGAGACTTCATTAACTCCTTATCATGAGAGTGTTTAACCATAAATGCGGCCAACTGGCTTGACAATTCATCAAAAAAAATTACATTTCCATCTCCGGCCTCATTTAGTACTGGTATGATATTCCCTTGTCCAAAAGTAGCGCCACTATTTGTTGACACAGTGCCGACATTAACTATATAACATTCATCGCCTATTACATAATCTGAGATATAATTTCCAACGTTCTCTATTATTGAGTTGTCACCAACAGTAACGTTGCGCAATGTTGCATTATGGATACCTGAATGCTTACTAAATCCATCGTCAATGTCTACATGCTTATCAAAAACGCCTAGATTAACATCACCATACATAGCGACATTTCTGACATAAGCAGGCTGGAAATCTTCAGAGACACTAATAGAGCTCCAATCTTCAGCCGTACATCCATTATCTTCAAGGATAGATATTTCCTCTTCAGTTAGTGATCTGTAATCATTCATTTTTTACCATTAATAAGTTTTCTATTCTTCAACAGGATAAAGGAAATCATTATATGGATACTTTTGTACATGCAATTCACGTACTTTCTTGTATAGTATGTCCCTCATCTCATCTATATTAATTCGCTCACGAGCTGATATAAACAAACAATTTTCATTAAGTTTTGCCATCCATGTCTTTTTCAGTTCCTCAAGAGTAATATTTTCTTTTTTTATTGGGGTAAGATCATCATATTCTTTTTCTATCCATTTATAAGCATCTATCTTATTAAAGATAATCATAGATGGTTTCTCTGCACAACCCAAATCTTTTAGGGTATTTTCAACAACTTGTATTTGCTCTTCAAAATCAGGATGAGAAATATCAACGACATGTAATAACAAATCAGCTTCACGCACCTCGTCAAGTGTACTTTTAAAGGAATCAACAAGGTCTGTAGGTAATTTTCTTATAAAACCTACCGTATCTGCGAGTAAAAATGGCAGATTTTCTACTACGACTTTTCTAACAGTAGTATCAAGTGTTGCAAACAATTTATTCTCAGCAAAGACCTCACTCTTTGCAAGAAGATTCATTATTGTTGATTTACCAACATTAGTATATCCTACAAGAGCAACACGTATCATCCTTCCACGATTTTTTCTTTGAGTTATTTTCTGTTTGTCAATATCTGCAAGACGTTGTTTTAACAATGACATTCGCTGCAAAATTATACGACGGTCCATCTCCAACTGGGTTTCACCGGGACCACGAAGCCCAACGCTACCTTTTCCGCCACCAGAACCAGAACCACCACCTTGCCTTTCAAGGTGCGTCCATAATCTCTGCAAACGTGGCAGCATATAACGATACTGAGCAAGCTCTACCTGAGTTTTAGCGTTTGCCGTTTGTGCACGCATCGCAAATATATCAAGAATTAAAGAAGTTCGATCTAGTATTTTAACGCCCAGTTCTCCTTCTATATTACGTATTTGCTTAGCCGAAAGTTCATCATCAAAGATAACCATTCCAACTTCTCGCTCAGCTTCATCTTCTTGCTTTACATATTGTTTTATTTCTTCCAGTTTTCCTTTACCGACATAAGTTACCTGATTAGGCCCAGCAACTTTTTGGGTAAATCTTCTTACGGTAACTGCGCCTGCGGTATCTGCAAGGAATTCTAGTTCATCGAGATACTCTTTAGTTTTTGCCTCATCCTGTTCTTGTGTTATAAGTCCTACAAGAACTGCTGTTTCGGTCTTCGCCTCTGATAATACAAATTCTTTCATCAAATATATAATATTATGTGCAAAGATAATGCAAAATGAAGACAGCACAAAATAAAAGATAGTTTATTTTATGTTCATTTATAGCACTCTTTTGTCTTAAATTAGAAATTTTCTTTGATTTTATTAATTGATATATATAAAATATGCTATTTTTGTAGATTGATATAAAAAGTTGTAATTACAGGAGATAAAAATAGTAAAATATGGCACATACTTATAAGGGAAAGATTGTAGATGTAGTTTCTCGTAAAATATTCGACGGCACAATATATGTTAAGAATGGAAAAATTGTGAATGTTGAAGAAGATAACTCTTGCAATTACGATAATTATATAATACCTGGGTTTATTGATTCGCATATACATATAGAAAGTTCTATGCTCATACCATCCGAATTTGCAAAGTTAGCAGTAAAGAGTGGTACCGTTTCTGTTGTTGCAGACCCTCATGAAATAGCAAATGTATTAGGAGTTGATGGTGTTAAATATATGGTATCAGATGGTAAAGATGTTCCTTTCAAATTTTATTTCAGCGTTCCATCTTGTGTCCCGGCCACTCCTTTTGAGACATCCGGTGCAACAATAAACTCTGCACAAGTAAGTGAAATGATAAAAATGGATGATTTTCATCTATTAGGCGAAATGATGGATTATCCGGGTGTAATAAATAACGACAAAGAAACAATCAATAAGATAAGGTATACTTTATCTGCCGGCAAGGTAGTTGATGGTCATGCTCCATATATCTCGGGAGATATGCTCAGAAAATATGCAAGTTGTGGAATAACGACCGATCATGAATGTGATAACGAGCCAGAGGCCATTGAAAAAATTAAAAACGGAATGGATATACTGATAAGAGAAGGTAGTGCTGCCCGCAATTTTGATTCTCTTATAGGACTTATTAATAAATACCCGGACAAGATTATGTTTTGTTCTGACGATAAACATCCTGATAGTTTATCTGCAGGACATATCAACAAACTTGCAAAAAGAGCTGTTGCAAAAGGTTTCGATGTTATTGATGTGTTACGCGCGTGCAGTCTGAACCCCGTTAAACACTATAATTTGAGCGTGGGTCTATTACAAAAGGATGATAATGCTGATTTCGTTATTGTTAATAACTTAAGTGAATTCAATATTCTTTCCACTTTTATTGATGGTGTATGTGTGTATGACAATAATAATGGATATTGTGAAGAATACCAATCAATTTATAAACCTACCTCTGACAATATTCCAAACAAATTTAATGCAAAAAAAATATGTTCTGAAAATTTAGCCATTCCTCTGGATGGATCAAAAATACGTGTAATTGGAACTTCTGATGGAAATATAACTACTCAAAATATAATTACGACTCCTAAAGCTGAAAATGGATTTATTATCTCTGATATAGAACGCGATATTATAAAGATTGTTGTATACAACCGTTATACCCCATCGGTTCCTCAAGTCGCGTTTGTTCATGGTTTTAATCTTAAATATGGTGCTATAGCTTCTACAATAGCACACGACAGTCATAATATAATAGCAATCGGTACAAATGATGAAAGTCTTACATACGCAATAAACCAGCTTATTGAATACAAAGGCGGTATAATAGCAGGGCATGATAATGAATGGGAGACTCTGCCACTACCCGTTGCAGGTCTTATGTCTGTAGAAGATGGGGAAGAAGTGGCATGTAAATATAATATATTAAATGATACGGTTGCTAAACTTGGTTGTAAATACAAAGCACCATTCATGACATTATCTTTTCTTGCTCTATTAGTTATACCAGAACTAAAGTTGAGCGATAAAGGACTATTCGATAGCAAAACGATGAAGTTTTCATCTCTTTTTGTAAAATAGTTGATTTTATACTCATAATAATGTTACTTACACAATATACTAATACATTAAAGACAAAATATTAAATAGCAATAACATATAGTATATACCTTCTTTTGAAATATTTATACTTGCTAACTTTTGTGTTTATTCTGTTTTTAACGTATGCAAGAAAATATTAGTCTGAAAACGTTTACGTAAAATTTAGCACTTAAAACGAAGAAATATTTGCAACCGATTGAATAAATATCTATCTTTGCACCGTTGATGTAAATCAGCGGAATCAAAAAACATACTACATAAATAACTATCTACTAACACATCTCTAGAAGTGCTCCGACTTGATGTCGGGGCATTTTTTATTATCAATTCTTTGCTCATATAATATTTAATATATACATTTGCATAATTATTACTAATCGAACAATGAAAAATTATTTGACTACTGGCATATTCATATTATACAGTTGTTTTGCTATGGCACAACCTAAATATAATATGAATATACTTAAGCACGAAAAACTAAACCGTGGACTCGTTGTTGTAAAACAAGACGATACTCATAACATCCTTTCTTGGCGTACACTAGAAAGTGATTTTAAAGGTGAACCTTTTGATATATATCGTAACGGTAAAAAGATTAATAAGGAGCCTCTCACAAAAGGTGGCACCTTTTTTATTGACAATTATAAATCAAACGAAAGTATTAATTACGAGGTTAAAGGTGGTAATATTAATGGTAAATACTGTCTTAAATCTGATTCTCCAATAGGATATATTCCAATAAAGATACAGAAACCGGCAGACGGAACGACACCTGATGGTAGAACTTATTCATATTCTGCCAATGATGCTAGCATTGGTGATGTAGACGGTGATGGAAATTACGAGATTATCCTTAAATGGGATCCTTCTAATTCTAAAGATAATTCATTTCCCGGATTTACGGGCAATAACTATATTGACTGTTATCGTATAGACGGCACTAGACTATGGAGAATTAATATTGGGAAAAACATAAGGGCAGGTGCTCATTATTCACCTTTTATTGTTTATGATTTTGATGGAGATGGAAAAGCCGAACTTATTATGAAAACAGCCGATGGAACAATTGATGGTATAGGTAATGTAATTGGAGATAGTACAAAAGATTATAGGGAAACTTCTTATGATAACAAAAGAGGACGTATTCTTAAAGGTCCCGAATATCTTACGGTATTTGATGGGATGACAGGCAAAGCTCTAAAAACAGTAAATTATATACCGGCTCGAGGAGATTCTAAGGATTGGGGAGATGATCATGGCAATAGATGTGAAAGATATCTGGCTGGAGTTGGATATCTTGATGGCATACATGCTAGTGCTATCTTTTGCAGAGGATATTATACTCGTACAGTAATAGCTGCATGGGACTGGGATGGCAAAGAACTTAAACAACATTGGATTTTTGACACAAACAATCCTGAATGGAAATCGTATGCCGGACAAGGCAACCATAATCTTAGAATAGCAGATGTTGATGGCGACGGATGTGATGAAATAACTTATGGCGCTATGTGTGTTGACCATAATGGTAAAGGACTATACAACACTGGATTCGGTCATGGGGATGCAATACATCTAACAGCTTTTGATCCAAACACAGAGAATCTCCAAGTATGGGATTGTCATGAAAACAAAAAGGATGGTTCTGATTTTCGTGATGCCAAAACAGGCAAAGTAATATTCCAGATACCTAGCAATGAAGATGTTGGAAGATGCATGGCTGCAGATATTGATGCTACAAATCCAGGACTTGAAATGTGGAGCAGTGGAAGTGGTGGTATAAGAGATATTAAAGGTAATCTTATTAGTAATATTTCAAAATGGCATCATAAGTTTGGAGTCTCTACAAACTTTGGTATATGGTGGGATGGAGATCTTTTAAGAGAACTCCTAGATCATGAAAGTATTACTAAATATGACAGTAATACAGGTTCAAGTTATACTCTTCAACGATTTGAAGGATGTAAGTTTAATAATGGAACAAAATCAAACCCATGTCTGAGTGCAGACATCCTTGGTGACTGGCGTGAAGAAGTACTAACACGAACTTACGATAGCAGCGAACTCAGATTATATGTGTCTATGATTCCAACAGACTATCGCATTAATTGTCTTGAAGAAGATATCCCTTATCGTATCAGTGTTGCAACTCAGAACGTTGGATATAATCAACCTCCTGAAACAGGATTCTACCTTGGACCAGATAAGACAGTGCATCCTTTCCTTAAATAGATTACACTATATGTTATTTATTAAACTAATATATATTGAATATAACATACCAAATAAATATAACAAAGAACTATTGAATCAATATGAAAAAACAAATTCTTTTATCTCTGGCTTTAATGACTGCTGGATGGGCTATAGCTGGAGATGTATTAATCAAATCTCCAGACAGCAAATTAGTCGTTACTGTAAGTAATGAGAATGGCAGAGCTGAATATTCTGTAAATTATGAAGGCAAGCAGATGTTAAGCAAATCGTATTTAGGCCTTATTACCAATATAGGAGATTTCTCACAAGGACTAACACTTAAAAGTGATGTTACTACTAGTGAAGTAAATAACAGGTATAAAATGAACCGGACCAAAAAGGCTTTTTCTGAATATCATGCCAATCAGGCTCTAATTACTTTCGAAAACAGCGACAAAAAAGAGTTTACCGTAACTTTTCAAGTTTCCAATAATAATATAGCATACAAGTATTCAATGCCTAGATACGGAGATACCAAATGCATGATTATAGAGGACGAAGCCAGTAGCTTCAATTTTCCATCACAAACTACAACATTCTTATGTCCACAAATTGGTCCTATGACAGGCTGGGAAAGGACGAAGCCTAGTTATGAAGAAGAATATACTGCTGATTCCAAGATGAATATCAAATCGCAATTTGGTCATGGATATACATTCCCTTGTTTATTTCATATAGGCAATAATGGATGGGCTCTTATCAGCGAAACTGGAGTTACCGGCAAATACTGCGGTTCTCATCTTAGTGATTATGACACCGAAAAAGGTTATACAATTGCGTTCCCTGATAAAGGCGAGAATAATGGCGTTGGCATAAATGGTGCTGCGATATCTTTACCAGGCGAGACACCTTGGCGTACAATTACGCTTGGAAATGATTTAAAACCAATCGTAGAGACAACTCTACCATATGACATAACTGCACCTCTATACTCTCCTTCGCAAGATTATAAACCGGGTAGATATACATGGAGTTGGCTATTATGGCAAGATAAATCTGTAAACTATAACGATCAGGTTAAATTTATAGACTTGGCTTCTGAAATGGGATACGAGTATGTTCTTGTTGATAACTGGTGGGATGTTCAGATAGGTCGAGACAGAATAAAACAGTTATCTGATTACGCAAAAAGCAAGGGTGTTAATTTAATGCTGTGGTACAATTCTAACGGATATGTTAATGATGCACCGCAATCTCCACGCGACTGCATGAATACAAGTATTGCAAGAAAGAAAGAGATGGCCTGGCTCAAAGACATAGGCGTAAAGGGTATCAAGGTAGATTTCTTCGGTGGCGACAAACAAGAGACCATGAAACTTTATGAAGATATTCTTAGTGATGCCAATGACTATGGATTACAGGTTATTTTCCATGGTTGCACTATTCCTAGAGGCTGGGAACGTATGTATCCAAACTATGTTGGTAGTGAGGCTGTTCTTGCTTCTGAAAACTTATATTTCACTCAACATCACTGTGATAAAGAAGGTTTCGAACTTACAATGCATCCTTTTTCTCGTAATGCTGTAGCAAGTATGGACTGGGGGGGCGTGATTATGAACCGCAGGATGAGTCAGGATAATAATAGTCGCAATTACAGACGTACATCCGACACTTTTGAGATGGCGGCAGGAATTATAAATCAGTGCAGCATTAATTGTATCGCCATACAGCCAAACAATCTTAAAGAGTTACCGCAATTTGAAATAGACTATTTAAAGAATATTCCAACCACTTGGGATGATACTAAATATATCACAGGATATCCTACTAAATATGTTGTACTTGCCAGAAAACATGGAAACGATTGGTATGTAGCAGGACTAAACGGCACGAACAAAAAAATAACTATTAATATTAATATTCCGATGTTGGCGGGAAAAACGGTCAAATATTATACAGATAACAAAAAGAAAGGTGATGATATACCGAAATCTGCTGTAAGAACTATGAAAATAGGCCAGAACGGAATGGCGAAGGTATCCATACAAGCAATGGGTGGTATAATACTTGTACCATAAAGATTATTTAGCATCAAAGGTGCGATATACTAAATACGAGCCATCGGCATCGAGTTCAAACTCATTGCCGGTGGCTTGGTTTAATGTACCTTGCCATACCCATTGATAAGCATAAGTTGGCCAATCAAATCCTTTTCCATTTATCTTTTTACAATCTACATTACATATACTTACTTGTTGACCTTTAAAACTACTAAAATTATTTAGGCCTTTTGCGGGAACAAAATATCCATAGTCTGTAATCATTATAGGACGTATTCCAAACTCTTGCATATACCATACAATCAGACTTATGTTTCCTAATGTATGATCTTCCCTTTTTCCGGTAGCGCCAATATAAACGATATCTTTATATCCTTTTGAAATACAAAAACGAGTAGACTTTGTTAGGTCATTGAATTCTTGTTCTTCTTCCATCTTTAACCTATCCGAATATTTATCTTTAAACTCTTTAGGCAAAGAATCACAATCACCTACTATAATATCAGGCATATTGCCATTATTTATATATGTTACGGCTGCATTATCACAACAACAAACATATTCTGCGTTATTTAGAATACATAACGGTATTTCATTTTTAGGATAATCACCGGCAGCAAGTATCACTGCACTAGCTTTATAGTCTTTTGTTATAATTGGATAGTTCATTGTTTTATCATCATTCTCTTCCATTTGTAATACCCTAATATGGCAATTATCACATAAAGTCCATACAGAGCAGCTGTAAATGGTATACCTTTATATACATAAAGAGCACAGCTTATTGCGTCTACCAATATCCAGATTAACCATTGCTCTACATATTTCCTTGCCAGAGACCAAAGTCCTATAAAACTGAGAGCGTTCACAAAACTGTCGGTAAATGGCACAGTACTGTTTGTAAAACGTACGAGAATAAAGTATATTGCAGACCATGACATTAAAAATACAAGAATACTAGGCATAATAAGTTTTTTCTTAAAATGCGTTATTGGCATCTCCATATTTTCGTCTTGTCCTTTTTTCTTAAAGAAGTGCCATATAATAAAACCATAAACAGCAGCAAGTAGGTAATATATGGCCATTCCGAAATCGGCATAAAGTCCGGCCTTGAAATATTTAAATATATCTATGGCGGGCATTATTATGCCCAATAACCATAGATATATACTAGCCTTGTACTCTAGCCAGATATAGACTAATCCTACAATCGTTGCAAGAATATCGAGTATCTGAAGAGTTTCCATATCAGAAGTTTAATGACATATGAGCCATAAAATTTATTGGTGCCTGCGCGGAATATACAGAGTATGACCAAAAGTCATTATTACCAAATGCTACAACTTTTCCATTGTCTTGTTTGAAAAATAAAGCACAACCACCATTACTTTCATATTCCTCATTGAATAGATTATAAATTGTACATCCCAATGTCAAGCTCTTAAGTCCTTTAATCTTAAATGTATATGAGAGATCTATGTCTGTAGTAAAATAAGAATCTATCATTGTACTGATCTCTTTATTATTGCCATCCTCGTCTATATAAGTGCGGAAATTAGAGTTTGTCATATACTGTTCTCCTACATATTTGCTCATAACACTAACTTTAAACTTTTTATATTCATAAGAAAATATATTATTAAATATAAAATCAGGGGAGAACGCCAGATGAGTAGTACCTACATTGACATAATTATTATCAATAGTTTTAAGATTTGTATTCTTTTCACGGTTTTTGCTCCATGTTGCATTTGCATTCCAGTTAAAGCCCTTAAATGGGTTTAAGGCAGCCATCAACTCCAATCCAAGACGGTAACTGTCTTTGACGTTACGGACAACCATTTCACCATTGGAATCTTGACCTCCTGTCGGTACAAATTGATTATCGTAATTCATGTAATATAGGTTTGCTCCTGCCGAGAATATTTTACTTTGATATTTATACCCTAATTCCAAATCATTAAGACGTTCTGACTTTGGTGTTACATACTCAGACTCCGCCATCATATTTTCAAAATCATCACGGGTAGGTTCTTTATGGGCAATAGCATATGATACATATACAGTATTATTCTTATTCATATCATAATATATACCAAACTTTGGATTGAAGAAATTATATTTTTCGTTTATATTAAACAATTTCTGCATATTATTTTCGTCATACTCTTGAGAAGAACCTGTCATGGTATACCCCACGTGACGATATTGTAAATCTATATAAGTATGAAAACCTTTAAACAATGAATAATTGAGTTTGCCAAAGAAATTACCATCATATTTTATTCCATTACTCCTATAGTATTCATGATTGGGTTCCAGACTTCCACTAAAGGTTTTTACCCATAGCACTTGACCATAATGATCACCATCATATTTATTCCATCCACCACCTAATGAGAATGTAAGGTTTTTCTTATTATCATAATTAAGACTACCTACAAATCCATAGAAGTTATTTGCCATTATCTTACGGCGTATCAGATCTGATTTTATTGAGAAATCGTCTGTTAGGGTATACTTTGCTAACTTTTGTCCTGTTTTATACTGTTCATAATATCCATATCCATTAGTATAATGAAGAGTTACATTAGAACTCCAATAAGAATTAACGACTTGATTCCATATCAACTGATAATTCTGCTGGTGATAGTTATCGGTCTGGTCTTTATAATACACTGTTTTTCCATTGTCGTCATTATATTGTCCACATGGGTTATAAGTACGGCCATATGTTTCCATATCTGCTTTAGAAGCATAATCCCAGGCATGGTATGTCTTTTCGGTACCATTAAATGTAATAAACTTAACCACAGTATTCCCTGAGAAGTAGCCACCTTGCATGAAATATGAATTAAGTTTTGTTGATGCACGGTCTATATATCCATCACTGCCTATATTGGAAAGTCGTCCTTGAAATCCCCAGTGACCACCAAGTAGTCCTGTTCCAAAACGAAATGTCTCTTTATGAGATCCATAAGAACCGGCACTCAGATCAATACCTGAATATGGCTGTAAACCGATATTGTCTGTCTGAATATTTATTGTTGCCCCAAAAGCGCCAGAACCATTTGTAGATACACCAACACCACGTTGAATCTGAATAGTTTCGGCACTGGATACTATATCTGGTATATTAACCCAATACGTCTTGCTACTTTCCGCATCGTTTATAGGAACACCGTTGGTTGTGACACTAATACGTGTAGGATCAGTACCTCGTACATGAATATCGGTATATCCAATTCCATTACCTGCATCCGAAGAGAATGTTACGGATGGTGTTAATGAAAGTAAGCTAGGCATATCATGCCCAAAATTTACTGCATTGATTTGGCTTTTTACAAAGTTCTGATTTGCTATAGGTGTATTAGCACCTACACGAGTAGATACGACCTGTACATCCTGAAGCAATACAGATTTCATACCTGCCTTTTTAATGCTTGTTAGAGAATCTTTCTTCTGAATGGTTGGATTCTCTGCGTACACTTGTGAAAAGCATACGAAAGTTGCTGCTAGCAACACGATCTTTTTCATCTTTAAACCTTAATTTAAATTACACAAAAAGGGGGTCTTTTTATGTCCTGTTTCCCTACGCCGGCATTACCCGGATCAGGTTCGAGGGTTTAATCTCAGCCCGAGACTTCGGGCACCCCTATTAAATTTGAATGCAAAGGTACAACATTTTTTATTAAAAACAAAAAATGTTGTACCTTTTATAAAAAACTCTAATTTATTTACTAGTCTATTTTTATTTCTCCTCAAATCCGCAACTAAGCCCTTGAACGTCCTTATTGCGTTTACACGTCCTCTCATTACTGAATTTGCAGATAATTTGAACTTGAAGCACCCACTTCTGCCTACAATATCCCCTTACCCCACAATG
>JAYRGU010000004.1:0-222062 GCA_041907685.1 Prevotella sp. | reverse complement strand
CTTTGTGTTAAGCAAATCAGGAAGGCTTTTAAGTTTCTGTAAAGTGGATCAGTAAAGTTTTTAATAACTTGTATAGTAATTCAGTAAGTATAACAACAAAGATGTATACCTAATTCAGGCATAGTCAGAGAATAGCTTTTGCAATGCCGGAGTATAGCTTTCACTGTGTCAGAGTATAGCTTATTAAAAAATAAGTGGTACTTCAGTGACGTTTCGTGGTATTAGTTTTATTCTGATAAGCCTATAAAAACAGGGTAAGTGGTATAGTGACATTCTTTTTTAATAATTTTTTTTGTTTGAGCATTACGTCTCACTAATATTTTGTGAATGTCGAATTCTAATGGACATTATTTTTTAGTTTGCCAGGCAAAATGCGTAATAAAAATTTGAGAGCGATTCCTTTTGGGAATCGCTCTCAACCAACACAAAAACTAAACTAGACTTAACTAAGACAAATCATGATTTTCACAAACCAATGATTTATACATGCAAAAGTACAACATTTAATTGATACAATTGCAATGTGAACTCATTTTTTATGAATATTAATTCTAAAAAACTATAATTTGCAGGTCTTAGAAATCAAATAATAATCCAGCAATGTCATTGCAGCCATTGCTTCTACAATAGGTACAGCTCTAGGTAGTACACAAGGATCGTGCCTTCCTCTCGCTTTAATTGTAGTATGATTGCCTTCTAAGTCTATTGTATCTTGTTCTCTTAATAGTGTTGCTACAGGTTTGAAAGCTGTACGGAAATATATGTCCTGGCCATTGCTTATTCCACCTTGTATTCCACCACTGTGATTTGTCTTTGTAAATACATGTCCATCTTCATTACAAAAAATATCATTTTGTTCAGAGCCTTTATATTTTACGCCATCAAATCCTTCTCCATATTCAAATCCCTTTACTGCATTGATAGATAACATTGCGCTTCCTAAAGCAGAGTGCAGCTTTCCAAATTCTGGTTCACCCAATCCTACAGGGCAGCCCTTTATTACACATGTGATAACCCCGCCAATAGTATCGCCTTTTGCTTTTATATTTGCAATAAGCTCTTCCATTTCTTTAGCTTTTTTGCTATCAGGACATCTAACGATATTGCTTTCTATTAATTTTAGATCATATTTATTATAATCCCTATCGAGAGAAATGTTTCCTACTTGCGATGTATATGCCTGAACAGTTATCCCCAATTGTTTTAATGCAAGTTTGGCTAATGCCCCTGCAACACACCTACTTATAGTAATACGTGCTGATGATCTTCCACCACCTCTATAATCACGAATACCATACTTATTATAATAAGTGTAGTCGGCATGGGATGGGCGGAACAGATTACGCATATTATCATAATCTTGTGAATGTTGGTTAGTGTTATGGACTGCAAATCCTATAGAGCATCCTGTAGACTTTCCTTCGAAAATTCCACTGAAGAATTCAACTTTATCAGCCTCTTTGCGTCCAGTGGTAATATGACTTTGCCCAGGGCGTCTTCTATCTAGTTCACTCTGTATGAAGTCCAAATCTATATCTATGCCTGCAGGAAAGCCATCAATCACGCCTCCGACTGCTTCACCATGACTTTCGCCAAATGATGTTAGTGTAAATATATTGCCGAAAACATTCCTCATCTTAAATCAGATTAATTAATGGCAATGGCCACAACCACATTCATGGTCGTGCTCTTCGCCGCAATCGCCTCCGCAGTCTTCGCAACCACAATTGCATCCACCTTCTCCACTTATGCGATTAAGCATACCTTGTATCTCATCTTTAGTAGCTTCACGGTTTTCTACTATGTGGCCTTTAAAGTTTAGATCCTTGCCAGCTAGTGGATGATTCATGTCCATTTTTACTTTGTCATCACTTATATCAAGTACACGACCATAAAATCTCTGCCCATCCTCATTCTGAAGTGGTACTATGGCGTCTTTGAATATATGTTCGTGATCAAAATGATTATTGATAGTAAAAATGCCTTTATCAAGATCAAGTACGCGTTCGTCTACATAATCTCCATAAGCTTCATCCTTATTAAGTGAAAAATCAAACTCATCATTAGCATTGAGACCTTCTAATGCTTTCTCAAATCCATCAAGGGTGATGCCGAAACCACTTATAAACTGAAAAGGTTTCTCTGTAGTAGCTTCTTCAACAAATTCTTCTACGCCATTGTTGCTACTGTAAAGTTTGTAAGCTACTGCTATGTACTTGTTTTGTGGTTTGTCCATTGTTTTTATACATTATATAATTAGTAATTGCTTGCAAAGTTAGTGGAAGTTGATCGAAGAACAAAATATAAATACCTTTTTTTGTCTTTTAGACGGATAAAATGGTCCTTATTTTTGATTTACGTCAAGAAAAACGGTTGTTATCGCAAACAGGCGTGATAATTTATTGCACGTATCAGAAATATATCTACCTTTGCAATGTAAAAAGATAACAGGTATAACATTATTAAAAGATTTAGGATTATGAAAAGATTGTTTTTAGTAGTTGTAGCAGTGCTAAGCATGACTGCAACATTTGCAAAGGATGAGAAAGTAAACAACGTTAACAATGTTGAGGCTTATGACATGAAAGTAAACTATTACAGACTTGGTGAGACTCTAGGATTGAACATTGATCAGCTCGAAGCTGTTGAGGACATCCACAGAACTTTCTGCGCAGATATGATGAACGCAGCAAACACAAACAAGGATGATCGTCAAGCTATGGTAGAAAAAGCAATCAACAAGGATTTGAGGTATATGCATTGTGTTCTTACTGATAATCAGTATCGCAAGTATGTAATGCTTCTTAACGTTACTCTTAACAATCGCGGAATTAACAAATAATCGCGATTATTTATTAGAATTTTTAGAATACAAAATATTCTGCGTATCGGTTATATTACCGGCACGCAGTTTTTTTTGTTTAATAAAAACGCTTTCTATATTTTGTCGAAATTATGATAATAGTTACCTTTGCCACAATTTGTATATAAATATAGTAAAGATGATAAAAATTAGAATCGCCCTATTTATTATGCTTACAGTTCTTTTAGTAAGCAGTTGTGGTACAACAAGTACAGTTCCTATCACGGGTAGGAAACAGCATTTGCTTGTCAGTGATGAACAGGTAATGAGCCTTAGTAATGAACAGTATCAAACATATATGAAGTCTGCAAAGCCTTCTACGAATGTAGCTAATACAGCTATGGTACGCAGGGTGGGAGAGCGTCTCGCTAATGCAGTGGAATCATATTTGATACAGCATAATGAAGCATCAGAGATAAAAAACTACAAGTGGGAATTCAATCTTGTACAAGACAAACAAGCAAATGCTTTTTGCATGCCTGGCGGAAAAATTGTTGTTTACGAGGGACTCTTGCCATATACCCAAAACGAAGCTTCTTTGGCAATAGTTCTTGGTCATGAAATAGCTCATGCTGTAGCAAAACATTCGGCAGAACGTATGTCACAACAGCTTAAGGCTCAATATGGCGCCCAAGCATTAGGATTACTTCTTGGTAATGCAAGCGAAAATATAAAACAGATTTCACAAGAAGTATATGGGTTGGGTACACAATATGGAGTAATGTTGCCTTATTCACGTAGTAATGAGAGTGAAGCTGATTATATGGGACTTATTTTTGCCGCAATGGCTGGATATAATCCTAACGTCGCAATAAGTTTTTGGCAAAGAATGTCAAAAGCCGGTTCGTCAACCCCTGAATTTATGAGTGATCATCCGTCTGATGCTAATCGTATTTCAGCAATACAGAGAGAGATGCCTGAGGCTTTAAAATACTATACTGGAAATTCTGTACAAGGAACGTTTAAAGTTCCAAATTATGTAAAGAGTAAGACTGGAAAAAGCAATAAATGAAATTGCTATTGATAATAAAAAACTCTCCTGAATCAGGAGAGTTTTTTATTTGTTAGAATTGCCACCAATGTTTTTTCTTATGCTTATGTTTATGTTGTGATGATCTTTCATTATGAACATCCTGAGAATGTGTTTCATACATCATTTCTTCCCATTTTTTGTGGTGACTTATTATTCTATATATTGTACCCCAATCAGGTAATCCACCTAAGTTTCTGTCGTCAATAAAAACATCTGCTTTCAATTTGCGTGAAAAGTTATTGTTTCCCTCTACAGTTTCTTCAGGATAATCACGATTAACAGAATAAAATTCAACCCCTCTTTCAGCACACCATTTTACAGCTTCATCAAGTAATTTACCTTCACGAACGCTCCATAGGATAAGTCTATGGTGATCTGCAATAAGCATTTTAAGCGTTTGCGTCGCAAAAGGAATCTCTTTTCCTATTTCAGGATACTTGTGCTCAACTATTGTGCCATCAAAATCTACAGCTATAATCATATCTATATTTAATGTTTAACAGATTTATCATTTTCGCTACTATAATGGCTGCTGCTATAGTTACCGTAATTACCATAATTGCCATATCCATATGAACCATAGTTAGAACGTCCATAATGTCCGTATTTACCATATTTTCCGTAACCATAATAATAGCCATTTTTCTTCTTTGACATATCAACACCATTAAGAACAATGCAAAGATTAGGCAGCTTGTTTTGTGCAGCAAGGCTGTTTATCATGCCGAAACTTTCTTTTGGAGTATAGTCGGCACGGCAAATATAAATTGTTGCATCTCCACAACGTCCTATTTGTAAAGTATCTGTGACTAATCCCACAGGAGCTGTATCAAGTATTAGATAATCATATTCTTCTTTAAGGAAATTAATGGCAGTATCCAAACTTTCTCTAGCAAGTAATTCTGCAGGATTTGGAGGAATAGGACCTGCCATTAGTAAATCAAGATTTTTACTTACACCAGAAGGGACTATTTCATGTAATAGTTCTTCTTTAGTTCCATTGTCACTTGCAAGGAAATTAGTGATACCAACTTTAGAGTGATTATGCAATCCAAACAATTCTCCAAGTCTTGGTTTACGGATATCAAGACCCACTAAGATTACACGCTTACCTAAGAGTGCAAAACTCATAGCAAGGTTGGCAGCATTGAATGTCTTTCCTTCTCCACTTGTAGAAGATGTAAACAAAATAACTTTTTGTTCCTTCTGCATTATAAATTGTAAATTGGTTCGCATCGAACGGAAAATTTCTTCCATTTGATTGTTCTGGTTTTCATGAACAACAATGCCTGCATTGTTTAGTGCATCAGGATTTGCTACAGCTACATCGGCAATTAGAGGTAACTTGGTGAGACGTACCACGTCATCATGACCTTCAATTTTATATCTTAGCATTTCTAATACATATAATATCATAAATGGAACGCCTATTCCTAATACTAATGCTATCAGAATTATAATAGAAGACTTTGGACTAACTTTGCCAATAAGCTGTGGCGTGTCAATAAGTTTGCCTTTATCTGCTGTAGCTGCAAGAGAAATAGAATTCTCTTCACGTTTTTGTAGTAGCATTAGGTAAAGTCCAGACTTAACTTCCTGCTGGCGGCCGATTTGTGTCAACATTCGTTCTTGCTCGGGGGCGCTGCCTATACGTCCTTGGTACATGCTATATTGATTCCTAATTCCGTCTCGGGTAATTTGCGCACCTCTTTTAGCTTGTCCTAATGCTAGTCTTATTCCATGCATAATTCTGTTCATTTCATCTGTAATTGGAATTACATTGGGACTGTTTTCTGCATACGTCATTAATAATCTATTTCTTTTTAAAACTGATTCATTATAAGAATTTATAAGTGCAGTTGAAGAAAGATCAGTAAGACCAACATTTGAAGGAATAATCTGATTTTTGTTATTGGGGGCCTGTATATACTCGCTTAGATAGTTGATTAACTGCAATTGAGTATTTGCTTCAGTTAACTTATTCTCATATGTGTTTGCTGCCTCTAGTGTGTTAGTAGCGTCGAGTTTTAATTCAGTGACTTTATTGCGTTTTTTGTAACTTTCGAGTTCACCTTCTGTATTTCCCAGTTCAGAATTTATCTTTTCTAAACGATTGTTTATAAATTCCTCAGTTTTAACAGCTATCTCATTTTTATCCTCATTAGCTTGACGATTGTAACAGATAGCCAGCTGTTTAAGGTAATCGATGGCTCTGTCAGAATTTCCATTGTGTAGTGTTATAAGTGCTATAGAGGTAGTCTTAGAAGACGGTTCCACTGTTGAATTCTTTACATACTTAATTGTTTCTTGTTTTGGATTGTGAATAGTAACAAACAAGTCACGCCCCTCTGTTAATGAGAATCCAGGATTCTCTGTTACTATTATTCTTCCAACTTCTGTATAGAATGAAAAAGGTAAAGAATTAAATGTCTTCTTAAACGAATAATTCTCTTTACTTATTTCTTTATATTTATCTTGTTTATAATATTTACCGTTTACTATATACTGATTGCCCTTTTTTGAAATACTCATTGATATAGGACTGTACATATCTGGTAGCTTGTCTAAGTGCTGCTCATCAATGTCAACATTGACAGGTTGTGTTTTATATATTTCCGAATTTTTAATATGTCCTTCTAGCTTGTACTCAACGTAAAGTTTTAGGTCTCTTACAGCTTGTTCGGCTAATACGTGCGACTGTAATATTTCTACTTCGTTGTCAATACCTGCACTATTAGTCATGAATCCAAGATCCTGCATGTTTGATAGCATTTGGTTGCCCATATTACTACGTTTGTTTTGCTCATCTTTAACCAGTAGTCTGCTCTGTACTTCATATACTGGATCTTCATATCTAAGATACAATGCAGCAAAGCATACACAAATGACAATAGAAAGTACAAACCATTGCCAATTCAGAATAACCATTTGAAAAATAGTACTGAAATTTAACGAAGACTGTTCTGTATCTTCATTATTCGTAATGTTGCTTCTTGGGTCCCCGATGTTTTGTTTGAGGTCTTTTTCTTCCATTTTATATATATTTATTTTTCTTCTGTTAATTGTTTAAGATATTGTCCGTATGCATTTTTTAGCATTGGTTGAGCCATCTTTAGAAGTTCTTCTTTACTTATCCATCCTTTTTTGAGAGCTATTTCTTCTAAGCAGGCCACTTTTAATCCTTGGCGTTTTTCTATTACTTCAATAAAAGTACTGGCCTCAGATAGACTATCGTGTGTTCCTGTATCTAGCCATGCAAATCCTCTTTGCAAGGTTTGTACCTTGAGGCTTTTCTGTTTGAGGTATTCTTGATTAATTGTCGTAATTTCTAGTTCTCCTCTATTGCTTGGCTTGATTTTTTTAGCAATTTCAACAACACTATTAGGATAGAAGTATAATCCAACTACTGCATAATTGCTTTTCGGGTTTTCTGGCTTTTCTTCTATGCTAAGACAGTTTCCTTCTTTATCAAATTCTGCTACGCCGTAGCGTTCTGGGTCATTGACGTAATATCCGAAAACTGTAGCTTTACCATCTATTTCGGCAGCATTCACACTGGTGTTAAGAAGACTTGAGAATCCACCACCATAGAAAATATTATCTCCTAAAACGAGGCAAACACTGTCTTTTCCAATAAATGTTTCACCTATTATAAATGCTTGAGCAAGTCCATCAGGACTAGGTTGTTCTGCATATTCAAATTTTACTCCGTAGTCACTTCCGTCACCCAGCAATCTTTTAAACCCAGGCAAATCGTATGGTGTACTGATTATAAGTATATCACGAATGCCAGAAAGCATTAATACAGATATAGGATAATATATCATTGGCTTGTCGAATATAGGTATAAGTTGTTTGCTTATACCTTTCGTTATCGGATAAAGTCGTGTACCCGAACCACCAGCTAAAACAATTCCTTTCATGTTAATATGCTTTTTTATCATTATGAGTTATAGTATTACGTACGGTACGGTAGAGTATTCTAAGATCAAGCAGAATACTCCAATTCTCAATATACCATATATCATGTTTAACTCTTTCTTCCATCTGCCATAATTCATTAGTTTCACCACGCCAACCGTTTACTTGAGCCCAGCCTGTTATGCCGGGCTTTGCAAAATGGCGGACCATATACTTATCAATAAGGTCTGAGTATATTTTAGTATGATAAAGCATATGAGGACGAGGACCTACCACACTCATATCTCCCTTTAGGACGTTAAAGAATTGTGGCAGTTCGTCTATGTTCGTCTTTCTCATTAATGTTCCAAATCTAAATTTTCTTGGATCGTATTTTGTGGCTTGCAATTTATCCGCGTCTTTATTGACATGCATGCTTCTGAATTTATACAATTTGAAATTTTTGCCTTTAAGCCCTGTTCTGTCTTGCTTGAAAAACAGAGGCCCTGGACTCTGTATCTTTATTATTATAGCTATTATAGGTAAAAAAGGCATTAAACATAGTAGTATAATAGATGAAAAAAGAATGTCAAAAACGCGTTTTATAAATCTATTTGATAAAATAAGCAAGGGCTCTTCATAATTTGTGAATAGAGGGATATCGCCTAAACGCTCTAATTTTAGATTTAGATTGAAGTTTCCAACCATCTTTGGGACATAGAAAAAATGTATAACGTTATGATCGCAATAACTCATAATAAGTGAAATCTCATCATTTTCGGTGTGACTTAAACTACAGAAAATATCGTCAGCTCCATCTATTTTACCACCCTTATTTATTTTTTTATTTAGCTCTTCTAGTGTTCCAAGGTGTTTCAACTCTTCTGGTTTGTTTTTTATTTCGTTGTCTGCATAATACCCTAGAACCTTATATCCAGTAGAAGCATCATTAATAAGACTCTTGTATAACATCAATAAAGATGGGTCTTCTCCTATAAGAAGTACATAATGAGTGTTCTTTCCCATAGATCTGAACCGTTTTATGAATAATCTTTCTATCAGCCTTGATGTAAGAAGTAAAAAAGTGAATGATAAACTCCATATAATAATGAAATCAAAAAGAGGAGCACTGAATGTACTGAATTTTAATGCCATGTACATTACAAGAATTTGTATTGAAGCAAGTTTTATCACCCTAATAAGAATTTCCTCATACGTTATACGCCTTTCGTGTATAATTGTACTATATAAAAATTCTCCTATCACCAATGAAAAATTGGCTGTTAAAAATATCATTCTCAGATGCCCGGATAGACAATCTGTGAGACAATATAAAGAATGATTAAATAAAATAAATAAATTAAGTAATGCGTTTAGTAACAAAAAGTCACCGAACACAACGAATATCTTTATTAAGTTATTTGTATTCTTATACTGACGCATCTCTATTTTCTTTTGGTCGAATATCGTATCCTAAATTCTCCCTTGTGTGTTTGACTATTAAAGTCTGAAAAACGGTGCAAAGATACATATTTTTTTATATACTTAAATATTTTATCTGTAAAATAATGACTTTCGGGATAAAATAACTAACTTTGCAAAGAATTTGTACTAAATTGAATAAAAAATGGGATTAATATCAAAAATTATAGGCTCAAAGAAGAGTAATGAAGAGAAGAAGACGGGTGGTATGGAAGATTACATGACTCTTATAAGGGTGTATTTCCAAGCAGCTATTGCGGCAGATTTGGGTATAACGAATCTTGCAATGCTTCCAGATTTGCGTATCTTTAAAACCACATTACATGTTCAGACTATTAATAATAAACTAGGAGTAGGTGAAAAAAGTCGTTGTAAAAAAATGCTGAAAGAATTATACAAGACTGATGACGCCTTCTTCAAGGAAATAGATCAAAGTATTAGACGCAATTGTCATAAAATACAGGATGTTCAGACTTATCTTATCCAATTTCAGGGATTAACCCAAGATCTTATGATGTTATTAGGTAATATGATGAAACTGAAACTTCGTATGCCTTCTTTCTTTAAGAAGGCTATTTATCAGATGACTCAAAAGACTGTTAATGATATATTTAATAAAAATGATTTTAGTGATGCCGGTGTTATAAAAACGGTTTTGGCTATAAGAGAATATGAGCGTAGATTGGGCTTTTCACAGAAATGGATTACTGATTTTGCATTTCAGGTTATAATACTTGCAAAGAAAGAACCACGTCAAAAAGACGAAGAAATAAAGAAATAAGAGGCCGAAAACTTAAAAAAACAAAATAATATATATGTATTATAGGCAATATAAGAAATAAATATTAATTTTGTGAATCAAATAGTATACCATGACTGTAGAAGAGAAAACTTTAGCTTTATTTGAAACTCGCGTTCGAGAGCTTATCATGGCTTATGATAGTCAAGAAACCGAGAAAAATGTTCTTGAAAAGAAAATTAACGAGTTAGAATCTCAGATAGAACAGTTAAGTAAGGAGTTGACTCAGGCGCAGAATGATTACCAGTCGTTAAAGATGGCACGGATGATAGAAGTGTCTGATGGTGATTTAGATATCACACGTAAGAAAATAAGCGGTTTGATAAAAACTGTCGATAAATGTATCACAATGCTAAACGACGATTGAAAAACTAGGGGCGATGGCAGACGAAAATAAAGAAAAACTTCATATTAGGTTACATGTTTATGATACCGATATTCCTGTGAACGTTGTTCGCGAGGATGAAGCTTTATATCGTGCTGCTGCAAAGCTGATTTCAGATAGAATAAACGCATATGCCCAGATATATAATGGGCGTAAGAGTGAAAAAGAACTTCATTATATGGCGCTTATAGATATAGCCTTGATGTATGAGCGTGATCATTTTCGTAATGATACAGAGCCTTTCGTCAATACTCTCAGCAAACTAACAGCTGAGATAGAAGAAGCTATGAAGAACAAAAATTCTTAAGATTATCAGTAATGTCCCCTTTGCTTATGAATGATAAGATAATGAAGAAACTGAGTAAAAGGAATATTAATAAAATAAATTTTTAATAAATGATAGTAGCAATAATTATAGCGTCGGTTGTGGCGCTCGCCTTGGGTGTACTTGTTGGCTATCTTCTGTTTATGAAGGTAGTGAATGGTAAGTACAACGAAATGGTTACTACTGCAGCTAAAGAGGCTGACGTAATCAAAGAGAAAAAACTTTTGGAGGTTAAGGAGAAATTCCTTAATAAAAAATCTGAATTGGAAAAAGAGGTACAAGCTAGAAATCAGCACATTCAGCAAGGCGAGAATCGTCTTAAACAGCGTGAAATGTCTCTTAATCAGCGTCAGGAAGATATTGGTCGTCGCAAACAGGAAGTTGATCAGCTGCAACAGCGTATTGATAATGAGAAAAAGTTACTTGCATTAAAACAGGATGAACTTGAAAAAATGCAGATACAAGAGCGTGCTAAATTAGAAGAACTTTCTGGTTTGAGTGCAGATGAAGCAAAACAGCGTCTTGTAGAGAGTTTGAAAGATGAGGCTAAAACAGATGCAGCAAGCTATATTAATGAAATAATGGATGAGGCTAAGTTGAATGCTAATGCTCAGGCCAAGAAAATTGTTATTCAGACAATACAGCGTGTTGCTACAGAGACAGCTATAGAAAACTCAGTAAGTGTTTTCCATATAGAAAATGATGAGGTTAAAGGTCGAATTATCGGTCGTGAGGGACGTAATATTCGTGCTCTTGAAGCAGCTACAGGTGTTGAAATTGTTGTAGATGATACCCCAGAGGCTATTGTTATTTCAGCTTTTGATCCTATTCGCCGTGAGGTATGTCGTTTAGCTTTGCATCAGTTGGTAGCTGATGGTCGAATTCATCCGGCACGTATTGAAGAAGTTGTCGCAAAAGTTAAGAAACAATTGGAAAATGAGGTTATTGAGACTGGTAAGCGCACTGCTATTGATCTTGGTATACATGGACTACATCCTGAATTGATACGTATCATTGGTAAAATGAAATACCGTAGTAGCTATGGTCAGAATCTATTACAGCATGCTCGTGAGACTGCAAATCTTTGTGCCGTAATGGCATCCGAATTAGGTTTGAATCCTAAAAAGGCAAAACGTGCAGGACTTTTGCATGATATCGGAAAAGTTCCTGATGAGGAAAGTGAATTGCCGCATGCATTGTATGGCGCTAAAATAGCAGAAAAGTATAAGGAGAAACCTGATATCGTTAATGCAATAGGGGCTCACCATGATGAGATGGAGATGAATACACTTTTAGCACCTATAGTACAGGTTTGTGATGCTATCTCTGGAGCACGCCCAGGTGCCCGTCGTGAGATAGTTGAAGCTTATATTAAGAGACTTAATGACCTTGAGGCAATTGCGATGAGCTATCCTGGGGTAACAAAAACATATGCTATTCAGGCAGGCCGTGAACTGCGAGTTATTGTTGGCGCTGATAAAATGGATGATGTTGAAACAGAAGCTTTGTCTGGCGATATAGCTAACAAGATACAGACAGAGATGACCTATCCTGGTCAGGTTAAGATAACTGTTATTCGTGAAACACGTTCAGTTTCTTATGCAAAGTAATATTAGTTATATCTAGCGATATAATCCCTCGTTCAATATTGAACGAGGGATTTTTTATGCAAATCATAATTTTTAGGTATTGCACTTGATATGATTTTGTAATTAACTTTGCAGCCGTAAAGAATTAAATAATTTATGAGCAAAGTTAAATTGATGTTTATAGGACTTACATCATCTTGTTATAGTATTGTACTTAAGGCACAAGAGGATACAGCAAAAGTTTCTTCATTTAGAGGTTCTGTTAGTATGGAAATAAATTACGGTCCTAAATGTTTGGATAACAAACATGCAACATGTGATTTTCCACATTTTATAGTTAATGGCAATATTGATTTACATGATGGATGGGCTGTTACAGCCGAATTTGAATATCAACGTTCTTATTCTACAGATGGTTGGAATAATAATTTCCAGCATAATTTCTGTACTAATATATTGTTCTTACGTAAACATTTTGCTGACGCTTTACAGTTTAAAGCAGGCATAATAGATATTCCAATAGGGCTAACAAATAGTGGCGGTCCTGCTCTAACAATTTATGATCCTGATTGCGAATCTGATATTACTCCACTTACATGGCATGAATTAGGCCTTGGAGTATTTGGTACAATTGGTGATTTTGATTATTCTATGTCAGCTACGTCATATATAAGTTATCCCCTTAGTACAGCAGAGATGCTAGGTGTAGCTGCTAGATTAAATTATCACATTATACAACCATTAAGAGTCGGTGTAAGTGGATATATTGGAAAATCATGTCATGGTATGGTAAATCGTTGTACACCTAATTTACTGGAAAATTCTCACATTGATTATCTGTCTTTAGATATGGATTATGTTAACAGCGGATTAATTATAGATGGTTCTGCCATTTATTGCACTAATGGTGCTTCAAAGTCAGTTGGGCTAGAGATAGGATATGATATACTGCAATTCAGTGCATTATTGAAAAATAAGGCACAATTAATACCTTTTGTAAGATATGATTGTATTGCAGGTGGTAAAATAGATACAAAAAATAAATACACACTGGGCATTAACCTCAGCCCAATTAGGAACATGATGTTAAAAGCTGAATATGCCATTCGTAATTATGTATTAGCTACAACAGAAACTTTATTGAACTTTAGTATTGGTTATTCCGTTAATTTCTAATATTAGGCGTTATGCATAAGAGTGCATACCGCCTAATAAATAGTTAACTCCGAAATATGTCATAATTATCATAAGAAATGCAATAGTTACATAAGCATGATAATACAATGGTTTACGTAGTTTGGGTAATGTTGATGTATGTAATACTGCACCGTAAAACATGAATGTTATTAACGCCCATACTTCTTTCGGATCCCAACTCCAATATTGCCCCCATGAGATATTTGCCCATATAGCTCCGATAAAAATACCAATACCTAATGTAGCTATCGCAGGGTATAGAAACAATTGAGATAATAAACATAGTGCAGATAACTGAGTTTCTATATTTGAATCTTCTGATTTTGATATTTTGTTAATGCAAAAAAGAATTATTGCCATAAGCCCGCATATAAATGTGAGGGATAATAATGCAAAAGACATCATTATTATAGATACATGAATACTCAGAAGAGGAGATGACAGTACAGGCATAATAGGCGTAATTTGTGGGTCCATCTGCCCAATATGTGATACAAGAAGAAAGAACCCTGACATAAGGAAACCGAATGTTATTATAATATGGAATCTTTTATATGCGACTAAAGAAAAAAGCATCACGAACCATGCCATTATTAACATTGTTTCATATCCATTAGCCATAGGTATATTTCCACTTATTATCCATCTTAAGATTTCACAAGATGTTAGTAACAAGAAAGAAATACATAGTATTCCTAATGATATTGAAGATATTATATTATCTACACGTAGTCTAATTTGTCTTTTTCTGGTAAGTTGGTATATAGAGTAGAATAAAGAAAGAAATCCAACGGTCAGATTTACTATAAATAAAATAGTAGCGAAAGAAATCTTGTTATAGATTAGTTCGGCCATTACTCTTGTTACCGAAGGTAATGAGTTCCCTCCATTTCTTTCTTGATAAATCTTTATTTTTGATATAAGGTAGTTGAATTGTGTATAGTTGCCTTTACGAGCAGTTTGACTTAATAGGGGGAAAATATTATTAATGAACATAGATTGTTGTTTGCTCATGCTTTTGGGCATAATATCTTTTGGTCCAAACCATGTTACATTATTTCTATTCTTATATGGAAACATTTTGAGTGGTTCACCTTGTCTTAAAGACATTATTAGCTGTACTTTATCGTCTACATTCATTGCCGCTTTATGTAACTTATCCTGATTTCCCTGATAAAACTCCTGAATCATAGGTCCCAATATATAACCTCTAATTTCTTTATTAAATAGTTGATTTAGTGATATATATAGTGAAAATCCAAAACGTTCTCGCAAATCAATGTCTTTTATTTTTATGATTGGTTCATTACTCCATTTTTCATTCCAAAAAATGAATCCGGCTAAAACCTGTTCAGCTGTATATCCATTATAGTTGCAACTTCCATAAATCTTTTTTGTAAAATCTATAGCAAACGTCTGTACAGGGCAAATACGATTATTATAATTAATATCCAACTTACCGAATTTTTCAGCAGAAATATCAGGCAGAGAATTAGCTTTTATTGTATTTGGAATAGAAAAGAATAAAAGGAAAAATAGAAGACCCTTTTTTAATAAAGGAGATTTCCAAAGTTTCCGATACGTACCTTTGGGATTTACAATCATCCATATAAGTGAAATAAATAGCAAGGCATAACCTATATATGAAATTATTATGCCATAAGGATCTGAATTGACCGTGAGATAAGTGCCCTGTAAATCATCATCATATGAATTTTGATACAATCTATATGAGTCATAAGAAAATACGTTATTCATTGATATTTTTCCATGTTCTATGTTTTTCCCATTATTTACAGTAATAGTTGAAATATAATCTTTTGCAGCAGAAGTTCCATTATAATAGGCTACATTAAATTTATCTAGTCTTATTCCAAAGGGCAAGTTTTGGATTTCCATATCATTTTTTTGATCAGTAGCCATATATTGATTCGTTGTTTCCCCTTTTCGTAAATGAATTATACCTTTTACAGAAAAGATGTGAGTAGTTAATGCTCCAATAAGAATAATCACAAAAGACGCATGCAGAAGTATTGTTCCAAAATTCTTTACACGCGAAATAATTAAAAATATTATAGCTATAGCAGTAAGTATTGCCCATAATGTGCAGAACCACCAAGAGCCATATATTTCAGTTGATGCAAATAGAGTTCCCTTACTATGTTCAACAAACGTTGCAATACCCATTATTACAATAATAGTTGCATAAAGTATTATTATTGAATTCTTTATTAGTTTCATATATCAAATTATTAATAATAAAGCGAAAGTCCGTAATCAAAACGAACTTTCGCAAAGAATATTATATTTTATTGTTTATATTGCATTAATGAACGCAACAACAGCATCCCTGTCTGACTTAGAGAGATTATAAAATTTTTGAGCAGCATTATATGCATCACTATTTTTGTTATATCCATGCCACATTATTGCCTCTATAACATTGCGAGCTCGGCAATCGTGAAGTCTATCTTGGGCTCCTGTTTCTTGTTCCGAGAGTCCACGTCCCCACAGAGGCGTTGTTCGGCACCAGCCTCCACGTATATCATTTTCCATATGCAACTTATGTTGTACCATGTCTGAGTATGGCCAAATTTTTTGGTTGGCATATCTCGGCAGGGGGCCCTGATTACGTACTATATAATCTTGCCAGTAATCATCATTACCTGTTTTCCATGATGGACGATGGCAGGCTGTACATCTCATCTGATAGAATAGTGTCTTTCCACGTTTTACTGTCTCGGTGTTAAGATTACGTGCCTTTGGTACAGCCAGTCCTCTATGCCATACCATGAAATCATAATAGTTTTGGTCGCTAATCTCCTCACCTTTAGGGTCATTATTCACAAAATACTTTTCATAAGTAGGTGCGTCATTCATTGAATTAAGTCCGAGGAGTAAATTTACAAGATAACTTACACTGTCTTTGCTACCATCTGCATAATAAGGGTGTAGTAAAGAATTTCTATCAGATCCATTTTCTTGAATATACTTTATTACATCTAAGTTTTCAGACATGGCTTTAGCCCATGCCTTTGTAGTGTATAAATAATGACGATCGCTCCTTGTAACATTTGTAATGTTCCACATCGCATTTGCTCCGGGACCGTCTTGCAGTGAACCACGAGTAAGGGCATATGTGAACTTTTTTATGCGTTTGCTTCCATCTGCCAGTGTATACCATGCACTTCCGGCCAACGAATTAGATGAATTATCCCACATCATAGGATTCAGTTTAATATAGGGAGATTCTTTAGCATATTGATTTATAAGCGAGTCGTCTGGAATAGCATCTAGTAGGGCAGAACCATAGATACCTATAGTAGACTCTAGTCTTACTTCATAATTATCAGGTTTGGGATCTGTATTAAATGCTGACTGAGGAATTTTTACATCAGGGTAAATCAAATCATAAGTTTCTCCATCAGGGAACTTATTACCATGTTGGTCTGTTGCCTTTTTCCATGTAATGCTTATCTGATTTTCATCTACAGGAGCTTGGAACGGATACATAGCCTTCGTCTGTGGCATACCTGTTACTTCAGATATATAACTGTCTGCTGCATATGTTTTACCGTCTACTGTTGTTCCTGCTGTGGGATGATATATTACCAGTAGATATCCATTACCTTGATCGTTGGCACGATACTTTGTCATACGTTTGCCATGTCCATAAGAAGGATGGCAATACATACATCCGGTGCGAACCCATGCAGGGCCTAATCCCCTACGCGGCATAGTGTTGAGAGTGAAATCATTCTCAAAGAAGGTTTCACCCTTCTTAAAAGATTGATACATACCATTGTTTTCAACATAAGGTGATGGATTTGAATAGCATCCCTGCTCATTACTTGTTGTTCCAAGTTCACCTCCGGGGTTCCATTCAGCAGCGGTAAAGATATCATTTGCCGAATCAATACCTGCGTTAGGATTTACGATGTCACTTGTGTTACCGTCCGAACAACCAAGAGCACTTAACGCAATTACTCCAATAAGGAAGTACTTACATTTTTTTAATTTAATCATAAAAGTCGTATTTTTCGCATTTAAAAAATAATATCCATTTATATTCTCATCATTATTTTGTTATTTACTTGTTGATTGAATAAAACTGTTAGCCTCAGTCAGTGCGTCAGATAAGTCTTTGCATGCAGCTGTAGCCGCTTTGCTCTTGTTCCAACTATCAGTATTATTATTTACGTAGTTTACAAATGGATGATCTATTGCTTGTATCTTGTTAATAGCATTTGTTATAGCGTCTTCTACTTTCGTGTTAATTTCAGGAGAGTATTTCTTAAAATAAGCCTCTAGAGAAACTGAAGAATTGCGGTAGCCTAGTGTGCCACCTTTCCATACGTTCTCGATACTTTGTATGTTGTGGGTGAAGTCAGCAATAGAATTCCAACTATAAGGAGATTCTATATAACTAATATCTTTACCCATTGTAGGGTTATATATTTTTACGTTGCCAACTTCGTCTGAAATTCCAACAGCGCCACCGTCACCCACAAGTATAGCAGATATTGCATTCTTTACACTACTATATGTGCTGCCGGCAATACCTGCATTCTTCATATTATATCCATAAGAGTTTCCACTTGTTAGTGTATAAGACCATTCCAAATCTTTCATAGTTTCTATATGATCCTTTGAAGCATTCTCATTCCATGATGTCTCTAGACGATAAACACTGTTTCGCAAGTCTCCGCATACAGCATATGCGTATATCATTTCGTATTCTCCGCTACAAGATGAGAAGTTAATACCATTTTTATTGTAAGTGTCTTTCCCATTTGCATTTAGCTCTGATGCAGAACGTGGATTGCCATCCCTGAAAAGAATAAATTCTATTCCGTGGAAACCAAGGAGACTTTGTCCTAGATTACTATTAGCTATGCTGGCTCCATCATCACCATCTAAGGCTTCTACAATAGATGGACTCTTAACTAATAAATTATAAAGGGCTGTCAGATCTAGAGGCCATGAGTCAATGTGTGGATCAATACTGAAATCTGCCGCTGCACCCATAAGGAAGGCTTCGCTTTTTTCGTAGTTTGCACGAGCACCAATAAAGAGTTCACAAGCTTTATTTACCATATTTTGATTAACTTCGTTTGTCGTAGATGCCTTTCTTATTGTTCCAAGTTGTTCATAAAGCATCTGGGTACTGTCAGCAAGTGCTTTGTAAGTCGGATTTATCGTATTCTCTACATTATTAGAAAGTACCTCTTGTAGTAATTGGTCTCCTTCACTTAATCCATTACTTGCTGTGTTGTCATCATCATTACATGATGATAATACTGATGTTGCAACAGCTCCAATGAGCAGAACTGCCGAATACTTTAAAAAATTCTTCATTATTTTGTTCGTTTAGTTGTGAAACGTCTTTTTAGACGTCTTTAATTTTAATATCTATTTTCTAGAAAAAGAACCCTTCATAAGCTATGCCTATAGATACAGATGGTTCATTATTATATTGACTTTTTAAAAATCTTTGAGAGTATTCACCCTTTATTGCTATCTGTGGGATGGGGTAGTAATTAATGCCAAAAGCGATACGATTAATATTTGACTCAGGATAATCAGTTACTTTTTTATTTGCCGGTATATAGTAATCATAGTATTCATAGTGCCCGAATAAATATAGTTCCTGTTTGTCTTCTCGCATTTTTTTTATTTGTGAAAACAAATCCCATCCGGCTTCAACTCCTGATGCAATTGCGGCTTTCCCAACTAGATCTTGAGAATATGGACTTATGCGTGTAGCTCTTCCAGGCAGACTTGATACATAAGATGCATCATCAAGGTGTCCATAGTCAAAGTTTCCACGTACAATCCAGTTGTGCGCATTATATGTAAAGTCAAATGTTCCGATAGTTACAGCGCCTTTCTTCTTCGTGATATCACTATTTGCATCACGGTTGTAGGTGTTATCAAAGCTTTGTCCGTAATAAGCACTTGCTCCTATGCGTAGTCCGGGTATAGAATAATTGTCAATTCTTGCAGCAATGGCATATCTGTTGGCAACTGCAAATTCGAATGCAGAATTGGCTCCATTATGAATCCAGCCTTCACGAGTAAAATTCATTGCGTCAAGGCCTGGTAATAATTGTAGTTCATATCTCCATTTTTCCACTTTCCCCCATATACTTATTCCTGTCTGATGCCAAGTACAAGGGAAAATCGTATTTTCACCCTCTGGTCTGTATACAGTGAAAAAATTCAAAGGCTCATGATGAGCATTTGTCAGTCCTATTGGTACGACAATATGTCCTGCACGAATGTTGAACGCTTTTGAGAATGTTTTTTGCAACCAAAACTGTTCCAGTTCAACTTCTCCTCCTTTTTCTACTTCTTGTTCCCATTCTCCACCTTCATCATAGTCTTTCTCATAAGACGTGCCAGTACCGGTATGTTCAAATTCTATTTCAGATCCCATTGTCCATCCTTTACCAAAATCATAACTGAGATATATTACAGCATGGGGAATATCAAATCTGCCGTGACTTGGATCATTCTTATACTTCTCAGATTTTGCATAACGATAAACATTATCACTGAAAAACTCTCTACTGAAAGTAACTTCTCCATATCCTCCAACACTTAGCTTTTGTTTATTGGCATGTGCCATAACACTATCAGATGCCGAAACTTGTGCTTTTGCAGAGAAAGGAGTACTTGCTCCAATCCCTGCAGTTACACACACCATTAAAACAACTTTAATTTTATTCATATTATAGTTTAATTTATATATCTTTCAAAAAAACTGGTAGCAGAATATGCAAATTAACTGCTATCAGGGAGAGTTAAGCATTTTACTGATTGCGCTCTCGCTTATGATTATTACGAAAAGTAAAGAATTAATATCTAATAATCATATAATACGGGAATGGCAAGCATCGTTGCATTTTCTCTATTTTATTGTGTGCAAAGGTACTATGATTATAAATATTAAACAATACTTAAAATTCGGTAAAAAGTGTATTCATTATTAATAGGTATTTATTGCTATATTTATCTTAAAAATTGACATTATTATATCAAAATACCTAATAATGACTATTGCCTGTGTAATTAAATTTGTGTAATTTTGCAACCAATTAATAACAAATAATTAGCGTGATGAAAAATCAGAAGATGTATGAGGCAGATGATCAGATGATATCTCTTATAAGGGATAATTATAATATTCTGCAAAGCCTTGGAAGTTTTGGACTTAGCCTTGGCTTTGGAGACAAGACGGTACGTCAAGTTTGCGATGAGCAACATGTAGACTGCTATACGTTTCTTACTGTTGTCAACTTTACAATAAATGGATATACTGATTTTGATGACCAGGAACGTTTGTCATTACCTACACTTCTTCATTATCTTAAGGCTAGTCATGACTATTATTTAGGGTTTCAGTTACCATTTATTCGTAAAGAGTTAGAGAATGCATTAGATGAAAATGATAATTTAGCACGTCTAATATTAAAGTTATATGATGAGTATGCACGAGAAATCCGTTTGCATATGGGGTATGAAGAAAAAAACGTATTTCCATATGTTGAAGGGCTCATTAATAATCAGCCGACAATAAATTACGATATAGATACATTTTCTAAGCATCATGGACAAGTGGATAAGAAATTAAAGGAACTAAAAAACATAATAATTAAATATCTTCCTAGTGATGAAATGCATAATAATCAGTTGACGGCAACACTTTATGATATATATAATAATGAGGACTGGCTTATGCAGCATTCAGAAGTAGAAGATCACATCTTCATTCCTGCCATACGTAGATTAGAACAAAAGTCTAAACAGAATGATGTATCTGCAAAAATCTCTAATATGATAAGTCAGAATCCCAAAAAGACAGAAGCCTTGAGTGATCGTGAGAAAGATGTTATTATAAGTCTTGTTCAGGGAATGAGTAATAAAGAGATTGCTGATCACTTGTGTATATCTACTAATACCGTTATTACGCATCGTCGTAATATAGCACGTAAGTTACAGATACACAGTCCTGCAGGTCTTACTATATATGCTATTGTTAATAATTTGGTTGACTTATCATCTGTAAAATTATAAATATCATTTTGATATTTTACAATATGGTTTCGACATTAATTTCATCACGAAATCAAATGCCGAAATCATACAATCATTTACATCAGTTTATAAAATATTCATTTACATAAACCTACGGTATTCTTTTTGATAGGTACAAGATTGTTAATCATATATATCATTTCGTTTGCAAAGTTACGAATAGACTCTATGATATGCAATACCAATAAATGAGTAATTTGTATACCAATACTTTGTTTATAGAGAACACTTATTTTTAGGTATTGTGGCAAAATTCATTTTATTGTACCTTTGCACTATGTAGTGATACAAAGAGTATAAACATATGATTGATTGAAATATTAATGAGTAAGTAGTTTGATGATTATGCCATGAACTAAGTATAGAGAGGATTTGCGTGAGTAAATCCTCTTCTTTTTATAAAAATCTATCTTATACCAACAATTATATGGGTTTGAAGACTTAGTCTCCATTTTGGATTCTTTTTAATACATTCTATAGTTTCTGCAACATTCAGATTAGAACATGGTTGCAGAAATCTGTTACATGTAATGTATTTGTCGTATTGTTTTAGAGACTGTCCTTCATATACTATTTTTAGTTCATCAATATGCTTCAGCACTACTTTCCCATTCATTTTAGGAGAACATGTAATCCAGTCAATATCATCCGGTATGATATTTGTTCCATTTGTTTCTATTGTTACAAATTTATTTATTCCATGTAGTTTGTCTATCAAGCCCTTGTCTATCCATAGCGACGGCTCGCCACCTGTTAGCACCACCATTTTGGCTGGGTATTTATTTACCTCGCATATTATCTCTTCGTCTGTCATCATCTTTCCGTCTTCATGATGAGTATCGCAGAAGTCGCAATTTAGATTACATCCTGAGAATCTTACGAAGATCGCAGCCGTTCCTGTGTTCATTCCTTCACCCTGAAGACTATAGAAAATCTCATTAATCTTTTTCATAACTGGCAGTATTGTTCTCTGATTCTGTAACATCCACACGATAGCAGTTGTCCACATGATTACATATCCATCGAGCAATGTTTTCGGCTGTTGGATTAAAATCAAAAACTTCGTTCAGATTTTTGTGATCCATATGGTCACTTATACTTTGCTTTATTTTGCTAAAATCAGTTACCATACCATTATCATCCAACTCCTGTGATTTACAGTAGACGGTTACTATCCAATTATGCCCATGTAGGTTCCCACATTTACTTTTATAATTCAATTTCAGACTGTGGGCAGCTGAAATCTCCATTCTTTTCTTTACGTAATACATTTTCTTGTTTTTATAGAGGTATCAAGCACTCTTATTTTCAGTTGGCAAAGTTACTATAAATTATCATAATTTCAAAACTTCTAATGCATATATTGTGCAAAAAACGGAACATAGACATTATATAATATATTTTTATCATATTATTATAACAACATTGCGTATTTTATTTTATATTTGCCAATAAATCAACTATTTATGAAAAACTTAATAAATTTAATCATTTCAGTGTCGCTTATTTTGACACCGATTTATGCATCGGCAAAAAAGCAATATCCGTTTAATAATATCAAGTTGCCTGATAATAAACGTATAGAGAATGTTATCTCCTTAATGACTTTTGATGAGAAAATTGCTGCTCTTAGTAGCAATACGGCTGTACCGCGACTTGGTATTAAAGGGTCTAATGGAGTTGAAGGACTGCATGGCGTTGTTCTCGGTGGACCTACTTATGGTGATAGGCCTCAAACGCCAACAACAGTTTTTCCACAGAGTTATGGTCTTGGTGAGACATGGGATACAAATCTTTTATATCGTGTAGCTACATATATATCGACCGAGAATCGCTATCTTTTTCAAAATCCATCTTATGCTAAAAGTGGTTTGGTTATTTGGACGCCAAATGCAGATATGGGTCGTGATCCAAGATGGGGGCGTACTGAAGAATGTTATGGCGAAGATCCTTATCTTACATCTCGTTTGGTGGTTTCTTTTGTTAAAGGTATTCAAGGAAATAACTCCAAATATTGGCGTTCTGCTTCGCTTATGAAGCATTTCTTCGCTAATAGCAATGAGTATGGGCGTTCTTTTACATCATCTGACTTCAGTGAAAAGCTTTTTAGGGATTATTATTCATATCCTTTTTATAAAGGTATAACCGAAGGAGGCAGTCAGGCAATGATGACTGCATACAATTCGTACAATGGAACTCCTTGTATAATACAGCCTGTATTACGCAATATCGTTATGAAGGAGTGGCGTTTTAAAGGATCTCTCATTACTGATGGTGGAGCTTTCGGACTTTTACTTTCGGCTCACAAATGTTTTGACAATGATAGAGGACTTGCTGCAGCCGCATGTATTAAGGCAGGTATAACCAAGTTCCTTGATCGGTATACGGATGCAGTAGAGGATGCATACAAGCGCAAACTTATAACAGAAAAAGACATTGATGATGCAGTAAAGCGTAATCTTTGGATTTCTCTCCGACTAGGCTTGCTTGATGGAGACAATACAAGTCATAATCCTTATGCTAAAATAGGACTTGATAATGATGAGGCTCCATGGAACAAACCTGAAACTAAGGCATTAGTGCGCGAAGCTACATGCAAATCTGTAGTACTTCTTAAAAATGAAAATAATCTATTACCTTTAGATAAATCGAAAATAAAGAAAATTGCAGTTATAGGAGAGCGGGCTACGCAAGTAATTCAAGATTGGTATAGTGGTAAACCTTTTTATACTGTCAACGTACTGAATGCTATTCGTGAAGAGGTTGGACATAATGTAGAAGTTCGTTATGTTCATGATAATTTGATGGATAGCGCAAGAGTGGCTGCAGCTTGGGCTGATGTCGCTATTGTATGTGTTGGCAACCATCCATATTGTAATGCACCATGGGATGTCGCTCCTGTTGCTAGTGAGGGAAAGGAAGATGTAGACCGTCGGTCACTGATTCTTGACCAGGAAGATTTGGTTATGCAGGTACGTGCAGCTAATCCTAATACTGTGGCTGTATTGATAAGTAGTTTCCCTTATGCGATAAATCGAATTCAACAATCTGTACCTGCAATACTACATATTGTAAATAGTAGCGAAGAACTTGGTCATGGAGTAAGTGATGTTCTTTTTGGTAAATATAATCCAGCCGGTCGACTTACTCAGACATGGGTTAAAGATATAACAGATCTTCCTAATATGATGGACTACGATATAACTCATGGTCGTACTTATATGTATTTTAGAGGAACACCTCTTTATCCGTTTGGTTTTGGCTTGAGCTATACAGCATTCAAATATTCTAATTTATCTGTTTCAATCTCAAGAAAAGACAGTATTAAAGTCTCTTTCGATATAACAAATACAGGCACAAAAGATGGAGATGAGGTAGCGCAGTTGTATGTCGTTAAGTCTGGAAATCAGTATGATACGCCAATTAAACAACTGAAATCATTCTGCCGTATTAACATTAGCCATGGAGAGACAAGACATGTCGAATTTTATATTCCACGAGATACCGATGTCAACCGAATAGAGGTCGGCGCATCGTCATCAGACATAAGATTAAAAACAGAAATTTGATTAAAAAGGCTGCTACAATACAAAAATGCATTATCTTTGCACCATATAAACAATAACTATTATGAATAGAATTTGCAATCTTTTTGGAATACAGTATCCAATAATAGCAGGAGGTATGGTATGGTGCAGCGGTTGGCGTCTGGCATCAGCAGTTAGTAATGCAGGTGGACTTGGACTTATCGGTTCTGGATCTATGCATCCTGAAACATTGCGTGAACATATACGCAAATGTAAGACTGCTACGGATAAACCATTTGGTGTTAATATACCGCTTATGTATCCGGAGATAGATTCAATAATAAATATAGTAATAGAAGAGGGTGTTAAAATCGTTTTTACATCAGCAGGAAATCCTAAGACATGGACAGCCAAACTTCATGATAATGGGATAAAGGTAGCACACGTAATAGCAAGTTCGCGCTTTGCTTTGAAGTGTGAGGAGGCCGGTGTTGATGCTATTGTGGCCGAAGGATTTGAAGCCGGTGGTCATAATGGTAAAGAAGAGACAACAACGATGTGTCTTATACCTGCTGTACGTAAAGTTACAGACAAACCATTGCTTGCTGCCGGTGGAATAGCTTCTGGAGAGAGTCTGCTTGCTGCTATTGCTCTAGGTGCAGATGGCGTTCAGATGGGCACTCGTTTTGCTCTTACAGTTGAGAGCTCAGCAAGCGAGGAATTCAAAAAGTTATGCATTGGTCTTAATGAAGGTGATACTCAGCTCACTCTTAAGCAGATTTCACCTACACGTATGATCAAAAATGAACTGTATCAGCGTATAGCAGATGCCGAACTTAATGGCGTAAAAGTAGATGAACTTAGAGAAATTCTAGGTAAAGGACGTGCTAAAAAAGGTATATTCGAAGGAGATATTAAAGATGGAGCACTCGAAATAGGACAGGTCGCATCTTCTATCAAAGAGATTCAGACAGCAGGAGATGCTGTAGAACAAATAATGACAGAATACTATACAGCAAGAGAACGTCTGAAACTATAAATATAAAATTTATACTATATACACCAGATATCCTTTTATAAGCTTTCTGCAAATAAAATGATGTGTGGTGTATTTTTGTTTATACAACTAGATGCCGAATAGAAAAATAATACATGTAGATATGGATGCATTCTTCGCATCTGTCGAACAGCGTGAAAACCCTGAACTGAGAGGGAAAGCTATCGCTGTAGGGCGTGATGAAGAGAGGGGCGTTGTGTCTACAGCTTCTTATGAGGCACGAAAATTCGGAGTACATTCTGCAATGTCAATACAAGTAGCCAAGAGAATGTGCCCTAACTTGATAATTGTGCCGTCGCATTACGAATTATATAAGAAAATATCTGCTCAGGTTCATGAAGTATTTAGAGAATATACAGATTTGATAGAACCAATATCTATAGATGAGGCTTTTCTAGATGTGACAGTCAATAAGGTAAATATGGAATTTGCTGTAGATATAGCAAAAGAGATTAAAAAGAAAATAAAGGATAGACTACATCTTACGGCATCTGCAGGTGTCTCATATAATAAGTTCCTAGCGAAAATTGCATCAGAATATCGAAAACCGGACGGACTTTTTGTTATCCATCCTGACAGGGCAATGTCTTTTATTGAAAAATTACCAATCGAAGACTTTTGGGGTGTAGGACACAAAACAGCCGAAAAAATGCATTTTATTGGTGTTTTTAATGGCGCACAACTTTTAAATTGCTCGCAAAAACACCTTATAGAGGTTTTTGGTAAGTCTGGAACAATTTACTATAATTTTGCAAGGGGGATAGATGATAGGGTGGTTGAGCCTTACCGGGAACGTAAGTCTGTTGGATGTGAACAGACATTTGCAAAAGACATCGATGATAATCTAGAGATTATTATAGAACTATATCATACCGTAATTGAACTTATAGAGAGGTTACATAAGAGCCGGTTCCGTGGCCGTACCCTTACTCTCAAGATAAAGTATAGTGATTTTTCGCAGATAACACGCCGAACCACAAGTAATAAAATCCTGTTTGAAAAAAAAGAAATACTGCCATTGGCAAAAAGTTTGATGCAACAGGTAAACAATGACGGTAAAAGGATAAGACTTATTGGACTTTCTGTCTCAAATTCTATTGATGAGGTTCAAGATAATAAAGCCGAATGGATCGAACAAGAACTGGAATTTGAAGACTGGGACTAAAAATTCCAATTAAAACATAAACTTTACTTTAAATCCATATCTTTATATATTGCAAGTATTTAACTCCAAAATGTTATAATTTAGCATGTAAAGTAATACGAAAACTTTATTTTTTTTGCTCATTTTTTTGTTCTTTTGAGAACAATATATGGAAATTTATACTATCTTTGCAATAGAAATAAAAAATAAATCGGAAATTTTTCTTTTGCATTTTTACAATAAAGTTATCCAAAAAGGAAAACTTTTTTAAAATTAAAATAGAAAAGTTTCCCAAAAATAGAAAAACATGGAAATAAAAAACTTCACCATTACTAAAAGAGACGGGTCTTCAGATCGCTTCTCATTAGACAAGATTATGAATGCAATAATCAAAGCATTTGAGTCAGTTGAAGAACCTATTGATTTAGGTTGTATATCAAAGATAATCAGTCATTTAGACATAAAAGAAGGTATCAAGGTAGAAGACATCCAGAATGAGGTCGAAGAGGCTCTTATGCGTGAGGGATACTATAAGGTGGCAAAGAGTTTTATGCTGTACAGACAGCGTCATACTGAAGACCGTGAAACGATGGAGAAGTTAAACTTTTTAGCAGACTATTGTGAAGCAGCTAATGCAGCAAGTGGTTCAAAATATGATGCCAATGCTAATGTGGAACATAAAAATATTGCAACTCTTATAGGAGAATTGCCTAAATCAAACTTTATCCGTTTAAACCGTCGTCTGCTTACCGACCGTATCAAAAAAATGTATGGTAAGGAATTGTCTGATAATTATATTCATCTGCTTACACACCATTTTATATATAAGAACGACGAGACAAGTCTTGCCAATTACTGTGCATCTATAACAATGTATCCTTGGTTGATAGGTGGTACTTCTGCGATTGGTGGTAATTCTACGGCTCCAACAAATCTGAAGTCATTCTGCGGTGGATTTGTCAATATGGTCTTTATGGTTTCAAGTATGCTTAGCGGAGCTTGTGCCACACCTGAGTTTCTTATGTACTTAAATTATTTTATTGGTCTTGAGTATGGTAAGGAGTATTATAATGAAACGGATAAGCTGGTAGACTTATCACTGAAGCAGCGTACGATGGACAAAGTTATTACAGATTGTTTTGAGCAGATTGTTTATAGTATCAATCAGCCTACAGGCGCACGTAATTATCAGGCTGTGTTCTGGAATATTTCTTATTACGACCAGTATTATTTCCATAGCTTATTCGACAATTTTTACTTCCCTGATGGCAGTCAGCCCGATTGGAATGGTCTTTCATGGTTGCAGAAGAGATTCATGAAGTGGTTTAATCACGAACGTACCAAGGCTGTTCTTAC
Source organism: Prevotella sp. (assembly GCA_041907685.1). Taxonomy (GTDB): domain Bacteria; phylum Bacteroidota; class Bacteroidia; order Bacteroidales; family Bacteroidaceae; genus Prevotella. The sequence continues at coordinate 193,305 of JAYRGU010000004.1, read as the reverse complement.
ATTCCCTGTAGAGACGATGGCACTATTGTCTAAAGATGGTGATACCATGGATAAAGAGTGGGGCGACTTTACAGCAGAGATGTATTCAGAAGGTCATTCTTTTTTTACATATTTAAGTGACAATGCAGACTCTTTGAGTAGCTGTTGCCGTTTACGCAATGAGATTCAAGATAATGGTTTTAGCTATACGCTGGGCGCTGGTGGTGTAAGTACAGGTTCAAAGAGTGTGCTTACAATAAATCTTAACCGCTGCATACAATACGCGGTAAACAATAAAATGGACTATCAAGATTTTTTGAGTAGTATAATAGACTTATGCCATAAAGTACAGATGGCATATAATGAAAATCTGAAAGAACTTCAGGCTCATGGTATGCTACCATTATTTGATGCCGGTTATATAAATATGAGTCGCCAGTATCTTACAATAGGAGTGAATGGACTTGTTGAGGCTGCTGAGTTCATGGGGCTAAAAATAAATGATAATCCTGATTATCTACATTTTGTTCAGACAGTATTGGGACTTGTTGAGAAATGTAATAAGCAGTACCGTACTAAGGAAGTTATGTTCAATTGTGAGATGATACCTGCTGAAAATGTGGGCGTTAAGCATGCAAAATGGGATAAAGAAGATGGATATTTTGTTCCGCGCGATTGTTACAACAGTTATTTCTATGTAGTAGAAGACGATTCTCTTAATATAATAGATAAGTTTAAGTTGCACGGAGCACCATATATAGAGCATCTTACTGGTGGCAGTGCATTGCATATGAATCTTGAAGAGCATCTAAGCAAGGCACAATACCGACAACTGTTAAAGATCGCTGCCAAAGAAGGATGTAATTATTTCACCTTTAATATACCTAACACAATCTGTAATGACTGCGGACACATAGACAAACGTTATCTCCATGAGTGTCCTAAATGCCATAGCAAGAATATCGATTATATGACACGTATCATTGGTTATCTTAAGCGTGTAAGCAACTTCTCTGAAGCTCGCCAGCAAGAGGCCGGCCGTCGTTATTATGCAGAAAAGACACAGGCGTGAAATATAAAATCAAAGGTAAATGTTGAAGTACGTAAATACAGGAGTCGTTTTTCAGGAAATACCTGATGAGGTAACTCTATCAATAAATATTTCCAATTGCCCATGCCATTGTCCAGGTTGTCATAGCCAGTATTTATGGGAGAATATAGGCGATCAACTTACTTCCATGACTATAGATGGCTTTATTAGTCAGTATGGTACTGACATTACATGTATATGTTTTATGGGTGGTGATGCCGAACCGTCTTATGTTAATACTCTGGCCAGATACATACATCGTGAGCATCCTCAGTACAGAGTGGCATGGTACAGTGGTAGACAGCATATACCGCAGAGTGTGAAAAAGTCGGATTTTGATTATATCAAGATCGGACCGTACATTGAACATCTTGGCTGTATTAAAGAGAGAACCACAAATCAACGCCTTTATAAGCATGCCGCAGGTGATGATTTTACTGATATTACACCAAGATTTTGGGAAAAATAAACTTATTTTCAAGTAAAAAATGTATCTTTGCCGATGATATGCAAATGCAACGTCCTAAAATAGCAATTATAGACCCCAACACTCTTGCAGTGTTGGGGTTGAAAACTATATTGCAGAATGTTATGCCAATACTTACGGTAGAAACATTTGGATCTTTTGCAGAGATGGAGATAAACAATCCGGATAGTTTTTTTCATTATTTTGTAGCCACAAATGTAGTACTTGCAAACCGTCCGTTCTTTACAGATCATCGTCATAAGACTATTGTACTTACCACATCTAATGATCCCAATTCTCAATTAAGTGATTTCCACTGTGTGTGTATTAACCAGGGGGAGGAACAATTAGTTAAAGCTTTGCTATTTTTAGAGCAGAGCGCTCATGCTCATGGTAAGAATCTTCCACCGGTACCAAAAGTATTGGAGGCTAAATTATTAAGCGATCGTGAAATAGAAGTCCTTTCCCTTATTGTCGAAGGATTTATTAACAAAGAGATAGCTGACAAACTCAATATAGGTTTGTCTACTGTTATTACACATCGTAAGAATATCATGGATAAACTTGGCTTGAAAAGTGTATCTGCACTTACTATATATGCTGTTATGCACGGTTATGTAGATATAAATAAAATCTAAAATCTTTTTCGAATATCTTATTAAGGATGTATTCAATATATCCTAAAAGCTTTTATAAGATGAATAGCATTTATAATGCTGTGATATAAAAACAAAAAATCGAGAAGTTCCCTCCCCGAATCAAACCTGATGCAGTATCTTACTGCAAACAGGGACCATCTAATGTCATCCTAATTTTCCTTTTTACCTTACATCAAATCTAATACCTGCTGTCCTTACTTAAACAATCTTTTTCACTTACCTTAATCTAATACCTTTAATCCTTTACTTAAACAATCTTTCTACTAACCTTAATCTAATACCTTTAATCCTTACCTAACAATCTCTTTACTTACCTTAATCTAATACCTGTCGTCCTGTTGTAACAATCTTTTCTATTACCCTAAACTAATAACCTAAAAATCTTATAAAACTTAAACTATTAACCTTTGATGCTGCAAAGATACGATGATTTTCAATGCAAGTCAATACTTTTATCATAATAATTGCATAAAAGTACCAAATTCTTGATATAAATCAATTATAGTGTGTCCGCGCACACAATAATTGTGTTCGTGAACAGTATGTTTTGTAACATATTATATTTTATCAAATGCAATAGTAAACTTGGTATGTACATTCTCTATAGTGTCTATATTTATATCGGCATTATAAATTCTTAGTATCTTAGCAGATAAGGCCAATCCTATACCATTACCGGCATATTCTCGGGTATTTGTGGCGCGATAGAAAGACTGGAATATATGTGCAACCTCCGATTCAGGTATACCTATACCATAGTCTTCTATTTCTATTATGATTTTATCTGCTGTTTGTTTTAGGCGTAAATCTATTTTCTTTTTCGAATATTTAGTTGCGTTATTCAGAAAATTCTGAATAGCCACTTGTAGTAGATATGGGTTTGCGTTAAATATTACATCAGATTTTGACTCGTCAGAGAAAACCACCCGTTCCGTAGATTGAGCTAAACCTTCTAGAAATCCATTTAGCATAATTGTTGTAGACTCCTGTTGGGTAAGGTCATCATCATGTCTTGAAAGGAACAACAAGTGCTTAATTAGCAAAGACATACGTTTGCTTTCTGAGTATATTCTTTGCAGCGATTCAATATATTCCTCTTGTTTCCGTTCCTTCATAAGTGTAATTTCGCATTCACCTTGTATCGCAGTAAGAGGATTACTTAGTTCATGAGATGCTGCGCTTACAAATGATTTCTCAGAGCGGAAAGCCTCTCCGATACGGTCAAGCATTTCATTTAGGTTGTGTACCAAAGAGTCTAGCTCATCCTTATTGCCTGTCTCTTTTAGTCGCACATCCATGTCGTTTCCCCTTACACCTTTAAGGTGTTCAAGTATTTGTTTTAATGGGCGCAATATTCTGCCTGAGTATAGATGTCCCATCAGGACAGTGATGGCAATACTGATAATAAGAAGTATAAGCGACAGATATAGAGTGTGTTGCTGTATCTTATACCCATATTTATTATGAGCACTTACAATTATTATAAATTTTCCTAGATTATCCGGACAATAAAGAATAGCACCATCTATCGCACCTTTAGAAAAATTGATAGGTTCGCCATTGTATATTTCCTTTTGCTCATTTTCACTGAGATAAACATTAAGCGTGTCATCCACAGCTTTTCGGTTACCGTTTATTTTCATAACGGTCTCGTTGGCACGCGGTAGCAATTCGCGATATTTACGTTCAATAACCTTATATTCATCAGCATTCATCTCATCAGCCTTGAAATGTTTCTGAGCTGTAAGATAAGCTTTTTCGCAAAGATTAGCCTCAAATACCCTATCTATGTATCTAGAAGTGAACACATAGAATACCATAATAATAAACATAGCTATGCCAAATGTAAGGCAGGTATAGAATAATACAATTTTGTGACCTATCTTCATTCTTGTTATTTATTATTCAGACATGATATACCCAACCCCAACAATAGTATGTATCAGTTTGTGATCGAAATCTTTGTCAACCTTTGTTCTTAGATAGTTTACATAAACATCTACGACATTGGTATTCGTGTCAAAGTTCTTGTCCCAAACATCCTTTAATAACGTAAGGCGACTGATGGCAGTATTCTGATGAGTCATAAAATACTCCAGCAGCTTGTATTCTTTTACTGTCAGGTCTATATCGTTACCACTTCGTGTCGCCTTTCTATTGCGGCAGTTAAGAGTTAAGTCTTCGCAATGCAGTTCGGCTGTGGCATTATTATCATATGCACGCCTCAACAAAGCTTCTATCCGGGCCTCTAGTTCTGTAAAACTGAAAGGCTTAACCAGATAATCGTCTGCGCCGGCTTTAAGTCCTTTAACGATATCATCAGTAGTGCCAAGGGCAGTGAGCATTATCACAGGTGTCTTATAACCATATTCGGCACGATATTTAGCACACATCTCCAGACCGTTCATTTTAGGCATTATGATATCAAGTATAAGAAATTCGAAATTGTCCGTCTGGGCTTTCTTCCATCCTTCCTCTCCGTCATGAGCCACAGTCACATTGTGACCCAACTCTTTTAGTCCGCGCTCTATAAATGAGGCAATGTTAACCTCATCCTCCACCAATAAGATTTTCGCCATATAATATATAGTTCAGTTAAGATACAAAGTTAATAAATTATAGTCTACGTTGTATCATTTTTCCATAAATCTTTTGTACAATAAGTGGGAATACAAATAATATGAAAATAGTATATGCCAGTGGTGAGAATATTTTACCGTCAAATTGCTGAAATGAGAATATAGGTAGTTACTATTCTTACGTAATGGTCTGTTACATGAAAGCGATTGATCAGTGAACTATTTCTGAGCAGGGCTCTGTCCACCACCCAAACTACGATATATATCAACCATACTTGAAAGTTGCTGTGCCTTTGCATCTAGGAGTTCCATTTTTGCGTCCAAAGCATCACGTTCATCCATTAATACATCCAGATATGTACAGCGACTATTCATATACAACATACGGGCTATATTTATTGATTTGTCGAGTTTCTGTGATTCTTCTTCCTTCAATTGGTAATATTTATCCAGGTTGTCTATCTTCGACATCAGCGTACATACTTCTGAATATGCAGTGAGCAGAGTCTTGTCATATTCATAAAGAGCTTCTATCTGTTGTGCATCAGCAGACTGGAAGTTTGCCTGAATAGCCTTTTTATTAATCAGCGGACCAGTAAGTCCACCTAGCACACTAAAGGCTAAAGACTTAGGAATTTTCGTGAGATATGTAGGATTAAATGCATCCAAACCCAGTGAGGCTGAAATATTTAATGATGGAAGAAATTCCTTTCTTGCCGCATCTACACTCCATTTTGCCGAAGCCAATTCATGTTCTGCCTGTCTAATATCAGGCCTATTTGTAAGAAGCTCAGAAGGTATTCCTGTCATAACCTTTTGCAGATTTGTTGAAAGAAAAGCATCCTTATTTCTATCTATCTTTGTAGGATATCTGCCAAGCAGTAAATTAAGACTGTTTTCACTCTCAGTAATCTCCTGCTTCAATGTGTATTCATCGGCACGAGCCTTGGCAAGTTCAGCCTCAAATTTCTCTACAGCGAGTTCTGTATCAGCATCAGCTTTCTTCTGAATCTTAGCTATTTCAACAGCCTTTTTCTGCAAGTCAATATACTGATGAATTAAATCCAGTTTATTATCTAGCGCAAGTAACTCATAATAGTTTGAAGCCACTTGAGAAATAAGAGATGATAATACAGCATTACGTCCATCTACGGTAGCAAGATAATGCTCAACAGCAGCATGCTTACTTGAACTTAGTTTATGCCATAAGTCAACTTCCCAATCAGCAGTGGCACCAATCTGATAATCCATCAATGGCTCCGGCATTGATTCACCTGGTTTAATCTCTGTTGTCGCATTACCAGCACCTTCACTAGTGTATCGACCAGCCTTTGATACACCAACACTTCCACCGCCAGATACAGTAGGTAACATCAGTCCCTGCTGAAGAAGCACGCCGCTTTTGGCGATAGCTATCTGTTGGATAGTAATACGCAAATCCTGATTGTTTACCAAAGCAGTATCAATTAGCGAAACCAATGCAGGATCAGAAAAGAACTGTCTCCAAGGTGTTATAGTGGCAGTAGTGCCAGCTACACTATCCTTTTGAAATTTTGAAGGCAACTGCAACTTAACATGGTCTGTCATATTGGTTGCCTGTGGTGTCCTGCAACTCGTCATGATGAGCGCCGACACCAATACTGTATATAGGATATGTAACTTTTTCATTTCTTATACTTTTTGTCTTTCGTTTCAGTCAGAGGTTTATCTCGTTGATATTTCACCATCTTGAATTTCTCGGCAATACTTCCAAAGATGTAATACAAGCCAGGAATTATTATCAGTCCAAAGAATGTACCGAACAGCATACCTCCAACGGCAGCGTTACCAATAGTGCGGTTTCCTATTGCACCAGCTCCATGCGCAAAGACAAGAGGAATAAGTCCGGCAATGAATGCGAATGAAGTCATCAATATAGGACGGAAACGAGCTATAGCTCCCTCGATAGCAGCCTGTCTTATCGTCATTCCCAAATTTCGTCGTTGCACGGAGTATTCCACCATCAGTACGGCATTCTTTCCCAATAGTCCTATCAGCATGACCATCGCCACCTGCGCATAGATGTTGTTTTCAAGCCCCATCATTTTTAGGAAGATGAATGCGCCACATATTCCGGCTGGCAGACATGTTATAATTGGCAATGGAAGTATAAAGTTCTCATACTGTGCTGACAAAATAAGATATACGAAGACCAAACAGATAATGAATATCAGAATAGCCTGATTACCTTGATCTACTTCATCTTTTGAAATACCAGCCCAGTCATAGTCAAAACCATGAGGTAATTTTTTTGCGGCCACTTCTTCGATAGCCTTAATAGCTTGTCCACTACTACATCCCTGTGCTGGTGCACCTGTAACTTCAGCCGAATTGTAAAGATTGTGGCGCGTTATTTCACTCATACCATAAACCTTTTGAAGTTGCATGAAGTCGGCATAAGGCACCATTTCACCTTGGTTATTCTTCACCGTGAGTCCCAGAAGATTGCGGGGATAAGCACGATACTGTGGACCAGCCTGGACAATTACCTTATATGGTTTTCCAAACCGAATAAAACCAGTTTCGTAATCTGAACCAATCATTGTAGACATATTATCCATAGCAGAACCAATTGTTACACCTTTCTGCTCGGCAATATCATTGTTAATACGCAACATATATTGCGGATAACTAGCTGAATAGAAGGTGAAAGCAGAACCGATTTCAGGTCGTTTGTTAAGTTCTGCAACAAAGTCCTTGCTCACCTTTTCCATCTGATGATAGTCATTATTACCAGTTTTGTCTAACAAGCGGAGTTCGAATCCGGATGCTGCACCATATCCTGGTATCGAAGGCGGTTGGAAAAATTCTATGTCAGCTCCAGTGATAGACTTGCATTTCTTTTCAAGATCAGCAATAATTTCCTTTGCAGTATGCTTACGATCTTTCCATGACTTCAAGTTTATCAGACAAGAACCTGAGTTAGCACTAGTTCCCTCAGAAAGGATTTCATATCCTGCAAGAGAAGAAACACTCTGAACGCCATCTTCTTTCTCAACGATGTTCAACAACTGATGAGCCACCATGTTAGTTCGCTCTATAGTAGACCCCGGTGGAGTATCAATAATGGCATAAACCATACCTTGATCTTCTTCTGGAATAAAACCAGATGGAAGAGAATTATTTACAAAAAATGCAATGATGCACAATAATAGAAGCAAAGGCAATGTGACAAATTTGTTGGAAACTGTATGCTCCAACACCTTATTATATCTAATAACGCCCTTGTTAAATCCTGCATTAAACTTATCGAGTAGCTTGTGAAGCCATGACTTTTTAATATTCATCTCCTGTTCTCTAGTCAATATAAGCGCACAAAGTGCAGGGGTAAGCGTCAAGGCTACAAATCCAGAAAGGATAATACTAGAAGCCATTGTGATTGAGAATTGCCGATAGAATATACCTTCAGGTCCTCCCATAAAGGCAACAGGAATAAATACCGAAGCCATTACAAGCGTTATGGCAACAATAGCTCCACTGATCTCTTTCATCGCTTCCTGTGTTGCCTCTAAAGGCGAAAGATGTTCTGTGGCTATCTTCACATTGACAGCCTCAATCACCACTATCGCGTCATCCACCACTATACCGATAGCCATTACAAGGGCGAAAAGGGATATCATATTAAGCGTTATGCCAAAAGCCGACATCACAGCAAAACTTCCTATTAATGAAACTGGTACCGCCATGCATGGTATAATTGCGGAGCGCCAGTCCCCGAGAAATATAAAAACAACAATAGCTACGAGTACGAACGCTTCGAAAAGTGTATGTATAACTTTATCAATTGATGCATCCAGGAATCGACTGATATCATAGCTCAACTCATAGTGCATACCCTTAGGCATGTTTTTCTGTAGTTTTGCCATTGTCTTTTTTACGTTCTGAATAACATCACGTGCGTTCGATCCATAAGCCTGTTTCAATGTTATGGCTGCAGAAGGATGGCCATTAAGAGTAGAATATATATCATACATCTCTGTTCCAAAATCTATAGTTGCAACATCTTTAAGACGTACAAACTGTCCATTAGGATTAGACTTCAATATAATATTCCCATACTCTTCCGGTGTAGTATATCGGCCTGGATACTTCAGTACATACTCAAAACTTTCAGGTCGCTTACCAGAACTTTCACCAAGTTTACCTGGTGAAGCCTCTATACTCTGATCTTCCAAGGCCTGAGTAACATCATCGGCAGACAAATTGTAGGCAGTTAGTTTATCAGGTTTCAACCATACACGCATCGCATAGTTACGAGTACCTAGAATATCCAGGCTACCCATACCGTCTACACGTTCCAATTCAGGAGATATGTTTATATCAGCATAGTTGAAAAGAAACTTCTGATCAGCTTTTGGGTCATCACTGTATAGATTTATATACATAAGGATGTTAGGCTCCTCACGCGAAATCTTAACACCTTCACGCACAACGGCTGGCGGTAACTTATTAATAGCCGCCGAAACTCGGTTTTGTACATTAATAGCATCCACATTAGGATCTGTTCCCAATTTGAATACCACATTTATCTCACCCTCACCATCATTTCCGGCATTCGACTCAATATATTTCATGCCAGGAACACCGTTAAGAGCTTGCTCCAAAGGAATAACAACTGCCTTTATCAGCAATTCATTGTTAGCACCTGGATAGTCGGCTATAACGTTAACCTTAGGAGGTGATATAGAAGGATATTGGGTAATAGGCAAATTGATCAGCGACAAGAAACCTATAAACACAATGACAAGAGAAACGACGATTGCAAGAACCGGTCTGCGAATAAACTTCTTGAACATAATTAGTTGGCTTTTAGTTTTATAGACTGCATCACTTCAGCCGGACTCTTATAACGGATAGAAATACGATCTCCGTCGTTCACCTTCTGTATACCGTCTATCAAAATTTTGTCAGTAACTGACAAACCTGATGTTACTACATATATATTTTGTTTTTCAAAAGCTATTTTTATAGGACGCGCATGAACATAACCACCGGCATCAACAACAAAAACATATTTCTGATCTTGAATCTCATAAGTTGCCTGCTGAGGAATGAGCATCGCATTTCTTACAGGAAGATTCATTCTAACAGTACCAGTCTCACCATTTCTAAGAATATGATTAACATTAGCAAACTTAGCACGGAAAGAAATATTACCAGTTCCATTGTCAAACTCTCCCTCTACATTCTGAAAATATCCTTTTGCAGGGAATGTCGTTCCGTTTGCAAGAATAAGAGTCAGTGGCAGTTTATTTCTCTCTGCAGCATGCTGTTGATAATCCAGGTATTCTGGTTCTGACACATTGAAGTAAACATATACATTATTATTATCAGAAAGACTTGAAATCAAGTCACCATCTTGAAGCAGACTACCTCTCTTATTTGGTATTCTTCCTAAAATACCGGTAAAAGGAGCGCGAATTAGCGACAACTGCTTGTGCTCAGTGGCAATACGATAATCTGCCATTGCCGCAGTCAACTTTGCTTTTGCCATCTTGCGAGCATTCTTTGACACAATATTATTTGCAGCCAAAGTAGAAGTATTCTGTAAATCAATGCGAGCCTGTTCAGCTTCAGCTTTTGCCTTTTCTACTTCCTGCTGTGCCCCAACCATAAGAAGACGGAATAAAGGCTGACCGGCTCTCACCATCTGCCCTTCGTCAACATATATATCTTGAAGTATACCACCTTCTTGTGCTCTAATCTCAATATTTTTTTGCGACTGTATATTAGCTACATAGTCTTTTGAGATAGACGTATTTGTCACTTCTGGAGTTGTAACTGAATAAACAGTAGATACATCCTTTTCTTTAGTAGATTTACAACTTGTTGTTACCAGCGCCATACCAACGGCAAAAATAAACATTTGTTTATTCATATTTTAACTAAATAAATTTATGGGTGCAAAAGTACTTATTATTTAAAGTAGAAAGTCATAATAATCACTTAAAAGAACTTAAAGTGAAATTAAAAGTTTCTAATGTGTATTAATGGAAAACAAGCCCAATAAACCCAATAAATACTCTCTGTACCGTGTTTTTGCAAATAAAGAATCGGCGTCGCCTATCGTTATTTTGACAGGCTTCGCCGATGTTTTACCTAGTGAGATAATGTTATCCGTAAACAATATTAAACAATATAAAACAAACGTTCTTTTAATCTTTATATTTCTTATTGTATATCTGCAGCGAAATTACAGTCTTTTTATCTTAGAAATTAAGAAATCAGATTACATTGTTCTTATCTGAAATTAGAAAATGATTAGAAAAATATTATTTAATTTTCTTGTTTATGATTTTTTATGCCTAATTTTGCCGACTTAAAAAAATATATACAGATGGGAAAAAAGCAATACAAAGAAGATAATCAATACTTTTTGGTGTCAAAATCGCATGAGCCGGATGTCAAAAGGCTTTCTGATGGAATCCTCTACAAAGTACTTAAGACCGGTGACGGGCCGTCACCCACGCTGAGCAGTATAGTATCTGTATACTATAAGGGTATGCTTATAAGTGGTAAGGTTTTTGACGATAATACAGCCGGTTGTTGTGCAGAGGCTCTTCGTCTTAAAGATCTCATAGCAGGTTGGCAAATAGCACTTGTGCATATGCATGTAGGTGATAAATGGGAAATTTATATCCCTTCAGAGTTAGGATATGGTAAGAATGGCTCTGCTGGTATACCTAAAAATTCAACACTTATTTTTGAAATCGAATTAGATGGAATAGCTTAATTCTGTTTCATAATATGGAAATATAGCACTCTTTTTGTTCTATATTTCCATATAGAATTTTATAATAAAAAAATATTATTTTTTTGTTATATGAAAAGATGGCACACTTTGTATATTTTACTCAAATTTAAGCTACGAGTTTCAATCGCAGACTGTTAAGAACCACGCTTACACTGCTCATAGCCATCAAGGCACTGGCCCACATAGGCGTAATCTGAAAATCACAAACCTTATATAATACACCTGCGGCAAGTGGTATGCAAATTATATTATAGATAAAGGCCCAAAACAGATTCTCATAAATCATACGGGTAGTCTTTCTGCTTAATAAGATAGCATCGGGTATGCGGCGCAAGTCAGAACCCATAAGCGTAACCTGAGCTACATCCATAGCTATATCAGTACCCTTACCCATGGCGATACTCACATCGGCAGCGGCAAGAGCCTGCGAGTCGTTGATGCCGTCGCCTACCATGGCAACATGCTTGCCTTCGGCTTGCAATTTCCTTACCAGATTCTCTTTGTCTTGAGGCATAACCTTGGATTGGTAATGCTTAATACCGGCTTTTTCGGCCCAATAACGTGCGGCCTCGTCTTTATCTCCACTCATCATATAGACATCTATGCCTTGGCTCTGCAGACTATCCATAGCCTCGCGCGCATACGGCTTCAATGTTTCACGTTCTTCTAAGCTAAGAGCGTCTGACCGGGTGAAGTCTACGTCCTTGTTGGGTTCGGTAAGGGTACCGGTCTTGTCGATGACCATGGCATTTACCTTGCGTATATTCTCAAGCGCTGTAGCGTCTTTGATCAGTATATTTTTCTGAGCAGCCTTGCCAATGCCTACCATTAGGGCAGTAGGAGTGGCCAGTCCCATAGCGCACGGACAGGCTATTACCAGTACAGATACTGCCGATGTGATGGCATGTGGAAGCATGGCTGTGCCGCCGATAATCCACCATACGATGAATGTTACTATAGAGATTGCTAATATCGAAGGTACAAATATCATGGCTACCTTGTCTACAACCCTCTGCACAGGTGCTTTTGAGCCTTGAGCTTCTTGTACCATCTTTATGATATGCGCAAGCATTGTCTTGCTGCCCACCTCCTCGGCTTTAAAGCGGGCTATACCCTGTTTTACCATGGTTCCGGTCATCAGTTTGTCGCCCTTAGTCTTGCTTACAGGTACAGGCTCGCCACTTATCATGCTTTCGTCAACATAAATGTCTCCTTTGATGATTGTTCCGTCTACCGGCACCTTATTACCCTGATGTATTTCTATCATATCCCCGGGCTTAAGTGTAGAGATTGGTACTTCGCTTGCATTGTCTCCATCAACAAGCAGGGCTGTCTTGGGAGCCAGTCCCATCAAAGCCCGTATGGCAGATGCAGTACCGTCTTTGGCACGTTCCTCCATAAGTCGGCCGGTTAGTACAAAGGTGATAATCATAACCGATGCATCGTAATAGTGCATGGTACTGAAATTACTGAATATGAAAGCCACACAGGTACTTAGTGCCACCAATGTATCCATGTTTGCCATGCCGTGGAGCAACTGTCTTGATGTATTGACATAAAACTGCCGACCGCAATATATGATGTTCAATAGTGCCAATAGCATCATTGTCTGGTTGGATATGATATCGTTGCCAATATTGATCCATCCCATAGACAGACTCATCGTGAGTATAGCAAATATCCATGATACAACGACTTTACGCCTCAGATTCCTGTAGGCATTCTTTTCTATTTCCACTACAGAGCGCTCTTCTTCTATCACAAGGTCATAACCAATCTTAACCACCTCGTCTTTCATTGTCTGAAGTGATATCACTTTATCGTCATACTCTATCAGAGCCGTGCGTGCTGCGAAATTGACGGCTGCCGATGTTACTCCTTGCAGAGAATTGAGCTTTTTCTCTACATTAGTAGCGCAGCCTGCGCATGCCATCCCGAGGACGGCTATAGTTTTCTTTTCCATTTGTTTTTCTTTTGAAGATGATAATTAATACTGTTGCAAAGTGGCGCAGAACTATCTTCTGTTACTCTCGACAGAAACCTCAAAAGAGAAATTTTTAGAAGGAGCATATCTTACCGCTGCTCCGATGCGATCACCTATATCACTCATGCCATACATGTAACGAGGCATAAACTTGTCTGTTACAAGCGATTTCTGAAGATATACATATCCCGACCAATGCTCGTCGAACTGATACCCCAACACTGCATTCAGACCTACATTGCGAGACGAATAGCGCCCCCAATTGATATTGTCGAAATATCCGCCTAGAGCCAGTGATAGCTTCTTGCTAAGAGGTACTGCATACATCATCGAGATGTTTTGAGCGAACCCGGCGCCGCTATTTGCTCCCTTTCCGAAAGAGGCGAATACTGATGCACCCAGATTTACATTCATACCCGGATGCAAATCCCATGAATCGTAACCCCAACAGTAATAAGGGAACATATTTATAGGTGCCATTGTGCCACGGTCGGTGAGCGTAGGCAGGTTGAGCGTTATAGAATCGTTTACAGGTGCGATGGCCTTTGCAGGCTGTAAGGCACTGTTGTCAGGGGATATATTATTGTCGGAGAATTCTATCCCGTTGACAATGTCGGATGGTGATGCCAAATTTCCCTTGTCGGCGACTTTCTGTCTGAAGTCGCTTGCTTTGAAATCACTTTGTGCATTGGCAGCACAAAGTGATAATATTGCGAATATTATAATAATAGTTCTTTTCATGTTAGCAAAGTTAGTACATCTATGATAAATAACAAAATAAAAATCATAGAAATTGCAAACATTTTACTATTAATTATCCCTTATAAAGGAATGTTATATTTTACGGTCTTTCAGTGCGTTTTTTCCTTATTTACTGATTCCACTACTTCTTCTACCATCGATTTGTTGGCAAAGCGGTTGGTATATGTAGAGTAGTCAGGACGAACGCGCTTGTATTCATTATCCTGGAATAGTGGACTTGATATGATATGATCGGCTGTAGTACGGTTGCAGCATAGCACAATGTTTTCTACACTGCAGAGGCGGGTCAATGCACGCACGTCTGAGTCGTGTGGCTGTAATGTCATAGGGTCTGTAAAGAAAAACAGATAATCTATATTACCGGCTACAATCAGTGAGCCCATCTGCTGGTCGCCGCCCAATGGACCTGAATTTAATATTGTAAAATCCCATTCAACATCCGGATGTTTTTTTGTAAGGGCTTCAAGAATAAGTTTGCCGGTAGTTCCTGTAGAATAAAACTTATGACCTATTAACTTGCTGGAATTCCATAGGCACCATTCCATCAAATCCTTTTTGTTTGCATCATGTGCAACTAAACCGATATTTCTCTTTACAAATTCTTCCATAGTAGTGTATTTTTAATTAATAAAGTGTTCTATTTTGACGCAAATATAACTAAAAGACATGTGACTACAAAGGAAATAATGAAAAATATGGTTCTTTCACTAAATTCTATAGTCTGTCACGTATATCCTTGATCAACGCGTAGGTGGCCTTTAGGGATTGTAATGAAGAACGACAACCGCTGCATTTGCATTCAACCAAGTCGACAAAATTTTTTATCTCATTGAAATAACCTTGCGTATATATTTGATTGTTTGCCATTACCGGTGAAAAATTATTCCTTGCAGATAATTTTACATATGAGGAATGCCTGTGCATAAACTTTTCGGTTGGTACACCTAATATAGCCCTGCATTTTGGGGAGAATGTAAGCTCTTCCATTTGTTTTAGAGAATAAGTTCCGGCAGCTGTATTGACAGTTATTGATTCGCATGCATCAGTCCATGTGTATGCTGTTGACAGTTCTAATATCCCGGTTATCTCGCAGTGTTGCAGAATTAGCATAATGGTGATTCCACCATCTTTATTCTTTATGTTATCAATGCCCTTAATCTTAGCCTCGCCAAAAAGGTATACTACGTAATCGAGCGGATGAATGAACAAATCAAGAAGAGGGTCTCCCTCCGGATATAGGCCCGTAAGGTATTTCAGGTTATAACTTATACCTTTGTCGTGTTTTATCCTATCAACTAAAGTGTCTGTGAGTGGCGAATATCTTTTCTGTAATCCTGCCATTGATACAGGTGAGCCATACATCTTTACTCGGTCAATAAGATTGCTTAATTCTTCTGGTGAATAACATGGAGGCTTCTCAATGAAAAGAGACTTACCGCTTTTTAATATTTGTGATGCAATATTGTAATGTGAAGACGGTGATGCAGAAACGAAAATGCCCTTAATCTCATCATCTTCTAGAATATCATCAATAGATGTCGTTGCTATTACCTCCGGATACTTGTTTTGTATTAGTGTTACCTTTTCTGCCGACCGGCAACAGATATATTTTAATTTTACATGCAAGTAATTCAAAATGGGATATAAGTTGTTAGCGCTATGACTTCCGATACCAACAAAAGCATATTTGCCGTGATATACATTACGCAATTGCTTCTTGCTGTTTATATCTTTATATCGGTGTATTAGTTCATTAATATATTTCATATGGCGTATAAATTATTTATCTATTCTTGAAAAATATTGTTTATAGGTTTGACTCTTGTCTTCCGACCATTGATATTGACCGTAAAAGGCTTCAATAAACTTCTTGGGAAACAGTTTCTCGAAATTTCTTAAAAGAATTATATCATATTTTCTGTGGAAGTTTATCCAGCATCCATTGCATTCTTTAGCATATTTACACTGCGTATCACATGAATCTTGCGAATTGAATATTTCATCTAATGATTTATCATGTATATTGCCCAGAATTACATCCAGGTTCTGGCATAAAGGTACATTACCGTTAGAGTGGATCACCAGTTCACTGAAAATGCTCTGGCATCGTAGTTTTAGATGCCCATTACGCCATTCATCATAAAAAGCCACAAAGTCGTAGTTCTCATCTGTATCATGAATGTTAGTTGGTATCTTACTGATATAATTCTCCATGTCGGCCGAAAGCAGAGCTCCTGAAGTATCAAAAAAAGACATTGTGCCATATATGCCTATACGTACGTCTATGGCATACTTTTTTGCTACATTTATTACATATTCCATATCCTTGAAGTTGTTCCACGGAGACAGACAAAACATGAGCGACAATGGTACTACATCTTTAAGTGACTCTACCACATCAATAACTTTGTCGTAGCCATCTCTTCCTCTCATATTAACATATGTGTCACGATTGCCGTCGAGCGAAACATATAGATGGGCAGGATGATACCTCTTCACCATGTCTTTTACTTTTTGCGAAGCAAGACAGTTGGACAGTAGTGTATAATTGGGATGGTTATTCATAAACCACTCCATGATCTCATTTGCCTGGGGATGGAGAACAAACTCACCTCCTTCGAGCCCGATTACTGTTTTCCCGGTTATACACTTGCTTCTCATTATTTTCTTGATGTCATCTAGTGACAGGTGCTCCTCTGGTTTTTTCCATATAGAGCAGTGCTTGCACTTTGACTGACATAGAGTTGTAGAATATATCATCAGCGAGCTCAATGTTTTATGTCGCTTACGAGTGATATTGTTAAGATACAGACGTCCATTATGGACGTAGTCGCTAATACGGTACATTATTCTTTCTTAATTTTAGGGTTTCTATGAGTATAGTCCCTAAAAGTTAAAAAGACTGCATGGCTTTTGTTATTTTACCACGTAAACCTGATACCGAATGGCATACTTACATAGAACGGATGCCCCGTCCATATCGTGTGAGTACTGCTTCCCGTAGGTATGTAATAGTTGAATGTAGGTTCAAAATACACACTAAAGTTGGTCGTAAACTTATACTGAATGCCAAAGCCTGCATTAAGCGACCACTGCATAGGCACGCTGACTTTGTTCTTACCTATATCTATAGGTACAGAGTCGGTAATAAGTTGCTCGGTAATATTGCCGCTTAGCGGGATATTGATTAATACTCCGGCAGAGCCATATGCAGATAGCTTTTTGTATCCAATTATATTGTATGACATCTTTAATGGTATTCCAAGGTAATATATCTTCTGTTTCTTGAATATATTGTTGCCGTCACTTCCCATTGTGAATGTCGATTTCAGCATTGAATATTGTAGTCCTGTCTCAAAGCTCCAGTTGTCGCTCAACGATTTCGTTATTGACAGACCTATTGTGATAGGCTTGTAGTGCTTCTCTTTTTCGATAATACTTCCACTATTCTTTTTTGCTATATTCATTAGAGCAATAGAGTCGGCAGGAGAGTGCTCGTTAGTTCTTGTAGCCAAGTCTTTGTAAAGCTCTTCCCATGTAGTTATATTCCCTTGATCGGTGCTACTGCCTACTGATGTATTAGAAGAAAGCATCTTGTATACCCCTTGGGCAAGTGCTGGACCTGCCGAACCGGCAAGCAGCATATTCCATTTACTCTTATGATGCCTCTTCGTTGCTGGCATATCATAATCAATCTTGTTGTAATGCTCGGGTATCGGTGTTTCGTTCGGTTTTTGTACGGTAGACTTGTGCGAAGATGTCGAGTCGCAAATAGTCGAAATGGTATCATTCGTTGTAGACTGCCTGTAGTCATTATTACCATGGGATGTCTCAATCTTGTTTGCCAGATATTGACTCTTCATTACATTCGCATTGGTTGTGTTCCCCTTCTTCTCAGATACAGACTTTTTGCTATTACTGTTTTTACATATCTCAGACGAGTTCTTTATTTTGTTAGAGTAATAGGATTGTTTCTTCTTGCAATATCTGTATATTGGCAGTATAAGCATGGCAATGATAATAAGCGCTATGGTGCGATAATCTGAGATATACTTTTTGAGTATGGCCTTGGCGCGGTAGAGTTGTGATGAAGAAGAATGTGGCTCTATGCCCAGAATGTCTGCGATTTCTTTATGCGAAAGGCCCTCAATTACAGAAAGTTTGAATACATCTCGGTAGCCTTCAGGCAATTTATCAATCATCTCTAACAGTACATGTACAGAAACCGAATTGTCAGTTTTATACTCTTCTTCAGGGACTTTTATTTCGTCTTCTTTTATATCAGACAGTTCTACACTTCTTATAGTCTTAGACTTCTCCAGATATTTTAAAGACAGATGTCTTGTTATCGTAGTAATCCACTGTCCGAACTTTTGAGGATCGCGTAGTTTCTCTATTGATGCAAATGCAATGATGAAAGCATCGTGTACGATGTCTTCAGCATCATCTTTGTTTCCTTTTATTATTTTTATGCATACACCCTTCATCTTGTCGGCATATGCATTATAGAGGCTTCCAAGGGCCTCTGTATCTCCTTCTTTTGCGCTTTCTACAACTTGTTCCAAATTCATAAAAGAAATGTTTTAATTAGTATAGATATGATAGTTGTAAAAAGACTGCATGATTTATTGTTATTTTTTCAAAATATTCTTTTTATCTTTGATATTCTATATTAAATACAGCTATGTTAAGTTTGTCTTCAAAGGTAGTAATAAAATATTTAATGGCAAAACTTAATATTCGTTTTTATGAGCTTATTTCTATACACATCTAGGTGTTTTAACCTTTATTTTTCTGTTCTGAATAAAAAACGTTTTCAAACCTCAACCTCACTATTTTAGCATAAGCGATTGTATATCAATGTGTTGAACGAGTGAGGTTTTGTTTTTAAACCTCACTAAACCTCACTCGTTAGTCTGTTGTAATTAAATATTACAAATATGCATTATAAAAACAGCTTGTTTGATAATACAAAACAAGTTGTTTTGTTAAGCGAATTAAGTTGATTTGTATGACAAAATAAGTTGTTTTGTGCTGCAATATCTATGCTTTTAATGTGGTAAATTATACTTACAGTATTGCTATTGTCTATCTTTTTTATAGATATTCGGTATAAGATAATGGTGTAAAAACGGAGATAATATAAAAGTAATTATTTAAGACAATATACATTGCCAATTAACAATTAAACAGTCAACCGCTTTTGGAAAAAGACAACGAGTGAGGTTTAGTGAGGTTTAAAAACGAAACCTCACTCGCGTAAAATTCTGATAATAAGTAATTTACATCAAAATAGTGAGGTTGAGGTTTGAAAACACTTTTTTTGAAAATAAAAATCGTCATTTCCCAAATGACATCGTAGAAGAACCCAAACGGTTAATTTTTTCTTTTATAGAAAGAATTAATAAAAAGTTTCCTTATGATAAAGAAATAATGGACAATAAGCATTAATATAATACCTAAGATAAAGCAAGGACTCTAGACATGTATTTTATAGAATTGAATGCTTGGATGATAAGTTCTAATTACTTTTTATATAGATAGAAAGAGAGTAATGATGCAAAAACTGGGGGAAAATAAAAGTCCGCTATTGGTAATATAATCAATAGCGGACTATTCTTGTCTTTTATATCACTTTATTTGTTGCGATAGCGACAGCATGCCGGTAGTCGATTGTAATCAGCATCAGAGGCTTTCATTTTGCCAACATCATGGCCTGCTTTGACAATAGACCACTGCACCTTCTTTGGAGAAGTCTTTGCATCATCATAAGTAATAACCAAGTTGTGACTCTTGATATTCCAAGATGCAGTTTTTACACCATCAACTGATTTAGCAGCTTTTTCTATTCTGGCTTTACAACTACTGCATTTGCCATTTACCGAAAAAATACTCTCAACTGTTTTCGCTGATACTACACTTACAGAGAGTGCAATCATCATCATCATTACCATTCTTTTCATTGTCTTTTCTTTTTAAATTGTTAATTATTAAATTATTGATTCATCATTGAATGCTTTCCATCCAACTGTGCACTTGCGTCGATAGCAAATGTTCCATTTACTACAATCTCATCACCATCTGAAAGTCCATTTATAACCACATAACTATTTGGTAGAGAAGGGCCGAGCACAACATTCCGCATTGTAAATGTAGGTTGATTGCTATATGGATCCTTGACATAGACAACCGAACGTTTGCCTGTCCACATAACAGCCGATTTTGGAACAATAATATTATGTTTGTATTGCCCCATCGAAACAGAAGCAAGTCCGGAAATTAGCATCTCGGGTTTGAATCTTCCATTGTTATTGTTAAGATCTACACGAACACCGGCTGTTCTAGTCTGATTGTTTAATATTGGGTCTATAAAAGATATTGCTCCTGTAAACACCTTACCGGGAATAGCATCAGTGGTAAATCTGACAGATTCTCCTTTATGGATAAATGGCAAGTCATCTTCATAAGCCTGAAATATAGCCCATAGTCTAGACAGATTTGCTATTTGAAGTAATACACTTCCTTGACTAACATAATCACCTTGACTAACATTCTTAACGATAACAGTCCCTGAGGTATTAGCCTTGAGCTCTGAATAAGGCGAAGCTTTCTTATCATGAAGAATCTTATTTATCTGTTTTGTAGTAAGATTTAAAAGACGAAGTTTCTCTATTGCTGCATCAATCAAATTCTTACGTTGTGAAATATCACCAAAGTGAAGCGCAGCTATTAGTTCCTGTTCTGCGGTATACAATTCTGGTGAATAAATGATAGCAATAGTCTGGCCTTTTGTGATATGATCACCAACAGCATTTACGAAAAGACGTTCAATGCGACCTCCAACATAAGCCGACTGTGATTGCTGCATACGTTGGTCGGGCTGAATTTTACCAAAGAGGCGGACTTCCTTGCTACCACTATGATTGCCTACAATGGCAGTTTCTACATTAGCTAATGCCATAGCCTCGTCGCTCATTTGTATACTATTGGCATCCACATTCTGTTTACTTTCCTGTTTTAAAGGGATAAGATCCATTCCGCAAATAGGGCATTTTCCTGGATGATCTTCTCGAACCTGAGGATGCATGGAGCAAGTCCATATCTTTTTCTTACTGCTGGTCGTTTTTACGGGTTTCATTGTCATATCAGTCAATGTAGAGTTACCAAAAAATATCCAACCAAAAAATAAACCAATCACAAGTATTCCTGTATATTTTATCCATTTATTGGATTTCCATATGTTAATTATTTTCTGTTTCATCATCACTTATTATTAATACTATAATCATTTGTTGCTGCCAATTTCTCTAATTCTGCAATCGCTGTATTATATTCTGCAACAGCATCAAAACGTTTCAGGCTGAAATCTATGAGAGTTTGCTGAGTCTGCAATATATCAGTTATCGAAGATAAGCCGTTTGTGTATTCTGTATGCATCAATTGAACCGTTTTACTCAATATATGAGTCTCTGTATCACAAAGTTTTATGTTACGTTTGGCTTCATCAAGGCGTCGCATGATATCATCATACTGACTTTGTATCTCATCAATTGTAGCTACATAACTTTCATTTGCATTATCCTCCATTAACTTAGCAGCTTTCTGTTGCGCCCGGATCTTTTTACGATAAATAGGTACAGACACTTTAAACATTACAGCCAGCATATCCATTCCATTCATATTACTCATTACTCCATCACTCATTCCGTCACGTTTCTTGTTGAACATATACTCTAATCCTGTACCAATCATGGGCATACCCATTTTCTTTGCCATCTCTCTCTGAGCTACGTAAGACTGTCCTTCTGCTTTCTGCATTGAAAGCATGGGATTATGTCTCTCAATGTCCTCAATATTTAAATTAGGTTTAAGAGATTCCGAGATAGTGTCAGGAATAGCTATTGCTATGTTTTCGTCACGATGAAGAAGTATATTGAATTGTCGTTTCATCAGGTCAAACTGTGATTTCGCATTTACCTTTTGTTCTGCTAATTTATTTTTTTCGACCTGAATACGTAACTGATCACTCATTCTATTACCTCCGCTCATGCCATTCCCCTTTCCATACATAGTTGAAGGTGATTTGTACATATAGAGCGAAACTTCCTCTAAAGATTTAAGCAAACGGATATTATCATTGATTGCATCAATCTGCTCATGAACGGAGAGCATTGCATACCATAGCTTTTGAACACTGAAAGCTATCTCAATACCGGCTATTCTGTATTTCTGATACTTAGCTTGTGCCATCCATGATTTTTCAAGTCTTGCTGCTTTAAGAGTTCCAAACCAAGGAAACATCTGCATGAATGATACTGATGCCACTTGTTTGCCATTAACCTGTTCCATTGGTTTGGTATAAAAGCTAAACGACAGCTCCGGATCATCCAATTGACCGGCAGGAATCACGCGTTGGATAGATGCCAGATAATCACTATAGGCAGCTTTTACTTTTGGATTGTTATGGGCTGCCATTATCATATATGCATTAAGACTATCTGTCTGAGAATAAACAACAGAAGTCATAAGAAGCATAACAACCAAACAGAGCATGTTTTTATTTATTTTCATAATCTTTCCTCCTCTTTAGTTCTTTTTGTAAAGTTCCCTCGCGCCACCAGCATTGCAATACTGGTACAACAAACATCGTCATGGTTTGAATGAGCATGCCACCAAAAGTAGGTATTGCCATTGGAACCATAATGTCAGCGCCTTTTCCTGTTGAAGACAAAACAGGAAGTAAGGCTATCAGAGTCGCTGCCGTTGTCATTGAGGCAGGGCGAACACGCTTAAGTCCGGCTTTTACAACGGCTTCTACTATGGCTTCTTTTGTTTGGGGGTTGTCGTGAATAAAGACCTGATGAATATATGTGCCCATCAATACGCCATCGTCAGTGGCTATACCGAATAAAGCTATAAATCCCACCCATACAGCCACACTCAAATTGATAGTATGAATATCAAAGAGAACACGCATATTCATTCCGACAATGCTGAAATTCATAAACCATGGTTGGCCATAGAGCCAGATGAGGATAAATCCTCCTGCAAATGCCACAAAAACTCCTGAGAAGTGTATCAGCGAAGCTGTTACGGATTTGAACTGGAAATATAAGATAATCAGTATAGACAATAGTGCAATCGGAATAACTAGTGCTAAGCGTTTTGTTGCATGCTCTTCTTGTTCGTAATTACCCGTGAACTGATAATAGACGCCTTTAGGGAGTATTATCTTGCCATTCCTTACGTCTCTATCCAGAATGTTTTTAGCTTCATTCACTACATTAACTTCTGCTTTATCACCTACTTTGTCAAAAGTAATGTATCCAACTAAAAATGTGTTTTCACTTTTTATCATCGTTGCACCTTTGGCAAATTGTAATGTAGCAATTTCGCTGAGTGGAATCTGAGTTCCATCTGCGGCAGGAATCATAATCTTGCTGAGTGCATCTGGATTATCACGAAGTTCACGAGCATATCGCACGCGAATTGGGAAACGTTCACGGCCTTCTACAGATGTACCCTCGTTCATTCCTCCTATAGAAGTAGATATGATATTCTGCATATCTGCAACTTGAATCCCATAACGTGCCATTTTTTCACGATCAAGTTTTATCTCTATATAAGGCGCACCGGTAGAGCGATCGTAATAGACTGAAGACTTTAATATAGAAGGGACCTTTTTTAGAGCATCTTCCATTTGTATACCAGCTTTCTCAATAGAATTGAGATCGGGTCCATAAATTCTAAGTCCCATTGTGGCACGAAGTCCGGTTGACAGCATAACCATACGTGTAGCAATAGGCTGTAGTTTTGGAGCCCCAGTCAGTCCCGGCAAAGAACTGGCCTTCGTAATTAGATTCCAAATATCATCTTTTGTGTGAATACTCTTTCGCCACTGACGGTAATAATTGCCATGCGAACTAGCGATAAGACTATCTGTAGGGATTATTCTGAATTCTTTGGCCGGGTCATAAACTTTGCCTCCTTTCAGAATAAAACGACCATGCATATCCGTTTTGAAGCGGGCTCGATGCCCATTTCGGTCGAGCATATATTCAGGCAAATAATTGATAGTCACTTCGTACATCTGAATTGGAGCCGGGTCGAGAGCTGAATTGACACGCCCCCATTTGCCTACTGCAGATTCAATTTCAGGAATAGATTTGATGCGCCTGTCTATCATCTTCATATTGTTGATGTTTGCTTCTACACCAGAATTTGGCATATTTGTTGGCATTAGCATAAACGAACCTTCGTCAAGAGTAGGCATAAATTCTTTACCTGTATGGGTCCATATCAACAACCCTAATCCTAAAGTAGAGATAGGGATCAATATGAATTTCCATCTATTGGTCAGGCACCAACGCAGAATTTTTTCATAATAAATAACCAGCGACCAAAGCATGGCCAATATTATAGCGACAATTCCACCAACAAACAAGGTATTCAGCAGAATACCATTGTCAGGACCTAATGGCAACCACAGTGATGCAAGAATATAAACAGCCATAATCACAACGATAACTATCGTTATGTAATTTACCTTTTTATAATTATCTCTTAATGGCATTGTTAATTTTCTAAATGAAATTGCCATTTTCTCAAACGGGGATAGCCATTTAAAAACAGGTATACGTAACGAAAATATCCAGTATGCCAGAGTAGGCAGAACAATTAGACCCAAAATCAAGGATGATGCCAAGGCAAAAGTCTTCGTAAAGGCTAGGGGATGGAACATCTTACCTTCTTGTGCCTGCATGGCAAAGACAGGAAGGAAACTGACAATAGTCGTAATCATTGCAGTTACTATCGCTGATGATACCTCAGAGACAGAATCTAAAATAACAGTCTCAAGTTCCTTACCGCGAATATGTCCATCCTCATCATTTTTTGAATGCAGATTTCGTAACACATTTTCCATAAATACAACTCCCACATCAACCATAACGCCTATTGCAATGGCAATACCCGACAAAGCCACTATATTTGCTTCAATACCCGTAATCTTCATAACAATGAATGTACCTAGAACAGCAAGGGGAAGCATACTGGCAACAACCATTGAAGCTCGTATGTTTATAACTAAAACGAGTACAACGATTATACAAATAAGTACTTCATGGGTAAGTGCACTTTCTAGAGTTCCGATCGTTTCGCTAATTAATTGTGTCCTATCATAAAAAGGAACAACTGTAACTTTTGAAACTGTACCGTTCTTTAATGTCTTTTGTGGCATGCCCGCATTCATTTCCCTGATTTTGGCCTTTACATGATTGATCACATCCATAGGATTGGATCCGTAACGTGCTACAACAACGCCACCAACAGCTTCCTGACCTTCCTTATCAAGTCCACCACGTCGATCACCGGGACCAAAACTTACTTTAGCCAAATCTTTAATACGAATTGGCATACCGTTTCGTGATGTAATGGCGGCATTCTCCAAATCCTGCAGATTCTTGATATATCCAAGTCCTCGGATCAGGTACTCTGCCTTGTTTATTTCAAGAGTACCGGCACCTACATCAATGTTCGAGTTTTTGACGGCTTGCATTACTTGCATTAGATTAATGTCATAAGAACGCATTGCATCTGGATTAATATCCACCTGATATTCTTTAACATAACCACCAACAGAGGCTACTTCTGATACACCATCAGCAGAACTCAATGAATATCTTACATAATAATCTTGAATAGTACGTAATTCTTCGGGATTCCAACCGCCGGCTGGTTTTCCTGTCTTAGGATTCCTTCCTTCGAGGGTATACCAAAATACCTGACCTAATGCCGTAGCATCTGGACCAAGTGATGGTTTAACTCCTTCTGGAAGTAGTCCGGAAGGCAGTGAATTCAATTTTTCTAATATACGAGACCTACTCCAATAAAAATCGACATTGTCCTTGAATATAACATATACAAAAGACATACCGAACATGGAAGTGGAACGAATTGTTTTTACACCTGAAATACCTAATAAGGAAGTGGTTAGCGGATAAGTGATCTGCTCTTGCACATCTTTCGGTGAACGTCCCATCCATTCTGTTGCTACAATCTGCTGATTGTCACCTACATCAGGAATAGCATCAACGGCTATTGGGTCACGGGGTATAAATCCGATGTTCCAATTAAACGGTGAGGTAGCTAATCCTCCAACAATGACAACAATCAACAATATAGCAGTAATTATCCTGTTTTGCAGGAAATACTTAATTATTTTGTTGAGCATTTAATTAATTTATAGTTTAATTATATTTACAGTTAATTGCATACTAATGTATTGGCACAATACGACTATTGTTACCACATTAAGATGTTATAAATAAATTAAGCTATAGCAGGGGGTGCCCTTAATCCTTTTGTTATCGGGACTTTTAAAGAAAGATAAAGAGAAGGATGATAAAGACAATAATCTTCCTTCTTATCTTTTGAATTTAATAATAAAGCATCTAGAATTGAATACAAATCGCCATGAAGCCAATCTTTATATGACAGTAATGGTTGTGTATTTATATGAATGCCTTGAATAAGCGAAGAGGGGATGCGATAAGAACTATGAATAGTTTTGCAATGTTTACAATGAGAATGCTCGTTCATACATTCAGACATCATTTTGCCTTTTTCACTCTTATATGTGAATCCATTGGCCACAAGTCCTATGAATTCACCGTTGCAATAGTGAACATTCTTGTCTATTCCGATGGTGCCGACCATCATTATAGCAATGAGCATATATGTAACTAATCTTCTCATCACAGGGCAAAGATAGTTCTTTTTTTAGTTGCCTAACAATCTTTTAAAAGTTTTTTTTAAAAAATACCATAAAGATGGTATTGAATATTATCGGTAAAATATTCTACCTGTAACGATTCATTATCGTTTTAGTTTCATTTGCTTTTGCCGTTTCAATATTATCTGCTGATACTTTTATGATTATCTGTTTACTTTCTTTATAAACCTGAAACTTAAGTAATAAATTAGATGGAACGCTATAATACAGTTGAAAATGATGAGCTCCGGTATATTACCTGCATCTGACTGATGGTGCACATAAGTAAAGAATGCCAATAATGCGCAGAGTGCTAATCCGCAGTACGATGTTACATTTCTTGTCTTCTGTTTCTCCTCGACAGAATCATTTACTGATAGTTTGCTATGTTTGGGGCCACGTACGATGTAAATATCAAAACCAATCATCATCCATACAACCAGACGAATCCAGGTATCTATACTTAACGAAACCATCATAGACAAGCATACCAGAACTCCTAATATAGGGATGACAGGTACCCAAGGCGTCCTAAAGGCCGGTTTCGCACCCGGATTATTCTTTCGTATAATGATAATTCCTATGCAGACCAGAATAAATGCAAATAAGGTTCCGATGCTGCTCATTTCCCCGATGATTTTTCCAGGAACAAATGCTGCGATCAGACTGACAAAAAGCATAAATAAAAGATTTGATTTTGCCGGAGTCCTGTACTTTTCATGCAAACGTGAGAATATAGCTGGAACCAGACCGTCACGACTCATTGAATAAAAGACACGACTCTGGCCTAATAACAATACCAGAATGACAGAAGAGTAACCTAAAAGTATTGCTAACATAATTATCCTGTTAAGCCATGGGAAGGCCGGTATGATATGACCGTCGGGGCCCATTGTGCCCATGTGATTTATAGCAGTAGCTACTGGTGCCAGATCATTTCCTGCACCGCTGAACGATTTGTAACTGGCAACTCCGGTAAGTACATGTGCAAATAATACATACAGTATGGTGCAGATCAGTAATGAACCTAATATGCCATAAGGCATTGACTTTTGTGGATTTTTGGTTTCCTGTGCTGTTGTTGATACGGCATCAAATCCCATGTAGGCAAAGAATATCAGTCCTGCGGCTCTGAAAATACCTGTCCAACCGAATTTACCAAAGCTTCCCTGGTTGGCGGGAATAAAAGGGGTGAGGTTGCTTTTGTCTATGTAGTGAAATCCGATGAAGATGAAAAGCAGCACGATGCCGACCTTTATAACAACAATAACATTATTCAATTTGGCGGAACCTTTTGTTCCGTGTATCAATATCAAAGACATCACGGTGACAATAAAAACAGATGGTAAATTGATGATTCCTCGAAGAACCTCACCGTTAGGCATGGTTGCTGTTTCGAACGGGGTCATCATCAACTGTCGTTGTAAAGAAAAGCCCAAAGAGTGCAGTAATTCAAAGAAATAACCAGACCAGCTGGATGCTATTGTTGAGGCTCCTACGGCATACTCAAGAATCAAATCCCAACCGATGATCCAGGCTACAAATTCGCCCATCGTGGCATAAGAGTATGTATAGGCACTACCAGCCACAGGGATGGAAGAGGCAAACTCTGCATAACATAATCCTGCAAAAGCGCAACCTATGGCTGCAATCACAAAAGAAATAACGATGGCCGGACCTGCATAATCAGCAGCGGCAATACCTGTAATTGAAAATAATCCGGCACCAATGACAACACCAACTCCCAATGCAATCAACGCACCCGTTGACAGGGTCTTCTTCATTCCATGTTTCTCTGATGCCTCTGCAAGAAGGTCACTAATACTTTTCGTAGTAAATAATCCCATATATATATAGTTTTCTGTCTTCAATATTTGGGCACAAAGATAGTTTTTTTATCATAAAAACAATCATATTGTGTGCTTTATTTTTATAAAACATGCTTTTTGATATATTTTATGGGTATTTGCTTTCTTTTGTTACTGTTGCTTTAGTAGTAGTGAAGTCATGCTGAGTGATCCGCCTACGAGTGAGTCATTGAAGAATCTTAACTTATCATCTTTTGTTTGAAGAGCAAGGATATACAATAAAGGAAGAAAATGATCTGGTGATGGTACTGCATAACGATAGTTTGGATCGCTTTTGTCGATGTTAATTATTTGTTGATGTTCACCTTCTTGTATCAATCGTTTAATTTTATCATTAAAGGCTATAGCCCAATCATATCCATATCCTGAATCTTCTAGATGGTCCCAATCTATCTTACGTAGATTGTGAACAATATTACCACTAGCTATAATCAGTATGCCCTCTGCTCGAAGCGCTGCCAGTTGTTTGGCTAATTTATAGTGATAAACGGCTGGTTGGGTATAATCTATACTTAGTTCTACAATAGGGATATTAGCCTTGGGATATATGAACTTCGTTATTACCCAACAACCATGATCAAACCCCCAGTCATAATCTAAGCCGATATTGGTGGATTTTACCATTTCGTGTATTCTTCCAGCCAATAAAGGACTGCCCGGGGCCGGATATTTAAACTGATAAAGAGGTTCTGGAAATCCTCCGAAATCATGTATAGTCTTTGGTTTGTCCATTGCTGTGACATAAGTTCCTTCTGTTTCCCAATGTGCTGATATACAAAGAATTGCCTTTGGAACAGGCAATTCTTTTGAAATAAGTTTAAATCCGGCTGTATAACAATTGTTTTCTATTGCGTTCATCGGACTACCATGTCCTAAAAACAGCATCGGCATAATTGATTTCACTTCATTATTCATTATTTGTTAGGACTGAATTCTACATTAGCTATTATCTTAATATCATTGCTGATAAGTGCTTCCGGGAATTTAGGACCCAAATTATAATCAGTGCGTTTTAATACACCCTTAACTTGGAAACCGGCTGTAACATTTTTATTCATAGGATTAATCACTTTTCCAAAGAATGTTACATCCAATTTGATGGGTTTTGTTATTCCATGAAAAGTGAGATTACCATACATAACTCCTTTTTTAGGACCAACTTTTACTATTTTTGTGCTCTTAAATAACAGTGTAGGATATTTTTCGGCATCGAAAAAGTCGGCTGTTTTCAAGTGATTATCACGAGCTTCAACATCTGTGTTAATACTTGCTACCTTTGCTGTCAGAGTGATTTTAGCGTCACTGTAGTCTGGTTTTGTTGTAATAACAGTTGCATTAAAGTCTGAAAAACGTCCATCAACTTCTGATATCATAAGATGTTTAACTACAAATCCCAGTCTTGAATGTTGAGGGTCGTTTGTCCATGTTGTCTGTGCATTTGCCGTGAAAACTGATAGCATAACGGCAGCTAGAATAATATACTTCTTCATTGTTTTTCTTTTTTAATATGTAATATTCATTTTCTATTTGTTTATGGTGCAAAGATAGGAACAATATAAATGCTGAAGGTAACATATTTAGGAAGAAAAATTGTGAAAAACGGAAAATCATATTATTTATGCACCGATAACACACCGCATCTCCTTGCGGAAGTCGGATGGAGACATGCCTGCTTTCTTTTTGAAAACATGTGTAAAATATGTTTTCTCATTAAATCCAAGGTCATAACCAATCTCAGCTACGGTCTTATCTGTTGTTATGAGCATATTCTTAGCTTCAAGTAATTTACGTGTCTCGACTATTTCAGATACGCTCTGATGCAAGATACGCTGACAAATTAGATTTAGATTGCGTGATGTCATAAATAGTTTTTCGGCATAAAAATCGACACTCCTCTGTTCACGGTAATGTTTTTCAAGTACCTGCAGAAAACTCTTAAACGTGTTGTTCTGTACATTTCTGTTGTCTTCGGATGCCGTAGAGTCTTTTCTTTTTTCAGATTCAATGATACATATAAGTGATATCAGCAATTGCTTTACAACCGACATGTCTGTATCATCTCTAGAATATTCATCATATATCATTGTGCATAAGGTATTCAGTCGCCCGAAACAACCATCCAACTTCATACACATGTTAGCCTTATCGTGAAAAGACGAATATAATTGGAATGACGTCTCGGCAATGAAATCACTTTTGAAACGGATCACCCAAATATTACAGTGCTCATCTTTTAATAAAGGTTTGAGTCTGTGAATCTTGCCTGCAGTTATAAAACTTACATAAGGTGCATCAATAGTTTCAGAACGGAAGTCGATAAAATGATCAAGCTGTCCCTCAAGACCTATTAGCAATTCCTCATAATCGTGTATATGGGGCTCGTTGGGTTCACTGGCAACACTCTTCGCATCGTCTATACCAAATTTATATATATTGAAAAAGTCATCCATAATATGTACTTTTAATTTTTAACTAGTATTCTGTGATAACTATTCAGATAACGTATTCACAATAATAATGCAAATATACAACTTTTTCTTAACGATTTATTATATAATCTATTTTAGATGATATTTATTACAAGCTTGATTGCTATTTTATCATGATGGTATATAATCTTGAACATCAAGAGATCGGTCAGTTTATACACTAACGCAAAATTATATAATAAAGTAAAATAAATCAATCTTATTGAAAAAATTGTGATATATCATTTTTATTTGTATATTTGTAATCGTATTGATATTGAATAATTTAAGCCAATGGATGTTTCTGGTAAATTTTACGAATTAATAAGACTTTCGGTTGATAGCAGTTATGATATGCCTGATAGTATTTCTCAAGCAGAGTGGCCGTTAATATATGAAATGGCTGAAAAGCAATCTCTGTGTGGTATATTATATAAAGGTATAATGCGCTTGACCGGATCGAAAATGCCACCAGAGAGACTGAGGGAGAAGTGGTTCGTAAAATGTTATGCCTGCGATTTGACAAACCATAAAGCCTATGTGGCTGTGGCTCATATATGTAAATGGCTTAAAGAACAAGGTTACAGATGCTGTATACTTAAGGGGCAAGGTAACTCCTTGATGTATAATGACCGGTATTCAAGAAGCGTAGGAGATATCGACGTATGGGTAGAGGGTGGTTATAAGAAAGTGCTGAAGTTTGCAAGGAAGTATTGCAATAAAAATGAGATATGTTATCACCATATAGAGTTTAATGATTTTGAAGGCTTCCCGGTTGAAATACATTATCGCCCGTCTTTTATCAATAATATGATAGGAAATAGATACCTACAGAAGTATTTTACAAAGCATTCTAATGAACAGTTTGCAAATTATAAAGAGTTGCCCGATAATTTAGGAAGCGTGTGTGTGCCAACTGCAGACTTCAATAGGATATTCCAACTAACCCATATTGTGCGTCATTTCTTTCAAGGTGGTATAGGCATGAGGCAAATTATGGATTATTATTTTGTGCTTAAACAAGGGTTTACCGCACAGGAGCGTGACAGAGATGTAAAGTTGATACACAGAATGGGACTGTATAATATAGCCAGATCGGTGATGTATGTAGAACAAAGAGTGTTGGGACTTGATAGGAAATACATTCTTGTAGAGCCCGACCCCAGGACAGGAAATAAAATGCTTACAGAGATAATGAAAGCAGGAAACTTTGGACATTTTGATAAAAGAAGACTGCGATACCGTAATGCAGGCAAGATAACCAGAGGGGTGATGAACATTTATAGAAATGCTTCGTTTATGTTTAAATCTCCCTCAGAATGCTTTTGGGAACCGATATTCAGAATTTATCATTTCTTGTGGCGAAAAGTAAATACTTAGGAGTGCATATATAACTAAAATAACAGTATATGGAAAAGATAGTAAGAAACATAGACGACATCTTGTTGCAAAAGACATCTCATGGCATAGGGATGAAGCAAGTTCTTCTAGCTAATGACGAGACAGACAGCGTTATTACTCAGATAGCCAGGTCGAGACTGAAAGCCGGTGAAACGGTAGACGAACACAGGCATCTTACAATGGATGAACATTTTATTTGTTTATCAGGAACAGGTTACGTATATGTAGATGGAGAAAAGATAGAATTTACGCCCAATACATATGTACTTGTACCGGCCGAAAGCATGCACCATCTTGTGGCAGAAACAGACATGGTATTTTTTACTATAGGAGTGGCCACAAAATAATTGGAAATAGAGAGAGAAATACGATTTTTTTTTTATACTTTTGCAGCACAATACAAAATTAAAGTACAAAATGAATTTTTTTAAAGCTTTATTCGGCGGTAAAGTAGAAGATGCCGAAGAAACAAAGAAAGAGGAAGAATTGAAAAACTTTGACTTGATAAAATACGATGGTGTGAAGGCCCTTAAAACAGGACAGAACGATTATGCAATAAAGTGTTTTAAGAAGGCTATCGAGATAAATAATACAGATTTAGAAATTCGTGATTATCTGGCTCAATCATATGTAGCTGCCAATGAGCCACTTAAGGCCTTTGAACAGTTGCAGAAGCTAGCTGAGGCACAGCCCGAAAATCAAAAAATATTTATACAGATGGCCCATGTCGCATTCTTGATGGAAGACTATGGAGCTATGGCCGACTCATGTGAGAAAGCTATGCTTATTGATAAAGATAATGCAGAAGTGTCATATTTATATGCTCGAGCATGTATAGGTCAAAATGACGATGTAAATGCTGTGGCTATGCTTACTAAGGCAATCATGATTAAAGATGATCATTTTGAAGCATATCTTCTCAGAGGCGAAACATTGCTTAAAATGGGAGACGTTGAAGGTGCCGGAGACGATGCTGCATATCTTTTGGAAAAGCAAACGGATAATGAGAATGTTTTGATGCTCAAAGCTCGCATAGAGAATAAACGTGGTCATAATGATGAGGCTATCCATTATTATAATAAGGTGGTAGACGTAAATCCATTTTCGATAGACGCTTTCAGAGAAAGAGGAGCCATAAAACTAGAAGCAGGCGATAAGGACGGTGCTGCAGAGGATATGCAACAGGTGCTTGAACTTGACCCAAAACAAACTGCAGACGTAAATGGAGAATTCTCTGCAGAGGGCGTTGAAGAAAAAACAAAGCAGGCTTATAATATGATAAACCCTTTTGGATTGTAAGCAAAAAAAGAAAAAATGTTATTTTTCTTTCAAAATGTTTGTGTAATTCATAGAAAAGTTATACTTTTGCACCCAGAAACAATAAATAATGAGAAAATGAAAACTTTAAACGCTTCTTTCTTTTACTTTTATTTTTACTTTGCAAGGAATTGTGAAGCGGGAAGTTGCGTGTAAATTTCAACTTATGACTAAGTAAAAACAAAATATTACATTAAAGTCCCGCTTCATAACAATGAGCGGGACTTTTTCGTTTAGAAATATAAATAAAGATGAAAAGAATTGCGATACAAGGTTCTATAGGGTCGTTTCACGATATTGCGGCTCATCAGTATTTCGAAGGTGAACAGATACAACTTATATGTTGCTCAACGTTCGAAGATGTGTTTGACGAAATCAGACGTGATCCGACGGTGATAGGAATGGTTGCTATCGAGAATACTATAGCCGGAAGTCTGCTGCATAACTATGAGTTGGTTCGCGACTCAGGTACCACTGTGGTGGGAGAGCATAAACTGCATATCAGTCATAGCATCTGTTGTCTGCCTGACGACTCTTGGGAATCTGTTAAGGAGGTTCACTCGCATCCTGTAGCACTGATGCAGTGCCGCGATTTTCTTGATCGCCATTCTAATATAAAGGTAGTAGAAGGTTTTGATACAGCTGGTTTGGCAAAGTATATCAAAGAGAATAACTGCAAAGGATGGGCTGCTATCTGTAACGCATCTGCTGCAAAACTATATGGACTGAAAGTGTTAGAAGAATCTATAGAAGACAATAAACATAATTTTACCAGATTCTTGGTGGTTTGCAATCCAAGCAAGGCCGACTTTTTGCGCCCGTTGGAAAAAGCAAATAAGTCGAGTATGGTTTTTACACTGCCACACGAGGAGGGGAGCCTGTCGCAAGTGCTTAGTATCATGTCGTTTTATAAAATAAATCTGACTAAGATACAGTCATTACCAATTATAGGACATGAATGGGAATATCTATTCTATGTAGATGTTACTTATGATAATCTGACACGTTACAGACAGTCGATAGACGCAATAACACCATTAACAAAATCATTGAAAATATTAGGAGAATATCAAGATGGGAAACAACCAAAATTGTAATATCAAACCGGCCAAAAGATTGGATTTGGTCAGCGAGTACTACTTCAGCAGAAAGTTGAAAGAGGTAGCAAAACTCAATGCGGAAGGTAGGGATATAGTAAGTCTGGCTATAGGCAGTCCTGATATGCCACCATCAAAGGCCACGGTAGACAAGTTGTGTGAAGTAGCGCGTATGGATAATGCTCACGGCTATCAGCCAACTATCGGAACACCAGAATTGCGTAATGCCATGGCCGGATTCTATAAAAGATGGTATGGTGTAGAACTTGACCCAAATACGGAGATACAACCGCTTATAGGCTCGAAAGAGGGAATACTGCATATAACATTGACTTTTGTGAACCCCGGTGAACAGGTGCTCGTGCCCAATCCTGGATACCCTACCTACACATCTCTTAGTAAACTGCTTGGTGCAGAAGTGGTTAATTATAATCTTGATGCAGATAACGGCTGGCAACCTGACTTTGAAGAGCTTGAGAAGATGGATCTTAGCAAAGTAAAGATAATGTGGACAAATTATCCCAATATGCCTACAGGTGCCAATGCACAGATTGAAACATACCGCAAACTTGTAGATTTTGCAAAAAGACACTCTATCATAATAGTTAACGACAACCCATATTCGTTTATTCTTAATGATAAACCTATATCACTGTTGCAGGTAGAAGGTGCCAAAGATTGCTGCATAGAACTAAACTCGATGAGTAAAAGTCATAATATGCCCGGATGGCGTGTCGGAATGATCGCAGCTAATGCCCAGTTCGTACAGTGGATACTTAAAGTAAAAAGTAATATAGATTCAGGTACATTCCGTGGATTGCAACTTGCTGCGGCTGAAGCTTATAATAATGATGCAGAATGGCATCATCAGGCTAATGTAGTGACATACAGAAGGCGTCGTAATCTGGCCGAAGAGATCATGAATATACTAGGTTGCAGCTTTGATAAAAAACAAGTAGGAATGTTCCTCTGGGGTAAAATTCCTGAAAAATATAAAGATGCGGAAGAACTGACAGAAAAAGTTCTTAAT
Organism: Prevotella sp.; assembly: GCA_041907685.1. GTDB lineage: Bacteria > Bacteroidota > Bacteroidia > Bacteroidales > Bacteroidaceae > Prevotella. The sequence goes on along the minus strand of JAYRGU010000004.1, from coordinate 157,040 downwards.
GAAGCCCGAGTATTTATAACACCCGGATTCATATTCGGAAGTAATGGAAGCAGATATATACGTATATCATTGTGTGCCAAGGATGATAAAATACAAGAAGCAGTAGAACGAATTAAAAATTTAAAAAATATATAACATGGAACTAGAACTAGAACCGTTAAAGCTTGATGGGGTAGAAGAAAAACGCCCTTTGGTCATAGCAGGCCCTTGCTCTGCTGAGACAGAAGAACAAGTGTTGAAAACAGCTAAGCAACTGGCCGATAAGGGAATAAAAGTATTCCGTGCCGGTGTATGGAAACCACGTACTAAACCGGGTGGTTTTGAAGGCAATGGCGAGGCTGCTCTGCCTTGGTTGAAAAAGGTAAAAGAAGAGACCGGTATGCTTACTTCTACAGAGGTGGCAACCCCTGAACATGTTGAGATGTGTCTCAAATATGGTGTTGATATACTGTGGATCGGTGCCCGTACTACTGCAAACCCATTTGCAATGCAGGCTTTGGCTGATTCTTTGAAAGGTGTTGATATACCGGTGCTAGTGAAAAACCCTGTAAATCCTGATCTTGAATTATGGATTGGCGGAATGGAACGTCTTAATCAGGCCGGCATTAAACGTATGGCTGCCATTCATAGGGGATTCTCAAGTTATGATAAGAAAATATACAGAAACCTTCCGATGTGGCAGATTCCCATAGAGTTACGTCGCCGTGTGCCTAGCCTGCCTATTATTTGCGATCCTAGTCATATTGGAGGACAAAGGGAACTTATCGCTCCTCTTTGTCAGCAGGCTATGGATTTAGGCCTTGACGGACTCATTATAGAGAGTCACTGTTGTCCTGATCAGGCGTGGAGTGATGCAAAACAGCAGGTCACACCAGATGTACTGGATTATATAATTAATCTGCTCGTAATACGTAGCGAGACTGTCTCAACAGAAGGTATCGTAATGTTGCGCAAGCAGATAGACGAGCTGGATAATCAGCTGATGGATCTTTTGGCAAAACGTATGCGTGTGTGCAGGGAAATAGGTCAATATAAGAAAGAACATAATATGACAGTACTGCAGACAGCACGTTATGGAGAAATATTGGATAAGCGTGGAGCTCAAGGTTCATTGTGTGGAATGGATGCAGAATTTGTAAGGAAAGTGTTTGAAGAAGTGCATGAAGAAAGTGTTCGCCAACAAATGGAAATAGTAAATCAAAAATGAAAATATTAGTAATGGGTGCAGGTAAGATGGGGAGCTTTTTCCTTGACTTACTGAGTTTTGACCACGAAACAGCGGTCTTTGAGAAAGATCCTAAGAGGATGCGTTTTACATATAATACGCAGAGATTCTCAACAATGGATGAAGTAGAAGAATTTCAGCCAGAGCTGGTTATTAATGCAGTAACAGTAAAATATACAATTTCTGCGTTTGAAGAAATCTTACCACATCTACCCAAAGACTGTATAATAAGCGATATAGCCTCTATAAAGACAGGACTGCACGAGTTTTATGAGAAAAGTGGAAAAAGATATGTATCTACCCATCCAATGTTCGGTCCTACGTTTGCAAATCTGAACCAACTGAGTGAGGAGAATGCAATCATAATAACCGAAGGTGACTATATGGGGCGTATTTTCTTTAGAGACTTATACTCAAAACTTGGTCTTAATATCTATGAGTATTCTTTTGATGAACATGACAAGACTGTGGCTTACTCTCTAAGTATCCCCTTTGTAAGTACATTCGTCTTTGCAGCTGTGATGAAACATCAGGATGCTCCCGGAACAACCTTTAAGCGACACATGAAAATCGCTCAAGGTGTATTGAACGAAGACGACTATTTGCTACAGGAAATACTTTTTAATCCATATACATCCGGACAGGTTGAACAAATACGTAAGGAACTAAAAGATCTTTTGCTTATTATCGACAATAAGGATGCAGAAGGAATGAAATCGTATCTTACAAAAATACGTAAGAATGTAAAGGATGATATTGTAATAGAAAAAAAATAAAGAATACCATTTGGTCAGGTCGGTACAAAGATGTAACTTTGTACCGACTTTTTTATGGCAAAGAATAAAGACTTATCATACCATCTTGTAGCTCTCTTCACGGTATCTGTGTGGGGCACTACCTATGTAGCCAGCAAGGTTCTTATAACTAACGGCCTATCGCCGGCGCAAATATTTACATTGCGTTTTATTATAGCATACTTGCTGATGCTGGCAATGTTTCACAAAAAGATATTAGCCGACAATATCCGTGATGAACTTCTGTTCGCCGCCTTAGGAGTTACGGGCGGTTCAATGTATTTCCTTACAGAAAATACAGCTCTGGGAGTATCTACTGCTACAAATGTATCTCTTATAGTATGCTCCTGTCCATTGGTGGCATCTATACTAATATCAATAATATACAGAAGCGAACATTTCAGACGAATGCAAATCCTTGGTTCGCTTATTGCCCTTGCGGGTATGGCCACAGTGGTATTGAATGGACATTTCGTTCTGCATCTATCTCCTGTTGGAGATGCCCTCGCTTTTGGAGCCTGTCTATGTTGGGCTTTCTATTCTGTACTTATGAAAAAGGTGTCAAATAGATATTCGTCAGCATTTATCACACGCAAAACGTTCTTTTATGGACTGGTTACGATATTACCATATTATATATTTAAGCCAGGTTTTCCATCTCTGCAACTTCTGATGCGTCATGATGTTATTCTTAATTTATTGTTTTTGGGTTGTATAGCATCAATGCTATGTTATCTTTTATGGACATGGTGCCTCAATAAGTTGGGAGTGGTAAAAGCAAGCAACTGGATTTATTTCAACCCTATAACGACTATTATATTTGCATGGATAGTATTGGGAGAAGATATAACGATCTATTTTATAGGGGGAGCTGCGTTGATTCTTTTTGGAATGTACATTGCCGACAGAAAAGCGTAAGTTTTTTATGCACAATGTAAATATATGTGCGCATTTTTGACAAAAACTTTTTTAAAATACTTTAAATACGTGTCCTATTCTTCTGTTTTCTTATTTATTTAGTTAACTTTGCAGTGAAGCAAAACGAACAAAATAAACGAAAAATAAGACAATAAATATTATGTTTGAAAACCTTAGCGACAGATTAGACAGATCTTTCAAAATCCTCAAAGGCGAGGGCAAAATTACCGAGATAAATGTAGCTGAAACTTTAAAAGACGTACGTCGTGCCCTTTTGGATGCCGATGTTAACTATAAAGTTGCAAAAACCTTCACAGACACAGTGAAGCAAAAAGCTTTGGGGCAGAATGTACTAACAGCCGTTAAACCGGGACAATTGATGGTGAAAATAGTTCACGATGAATTGGCTGAACTTATGGGAGGTACTGCCAGTGAACTAAAACTTGAAGGTCGGCCATCTGTTATCTTGATGTCAGGTCTTCAAGGTTCAGGTAAAACCACCTTTACAGGTAAGTTGGCAAATATGCTAAAGAACAAACAGCATAAGAATCCTTTACTTGTAGCATGCGACGTTTATCGTCCTGCAGCTATCGAACAGTTGAAAGTTGTTGCTCAGCAGATAGATGTACCAGTCTATTCGGAAGAAGAAAATAAAAATGTTGTCGAAATAGCTAAGAATGCTATTAAGGAGGCTAAGGCTAAAGGAAATGATGTCGTTATTGTCGATACGGCAGGTCGTCTGGCTGTAGATGAGCAGATGATGAATGAAATCTCTAATCTAAAGGATTCGTTAAATCCGGATGAGACTCTGTTTGTTGTTGACTCGATGACAGGTCAGGATGCCGTAAATACAGCAAAAGAATTTAACGACCGACTAGATTTTGACGGTGTGGTTCTTACAAAACTTGATGGTGATACACGTGGTGGTGCCGCATTGAGTATTCGAACAGTAGTAACAAAACCTATTAAGTTTGTCGGTACAGGAGAAAAGATGGAAGCAATTGATGTATTCCACCCTGAACGTATGGCAGACCGTATATTGGGAATGGGTGATATCGTTTCTCTTGTGGAACGTGCTCAGGAACAATTTGATGAGGAAGAGGCAAAGAAACTACAGAAGAAGATACAGAAAAATAAATTTGACTTTAACGATTTCCTTAATCAGATACAGCAAATAAAGAAAATGGGTAACCTAAAAGACCTTGCAGGTATGATACCAGGAGTAGGTAAGGCCATAAAGGATGTCGATATTGATGATAATGCCTTCAAAGGCATTGAAGCAATAATACAGAGTATGACTCCTAATGAGCGTACTAATCCAGAACTGCTTAACCAGAGTAGAAGGAATCGTATTGCAAAGGGATCGGGTACAAATATACAAGAGGTAAACAGACTGCTAAAACAGTTTGATCAGACCCGAAAGATGATGAAGATGATGACTGGAAGCAAGATGAGTCAGATGATGAGTGCAATGAAAGGAATGAAGGGCGGAATGCCGGGAATGTAAACAACATATAAACTATGCAACTAATAGACGGAAAGGCTACGGCAGCCAAAATTAAAGAAGAAATAGCCGAGGAAGTAAAGCAGATCGTTGCTGCAGGTGGCAAACAGCCTCATTTGGCTGCTATACTTGTTGGTCATGACGGTGGTAGTGAGACTTATGTTAAAAATAAAGTCATAGCATGCGAAACTTGTGGATTTAAATCAACGCTGATTCGTTTTGAAGAGGATGTACCTGAAGCTGAATTATTGGCTAAGGTAAAAGAATTGAACGAAGACGATGATGTAGACGGATTTATAGTACAGTTGCCACTACCAAAGCATATTGATGAGCAGAAGGTTATTATGGCTATTGACTATCGTAAGGATGTAGATGGATTCCATCCTATTAATGTTGGTCGTATGTCTATCGGACTGCCATGTTTTATTTCAGCCACTCCGTTAGGAATAATAACATTATTGCGTAGATATAACATTGAAACTTCCGGAAAGAAGTGCGTGGTACTTGGCAGAAGTAATATTGTAGGCAAGCCTATGGCTCAGTTGATGATGCAGAAACAATATGGTGATGCAACAGTAACAGTATGTCACAGTCATTCAAAAACGCTGAAAGAAGACTGCAAAGAAGCTGATATTATTATAGCAGCTATAGGTAGTCCGGATTTTGTTACAGCAGATATGGTAAAAGAAGGTGCTGTAATTGTGGATGTAGGTACAACCCGTGTGCCTGATGCTACAAAGAAGAAAGGTTTTCGTCTTAACGGAGATGTAAAATTTGACGAAGTATCACCCAAATGTTCTTTTATTACACCTGTTCCCGGTGGTGTTGGTCCTATGACAATCTGTTCACTGATGAAGAATACCTTATCGGCAGGAAAGAAAGAATTTTATAAATAATTTTATTTGTGTATATATGACGGCAGAAGAATATTATATAAAAGGGAATGAATACCGCCGTCAAGGCAATTGGCAGGAGGCTCTCCATAATTATATGGAGGCAATAGCCCTTGACCCGGAAAGTCCCGCCAATGAAGCTAAGAAGATGCTTGAAGATATCTTGAATTATTACAATAAAGACATGTATAATCCATAACGTGAGATCCGATTATGGAAATTAAAATTTATCAGAAATGAGTAAAATGAAAGGGGCTATAGTGGTTAATACAGACCGCTGCAAGGGGTGTTCGCTTTGCGTATACGCTTGTCCGCAGGATGTAATTGCTTTAGCTACAAAAAAAGTAAACGTTCATGGTTATCCTTATGTGGAGGCTGTAAAAGCGGAGGCATGTATAGGCTGTTCTTCGTGTGCGATTGTCTGCCCTGATGGATGTATTGAAGTTTACCGTAAAAAAATGGAGGAGTAATGCTATGGCAGAAACTGAAGTAACTTTAATGAAAGGCAACGATGCTATTGCTAATGCTGCCATTCGCTGTGGCGTAGATGGATTCTTCGGATATCCTATTACTCCGCAAAGTGAGATTATAGAGACACTTTCTCTACTTAAACCATGGGAAACGACCGGAATGGCTGTTGTCCAGGCTGAGAGTGAAGTTGCATCTATCAACATGGTTTATGGAGCTGCCGGTGCAGGAAAACGTGCGTTCACGTCTTCTTCAAGTCCTGGTGTGGCACTTATGCAGGAAGGTATTTCCTACATGGCTGGTGCTGAAATACCAGGTGTGATTGTAAATGTGCAACGAGGTGGTCCTGGATTAGGTACAATCCAACCATCACAGAGTGACTATTTCCAGGCTACACGTGGTGGTGGTAACGGTGACTATAATGTTATCGTACTAGCTCCTGCGTCTGTCCAAGAGATGGCAGACTTTGTAGACTTATCTTTTGAGTTGGCTTTCAAATATAGAAACCCAGCAATGATTTTGAGTGATGGTGTAATAGGGCAAATGATGGAGAAGGTTGTACTTCCTCCATTTAAGGCCAGACTGACTGAAGAAGAAATCAAAAGTAAATATCCATGGGCAACATTCGGTAGAACAAAAGACCGTAAGCCTAATATCATGACTTCATTGGAATTAAAGCCTGAAGTGATGGAAGAGCGCAATATCAAGTTGCAGAAAAAATACCAAGCTATAAAGGATAACGAGGTAAGATACGAAACCCTAAAATGTGACGATGCTGATTATGTTATTGTTTCATTTGGTAGTGCAGCCCGTATTTCAGAAAAAGCAATAGAAATGGCTCGCGAAGCAGGAATAAAGGTCGGACTTTTCCGTCCAATTACTCTTTGGCCTTTCCCTACAAAGCAGATTCAGGATATAGCTAAAGGCAAAAAAGGTATACTCGTGGCCGAAATTAATGCAGGTCAGATGGTACAAGACGTCCGCCTAGCTATAAACGGAGCTTTACCAGTAGAATATTTTGGAAGATTAGGTGGTATAGTTCCAGAACCGGATGAGATAGTAGAAGCTTTAAAATCAAAATTGATTAAGTAATGGAAAATGATATAATATCACCAGAGAATCTGGTATATCAGAAACCGACACTGATGAATGATGTTCCAATGCATTATTGTCCAGGATGTTCTCATGGAGTAGTGCATAAGCTTGTTGCCGAAGTTATTGAGGAGATGGGCATGGAAGATAAAACAGTCGGCGTTTGTCCTGTAGGATGTGCTGTATTTGCATACCGATATCTTGATATAGACTGGCAGGAAGCTGCACATGGTCGTGCACCAGCTGTAGCAACCGGTATTAAGAGATTATGGCCTGATCGTCTTGTATTTACTTATCAAGGTGATGGAGATTTGGCATGTATCGGTGCTTGTGAGACAATTCATGCGTTAAACAGAGGAGAGAATATCGTCATCATATTCATTAATAATGCCATTTATGGTATGACTGGTGGTCAGATGGCACCTACTACTCTTATGGGACAAAAGACAAGTACTTGCCCTTATGGCCGTGTTCCTGAACTTCATGGATATCCATTGAAAATGACAGAAATAGCTGCCACTCTGGAAGGTACCTGTTATGTTACACGTCAGAGTGTTGAAACAGTCGCTGCTATCCGTGGTGCGAAAAAGGCTATAAGAAAAGCATTTGATGCCTCAATGGCAGGCAAAGGAAGTAGTCTTGTAGAGATTGTTTCAACATGTAACAGTGGTTGGAAAATGTCTCCTAAAAAGGCTAATGACTGGATGCAGGAGAATATGTTCAAATTTTACCCAAAGGGTGACTTAAAAGACACAATAAAATGAAAAAGGAAATAATTATTTCAGGTTTCGGAGGACAGGGTGTCTTGTCTATGGGTAAGATACTTGCTTATTCCGGACTAATGGAGGATAAAGAGGTTACTTGGATGCCTGCTTATGGACCAGAGCAACGCGGTGGAACAGCTAATGTTACGGTAATAATAAGTGATGACCGTATATCTTCTCCAATTCTTAGTAAATTTGATATTGCTATTGTATTAAATCAGCCCTCGTTGGATAAATTTGAATCTAAGATTAAACCAGGAGGAGTTCTTATTTATGATGGTTATGGGATTATGAACCCACCTACACGTAAGGATATAACTGTATATCGTATAAATGCGATGGATAAGGCTGCTGAGATGAAAAATTCAAAGGTCTTCAATATGATAGTACTTGGAGGATTATTGGGCGTTTGTCCTGTTATCAGCGATGGTGGTGTGGAGAAAGCTCTTTATAAAACATTGCCAAAGCGTCATCATGGTCTAATACCTCTTAATATGGAGGCACTAGGAGAAGGAAAGAATATAATAGAAAAAATGTAATATTCTACTATAGATAAGTAAAAGCAGGCTCTGATCATTCAGAGCCTGCTTTATTTCTGTATGTTAGAGGCATGCTACGATTAACTAATAAAAAGTATTTATGGTATAGTGTGTGTCAACCTTTAATTATAATTAACTGTCATTTCTTAAGAGTCAATCTCTTTATTCTGTATATTTGCATTATTTATTGTATAAAAGACACTTCATAACATGGTATGAGTTGCAAAACATTTAACCGTAATGAGAGCAGTATAACTTTTCCGGTATATTAGTGTGCGAATAATTAGTATTAAAAAGAAATAGATATGATACAAATAATAATAGTCTCGATCGTAATTTTAGTAGCTGTGTTTTATGCAGTTTATCTTATAGTGCAGGCTATAAAAAATGCAAACGACCCATGTGCCGGTTGTGCAGGATGTGCTTTACACGACCAACTTGTTAAGAAACGCAAGGAAGGGGCAAAAAAGCCAATTTGTTTTAATAAAAAACAATGAAAAATTTGTGGGAATGAAATAAAAATATTACCTTTGCAACCGCAATCAGAAATGATAGCGCCTGCAAAATGGTACCTTGGCCGATCGGTTAGGTAACGGTCTGCAAAACCGTGCAGGGCAGTTCGACTCTGCCAGGTACCTCTCAAAAATCGGAAACTTTTATAGAAGGTTTCCGATTTTCTTTTTATATCATATTTAAATAGTTCGGAATTTGTTAGATAATACCATTATGGAATCTTATTATAAAAAAAAGGATACCTATTAGGTATCCTTCTATATTTTAACTGAAAGTGATTAGTCGAAGAGATGGTCAACTTCTTTCATCTCATCTTCGTCAAACCATTTTTTTAGTTTAGATTTTGCTTTTTCCTTTATATCCTCAGATACATTTCCCCAAACCTTTTTTAATACGAAGATTAGCACAGCTAAATCATCAGACAGTCCAATAATAGGAATTGCATCTGGTATTACATCAACAGGACTTATCAGATATCCTAATGCGGCAACAATCATGGCTTTGTCTTTAATTGATATTTTGTCACTCTGCAGGGTGTAAAATAAAACAAGGGCAGCGTAGACAAATTTTGCACCAGCCATCTTTGCTATTCTTGATATTTTTTCGATGAATCCTTTAGCAGTAAATTTACTTGCATACGACATGAAATCAGGTAGTTCCATATTTGTGTTTCTTTAGTTGGGTTTATATAAGGCTACAAATTTACAAAAAAATCCCTGTCATCACAAATTAATGACAGGGATTTTTATTATTACTTAATAATCACAGATTATTTTGTAGTATCATTGAATGTTGCAACACGATTGAATTCAACCTCATCAAAGAGTTTATCTGTTGCTCCGAGTCCTTCTGTTGTAATGCGGTCTGCACTAATCTTATATTTGTTGACTAGAGCATCCTTAACTACATTAGCGCGTTCTTCAGAAAGTTTCTGATTGATCTCTTTAGAGCCTTCTGGTGAAGCATAACCGCTGACCTTAACTCTTGCATCTTTGTGAGCTTTTAAATAGTTGGCAATCATAGAGATACTAGCATACTGTGCAGGATCAATAATACTCTTACCTTGGCGGAAGATTACTGTTGGCTGTAAGTTGGCAGGCACTGCTTTAGGTGTTGGTATAGGTTTGCTCATACAATCAGCAAGCTGACTTTGTAGATCTGCAATAGTCCTTTCTTTAGAAGCGAGTTGAGTGTCTTTCTCTGAATTTGAATTTCTAAGATCATTAATCTTAGCATTCAAACCATCAATTTCGGCCTGATCACGTAGAGTGGCGATAGTGAAATTGTTAGTTCTGTTTGAGTTCTTAAACTTATAGACAATACCCGCATTTAACTGGAAAAATGAATTGTTGATGTTGTACTTAACACCATCTTCAATGCCATTAGCGTGAAGCAGATAGTTCATAGAAGGCTCAACATAAATCTGCCAAGCTTTTTCCTCACCAAGATTGAATGCAAAATCAAGACCGGCTTTAGAAGTCAATCCATTTCCTTTTCCATCCATTAGAGCTCTGTTAGATTTTGTTCCAAAAACATGATCCCAACCAAAGCCGTAAACACCGATAACTTCAAATGAGCGTGGCTGACCTTTGTATCTGCCTAACCAGTTGCTGAAGTTTACAGTTCCAAGTGCACCTACATTAGTGTTACGAACAAATGTACCATTTGATTTAGCAGGTTTGTTAGAGAAGTAGGCATTACCCTCAACGGCCATACCGAATACAGGAGTAAAGTAACGGCCGATACGAAGGCCTGCATTCGGGTTCAGGTTTTTGAACCAAGCATTATGTGTCGTTGCGGTTGACAATCCGCCATTGATGCCAATGTTGAAATTGTCAAAGGTCTTGCTTTCTGTTACAGTCTGAGCTGAAACAGATGCTGAAATTGCGATTGCAGCAATAGATAAAACAAACTTTTTCATTTCTTTCTAAAATTAATTAGTTATTAATAAATGTTATCTATAATAATTCATTGCAAAGTAATAAAAAAGATCTCATATCACCAAAGAATAAGTCATAATTTTTATGCTGTAGAACATAAAAACCGTGTTTATAATTAAAAAATCTTTATATTATTATTTTTATGATGTAATAAATAGCTTTTTTATTAAATTTGCACAAATGAAGAAAATAATACTCATTACCGGTGGTCAGAGATCGGGCAAAAGCCGATACGCAGAGGCTTTAGCCTTACAAAAGAGTACAAATCCTGTTTATTTAGCAACTGCTCATATATGGGACGAGGAATTCAGGCAGCGTGTGCTTATACATCAACAACGGAGAGGTAAAAACTGGACTAATATTGAAGAAGAAAAAATTATAAGCAGGCACAATGTAAGTGGTAGAGTCGTAGTGATAGACTGCATTACGTTGTGGTGTACCAATTTTTTCTTTAACAGGGAGGCTGCTGAGTGGGATCAGCCATCTGTTGATGATGCTCTAGATAATCTTAAAAGAGAGTTTGATAAGTTTACTGATCAAGATGCAACTTTTATATTTGTGACCAATGAGATAGGTAGTGGGGGTGTAAGTGATAATCTTATACAGCGTCGTTTTACAGACTTGGAAGGATGGATGAATCAATATGTCGCATCTAAATCAGATGAGGTAATACTTATGGTTAGTGGTATTCCGGTTAAAATAAAGTAGTATGTTAGATATGAGAAGTTATGAAAAAGTTTAGAATTAAATCGCCTGCTATGGATATATTCCAATCTATACAGGATAAAATCGACAATTTGAACAAGCCTAAGGGATCTTTAGGCAGACTAGAGAGTCTTGCTTTGCAGATTTGTCTTATAGAGCAAAAGTTAGACCCCACTTTACATAATCCGTGCCACATATTATTTGGTGCAGATCATGGCATTGAAAAAGAGCATGTAAGCGTATCTCCGAGGGAAATTACCTGGCAACAGATGATAAACTTTACTCATGGAGGAGGTGGCGTAAATATGTTTTGTAGGCAGCATGGGTTTAATCTTAAAATTGTAGATGTAGGTGTTGACTATGATTTATCTTCTTATAAAAGTATACTTAATTATAAAATAGCAGACGGAACAAAGAATTTCTTACATGGTGCAGCAATGACCAATGATCAATTTAATAAGACTATTAATATAGGTTCTTCGTTGGTCTTTGATTGCTATAATGAAGGATGTGATGTGATTAGTCTTGGTGAAATGGGAATAGCCAATACATCTCCATCCAGTATATGGATGAGTCTGTTTGGTAATATTCCATTAGACGAATGTATTGGTGCAGGTGCAGGACTTGATAAAAAAGGAATTGAACACAAAAGAGATGTACTGCATCAGTCAGTTGATAATTTTCAGAATAAGTATCAGAATGCAGATGCAGAAAGCATAATAAAATATTTTGGCGGGTTTGAAATGGTAGCTGCAATAGGTGCTATGCTTAGAGCAGCGGAGTTGCATCTAATAATATTGGTAGATGGATTTATCATGAGCGCATGTATGCTTGCTGCCAGTAGATTATATCCCGCAGTATTGGATTATGCTGTATTTGGGCACTGTGGAGATGAGACGGGGCATAAAAAAATGCTGAATTTAATGAATGCAAAACCACTTCTGAATCTGGGTCTACGCTTAGGTGAGGGTACGGGTGCAATCTGTGCTTTTCCTATACTTGATAGTGCTGTAAGGATGATGAATGAAATGAATAATTTTAAAAATGCAAATATCACTAAATACTTCTAAATGGTATGATAATATATGGGCGGCGCTCATATTTTTTACCCGCTTGCCTTTCTGGAGATTGCATCAACCTCCTAAAAATTGTTTTAAGACTGTTGTTGAGCATTGGCCTTTAGTAGGATGGCTTACCGGTGGTATCATGGCTGCTGTATTATACTTTTCAATTATGATATTTCCAACTTCGATAGCAGTACTTCTTGCAATATCTGCGAGATTACTAATAACAGGTGCATTACACGAAGACGGGTTGACAGACTTTTTTGATGGATTTGGTGGTGGTGGCAATGATCGCCAGCGCATATTGGATATCATGAAAGATTCAAGAATAGGTACTTATGGTGTAGTAGGTATAATAATGTATGGTCTGCTATTATTTTTTTCTCTTTCAAGTATGCCTGTAAGGTTAGCTTCGTTTGTTATAATAGCAGCAGACCCATTTTCAAAGATGGTTGCCGGACAAATAATAATGATGATGCCTTATGCCAGAACAGAAGAAGAATCCAAGGCAAAAGTTGTATATCGTAGTATTAATGTGAAGGCAGGAATAAGTCTTGCTATTCAAGGATTGCTACCACTGGCATTACTCTTTTATATTGAGCCAGCCTTGATGCTTGCCAATTGGCAGTGGATCATATTTATACCTTGTCTTGTAATGTATTTCCTATACTTGATGATATGGCGAAAACTGCGTGGATACACAGGTGATTGCTGTGGTGCATTGTTTCTACTTATTGAGTTAAGTTTTTATCTTACAATAGTGATGTTGATAACTGTTAATGCTAAAATGTAATATTCCAATGGAAGTAGTTTTAATAAGACATACTAAAGTAGGCATTGAGAAAGGCACTTGTTATGGTTGGAGCGATGTACCGTTAGCAGATACATTTAAGGAAGAAGCTGCTGCGACAAAGACAAATCTTGAAAAAATAAAAATGGATTTTGACCAAGTCTACACGTCACCTTTATCAAGAGCTACCAAGTTGGCTGAATATTGTGGATTTCCAAATGCGGAAAGAGATGATAGATTGAAAGAAATGAACATGGGTGATTGGGAAATGCAGAAATATGATGAGATACAAGATGAGGCATTGCAATTATGGTTCAATGATTATATGCATCTGTCTGCCACCAATGGAGAAAGTTTTCCTATTATGTATGCCCGGGTTTCGGAATTTTTAGATGAACTTAAGAAAAAACAGTATAAAAAAGTCGCTATATTTGCACATGGTGGTGTGCTGATTTGCGCCGGTATTTATGGTGGATTGTTCCCTATGGAAGATTGTTTCAGTCATCTGACCACTTATGGTGGAATAGAAACGATAAAAATATAATTAATTAGCCCCTAAAGAGGGGGCTAATTAAAATTATTTATTCAAAGCGTCAAATAATTTATCTAGTGCTTCATCAGCATCTTTGCTTTCTTCGAGTAGTGTAACAAATTTACTGCCAATAATAGCTCCTGCAGCATTGTTCTGCGCACTTTCTAATGTCTGTTTATTAGAAATGCCAAAGCCAATCATACGTGGATGTTTTAAATCCATATTATTTATGCGATGGAAATATTCCTGTTTAGCATCATCAAAGTTCTTCTGTGCCCCAGTGATAGAAGCAGATGATACCATATATATAAATCCGTCTGTGTTGTCATCAATAAAGTGTATCCGCTCTTCAGATGTTTCAGGAGTTATTAGCATAATGATCCTGATGTCATATTTGTCTGCTATAGGTTTTACAGTCTCTTGATAATCCTTAAAAGGCAGATCTGGGATTATTGCTCCTGAAACGCCACATTCAACGCAGCTCTTGCAGAATTCCTCAATACCGTACTGGATTATGACATTGAGATAGCCCATAAGTATAAGAGGTATCTTTACGCTGTCCTTTATTGGTTTTAGCTGTTCAAATATCTTTTTTAGAGTGATGCCATTGCGAAGTGCTTTGGTAGCAGCACTCTGTATAACAGGACCATCAGCCATAGGGTCTGAAAATGGAATACCAACCTCAATCATCTTAATGCCTCGGCGTTCCATTGTTTGTATAACATCTGCAGTTCCATTTAGTTTTGGAGTGCCTGCGCAGAAATATAGTGATAGTAATTTTTCATCACCTCTATCTGCAAATAACTTATTAATCTTGTTCATGTCTTTTATTTTTTAATTTCTGTGATAAATTTGCTAAGAGATTTTATGTCCTTTAGTGCCGGTGATATTTCGAATTTCGAATTAAGATCTATTCCGATACATTTGGGATGATTGAAACCTTTTATTCTCATTGCATCTTCGGGTGTGATACCACCACTTAACAAGAACGGTTTGCAGCCATCATAAAGTTTTAGAATGTCCCAATCAAAGTGTCGGCCACTTCCACCAATAGTCTCGCATTTGGTATCGAATAAAAAATAGTCTACATCATCTTCATACAACTTATATTTGTAAATATCCTCAGCGTTTTTTACACTTATAGCTTTTATGAATTGTATACCTTGATGAATATCCGGATCAATCGTATTTCTAAGATTACGTATCATCGTTGTAGTTTCGTTACCATGAAGTTGTATAATGTCCAGATTGTAATTTACAACATGTGTGATTATATTCTGAACTGTGTCGTCTACAAAAACGCCTACTTTTTTGACACTATATTTTTGTGATGATGACTTGTCTATACAATAACTATTTGCGATGTCAGGCAAGATACCGGATAAAGATGGAATCATAGTTACATATCTACTTGATTTAGGATAAAAAATCATTCCTATCCAATCTACACCAAGATTTACAACCTCTTTGATATTGTTGCTATCTCGCATTCCACATACCTTTATTATCATCTTAATTTTGAATTTCGGTAATAAAATTGCTTAATGCCTCACCAGGATCATTTGTTTTCATAAAGCTTTCTCCTATTAAAAAACCATTAAATCCATATAATTTTAGTTTTTTTACTGTGGCGGGATCATTTATTCCACTTTCACTAACTTTACAAACATTGTCTGGAAGTTGTGAGGCGAGGTAGAAAGAATTATTTATATCTGTTATGAATGTTCCTAGATTACGATTATTAATACCATACATATCAGGTTCAAGTTCAGCATAATCCAGTTCATTTTCAGAATGCATTTCGAGAAGTACTTCTAATCCAAGTTGGTGGGCTGTATCAAGTAATGATTTACATTCTGGGATTTTAAGATCTGCAGCTATAAGTAGAACGGCAGAGGCACCACATAATCTGGCTTGAAAAAGTTGATATTCATCAATTATAAAATTCTTATATAAAATAGGAATATTTACGCCTGATTTGCGTGCTTCGATAATAAAGTTATCATTTCCACCAAAGAATTTCTCGTCAGTAAGGATACTAATAGCAGAAGCTCCATGAAGTTGATAATTTAAAGGAATAATGTCTGGTTTTCCATCCTCTTTTATCCATCCTTTAGAAGGTGATCTGCGTTTAAACTCAGAAATGATTCCCGTAGACGATTCAATGAGAGCTTTGCGCATTGATTGAGTTGGTCCTTGATTATCAATTATCTCTTCAACTTGCATATGAATGGTCCGTTCAGACACTTTACTTTTAAATCTTTCAACTTCAATGCGCTTCCAAGCAACTATTTCTTCCAGAACGTCTTTCATCATGATCTTTATTTAAGAATTGAGTTCAATAAATTTCTTTAATGTTTTAAGTGCAGCGCCACTTTCGATGCTCTCTTTTGCAATAGCTACACACTCTTCAATGCTCTTGTTCGGTTCCATGATTTGTATAGCAAAAGCTGCATTGGCTATCACTACCTCTTTATGGTCTATCTTAGATGTGTTTTCTAAAACGCTGTCAAAAATCATTGAGGCCTCTTCTTTAGTTTTACCACCTTCCAAATCTTTTGCATCCGCAATATTTAATCCAATATCACTAGGCTTAAACAATTTTTCGTAATTATTGGTTGTTACTTTAAAATCGCCAGTAAGAGAAATCTCATCATATCCGTCAATACTTGTCTCAATACCATATTTGATACCCATCTTCTGATATACGGCATTATAAAGACGCATCTGGTTTAGATTGGCAACACCAAGTAACTGACATTTAGGCTGTGATGGATTTACGATAGGACCAAGTAGATTAAAGCATGTTGGAAATTCAAGAACTTTACGTATAGGGCCAACGAATTTCATGGCGCGGGCAAATAACTGAGCATGCAAATATACTATATTGCATTCATTGATAGAACGATTTAGTTTGTCGATATCTGAAGTGAATTTTACTCCATGTGCTTCAATAACGTTAGACGCTCCACTAACAGATGTTGCCGCATAGTTGCCATGTTTAGCGACCTTATATCCTGCACCTGCAACAACGAAACAAGCACATGTGGATATATTGAATGTGTTTTTTTGGTCACCACCAGTACCTACAATGTCTATATATTCAGGCGCGTCAAGTATTGCAGGAACTCCTGTCTCAAGAATTCCATCTCTAAAACCGAGTAACTCATCAACAGTGATGCCACGCATCTGCAATCCTGTTAGTAAAGCTACAATCTGCTCGGATGGATATTCATTTTTAGTTATACCAACAATAATGCCTTTTGTCTCCTTACGTGTAAGAACATCTTGGCCCAATACACGTGCAAGGATAGATTTCATCTTTTCCATAATATGTCTTTTTTATAAATTCATAAAGTTTTCTACTATTTTCTTACCATCAGGTGTTAATACACTTTCAGGGTGGAACTGTATACCGTGTATATTATATTTTTTGTGTTTCAATCCCATAATTTGTCCTTCGTCACTCTCTGCTGTTATTTCAAGGCAATCAGGAAAATTATCTTTAGATACAACCCAAGAGTGATAACGCCCCATTGTAATACGTTCTGAAAGACCATCAAATATTTGATCATTGCCTAACTGAGTTCCAACAGTAGCTACACCATGGAAGACTTCACTTAGATTTTTAAGTTGTGCACCGAAAACTTCTCCAATGGCTTGATGTCCCAAACAGACACCAAGAATGGGTTTCTTACCGGCATAGGTCCTAATAGCATCAAGGAGCAATCCTGCCTCTTTAGGAATTCCTGGTCCAGGACTCAATATTATTTTATCGAAATCGTCTAACATTGACATTTCAAACTGGTCGTTACGATATACTGTTACTTCAGCTCCTAATTCCTTAACCAGATGACTCAAATTATATGTGAATGAGTCGTAATTATCTATTATAACTATTTTCATAAAGTCATTACATATCTTCTGCTAGAAGAATAGCTCTCCTTAAAGCTCCTAATTTGTTGTTAACCTCTTGTAGTTCGTAATCCTCATTGCTTTTTGCAACAATACCACCACCAGCTTGAAACCATAGCTCTCCATTACGACTTACAAACGTACGTATGGTAATAGCTTGATTAAGATTACCATTCAGTCCGATAAAACCGATGCATCCACCATAAGCGCCACGATTGTGAGGCTCGTACTCGCTTATAAGTTGCATTGCTCTTACTTTTGGCGCACCTGATAGAGTGCCAGCAGGAAACGTATCTATAAAAGTCTTTATAGGGTCTGCTTTCTCATCTAATTCGCCACTTACACGACTTACAAGGTGTATAACATGAGAGTAATATTGTAAATCCTTATAAAAATCAACTTTAACATTATGACAGTTTCTGCTTAAATCATTTCTAGCTAAGTCTACTAGCATAACATGTTCAGCATTCTCTTTCGGATCATTCCTTAAATATTCGGCACCAAGGCGATCCATATCAGGATTTCCAGTCCTCTTAGTCGTACCTGCAATAGGGTCAATGTAAGCTTTTCTGCCTTCTATACGACAATGCGTTTCTGGAGAAGAACCGAATATTCTGAAACCTCCGAAATCGAAGTAAAAGAGATATGGAGAAGGATTGATGCTACGTAGAGCACGATAGAGTTTGAAATCATCGCCTTCATATTTTTGAACAAATCTTCTGGATAATACTATCTGAAATACATCACCTCTCATGCAATGCTTAATACCCTTACGTATGTTAGCCTTGTGTTCATCGTCTGTAATAGGAGATGTGGTGTCACCAATAGGATGAAAATCAAATGGTTTAACATTTGTCTTGTTAATGGCTTTTTCTATTTTATCAATACATGTCAGACCATCTTTTTCATCCTCTCCATCTTTAATAAGAGTGATTATATTCATCTTATTGTTGAAATGGTCAAATACAATAACATTCTTATAGAGTATATATAGCATATCCGGTGCATCATTCTTAGACATCTTTGTGTCTTTTACTGCAATATTTTCGAAGTATCTTACAGCATTGAAAGCAGTATAACCGTACAATCCGCATAAGTTTGAAAAATCACCTCTGACATCTATGCAATGGAGAAAATCATTTATAACATTATCAGAACTATATTGTGGATTTATTTCCTTCCTGCTAGAACTACCATCAGGAAACATACATATTCCAAAACCATGATTGATGGATATACTTGCTATAGGATTAAAACCTATAAAAGAATGACTGTTCTCTCCACCATGATAATCAGAACTCTCCATCAGGGCACTTTGAGGATAAATGTCTCGAACCTTCATATATACTCCAACAGGAGTATATAAGTCTGCCAGAATATTACGACAAACAGTTGTGTATTTATATTTAGAACTTTCCATATTCTCCTGCCATATCTTTGTTTTCCAAATAAGTCTCAACATCTTTATCTCCACGACCACTTACAGTGAGAACAACAACATCATTAGGATTAAACTTTACCTTATTTAATGCTGCTACAGCATGGGCACTCTCAAGCGCTGGTATGATACCTTCCATTCTTGTTAATTCATAGGCAGCCTTTACAGCCTCATCGTCGTTTATTGAATAAACTGTTGCGCGGTGCTGTTCTGCCATATTTGCATGTATCGGACCTATACCCGGATAATCTAATCCAGCAGACAGTGTCTCTGCTTCCATAATTTGCCCATCAGGGGTTTGCATTACAAGTGTTTTTGCTCCATGCAGAATGCCTAGTCTACCAGCGTGGATAGTAGCCGCTGTATGTCCTGTGTTACATCCTTTTCCTCCAGCCTCAGCTAAGATTATCTTAACTCGGGTATCATCAATATAGTGGTATACAGTACCAGCTGCATTACTACCTCCGCCAACACATGCCATGAGATAGTCTGGGTAATTCCTACCAATTTTTTCTTGTAGCTGTCCTTTTATTTCTTTTGATATAATGCTTTGCAATCTTGCAACCATATCAGGGTAGGGGTGTGGACCAACAGTAGAACCAATTATATAAAAAGTATCAGAAGGATGACAACACCAGTCGCGTATTGCTTCGTTTGTTGCATCTTTTAAAGTCATGTTGCCTGAAGTGACAGGACGAACTTCTGCACCAAGCATTTTCATGCGTTCAACGTTAGTATGCTGGCGTTGCACATCTAATGCTCCTTGATATACTACACAAGGCATATCCATCAATGCGCACACTGTAGCAGTAGCTACTCCATGTTGACCAGCACCTGTTTCTGCAATAATACGTGTCTTGCCCATTTTTTTTGCGAGAAGAATCTGGCCTATTGTGTTATTTATCTTGTGAGCACCTGTATGATTAAGATCTTCACGTTTAAGATATAACTTGCAACCGTATCTCTCACTCATGCGTTTTGCATAGTATAGTGGGGATGGGCGTCCAACGTAGTCTTTTAATAATCCATAATACTCTTTTTTGAATTCTTCAGACTCTAGGATAGGGAGATATGATTTTTTGAGATTCTCCACTGTAGCATAAAGAATTTCAGGAACATATGCTCCGCCGAATTCTCCGTAATAGCCTTTGTCATCTACTTGAAAAGTTTTACTCATCTTAATATTGTTTTTGTATTTTAAATTTAACATAAAAAGAAAAAGACCTGTCGTAAGAACGGCAGGCCTTTTTATATTTTAATTTTATATATACATACGGCAACCTCACTCACGACTTTTTAATCTTGAGTTCTGCCACCACCATGCATTATTAAAATTCTGAATCATTGTTTATTTTGTTATTTTGGTTGCAAATTTACACTTTTTCTCTTAATCACCAAACTTTTTGCAAGAAAAAATAGAAAAAATTACATTAGTCCATCTACAGGCATATTTTTACCCTTACGATAACCTATTCCTGTAACAATACAAATTAATTCTCCATTTTGGTTCGTAATCCTTGCTTCTACATAAGGAATTCTATGATGGTCTATCACTTCTTGAGCAACAGCTGTAAGTGTATCTCCTGCAAGGGCACTTTTAAGAAAAGAAATATTATTTTGAATACCAAATGTCAATGTACCATGACTATTTATAGCAGCTGCTATTGCGATGTCTGCCAATGTAAAGTATGCACCACCTTGACATACATCTCCACCGTTTAAATGTCTTTCCGTAACTTTCATGACGGCTTTGGCATATCCTTCTTTTATTTCTGTTATTTCACAACCATTGGAAGCTGCAAAATGATCTTTCTTATTCAGATAGTCTTTTAATGTAATCATATATCTTGAATATAATTTTACTCTGATATGTTAGAGTCCGCAAAATTGGTAACAGCATTTCTGAAAGAGTTATAATTACCCATATCAAACATGCGCCCATTTAAGCTGACACCTATAAGTCCTATTTTCTTTCTAACCTCATCTAGAGCTGTAGTGAGTTCTATTTCATTATTATTATCAGATTCAGAAATGTTTTTTTCAAGTTGATCAAAAACATTTGGAGTCAATATATATTGTCCAAATACAGAATAGTATTTATTATTACTGTTCTTCATTTTTACTCCTAAGAAATCTTCCGCATAACATGAGTTGGGCTTTTCGCAAAAACTAGTTATGTTCATCTCTGTTTCATCTTTATCCTCCCATACACCAGTCATTACGCCATAATGAGAAACATCTGACAAAGGTATCTCGTGTATAGCAACCATATCCATATTGAATTTTTCGTATTTCTCAATAAGTTGTAAAGCACAGGGTTTATTTGTATCGCTAGTATATAACGTGTCACCTAATAACAATAAAACAGGTTCACCGCATGTAAAGTCGACTGCTTGATATACTGCATGTCCAAAACCTCTTTTCTCTTTCTGATAGACGTATTTTAATTTTTTACCAATATCAATAATATGATTCTCATATTCTTGCATTTGTGGATTTAACTTGTTCAAATGCTCTTCTGTTAAAGGTGTTTCAAAAAAATCGGTATATTGTTTTTTTTCTTCTTCTGAACCGAGTATTATGCAAACTTCTTCTATACCACTCTCCATTAATTCCTCGAGTAAAATAAGTATAACAGGTTTTATCATGCCATCTTTGTCGGGTATGGGGAAAAAATCTTTTTTTAGTGAACGTGTTGAAGGGTAAAGACGAGTACCGAAACCAGCAACTGGAATAATGGCTTTGCGTATAGTATGTATAGGGCGTATTGTCAACTTGTATGGTCTCATACCTTGTTCTGTAAGATATTCGATTAATTTATTTTGACATTCTTCGTCACGTGCAATGAATTGTATTGATCCATCTCCTTGAGAGCCAACCCCCTTTCCTCCATATACAAGAGGTAATATATTCGGATCATTTAGAACTTTATGT
Source organism: Prevotella sp. (assembly GCA_041907685.1). Classification (GTDB taxonomy): domain Bacteria; phylum Bacteroidota; class Bacteroidia; order Bacteroidales; family Bacteroidaceae; genus Prevotella. The sequence continues at coordinate 135,012 of JAYRGU010000004.1, read as the reverse complement.
AAGTTTGGAGATGTTAATTCTTCAGGGCACATAGGAGCTATATCCTTGTCGAATAGATTTTGTGCTTCAGTCATTAGCTTTCCCAAAGATTTGGCGTCGCCGCTTGCCATATAATTTATAGCCCGTTTTATTATAGTCAGATTTTTCTCACCAAGCGCTCTGTGTTCTCTTTCCTCTGCTTCATTGGCGGCAAATGGATAGCCTTTATTGAGGTCACGAAGGATCTTGATTGTATCTTTTTTCGCACATAAATCAGAAAAGACCCAATAAAGATGTTTTTTTACGTTTATAGATTTAACTTCAATCTCATCACCATCAAAGACCATAAGATTAGGTTTTATGCCAAAGGCACAAGCTTGATCTAGTCGACCACAACGTGAAGATGTTCTTAACTCTCCGACATAGGCGATATTCATTTCGCCCATAGTATTAAGATTGAGGCTATATATATTATTAAAAGCACGAGCTACCAATACACATACTGCCGCACTAGAAGATAGACCACTCTTTATTGGCAAAGACATCTTCTTAATAGTAATTTTTACTCCTCCTACTTTATACCATTCGAGCATATATGATGCAACACCTGCACAATATGAAAAGAATGTACCTGATTTTGCGACACGCTTTAGCTCGTTCTCGCTCATTCTGCATCCGAAATCTTTCCATATATCTTTGATTTCAGGAGCTTCTGAATACATTTCAAAGATATTTGATTTTTCAACTTCAGCTTCAATTCCTTGTTCGATACCTGTAACGATAGACATACCAGGCGCAATATCAGCATTCATTGAGCGGTATTTACCAGCCCAGTCTGTGTGTTCACCAAATAAACAGAGACGGCCTGGGACGAAAAGAGTTATTGCCATATTAAATATAGGTTATTTGTGTCGCAAAGATATACATTTTTTCTGTTTTTGCAAAAAAAATGGATTAATTTGTTGCAGGTCTCGATATTATTTGTACTTTTGCGGGCAATTTAAAACATATAAAATATGTGTGGAATAGTAGGATATATTGGTTTCCGTGATGCTTATCCCATTCTTATCCATGGGTTAAAAAGATTAGAGTATCGTGGTTATGATAGTGCAGGTGTAGCACTTATTTCGGATAATGACAAGCACCTTAATATATATAAGGAAAAAGGAAAAGTCGCAGTTTTGGAAAATTCTTTAGCTGGAAAAGACTTAAGTGGAACGATTGGCATGGCTCATACTCGTTGGGCTACACATGGTGAACCATCGTCTATAAATGCTCATCCGCATATGTCACAAAGTGGAAGACTAGCTATTGTCCATAATGGTATTATAGAAAATTATGCATCACTTAAGAAATATCTTGTAGGTAAAGGATTCACATTTAAAAGTTGTACAGATACAGAAGTTCTTGTGCAACTGATAGAATACATGCAGCAGACATATAACCTTTGTATAGCTCAGGCTACACGTTACGCATTGCGTAAAGTTGTAGGAGCATACGCTATAGTTGTTATTGATAAAGAACACCCTGATGAGCTTGTAGCAGCTCGTAAGAGTAGTCCTCTTGTAATAGGTATAGGTGAGGGCAATAAGGAATTCCTTCTAGCATCAGATGCCTTACCTATTGCAGGTTACACTCATAATATGGTATACCTTAATGATGAAGAAGTAGTTTTATTGCGCCGAAATCAGCCTATGTCCGTAAAAAATCTTAAAAATGAAGATGTTAATATAGATATTAAACAGGTTGATATCGATATAGACAAACTTGAAAAGGGTGGTTATGACCATTATATGCTTAAGGAAATATTTGAGCAGCCTAATGCTATATCAGATTGTATGCGAGGTAGATTATTACAAAAGAAACATCAGATTGTTCTTAGTGCAATCAATCTTCATCGCGAACAGTTGGTTAATGCAAAACGTTTTATTATAGTAGCTTGTGGAACATCATGGCATGCCGGGCTTATAGGTAAACAGTATATAGAGAATTATTGCGATGTGCCTGTAACGGTAGAGTATGCATCAGAGTTTCGTTATCGTAATCCTGTAATAATGCCAGATGATGTTGTCATCGCGATATCACAAAGTGGAGAAACAGCTGATACCCTTGCAGCATTCCAATTGGCAAAAGCTCATCATGCTCTATGTTTTGGAATAGTTAATGCTGTTGGTTCAAGTATAGCTCGTGAATCAGATACAGGTATTTATACTCATGTAGGACCCGAGATCGGAGTCGCATCTACTAAAGCATTTACGGGCCAAGTAATGGTTTTGGCTCTATTTTCTTTAGCACTAGCTAAGGCCAAAGGCACTATCGGTCAAAAAGATTATGAAGAGATAATAGACGAGCTTGCTATAATACCCGAGAAAATAAAAGTAGTACTGCAGCAAAACGATAGGGTAAAGGAAATAGCAAAGACATATACCTATGCGCGTAATTTATTATATATGGGACGTGGGTACAATTATCCTGTTGCGATGGAAGGTGCTCTTAAATTAAAGGAAATAAGTTATATACATGCTGAGGGTTATCCTGCTGCAGAAATGAAACATGGTCCGATCGCTTTAGTTGATACAGAAATGCCTGTAGTTTTTGTAGCTACTCATCATCAATTATATACTAAGATAATATCAAATATACAAGAGGTTAAAGCTCGTAATGGTAGAATCTTGGCAGTCGTAACTCAAGGTGATACAAGTGTGAGAAAATTGGCAGAACATATAATTGAAGTACCTCCTACAATAGCGCCACTTGCTCCACTGCTTTCTGTAATACCTTTACAGTTGCTTGCATATCATGTAGCAGTGGATAAAGGGTTAAATGTGGATCAACCACGTAACCTTGCAAAGTCTGTTACTGTAGAATAAATATAATATAAAGGTCTGATTTTTAAAGAAATATAAAATCAGACCTTTTTCTTTTTCTTTTATTTGTTTTATTGTATATTTGCCATCAAGAACAATCTAACAGGGAAACATACTATTAACTTTATAGACATAAAACAAATGAAAAACTTAAAAATGTATATCAACGGTAAATTCGTTGATGGTAAATCTGGAAAATGGATTGATGTTTTAAATCCTTCAACAGAGGAGATTGTAAGTAGGCAACCAGAAGGTACTGTTGAAGATGTAAAAGAAGCCTTGGATGCTGCAGAAAAAGCTCAAGAGGATTGGGCAAAAATACCTGCTGTGGAAAGAGGCATGTATTTACGCAAAATGGCGGATGGAATACGAAAACATCTGGACGAATTCGTCGATATAATCGTGAAAGAACAAGGCAAGACCCAGTCATGGGCAAAAGTTGAAGTTGGAGTTACCGCAGATTACTTTGATTATATGGCAGGTCTTGCGCGCACTATAGAAGGCGAGGTTATACCTAGTGATCGCCGTGGTGAAACTATTATACTAACAAAGCGTCCAATAGGTGTAGCTGCAGGTATACTACCTTGGAATTTTCCATTCTTTCTTATAGCTAGAAAAGCAGGAGCAGCTCTTATTACAGGATGTACGATAGTTCTGAAACCGTCGCAGCTGACTCCTGAGAACTGTTGTCGTTTTGCTGAGATAGTAGATGAAATTGGTTTGCCGGCTGGTGTATTTAATGTAATAACTGGCAAGGGATCGTTAGTAGGCAATGCGATGGCAGCCAGTCCAAAGATCGGAATCGTTAGTCTTACTGGCAGTGTAGATGCCGGTGTTAAAATAATGGAAGCAGCAGCACCTAATATAACGAAAGTTTCTTTGGAATTAGGTGGAAAGGCTCCAGCAATAGTTTTTGCAGATGCTGACTTAGAGTTAGCAGCAGACTGTGTATTACAATCACGTATTGGTAATAATGGCCAGATATGTAATAATGCTGAGCGAGTATATGTACAGAAAGAAATAAAAGATGAGTTTACCAAGATGCTTGTGGATAGATTTAAAAGAGTCTCCGTAGGCGATCCTAGTAAATATGCCAATATAGACATGGGACCATTGGTCGAAGAACGTGCTTTAGATAGCGTTGTAGGGAAAGTTGAGCATGCTGTCAGCCAAGGTGCAAAACTACTATGTGGAGGACATCGAGTTGGGCATAAAGGTTATTTCTACGAAGCAACACTTATGGAGGCAACTCAAGAGATGGATATAGTACACGAAGAAACATTCGGTCCTGTACTTCCAATAGTTGAATTTGATAATATCGATCAAGTTATTTCATGGGCAAATGATGTTGAATATGGTCTTGCATCTTCTGTTTTCACAAAAGATATAGACACCGCTACAAAAGTTTGTCGTGAACTTAAGTTTGGTGAAACATATATTAATCGCGAGCATTTTGAAGCAATGCAAGGATTCCATGCAGGAGTAAAAAAATCAGGCATAGGTGGAGCAGATGGGAAACATGGTGTTGAGGAATATTTAGTTACACATGTTACATATCTTGATACACATTACAAATGATTCTAAATGTAATAATAGATAGCCAGACATATAAGTCTGGCTATCTACGATTATAATAAAATACCTTTTTTAAATTGTATCCTGTATATTTATCAAGGCTAATAATATAGATTTTGAATATATGTGACAGTAAATTATTTTTTATTAACACCTGTGATGTTTAAAGTGTCAGTTCTTGACAATAAAGTATTATTATTATATATTTAAAAGTCTTAATTTTGCAAGTGTAAAAATATAGTTAATTAATATATCATTGATAAATAATACAATAGAAGGATGAATAGAATTTTATTATTTTTAATAACACTTTTCATTGAAATGTCATTGTCTGCAAATAACAAGTTTGTTAAAGTTTACCAAGGACATTTTTTGAGAGAAGGAAAACCATATTATTATGTTGGAACCAATTTCTGGTATGGCGCAATTTTAGGCTCAACGGGACAAGGAGGTAACCGCAAACGTCTTTGTGCTGAACTAGATAAAATGAAATCTATGGGTATTGATAATCTTAGGATTCTTGTCGGCTCTGACGGTGAACGCGGAATAAAAACAAAAGTAGAGCCTACATTACAAATAAAGCCAGGAGTTTACAACGATACAATATTGGCGGGACTTGATTATTTGCTTCAACAGATGCAAAAACGTAATATGCTGGCTGTTCTTTATCTTAATAATTCATGGGAATGGAGTGGTGGTTACAGCTTTTATTTGCAGTATGCAGGAGCAGGAAAAGCACCGCGTCCAGACGAAGCTGGTTATCCTGCATATATGAATTTTGTGCGCAAATATGCAACAAATGAAAAGGCTCATAAACTTTTCTACAACTATATAAGCTTCATCCTGAATAGGACAAACCGTTATACCCATATAAAATATATAGATGATACCTCAATCATGTCATGGCAAATAGGGAATGAACCAAGGGCTTTTGGCAAAGAAGAATTGAAACCATTTGCAAAATGGCTTTCAAAGGCTTCTTCTATTATAAGAAGTATAGATAAAAATCACCTTATATCAATAGGTAGTGAAGGTGCTTGGGGATGTGAAGGAGACTACAAAGCATATGAGAAAATTTGCTCAGATAAAAATATTGATTATTGCAATATACATCTTTGGCCATATAATTGGGGATGGGCAAAAAAGGATAGTTTGATAGAAGATCTGGGCCGTTCATGTCGAAATACAAAAGAATATATAGATAAACATCTTTTAATTTGCACAAAACTTAAAAAACCATTAGTAATGGAGGAATTTGGATATCCAAGAGATAATTTTTCATTTTCACCTTCTTCAGCAACAAAAGGCCGAGATGGTTATTATGAATTTGTGTTTTCACTTGTAGCAGACAATGCTAAAAGTGGAGGATCTTTTTCAGGATGTAATTTTTGGGGATGGGGAGGATTAGCAAAACCAATTCATGAGAACTGGAAGGTCGGTGATGATTATTGTGGAGACCCCGCACAAGAGCAGCAGGGATTAAATTCTGTTTTTTCTTCAGATACATCAACGCTGAGTCTAATAAAGGAACAAGTTAATCGAATGAAAAATATAGGTAGATAATATATGATATATTTGAAAAAAGTCCGAGATTATCGGGCTTTTTTAGTTTATTAACAATGCGTGTGAGCAAAGTGTAAGCTATTGTCAATAAAGTATTATAATAAATTATATAAAAGCACTAACTTTGCAGAACAAAATTGGATATTGTATCTGAAATAAAATAAAGTTGAATTTATTATTTTTAATTTAATACCACAATAATATAAATAAATGCCTTTTTAGCTGTAAAAAATAAATAAGATATGAATAGCGGATTAAAATTATTAACAGTTTATATTCTATGTGCTTTTTCTATTACTATAAGCGCACAAAAGTGGGAGCATCTAGCAGATTCTCCTCAGATGGGATGGAACTCATGGAACAAATTTCAAGGTAATATTGATGAAAATATAATAAAAACGATTGCCGATGCAATGGTTTCGACTGGTTTACGTGACGCAGGTTATGTATATATTAATATTGATGATTGCTGGCATGGAGACCGAGATGCCGATGGATTTATTCAAGCAAATATCAAACGTTTTCCTCATGGAATTAAATGGCTCGCAGATTATGTACATTCAAAAGGGTTAAAACTTGGTATATATAGCGATTGTGGTACAAAAACATGTGCAGGAATGCCAGGCAGTTTAGGGCATGAATATCAAGATGCATTACAATATGCAAGGTGGGGCATAGACTATCTAAAAGAAGATTGGTGCAATACAACAAATATAAATGCAAAGGGAGCTTATCAATTAATGAGTGATGCACTTAGATCGGCCGGCCGGCCAATATTACATAGTATGTGTGAATGGGGCGATAACATGCCTTGGCGCTGGGCTAGAGATATTGGTCATAGTTGGCGTATTGGTCCGGACATATGGTGTTCATTTGATTCTCTGCGTGTATTCCCGACATACACACAGTATAGTGTAATGAATTGTATAGCAAAAAATGATACATTACGTCAATATGCAGGCAGGGGACATTGGAATGATCCTGATATGTTAGAAGTTGGAAATGGTATGACAAATAGTGAAGATCGTGCCCATTTCACAATGTGGTGTATGATGGCTTCTCCTCTTATTATAGGAAATGATATACGCTCTATGAGTAATGAAACAAAAGCGATTCTTCTGAATAAGGAAATGATTGCAGTTGATCAAGATTCACTCTGTGTGCAAGGATATCATCATTCAAATATTAAAGGTTTGCAGATATGGTTTAAGCCTCTTTATAATGGTGATTGGGCAATGACTATACTAAACACAACAAAAAAGGATATAGCTTATGGAATTAATTGGCAAAATTTCAACTTTAAGGATACTCAAGTATCTGATAGGAGCACAGATTTTGATAAGACAAAATATAACTTATATAATTTATGGACCCATAAATCAGATGGAAAAACTTCAACGGAAAATAATGTTGAACGAACCATAATAATACATACTCATGATGTGGTCTCGTATAGATTGATTAAGCAATCCTAATGATGTACCTAATAATTGTTTAGTATGCTAATTTCTTAAATTATAGATGATGAGAAAAATATTAATACTATTGTTTACATTGATGACAATTCAACCTATATCTTCACAGATAAGAGGCTATAATATACGCGTAACCATAACGCCAGATCATAAAGATTGGAATTATAAAGTTGGTGAAACAGCATCATTTACAGTAAATATATTAAAATCAGGTACGTTACTAGATAGTGTTAATATAGATTATGAGGCAGGTCCAGTTATGTATCCTAATGTCATTAAAAAAGGCGTTTTCTTACAAAATGGTATAATGAAATGGAGCGGCAAGATGAAAGTCTCTGGTTTTTACCGAATAAAGGTTATAGCACATATCGGCGGGAAAGATTATACTGGATTATGTACAGCATCATTTTCTCCTGAAATGATTAAACCAACAACAGAGTGCCCAAATGATTTTGATGAATTTTGGAATAAATCTTTAAATGAGGCAAGAAAAATAGACCTTGAACCAACAAAAAAATTGTTACCAGAGCGTTGCACAAATGACGTCAATGTATACCAAGTAAGTTTTCAAAATGTACGATTAGGTAGTCGTACGTATGGTATACTATGTGTACCTGTAAAGCCTGGAAAATATCCTGCGCTACTTAGAGTTCCTGGAGCCGGAGTAAGGCCTTACGAAGGAGATATTTGGACCGCTTCTAAAGGAGCAATAACGCTTGAAATAGGTATACATGGAATACCTGTAACAATGAATCAGAACTATTATGATAAGTTGGCTAATGGTGCTTTGTTTTGTTATTGGGATTATAATATGGATAATCGTGATAAAGCATATTATAAGCGTGTCTTTATTGGAGCTTTGCGAGCAATAGATTATATTGCATCAATGCCAGAATGGGATGGCAAACATGTTGGCGTCACAGGAAGTAGCCAAGGTGGAATGCTTTCTCTTGTATGCGCAGCTTTGGACAAGAGAGTTACTTTTTATGGTGCTGTACATGCTGCACTTTGTGATCATACTGCATCACTTAAAGGAATAGCATGTGGATGGCCACATTATTTTTATAATAATAAAAGTATAGATCAAAAAATGGTAGAAACATCTCGATATTATGATGGCGTAAATTTTGCGCGTAGAATTACCGCTACGGGATGGTTCTCATTTGGATATAATGATGAAGTAGTACCTCCTACCTCTGCATATGGCACTTATAATATAACAGGTGGCAAAAAAGAACTACACGTTTATCCAGAAACAGGACATTATTGGTATCAAGAACAATGGGATGAATGGGAAAATTGGTTATTAAAACAGATGGGAATTAATAATTAATCTAATAATATGAACAATTTATTAACATTAATAACTGCAGCAACAATGACATTAACGGTTAGTGCAAAAACGCCTATATATAAAAATCCAAAAGCTCCAATTGAGCAAAGAGTTAATGATTTATTAAATCGTATGACCTTAGAAGAAAAAGTAGGTCAGATGAATCAGTTTGTAGGCTTGGAACATATACGTGAAAATAGTAAAACAATGTCTGCAGCAGACTTGGCAACAAATACTGCAAGTGCTTTTTATCCGGGTATTACAGAGAAGGATGTAGAAAATTGGACAAAAAAAGGTTTAATTGGTTCATTTCTACATGTATTGACTTTAGAAGAAGCTAATGAACTTCAGCGGTTAAATATGAGAAGTAGATTGAAAATACCTTTGATAATAGGAATTGATGCAATTCATGGTAATGCTAAATGTCAGAATAATACAGTATATCCGACCAATATAGGACTAGCAAGTTCTTTTGATATAGATATGGCTTATAAAATAGCCCGCCAGACAGCTTTGGAGATGCGTGCGATGAATATGCACTGGACATTTAACCCTAATATAGAAGTAGCGCGTGATCCCAGATGGGGGCGTTGTGGAGAAACTTATGGTGAAGACACCTATTTAGTAACTCAAATGGGTATAGCTACTGTAAAAGGTTATCAACGGAATTTGAATACTGATCAGGATGTATTAGCATGTATAAAACATTTTTGTGGAGGAACTCCTGTAAACGGAACAAATGGCGCTCCTGCAGACTTATCAGAGCGTACATTAAGAGAAATCTATTTTCCTCCATATATAGCAGGAGTTAAAGCAGGTGCAATGTCGTTGATGACTGCTCATAATGAACTTAATGGTATTCCTTGCCATACTAATAAATGGCTGATGCAAGACTTGTTACGTAAAGAGTGGGGATATAAAGGTTTCATAGTAAGTGATTGGATGGATATAGAACATTGTGTTGACCAACATCATACAGCTCATGATAATAAAGATGCTTTTTATCAAAGTATTATGGCTGGGATGGATATGCATATGCATGGTCTAGAATGGCAAGAAGATGTTTGTGCTCTTGTACGTGAAGGCAAAATTAAAGAGAGTCGTATAGATGAATCTGTGAAACGGATTCTTAATATAAAGTTTCGTCTTGGATTATTTGAACATCCTTATGGTGATATAAGGACTAGAAATAAAGTTATTAATAGTCTTGAACATAAACAGACAGCATTAGAGGCTACACGAAATTCTATTGTCCTTTTAAAAAATTATAATGGATTATTACCTTTAGATTCTTCTAAATATAAGAAAGTCCTTGTTACAGGTATTAATGCCAATGATCAGAATATAATGGGGGATTGGAGTGAACTTCAACCTGAAGATAAAGTGTATACAGTATTAAAGGGTTTACAGAAAGTAGAACCTAATACAACGTTTGAATTTGTTGATCAGGGGTGGGATCCACGAAATATGGATCAAAATAAAGTTGATGAGGCTGTAGCTAAAGCAAAAGATTGCGATCTCAATATTGTATGTTGCGGAGAATATATGATGCGCTTCCGTTGGACAGAACGTACTAGTGGTGAAGATACGGATCGCGATAATTTAGACTTAGTAGGGTTGCAGAACGATCTTATAAAGAGAATATATGAATCTGGAAAGCCGACAATACTGGTAATTATAAGTGGACATCCATTAAGTGTTACATGGGCAGCTGAACATCTTGATGCAATAGTAAATGCATGGGAACCTGGACAGTTTGGTGGTCAAGCAATTGCTGAAATCTTGTATGGTAAGGTTAATCCATCTGCAAAACTTGCTATGACAATGCCACGGTCTGTCGGTCAAATACAATCGATATACAATCATAAGCCATCAGCATTTTTTCATCCTGTTGTATGTGGAACTTCAGAACCTTTATATCCCTTTGGTTTCGGACTATCATATACTACATATAAGTATAGTAACCTTATTTTAGATAAAACTAATATATTAAGAAATGGTCATGTTAAAGCTAGCATCAAAATAACGAATATGGGTAACCGAGATGGATTTGAAATAGTCCAACTTTATATCCATGATATAGTTGCGTCAGTAGAGCGTCCAGTCAAAGAACTTAAAGATTTTAAACGTGTATTTATAAAAGCAGGTGAAAGTAAAACTGTTGAATTTACTATAACACCAGATAAATTGGCATTTTATGACAAAGATATGCATTATTGCGTTGAGCCAGGTGATTTTGAAGTTATGATAGGTGGTAGCAGTAGAAATTCAGACGAAATTAAAGCAAAATTTACAGTAGACGAATAATAAATCCAAATGTAATAGATTATGAAATATTTTTTATTGACGGCTTTTGCAATGGCATTTTTTGTAATGCAAGGATATTCTGCGACTAAGAATATTGATTTTTGGAAAGATAAAAGGGTTCAGAAACTAGAAAAGGATTTAGCTAAATGGCAGAAGCATGGATACCTTATAGGGCATCAGGATGACCCTGTATATGGAACTAAATGGAAATGGGATTATGGTAAAAGCGATGTAAAGTTGGTTTGTGGAGAATATCCAGCTCTTATGGGATTTGATCTAGGGATGATAGAACTTGGTTCAGACAAAAATCTTGATGGCGTTCCATTTGAGCGTATACGCCAAGAAATAATAAATCAGTATATGAGAGGTGGGGTTGTAACAATAAGTTGGCATCCTCATAATCCTGTTACAGGTAAGACGGCATGGGATAATACAGGGAATGCAGTAAAAGCAGTATTATATGGCGGTGCACAGCATTCTAAATTTGAAATATGGCTTAATACTGTAGCACAATTTATCAAATCGCTTAGGACTCCAGATGGAAGAAAAATTCCAGTAATATTCCGTCCCTGGCATGAAATGTCTGGATCATGGTTTTGGTGGGGAGCAAAATCATGTACTAAGGATGACTATATAAGTTTATATCGAATGACAATTGATTATATGAAGAGCAGAGGTGTAAAAAATCTTTTATATTGTTTCTCTCCAAATTCTGAAAGTGATGACAATGAAGAAAAATTCTTAAAATATTATCCAGGAGATGAGTACGTAGATATTATAGGTGTAGACATTTATCAGTTTGATAAAACGGGAGAACTTTATGTAAAGGATCTTAATAATGAACTCAATATTATAACAAAAATAGGCAAACAGCATAATAAGTTAATATGCATTGCAGAAACCGGATACAGGAATACGCCTGATTCTACATGGTTTACAAAAATATTAAAACCTGTGATAGATAAATATCCTATATCATATATGCTTTTATGGCGTAATGCATGGGATCAACCTGAAGAAAATTTCGGACCTGCTCCTGAAAAAAGTTGTGCTAAAGATTTCGTCGAATTCTACAAAGCATATAATACTCTATTTATTAATGACATAAAATAAAATAAGGACTATGATAGATTTCTTTAAAAAGGTAGAAACATTAAAAACTCGTCACGAAGCACTCTTATCTAGGAAAAACAAACCTGACGATTTGGGGAATGGCATTTACACAAGATATAAATACCCTGTATTGACATGTGAGCATACGCCATTAACATGGCGCTATGATTTTAATGAAAAAGATAATCCATATCTCATGCAGCGCATAATGATTAATGCAACACTTAATTCTGGAGCAATAAAATGGAATGGAAAATACGTATTGGTAGTAAGGGTAGAAGGGGCTGATCGTAAATCTTTCTTTGCTATTGCGGAAAGTCCTAATGGTATAGATAATTTTAGATTTTGGGATGAACCTATAACCATGCCAGAGGACGTCATATCAGCGACAAATATTTATGATATGCGTCTTACTAGACATGAAGATGGGTGGATATATGGAATCTTTTGTGCCGAAAGGCATGATGATAGCAAGCCAGTCGATTTATCTGCAGCAACAGCAACAGCAGCTATCGCTAGAACTAAAGATCTTATCCATTGGGATAGATTACCTGATATTAAAACAAAAAACCAACAACGTAATGTAGTCCTTCATCCAGAATTTGTTAATAATAAATATGCTTTTTATACTCGTCCTCAAGATGGGTTTATTGATGCTGGTTCTGGAGGAGGTATTGGCTGGGCGCTTGTAGATGATATTACTAATGCAGAAATAAAAGAAGAAACAATTATAAACAGTCGTCATTATCATACTATAATGGAAGTAAAAAATGGAGAAGGACCACATCCAATAAAAACAGCTAAGGGATGGCTACATCTTGCTCATGGTGTAAGAGGTTGTGCTTCTGGCTTGCGTTATGTTCTTTATATGTACATGACAGCCATTGATGATCCTACGCGTGTTATAGCTCAGCCAGGCGGTGCTTTTCTTGTACCTCATGGAGATGAGTATATAGGTGATGTCATGAATGTCGTTTTTGCAAATGGATGGATTGCAGACGAGGATGGAACAGTCTTTATATATTATGCATCATCAGATACACGTATGCATGTAGCTACGTCTACTATAGATAAATTAGTGGATTATTGCTTTAATACACCAGAGGATCAGTTCTATACCGGTAAGTCTGTTGAAAATATAAAGAGGCTTATTGCAAAGAATAAAAGTATTATGAAATAGAAATAAGAACTTAATATATGATATAATTAAATGTTGAAATTAAGCGAAAAAATAGGGTATGGTTTTGGCGATATGTCATCAAGTATGTTCTGGAAAATATTTGGAGCTTATCTGATGATATTCTATACTGATATATTTGGTATGTCTGCAGCTGTAGTTGGTACGATGTTTGCTATTACACGAATTTGGGATTCTTTCTTTGATCCTGTTGTTGGAGTTATAGCAGACAGAACGGAAACCCGTTGGGGAAAATTCCGCCCTTATTTACTTTACCTTGCATTGCCTTTTGCTGCAATCGGAATTCTAACATTTTTGACTCCTCCTTTTGGAAATACAGGTAAGATTATTTATGCTTTTATTACATATACCCTTATGATGATGGTATATAGTGCAATAAATGTTCCATATGCTTCAATGCTAGGTGTTATGAGTTCTAACCCTACAGATCGCAATACATTGGCAACCTATAGAATGATGTTCGCATATATAGGTAGTTTTATAGCTTTGTTACTTTTTATGCCTTTGGTAAACTTATTTGGTGGGAGTCAACCGTCAGCGTATATTTGTGGATGGATGACTGCCCCTCAATTTGGTTGGTTTATGGCTGTTGTTGTAATAGGATTATTATGTTCTGCACTGTTTGGAGGATGTTTTTTACTTACTCGTGAAAGAGTAAGACCTGTAACGGAATCTAAAACGCCTTTAAAAACAGACATAAAAGATCTTTTTCATAATTCTCCATGGTGGATACTTCTTGGTGCAGGAGTAGCCTCACTCGTTTTTAATTCTGTAAGGGATGGCGCAACCGTTTATTATTTTAAGTATTTTATTGATGAAACCGCATTTGGGAATATTAAATTTATAGGTATACCATTTGTGTTAAGTGGTCTATATTTAGCTGTAGGGCAAGCCGCAAATATTGTTGGTGTTGTAATTGCTGCACCAATAAGCAATGTGATTGGTAAGCGTAACACATTTATGGCGGCTATGGCTATAGCATCTGTTTTAAGTATTGTGTTCTATTTCTTTAATAAAGATCAGCTAACACTCATTTTTATCTTCCAGGTTTTTATAAGTATTTGTGCCGGTAGTATTTTTCCTTTATTATGGAGCATGTATGCTGATTGCGCCGATTACAGTGAGTTAAAAACAGGTAATAGGGCTACTGGGCTAATCTTTTCATCATCATCAATGAGTCAGAAATTAGGTTGGGCAATAGGTACGGCTCTTACTGGATGGATGTTGGCTGCATTTGGTTTTGTAGCAAATGGTATACAGAATCCACAAACTATAAATGGAATAAAAATGTTTCTGAGTATATTACCGGCAATAGGTACGGTTCTTAGTTTGGTTTTTATTGCATTTTACCCTCTTTCTGAAAAGAGAATGAATAGTATAACAAAAGAATTAGAACGTAAACGAGAAAAATCAAAATATACAGAATAGATATTATAGATTAGTCAAATCATAAAAGAATTATAATGGAAGAATTTAAAAGGTCTATGCAAGAAGTTCTTGAGGATAATATCTTACGCTTTTGGATAGATAAAATGACAGACAATGAAAATGGCGGATACTACGGGCGAGTTGACGGGCACGACAATGTTGTACCTACCGCAGAAAAAGGGGCCATTCTTAATGCTCGTATATTGTGGTCCTTTTCTGCCGCTTATCGAGTCTTAGGGAATAAGGAATATCTTAATGCCGCATTTAGGGCAAAGAGATACTTAATAGATTATTTCTATGATAAAAAAAATGGTGGCGTATATTGGAGTCTTGATTATAAAGGAAATCCAATTGATACAAAAAAACAGATATATGCTATTGGTTTTGTTATATACGGTATGTCTGAATACGTCCGTGCTACAGGTGATCGAGAAGCACTTGATATAGCTAAACATCTATATCAAGATATAGAAAGTCATGCTTTTGATAATGTAAATAATGGTTATATAGAAGCTCTTTCATGTGAATGGGATAATTTAGATGACATGCGTCTTAGTGATAAAGATGAAAATCAGTCAAAGACAATGAATACTCACTTACACATAATAGAACCCTATACAAATTTATATCGTGTTTGGAAAAGTCCCAAATTAGAAAAGCAAATACGAAACTTATTAGAAATCTTTTGTAAAAACATTTTAAATCACAAAACTTTTCATTTAGATCTTTTCTTTGATGAGAAGTGGAATGGTAAACGTAATATACAGAGTTTCGGTCATGATATAGAAGCAAGTTGGCTACTTCATGAAGCAGCCTTAGTCCTTGATGACAAAAAGTTATTAGCTTATATAGAACCTCTTATACGTAAAATTGCTGATGCTGCTGATGAAGGTCTCCGTAAGGATGGAGCTATGGTTTATGAGAAATGGACAGATACAGGTAAAATAGACGAAGAACGTCATTGGTGGGTACAATGTGAAAATGTAATAGGTCATGTTAATCTATTTGAACATTTTGGTGATGAAGATGCCTTAGGTAAGGCTGTACGTTGCTGGGCTTTTATTCAGAAAAATCTTATTGATTGGAAAAATGGAGAATGGCATTGGGGTATTTATCCTGATGGTACAACTAATTTTGAAGATGATAAAGCAGGTTTCTGGAAATGTCCTTATCATAATAGTCGTATGTGTTTAGAAATAATGGAACGAAATTTATAAAATAGTCAAAAAAGCATCCAGTACATACTGAATGCTTTTTTATTATATATTGCTATTTACATATTTATGGCATCAACCTCTTTAAGGTTTTCACGTATCTCACTATCAGAAATAGAATAGTTACGTAAATCTCCATTTATATACGAATCATATGAAGTCATATCAAGTAGTCCGTGACCTGATAGATTGAATAGTATTGTTTTTTTCTGACCGTTTTCCTTACATTTATTTGCCTCACGTATTGTTGCAGCTATAGCATGACAGCTTTCAGGTGCAGGAATAATTCCTTCAGTACGGGCAAATAAAGTTCCAGCTTGAAATGATTCTAATTGGGGAATATCTACTCCGTGCATCATGTTGTCTTTGATTAGTTGTGAAACAATTGTTCCTGCTCCATGATAGCGGAGTCCTCCAGCATGAATATTCGCAGGGTGAAAATCATGTCCAAGTGTGAACATCGGCAACAATGGAGTGTAGCCTGCTTCATCGCCAAAATCATATTCAAATTTTCCTCTTGTAAGCTTAGGACAACTTTCCGGTTCTGCAGCAATAAATTCAGTTGTCTTACCATCTAATATGTTATGCCGCATAAAAGGAAATGAAATTCCACCAAAGTTAGAGCCACCACCGAAACATGCTATAATCATATCTGGGTATTCTCCAGCCATTTCCATTTGCTTTTCTGCTTCAAGTCCTATAATTGTTTGATGCAGTGTTACGTGACTTAATACAGAACCTAATGTATATTTGCAGTTTGGAGTTGTCGTTGCCAGTTCTATAGCTTCTGAAATTGCAGTCCCCAAAGACCCTGAATAATTAGGATCTTTTGTTAGAATATCTTTACCGGCACGAGTGGACATTGAAGGAGAACCTGTAACCTGTGCACCAAATGTTCGCATTATAATACCGCGGTATGGCTTTTGCTGGAGACTTATTTTTACCTGATAAACAGCAGCTTCCAGTCCAAATGTTTTAGCTGCATATGAAAGAGCTGCACCCCATTGGCCGGCTCCTGTTTCAGTAGTAACATTTGTAACCCCTTCCTTTTTACAGTAATAGCATTGTGCTATAGCAGAGTTTACCTTATGGCTACCTAATGGATTTGTACTTTCATTTTTAAAGTATATATGTGCCGGCGTATCAAGAGCTTCTTCCAAAGCATAAGCACGAACTAAAGGTGTTGAACGATAGTAAGTATATCTTTCTCTTACTTCTTCCGGAATATCTATCCATGCATGTTCCATATCTAATTCTTGCCTACTACATTCCTCATTGAAAATTGGGAATAAATCTTCAGCTTTTAGTGGCTTCTTTGTTGCAGGATTAAGTGGAGGCAGAGGCTTATTAACCATATCTGCCTGAATATTATACCATTGCGTTGGAATCTGATCTTCTGTCAGAATGAATTTTTTAGGTTTACTCATGATTTATCTTTTAATTTTTATTATTTTATATCTTATTGCTTACGTTTTGTTATGTATTAGTGGGTGCGAAGTTACAAAATTATTTTGAATATACAAAAGATGATTATTATTTTTGTTAAAATCATAATAAATGAGGATTGCAGCTTTTATCAAAAATAAGTACCTTTGCAACCGATTTTAATACATTAGTTATATATGGATAAAAAGATTTTAGTAGCCTTTGCAATAATGGCATTACCAATTGCAGCTAGCGCTAGTTCATTTGAAGACAAACTAAATAGAATACTGTTGCCAGACACATCACGCGTATTTGATTTAGATGAAGTTGTTGTTGTGGCTCAGCCTAAAGAAAATTACAAATTACGTAGACAGTCATTAAGTTCAAGCGTTTTTACAAATTATGAGTTATCGGCATTAAAGATTAATGATCTTACTGACCTTTCCTATTATGTACCGTCGTTTGTTATGCCGCATTATGGTTCGCGTATAACATCATCTATGTATATAAGAGGTATTGGTTCGAGAATTAATAACCCTGCAATCGGTATGTATGTAGATGGTATTCCATTGGTAAGCAAAAATTCATATAATTTTCATACCTATCAGTTAGACCGAGTCGATGTGTTGAGAGGACCTCAAGGGACTTTATACGGGCAAAATACAGAAGGCGGCCTTATAAGAATGTATACTAAGAATCCGTTTGATTATCAAGGAACAGATATTAATCTTGGGGTTGCTACACATTTCTATCGTAATACAGAATTCGCTCATTACAACAAGGTGAATGATTGGTTCGCTTTTTCTCTTGCTGGTTTCTATAATGGTCAGAATGGTTTCTTTACAAATACATTTAATGGCGAAAAGGCGGATAAATATAATGAAGCAGGTGGAAAATTAAGACTTATGTTTAAACCGATGAGAAAAGTTCTTGTCGATTTCATAGCTGACTATCAGTTTGTAAGACAAAATGGATTTCCATATGGAGAATATGATCCAACCACTAATATAACATCTTCTCCTAATACGGATTATCAAGGAAACTATAAAAGAAATATTTTAAATTTAGGATTGAATATCAATGTAAAAGGGAATGGATTTGATTTCTATTCTAATAGCAGTTGGCAATATCTTAAGGATAACATGCTTATGGATATTGACTATTTACCAATTGATTATATGCATATTGGTCAGCGACAGTTACAAAATGCATGTACACAAGAGTTTACATTGAAAAGTAATAATACAAGTCGTTGGCATTGGACATTTGGGGTCTTTGGATCTTATCAGTGGCTGAAAACATATGCCCCTGTCTATTTTGGAGATGGCATTACAAAACCTATAGCAACAGGTATACAAACAGCAATGCAAAATGCTATGGTTGAATCTTTTATGCAACAAGGATTTTCTCAGCAGGCAGCTTTAGCCATGATTCAAAAATTAGGAGGTGTATCAATGGATGTGTCTATAAATGTTCCTGAAATATTTCACACCCCACAATTTAATTTAGGATTTTATCATGAGTCTAATATTGATATAACCGATCGTCTTACTGCAACATTAGGTTTGCGTTATGATTATAGTCATGTAAATGTGCATTACGATTCACAAGCCATAATGTCTATGACTGCCAATGTTATGGGTAAACAGGCTACGTATAATTTGATATCTCACCTTGACAATAAAACTCATGATAGTTTTAATCAACTTTTGCCTAAAATTGGATTTAATTATCGTATATCTGATAACGGTAGCAATGTGTATGCAACATTAAGTAAAGGATTTAGAGCAGGTGGATATAATATTCAGATGTTCTCAGATATTCTTCAGACAGAATTGAATTCTAATAGTCAAAATGTAATGCGTGGTAGTTATGATGTACCTCATTCAGATGCTGATTATGAACGTGTAAATAAGACTATAAGTTATAAGCCCGAAACTAGTTGGAATTATGAGTTGGGGACACATCTTAATTTATTTGAGAATAAAGTGCAGGCTGATTTATCAACATATTATATGCAAATACGTAATCAGCAATTATCTGTAATGGCTGGAAATTACGGATTCGGTAGAATGATGGTTAATGCTGGCAAAAGTAGTAGTTGTGGCGTTGAGGCTTCAGTACGTGGACGTGCATTTAATAATCACCTCAATTGGAGTGCCACCTATAGTTATACCCGGGCTGTTTTCAAAGACTATACCGATAGTGTAAAAGTTAATGGGAAAAATACAGAAGTGTCATATAAAAATAAATATGTACCTTACATACCTCAGCATTCATTCTCTGCAGCTGCAGATTATAGATTTGATACAAGTTGTAATACATTAACATCAATAGTTGTTGGAGCTAATGTTTACGGTAACGGTAAAACCTATTGGGATGAAAGCAATACATCAAGCCAAAAATTTTATGCAGCAGTTGGAGCCCATCTGGATGCCAATTTTGGGAAGACTTTAACTGTAAGTCTTTGGGGCAAAAATATAACAGATACTAAATATAATACATTCGCGGTTCAGAGTAGTGTAGATGGAACCAAAAGAACTTTTGCTCAACAGGGTAATCCTGTTCAGTTTGGTGTTGATTTGAAATTTCACATAGACTAGATACAATAAATTAATTACTTTAGAACTAAACGATTTATATAAATCAGTCATTGCCTCCATGCTAGAGTTTATAGTGTGGAGGTTTTTTATTGCACAATTTAAACCGAATAGTGCAATATTTGTTTTAATTTATTATTTTTGCGGTGTTTTTTCTTACGGTTCTTAAATATATCGTAACTTTTACAGAAAAATCGTTGGATTTTACAGAAAAACAGATTAACTTTGCATTTAATTTTGAAATTTAGCAATATTCTTCTCTGAAGAAAGTAAATATTATAAAGATGAAACATCAGTTGAGAAGTGCTGTTTGCACAGAAGGTAGAAAGATGGCAGGAGCAAGAGCTCTATGGGTAGCCACTGGTATGAAACAAGAGCAATTTGGTAAGCCTATTATTGCTATTGTAAATTCTTTCACTCAGTTCGTGCCAGGACATACACATCTACATGAGATAGGGCAAATCGTAAAAAAGGAAATTGAATCAATGGGTTGTTATGCAGCCGAATTCAATACTATAGCTATCGATGACGGTATTGCTATGGGGCATGACGGTATGCTTTATTCTTTACCAAGTCGTGATATTATTGCAGATTCAGTAGAATATATGGTTAATGCGCATAAAGCAGATGCAATGATATGCATATCTAATTGTGATAAGATTACTCCTGGTATGCTTATGGCCACTATGCGTCTTAATATTCCGACAATATTTTGCTCAGGTGGCCCAATGGAAGCCGGTAGATGGAATGGTGAGAATGCCGATCTTATAACTGCAATGGTAAAAGGTGCTGATGAAAGTGTAAGTGATGAAGATATGAAAAAGATAGAATCATGTTCTTGTCCAGGGTGCGGATGTTGTTCTGGTATGTTTACAGCCAATTCAATGAATTCATTGACCGAAGCTATCGGAATGGCTCTTCCTGGCAATGGTACAATTCTAGCTACCCATAAAAATAGAATTAAACTTTTTAAAGATGCAGCTCATCAGATAGTTGATAATGCGTTTAAATATTATAGAGATGGTGATGATAGTGTTCTTCCACGTAATATTGTGACACGCGAAGCTTTCCTAAATGCTATGTCTCTTGATATAGCAATGGGAGGGAGTACAAATACGATACTACATTTATTGGCAGTGGCTCAAGAAGGTGAGGTAAATTTTAAAATGAGTGATATTGACAAACTTAGTCGTAAAGTACCTTGTCTTTGTAAGCTTGCACCAAATACTCAGAAATATTCTGTTCAAGAATGTAATCGTGCTGGTGGCATTTTTGGTATTCTAAATGAATTAGATAAAGGCGGTTTAATTGATGGTAGTGTGAATCGTGTAGATGGTAAAACATTAGGCGAACAATTAAAAAAATATGATATTACAGTTAGTAATATTGATGTAGATGCTAATAGAATTTATCAGAGTGCACCAGGGCATAAATTTTCCACAGTCATGGGCAGTCAAGATTCTCAATGGGGAACTCTTGATATAGACCGCAAAAATGGATGTATAAGAGATCTTGAAAATGCGTATACCAAAGATGGCGGATTAGCTGTGTTGTTTGGTAATATAGCGCAAGATGGATGTGTCGTAAAAACAGCAGGTGTAGATCCTTCACTTTGGACGTTTAGTGGTCCGGCAGTCGTTTTTGATTCTCAAGAAAAAGCATGCGATGGTATTCTTGACGGTAAAGTACATAAAGGTGATTGTGTCGTAATTACACATGAAGGTCCTAAGGGTGGTCCTGGTATGCAAGAAATGCTTTACCCAACATCTTATATAAAGAGTAAGCATATGGGCAAAGAATGTGCGTTAATAACAGACGGACGTTTTTCTGGTGGAACAAGTGGACTTAGTATAGGACATATATCACCCGAGGCTGCTGCAGGTGGTAATATCGGTAAAATAAAAGATGGTGATATCATAGAGATAGACATACCCAACCGTTCAATAAACGTAAAACTTTCAGATGAGGAACTGGCAGCTCGTAAGCAACAGCCTGTTACAAGAACTCGTGTGGTAAGCAAAGCATTAAGAGCATATGCCAATACTGTAAGTTCCGCTGATAAGGGTGGCGTGCGAATAATTGATTAGTTATAATTTGACAATTAAGAAATTGAAGAATTATTAATTCTTAATTTAATAATAATGAGTAATGAAGTAATTACAGGAGCAGAAGCTCTTATGAGGTCATTAAAGACTGAAGGTGTAAAGACAATATTCGGTTATCCGGGTGGCTCTATTATGCCAGTTTTTGATGCACTCTATGGATACACAAGGGGTGAAAATAAAAGTTTTAATCATATATTGGTCCGCCATGAGCAGTGTGCAGCTCATGCAGCAGAAGGATTCGCACGAGTGAGTGGTGAAGTTGGCGTATGCATAGTAACAAGTGGTCCAGGGGCTACTAATACTTTAACAGGAGTTGCAGATGCTATGATGGATAGTACCCCAATTGTTGTAATTGCCGGGCAAGTCGGTGTTGCTGCATTGGGAAATGATGCTTTCCAAGAGGTTGACCTAGTAGGTTTAGCTCAGCCTATAAGCAAATGGAGTTATCAAATACGTCGTGCAGAGGATGTAGCATGGGCTGTTAGTCGTGCTTTTTATATTGCACGCTCTGGTCGCCCGGGTCCTGTAGTACTTGATTTCCCCAAAAATGCACAAGTTACAACTACTGAATATGAACCCAAACATGTTGATTTTGTTCGTAGTTATGTACCATATCCCAAATTGGATGATATAGCTGTAGCTAAGGCAGCCCATATTATCAATGGTGCAAAGAAACCATTAGCGTTAGTAGGGCAGGGTGTAGAACTCGGAGGTGCTCAGAAAGAATTATTGGAATTTCTTGAAAAAGCAGATATTCCAGCAGCACGTACATTGCTTGGACTTTCTGCATTGCCCACAGGGCATCCTCTTGATACAGGCATGCTTGGAATGCATGGTAATTATGCTCCAAATGTTAAGGAACAAGAATGTGATGTCTTGATAGCCATAGGCATGCGATTTAGTGATCGTGTAACAGGACATCCAAAGACTTATGCAAAACAGGCAAAAATAATACATCTAGATATAGATAAATCAGAAATAGATAAAAACATAAAAACAGATGTAGCTGTTATTGCAGACTGTAAGGTTTCTCTTCCCGCAATAACAAATTTGCTTAAGAAAAACGAACACAGAAAATGGCGCGATAGTTTTAAACCGTTATTTGACGAGGAAAATGAGAAAGTCATTCAACCAGCTATTCATCCGACAGAAGGGCCTCTGCTTATGGGAGAGGTTACAAATGTTGTAGCAGAAGCTACACAAGGAAATGCTGTCTTAGTAAATGATGTAGGTCAAAATCAGATGTTCAGTAGTCGTTATTTCAAATATAACAAAAATCGGAGTATCGTTACTAGTGGTGGTTTGGGAACAATGGGATTTGGACTTCCTGCCTCTATCGGAGCTGCTTTTGGAGCTCCAGACAGAACTATATGTATGTTTTGTGGTGATGGTGGATTACAGATGAGTATTCAAGAGTTCGGTACAATAATGGAGCAGCAGGTTCCTGTTAAGATAATACTTCTAAACAACAATTATCTAGGAAATGTACGCCAATGGCAAGATATGTTTTTTGGCAAACGCAAATCATTTACAAAAATGCTTAATCCCCAGTATAAAAGCATCTGTGAAGGCTACCATATACCATATGGTCTGGTAATAGATCGTAAGAATTTAAAATCGGCCGTTGACAAAATGCTAAGTTCTGATGGCCCATATCTATTAGAATGTGCAATCAAGGAAGAAGATAACGTATTACCGATGACACCTCCAGGCAAGTCTGTTGATGAAATGCTTCTTGAAATAAAAATATAATTGTTGCATTAACATACATTATTCAAAATTAAAAGTATGGAATCAAATAAGAAAAAATTATATACGTTACTGGTTTATTCAGAGAATCTAGCCGGAATTCTTAATCAGATAACAGCTGTTTTTACGCGTAGACAGGTTAATATAGAAAGTCTTAATGTTTCTGCTTCGAGTATAGACGGTGTACATAAATATACCATCACAGCTTGGAGTGAAGATGAAGATCAGATAAATAAAATAACAAAGCAGATAGAGAAGAAGATCGATGTAGTGAAAGCTAATTATTATACTGATGAAAAACTCTTTATCCGTGAAGTTGGTATGTACAAACTTTATACTCAAAAGGTATTGGATAATCCTGATATATCACGTACAATTCGTAAATTTGATGCCCGTATCATAGAGGTAAATCCCACTTATTGTATTGTAATGTTGAGTGGTATGACAGATGATATACAAAACATGTACTTCAAACTTGATAAATTTGACTGTATACTTCAATACACACGTTCGGGACGTATTGCAGTAACTCGTAGTACAGAAGAGCATGTCAGTGAATTTCTTGCTGAGCGTGAATCTCTAAGAAACAACTAATATTATAGAGCAATGATAGAAACAAATAAGATAGGTTGCTATCAATTTATGGCAGAACCGTTTCATTGTGATTTTACAAAGCATTTATTACTAGGACATCTTGGAAACTATATGCTCAATGCTGCAGATTATCATTCTCACGATCGTGGTTTTGGAATGCCATATCTTAATCCTATGCATAAGACATGGGTATTGTCACGTCTTGCAATAGAAATGACTGAATATCCATTCCAATATAGGAAATTCTCTATTGAGACATGGATAGAAAGTGCCATGAGGTATTTTACCAACAGAAATTTTAAAATAGAAGATGAAGATGGTAAAATATATGGATATGGAAAAAGTGTCTGGGCTATGATTGATACACAAACACGCCAACCACAAAATATTCTGGAAATACATGATGGTAAAATACTTGATTATATAGATACAGATAAGGAATGCCCAATAGAGAAAAGTTCAAGAGTTAAAATGTCTGATAATGCAAAATTGATAAGAACATTAGAAACACATTATAATGATGTGGATGTAAATGGTCATATCAATAGCGTAAAATATATAGAGCATGTATTAGATTTATTTCCTCTTGAGCAATATAAAGATTTTATTCTTAAACGATTTGAAATAGCATATGTTGCTGAAAGTCATTTTGGTGACACCTTAAACTTTTATTTAGAAAAAATAGGTGAAGAAGAATATTGTATTAGAATAACTAAATTGGAAGAAAAAAGCCAAAATGAAGTAGAAACTTGCAGATGTAAGGTTAAATTTGTGAAAGATTGAAAGTTTTCTTTGGCGTTTCGATATAAATTTGTAACTTTGCAACTCGAAAATAAATAATAGAAAAAAGTTTAAACCCGCAGTTTTGAGATAGGCTGCATAAATAAAAATATATTAATTATGGCACAAATGGATTTCGGTGGCGTTACAGAAACAGTTGTCACCAGCAAAGAATTTTCATTGGAAAAAGCTCGTGAAGTATTGAAAAATGAAACAATCGCAGTTCTAGGTTATGGTATTCAGGGTCCTGGACAAGCATGCAACCTACGCGATAATGGCTTCAATGTGATTGTCGGACAGCGAGAAGGTAAAACATATGATAAAGCAAAAGCAGACGGATGGGTTCCCGGTAAAACTTTGTTTTCTGTAGAAGAAGCAGCACAGAAAGGTACAATTGTTTGTATGCTTCTATCTGATGCAGGGCAAATTCAAGTATGGCCTAAAATTAAACAATATCTTACAGCTGGAAAAGCCCTTTATTATTCACATGGATTCGCAATCAATTGGAGCGACCGTACTAATGTCGTTCCTCCAAAAGACATAGATGTTATAATGGTTGCTCCTAAAGGTTCTGGTACATCACTTCGTACTATGTTCTGTGAAGGTCGTGGTCTAAACTGTTCTTATGCAGTATATCAGGATGCTACAGGCAAGGCAACAGAGCGTACAATAGCGTTTGGTATTGGTATTGGTGCTGGATACATGTTCAAAACCACATTCCAGCGTGAGGCTACATCAGACCTTACCGGTGAGCGTGGTTCTTTGATGGGTGCAATAGAAGGACTTCTAGAAGCTCAGTATCAAGTACTGCGTGAGAATGGACATTCTCCATCAGAGGCATTCAATGAGACGGTTGAAGAATTGACACAGAGTTTGATGCCTTTATTTGCTCAGAAGGGTATGGATTGGATGTATGCAAACTGTTCTACAACAGCACAGCGTGGTGCTCTTGATTGGGCTCCTCGTTTCCGCGATGCAATCAAACCTGTTATGCAGTGGCTTTATCTTTCAGTTAAGACTGGTAATGAGGCACAGATTTCTATAGATAGTAACTCAAAACCAGATTATCGTGAGAAACTTAATGAAGAGTTAAAAGCAATGCGCGAAAGTGAAATGTGGCGTACAGCTGTAACTGTGCGTAAACTTCGCCCTGAAAATGATGGTCAAGACTAATTTCTCTTATTATATATAAATATAAAAAGGATGTTGATTAATTTTAGCATCCTTTTTTTATTTAATAAAAATAAATCCATCTTCACATCCTACAATTTCTTCATTTATTAGATTGGCAATACTCTCATTAAGTTGTTCTTCAGGTAAATGCAATTCATTCAATTCTGAAATCATATGATGTTTCTTGTCTTTAAGTGTATCAATTATTTTTTCTTTTATATGTGCTGTTGCGTCTGCAGATGTATTATCGCCTTTGTGTTCGTTACACACATCACATTGGTTACAATCTCTGGTTTTCTTTTCACCAAAGTACATCAGCAATTGTCTACTTCTGCACAAATCATCATTTGAGGCATAATCTATCATAGCATAAATACGTTTGCTATATTGATTTTTCCTCTTTTCATACACGTCATTTCCTATATATAACTTATCAGAATCTTCCCTCCATATTGTATATGATATTGTAGGCATTCTACGTTGAGGTATAAAATGTATAATATGTCTGGCACTAAGATTTTTTAAAATAATATATAAACTCTGCTTTTTTATACCGGCCTGTTGGGCTAAAAATGCTTCATCTATATATACATAATCACTGAAGAGTCCTCCATAGCATCGTAGTAAAGCTGTTATCACAGCCTCTTCTTCTTCACTTTGATCATTTAGACGGTACAATTCGTTACGTTCAAGCAAAAACCTTACTCTAGCTGCGTCATCACCGATATCATCATATTCAAGATACCCGGCTCTCTCTAGTATTTTAAGTGATGAGTCGACCAGAGTTGGAAAGTGTTTAAATGTTCTGCAGAACTTATCTATATTGAATTCCATTGTAGACCCTTGCCCAGAGCCTATACCAATCTGATAATAGTAGGCCAAGTGGTCGTAAACAGTTTTAATATAATCTTTTTCCGGGAATGTGTCTGTAATTCGTTTATCCAGCTTTTTCTTGTCACTGTTGTTATATAGCAAAACAGCGTATGACTTTTTGCCATCTCGCCCAGCTCTTCCTGCCTCCTGAAAATATGCTTCAATCGAATCTGGACAGTCTATATGAATAACAATCCTTACGTCTGGTTTATCAATTCCCATTCCGAAAGCATTAGTTGCCACCATAACTCTAACTTTATCATCTTGCCATTCTTTTTGTCTCTCGTCCTTAATAGAATGCTCCAAGCCTGCGTGATAATATGTAGCACTAATACCACTGTCTACAAGCAGTTGTGCTGTTTCTTTAGTCTTTCTTCTACTTCTTGTATATACAATTGCACTTCCAGATACACAATTAAGAATATGAATCATTTCCTGACGTTTGTCGGTCGCAATTCTCACTATGTAAGCAAGATTCTTGCGTTCGAAACTCATTCTGAATACATTATCTTCAGCAAAATTCAATTTGTCTTCAATATCCTTAACAACATTTGGTGTAGCAGTTGCAGTTAGAGCTAATACAGGAACGTCGTTTCCTACAATTTCTCTTATATCTGCTATTTTTAAGTATGCCGGGCGGAAATCATATCCCCATTGACTTATACAATGAGCTTCATCAATAGTTATGAAACTTACTTTAGTATGTTTAAGCTTAACTAGAAAAAGTTTCGAAAATAGTCTTTCTGGTGAAACGTATAGAATTTTTATTCCACCAAAAATGCAATTCTCCAAAGTCGTAATTATTTCTTCATGTGATAGTCCTGAGTATATAGCCGCCGCTTTTATACCCCTTTTTTTCAGGTTCATTACCTGATCTTTCATTAGAGCTATGAGTGGTGTAATGACAATACATACGCCATCCATAGCAAGAGCAGGAACTTGAAAGGTTATAGACTTTCCTCCACCAGTTGGCATTAGTCCAAGAGTGTCCCTTCCGGCACCAATACTCTCAATTATATCTTTCTGGATACCACGGAAACCGTTATATCCCCAGTATTTTTTAAGAATCTCTTCGTATTTCACAAAAGCTAAATTACGACATGTTATTCTTCAGACGGGCGTATATCTTCTATTTGCAATTGAGCCTCGCCGCGCTTATAAATATTTTCCTCTATTGTATAAACAATATCAAAACTTCTTTTTGATTTTATATATCTGGCAGATGCACTTTGTCCAAATGCTATTCCATTCATTACGTTACTAGACTGACTATCTACAAGTTCCAATTTTATATGCTCTTGTTCACGACCAACAACCTTACTCGTTCCATAATCATAAACTTGATTTGTGCAGAATAAAGGTTTTGTATTGCAAGGCCCATATGGTGAAAACTTCTTAAGGTCTGCCTGCAATTTTTTTGTAATATCCTTAAAGTCAATTATTGCATCAATATTCAGAATTGCTTCAGTCTGTTCAGGCATTATATGCTCATCAACATAGTGTTGGAATCTATTTTTAAACTCAGCTATTTTATCTAGCTTCATTGTAAGTCCTGCAGCATATGTGTGTCCTCCAAAATTTATAAGTAGATCTCTACAGCTCTTTATTGCTGCATAAACATCAAATCCTGTTACACTACGGGCTGACCCTGTTACAAATTCATTATCTCTAGTAAGCACAACTGTTGGTCGGAAATATATTTCAGTTAATCTAGACGCAACTATTCCAATAACCCCCTTTTTCCAGTTTTCATCATAAAGAACTATACTTGAGTGATGTTCTTGTGATTCTACATCTGCTACGATTTGATTAGCTTCTTCTGTCATCTGCTTATCAATATCCTTGCGTTGCTCGTTATATTCATTTATGTGCTTGGCTTCATCAAGTGCCATTTTTAGGTCTTTCTCAACGAGTAGATCAACACTCTCTTTACCGTTTTCCATACGTCCAGAAGCATTTATACGTGGCCCTATTTTAAAGACAATGTCTCCCATTGAAATTTCACGTCCATTAAGTCCGCAAATATCAATGATAGCCTTTAGACCTATACTAGGATTTTGGTTAAGTTGCTTTAGGCCATGGTATGCTAGTATTCTGTTTTCATCGATTACTGGTACAATATCCGAAGCTATACTTACTGCACAAAAGTCGAGTAGGGGAATAAGATGACTGAATGCAATACAATTGTTTTTTGCAAATGCTTGCATAAATTTGAATCCAACACCGCAC
The DNA here is from genome assembly GCA_041907685.1 of Prevotella sp. GTDB lineage: Bacteria > Bacteroidota > Bacteroidia > Bacteroidales > Bacteroidaceae > Prevotella. The sequence continues at coordinate 105,432 of JAYRGU010000004.1, read as the reverse complement.
CCAGAGAGATGCTTAAAAGGATAAGTATCATCTGTCCTTTTCGGGTTTAGTATAGCAACAGCTGATGGCATAATCTCATCAGGAACATGATGGTCACAGATAATAAAATCTATTCCAACACTTTTAGCATATGCTATTTCATCGATCGCTTTAATACCGCAATCAAGTATGATAATTAATTTTACATCTGTTTCTTTGGCATAATCTATTCCTTTTTTGCTTACACCATATCCCTCATCATATCTGTCTGGGATATAATATTCGATATTAGAATAGAATTGCTGCAGAAACTTGTATACTAGAGCTACAGCTGTACATCCATCCACATCATAGTCTCCATATACCATAATGCGTTCTTTGTGCCCCATAGCATCATTAAGTCTGTCAACCGCCACATCCATATCCTTCATGAGGAATGGATTATAAAGATCAGCTAATTGAGGATGGAAAAAGCGTTTGGCTGCCGAAACTGTGTCGACCCCTCGATGCAGCAGAAGGTCTGCGAGCATCGGACTTATTCCAAGTTTTTCTCCGAAATCACTAGCCGCTTCTTTTTGTTCTGATGTTGGTGGTTTGTAGTTCCATTTTAAATTCATTTATATAGTTTTTTATTTTATTCCATGCATTTAGCGTGTAAAGTTACAAATAAAAAACTAGAATATGATGCTTTTTATCTTTTTTTCATAAAAAACAATTTAGCGACTCTCTTTCATAAAAATACCAATTCAACATGCTCTATATTGAATATTAAGGCATATTCAATATAGAGCATATTGGTAATGAAATACAAAAATGTCCCAACTTACTTCAAGTTGGGACATTTATTATTTAGATACCAAGTTTTTTTCTTATATCCTTAGGAATTGCATTCTTGTTAACCATTATATCCATAGTCTTATAAAGAACAAAATTCTTAGTCATATACCATATTCCTTTGTAGTCGCCATATTTCCCCCATGAGTTCTTAACCATATAATATTCTTTGCCGTTCTGGTCTTTAGCAATACCATATATATGCATTCCATGGTCGTCAGTAGTTTCCCAATTATCGAATCCCTCCTGACGCATTGCTTGTGTAGGTACAATTTCAGGTGCATTTACTCCAAGAGAGTCAATCTTTGAAGTTTTCTCTTCTTTGCTTAACTTAAACCATTTATCAGCATCTGTTCCAGCCATACTACGAGCTTTATTTGTATCATATGCAATAGCTACACCTTTGCGAGTGAAACCATCCTCGGTAACGTCTCCACCCCATGCTACTGTGTAACCATTGTCTACAGCGTTGTCAATAATTTTTGTGAGATCCTCCATCGGTACATTGTAACTAGGAGCCCATCTCCAGTTGTCTTGAACCTCTACAGGAAATTCTGTCCAGAAAGGATGATGAGTATAGCTTGTAATGCTTACATAATCATCAAGATTTAAACCAAGGCTTGCTTCGAAAGATTTAGGAGTGTAAGTCTTTCCTTCGTAAGTAAATGAAGTAGGACATTTACCAAGATAGGCATCAATAATACCCTGTAATCCATTCTTCCATGCTGGAGTCAGTTTTTTAGAGTCACTTTTTGCTATAGCATTGACATAAGGAGTCATTGCCTTAAAAAATTCTCCAAAGTTACTTAGAGTATCTCCGTAAAGTGTGCCAGGCAATGGCATTGCATTTTCAGGACATATTCCATATTTTTTGAGGCAATAAAGCACATCATATGAACTTCCTCCTTCTGAGAAGGAAGCATCACCATGCATGCGTACTGACATTGTAGCACGGTCTAAGTAATCCTTGTTAGCTACAAACATCTCACATAAGTCGTATGTTTTTCCAGTTTTCTTAAGTATTTCGCTTTCAAAGAAGCTTATAGTTGAGAAATCCCAGCAAGTACCACTACGGTTTTGATCTTTAATACTCGTAATTTTGTTTTCTTTGATTGTGGTAAACACAGGTTTATTCTTGTTTACCGAATCCTTTTTTGTTTCAGCTCCAGAACCTATCGCAACAAAAGCGATAAGAGCCAATACCATTAATTTTCTCATAATTTAATTTATAATTCTTATTTGTTTTAATTGTTCATGAAATTCTCAACATCTTTAGGGTGATAAGGTATACGGTCTTTTCCTATAAATCTGCAACCGTCTTTAGTTATAAGTATATCATCCTCAATACGTATTCCACCGAAGTCTTTATAAGTTTCAAGCATATCAAAATTAATAAACTCTTTGCAATGCCCGCTTGCCTTCCAATTGTCAATTAATGCTGGAATAAAATAAATTCCAGGTTCATCTGTCATAACAAAATTTTCTTGTAGTTTTCTTCCCATTCGCAGGCAGTTTGTTCCAAATTGTGTAGAAGGTTGAATTTCTTTATCAAATCCTACATAGTTTTGTCCAAGTCCTTCCATGTCGTGTACATCCATACCCATCATGTGTCCAAGTCCGTGTGGTAAGAACATTGCATGTGCGCCTGCTTTTACTGCATCGTCAGTATCACCTTTCATTAGGCCTAGTTCTTTAAGCTTGTCTGTCATCAATTTACATACACTCATATGTACATCATACCATTTTATGCCAGGCTTTGCTACTTGTAATGTATAATCATGACAAGCTTCAACGATGCTGTATATTTCAAGTTGTCTCTGTGTAAATTTCCCGTTTACAGGATAAGTACGTGTATTATCAGAACAATAATTATTGATTGTTTCAGCTCCTGCATCACATAGCACCAGTCGCCCTGCCTCAAGTTTTGCCATAGAAGGGTTGCCATGCATTATTTCACCGTGTTGAGAGAATATAGTAGCAAAACTTACCATTGCGCCATACGAGTTGGCAATACCGTCAACCTGTCCTCCTATATAGTGTTCTGTTACACCTGGTTTAGTGAGCCTCATAGCAGTAGTATGCATATTATAGCCTATTACAGATGCCCTCTCAAGTTCTTCAATTTCTTGAGGTTCCTTGCTTGAACGCATTTTTACTACAGCCATAATCAATTTGAGAGATGCAGATTCTTTCTGCTGATTAGGGTGAATACCAAGCAAATCAAAAATTTGAATCTTATTATCAAATCGATAAGGAGGAAGATAGTGTATTGTTCGCTTCTGTCTCATGGCCTCATTGCATATAGATTTTAGCTCTTTCAGTGGAGCAGAGTTTTCTACACCAACCTGCTGAGCCATGTCATGAACACTGTCTACAGCTCCAAACCATACAATATCTTCAATGTCTATATCGTCACCAACAAGTGTTTCTGTACCATTATCCACATCAATAACACCAACCAGTCCCTCTCTGTTCTGGCCGAAGTAATATAAAAAAGAAGAATCCTGCCGGAATGGATAATAACCGTTTGAAGGGTAATTGACAGGCGATTCATTGTTGCCGAAAAGTATAACGATGCCGCTCTTTACGAGCTTTTTCAGTTCTGCGCGGCGGCTTACGTAGGTTTCTTTACTGAACATAATGATATTTTCTATAAATTTATAATTGCAAAGTTACACATTTTAAATCTAAATTTATTATCTTTGCACGGAAAATTAAACAGATTTTATGCAAATTGACAGAAATACGGGTTTAGTGTTAGAAGGAGGTGGCATGCGTGGTGTATTTACCAGTGGAGTTCTTGACGCATTTATGAAGCATAATTTATACTTTCATTATGTTGTTGCAGTATCTGCTGGAGCCTGTAATGGTTTATCATATATGAGCCATCAGCCTCGTCGTGCACGTATTTCTAATATTGATTATCTTGCCCGTTATAATTATATTGGTCTTCGGCATCTAGTTACTCAAGGCTGTATTTTTGACCAGAAACTACTCTACGAAGATTTTCCCAATACACTTCTTCCGTTTGATTTTGATACTTATTTTAATAATCCGGATACATTCGAGATGGTTACAACAAATTGTCTTACTGGCAGGTCTTGTTATCTTAATGTGAAAGATGACCGTCAGCGCCTTCTCGATGCAGTGCGTGCAAGCAGTAGTCTACCATATGTAAGTAAAATTGTAATGGTAGACGGCATTCCTATGCTTGATGGTGGAATTGTAGACAGTATACCAGTAATGCGGGCTATGGAGCAGGGCCATAATAAGAATGTAGTTGTTCTAACCCGTAACAAAGGTTATCGTTCAACAGAAAAAGATCATAAGATAAAATACATATTCTATAAGAATTATCCACGTCTGCGTGTAGCTTTGAGTCATAGATGTGAAGCCTATGATCGTCAGTTGGATATGATAGATCAACTAGAAGAGAGTGGCCAGATAATATGCATACGTCCCGAACATCCTGTTGAAGTGGGTCGCATAGAGAAAGATATTAAAAAATTAGAAGCCATCTACGAAGAAGGCTTCTTGTTAGGTGAAAAATTCTGTATGGAATACTGTAAAGACTAGCTCTTTTTTATGTACTTGTTTGATTCTCCGTAATCATTCTCTTCTTTTTTGCTATCGCACAGACATAACAATATAATTACAATATTTATTATCAAATTGAGCCCACATATTCCAATAAAAGTGTTGCTTGCCATTAATTCGTTTATAGAATCTGTATTACTGAGAGAACCACCATTCGTCTTGAAAAGCATGATTATCAGAGCTATAATCTGAAGAGTGAAACTCAAAAAGGCCAGTATTCCATTCTTTCCTGTATCGTGTAGTCTTCTTACAGTAACGCTGAGGCACCCCAACATAATCAGTTCTGCTACTATGCATCCAAGTGCAGCCATCCCCATAACAATATCAAGCAATGTAAATACTATTACAATGGCTATTACTCCGGATAACATAAACCACCAATATTCAGATCTTCTAGCTCTTCCGTCAAAATCCTTTATGTTTTCAAGCCCTTTTTGAAGAGCCTCATTAAATTTCAAACTAGGCGTTTTTTCAAAATCTTCCATGCGTTCTGTTTTTATTCTTTTTTTCTATCTAGCAAGTCGGGTCTTAACTTTTTTGTTCGCTCGTAGCTTTGCTCAATTTCCCAGTCCTTTATCTTTGCATCATTTCCACTAAGCAGAATATCCGGGACTTTCCACCCTTTATAATCTGCAGGTCTTGTATATATAGGGGCTGATAGCATGTCATCTTGATAACAGTCAGACAAGGCACTCTGATCGTCACTTATCACTCCTGGTACAAGTCTGACAATCGCATCAGCCATAACAGCTGCAGCTAGCTCACCACCTGTCAGTACATAGTCACCAATACTGATCTCTCTAGTTATGAGATGCTCTCTTATGCGATGATCAATACCCTTATAGTGTCCACATAATATGATGATATTGCCCTTAAGCGAAAGGTCATTAGCAACATGTTGGTCAAATTGCTCTCCATCAGGCGAAGTAAAAATTACTTCATCATAGTCTCTTTCAGCTTTAAGAGCGGATATAGCTCTATCTATAGGTTCACATTGCATCACCATTCCAGCAAATCCTCCATATGGATAATCATCAACACGTTTCCATTTATCCAATGTATAGTCACGAAGATTGTGCAGATATATTTCCGCTAACCCTTTTTTCTGAGCCCTCGCAAGTATCGATTCGTTTATGAATCCTTCAAGCATTTCGGGCAATACAGTAATTATATCTATTCTCATTACAATGTTTTGGGTGCAAAAGTACAAAATATAAGTTTAAATCGTCTATTATCTATAAACTTTTATTTCAAGTTCACCTCTCATTGCATATAGAGCATTCATTGCCAAAGCAGTGAGTTCATCTTCTCCTGGATAAATATGCACTGGAGCTATGAAAGAAACCCTTTCTTTTAGTTGGTCGGTAACATAAGTACTATTGGCTACGCCACCGGTAAATAAAATTGCATCAACCTTTCCGTATAGCACTGTTGCCAAACCACCAACACCTTTAGCGATTTGGTATATCATCGCGTCAAGCACAAGCTTTGCTTTTTTGTCGCCTTTTTCAATACGTTTTAAAACTGTAGGTACATCATTTGTTCCTAGATGCGCCATCATTCCACTTTGAGAGGTTATATACTTAACCAGTTGTTCATGGGTATATTTTCCACTGAAACATAGGTCCATAAGTGGCAATGCAGGAAGAGAGCCAGAGCGTTCTGGCGCAAACGGACCTTCTCCTGTCAGAGCATTATTGGCATCTATCGCACGCCCCCTTTTGTGTGCAGCAAGTGATATTCCTCCCCCAATATGACATACTATTAGATTTAAATCCTCATATTTTTGATGATGTTCCTTTGCAAACCGTCGTGCAATAGCACGTTGATTTAGCGCATGCCATATTGTAAATCTGGGCATAAGAGGAGAACCACTGATACGGGCAATATCTTCTAATTCATCCACTACTCCTGGATCAGCCATTAATGCCGGGCAATGTGGCAGACGTGATGCTAAATCGGCAGCAATCAAAGAACCAAGATTGCAGGCATGATGATACATTGCATTTCTTGTTTCAGAAAGCAACTGGTCATTTATTTTATACACGCCTCCTTCAATAGGCTTTAATAATCCACCTCGTCCTACAATAACGTCGAAGTCTAAAGGAATATTCTCTTCAGAAAGTGTCTCGATTACCAAATTACGGCGGTAATCAAATTGCGCCATTACGTCAGAAAATTGTGATAATTTCTCGGGAGTGTGTCTTATAGTACTGTGCATCACAAGTTCTTCATCGTGAAATACACCAATTTTAGTGGATGTTGAACCGGGATTTATTGCTAATATTTTCATATTATAAATTATTGAGGTTTATTTGTTTTATAAAACACATGCCATGCAAAGACTATAGTATTTAGTCTCCGTACTATCACTTCTCGAAGTCAAAACAACAGGGCATTGAGTTCCCATTAGTAAACATGCAATTTCTGCGCCTGCAAACAATGTAACAGCCTTATAAAAAGCATTTCCTGACTCTATATCAGGGAAAACGAGAACGTCAGCATCTCCATTAATAGGCGAATTGATTCCTTTAATATCCATCTTTGCCTTATTACATGCAACACTTACATCTAAAGGACCGTCTATTATAGAATTCTGAAACTCACCAGCCTTGTACCGTTCTACAATTTTTGCATAATCTAAAGAAACCGGGAATTTGGAACTGACTTTCTCTGTACAATGGATCATTGCAATGCGTGGCTTAACAATACCAAATTCATGACAAGCGTTGATCGCGTAATTGATAATAGCCACTCGCTGTTCTAATGTAGGATTAGGAATAACAGCTGCATCTGAGAAAAAAAGCAATTTCTTATAACTTGGTATCTGCATAACTGCCATATGGGTTACTAAATGGCCAGGTTGTAATAGGCCCTCATCTTTATTAAGAATGGCATGCAACAGTACATCTGTGTTTATTATACCTTTCATTAGTATATCTGCTTTACCTTCCCTAATCAACGATACTGTCTTTCGTGCAGCCTCTTCACTATTTTGAACATTTAGAAATGTCATATATGGGTTGACATTGTCAAAGTCAAAATAATTTTGATATTTTGTTATTTCACCTACAAGAATAAATTCAGCAAAGCCTTCATCTATTGCTCGTTTTATAGCAGAAAAAGAATGGGCATCATAGCCACATACTACCGCAACTCTTTTACGAGAGTTGTACATCTTAAGATGCGCGGTCATTTGTTTAAATGTCTTTATTTGTTCCATGATGCAAATATCATAAAAAAATAATATTTAAATCACTTTTCACGCATTTTTTTAACAAGATAATGAATATAATTATTATTAAAATTCATTAGTATGATTAAATCAGTGTTATTTAATTAGCCTATCCGGTATATAATTAAAGTACAAAAATATTATTATGTTACTTTCTATATTTATGTTTTTCTCTATTCAATATAGAATACCATTGATTTATTATAGATGTAATTGAGTTGTGTGTATTAGAAAAATTAAAGGCACTAATACTTTTTTCTTTCAAATTTGTAAAAACAGAAACCTCTTTCATTTTATCACAAAGAGAAAATATATTTTCATTTTTATATAGATAGCAGAAATCCTTCCCGCTGAGAAATTCTCTGCATACAGGTATATCAGATGCTATTATGGGTAATCCATGGGCTAATGCTTCCATTATTACAAGAGGAAATCCTTCCCAACGTGAACTTAATATAAATACGCTTGCTGCTGAATAGTATGATTGAATATCCTTTGTAAAAGGGCGTATCTTTATTCTATCCTGTAACCCTTCTGCAGCTATTAAATCTAGCAGATTCTCTTTTTCAGGCCCATCCCCAACAATGTCTAATGTCCAACTATCATCACTTTTTGCAAACTTTGCAAATGCATTAATTAATATATCAAAGCCTTTGTGCATTGATGACATACGTCCAATAGCAAGAAATTTCTTAGCATCTGTGTCGCATCTTTTTCCAGGTACAATGGTCAGGGGATTATATATAACATTTGTCTTCAAACCTAATCTATCTTTAAAAATATTCGCATCCGTTTTTGTGAGAACTACTATTTCGTCAAGCCTTTCCATTTGATATTTAAAGTGCCATTTTATACCATCCAAATATGCCGGTTGTTTTTCAAAAAAGGCATAATAAGAATTATGCATCCACCCTATAACTTTTTTTGCATTTAGCTGCGTTCTTATAGTAGCCAATTTTATAGATAGAAAAGCATGTACACCTATTACGACATCAGCATTTATTTCATTTAATTTGTTGATTAGTTCCTTTCTTTGCTTTTTGGGAAAAGAACTTTTAGCATATATATTAGAGGCAAAACGTCCATTTAGTTGGGCTTTTTTGTATGCCCAGCTATATGATTTATGTATATAGTTCGAAATTTTATTAATTTCTACGAAGCTGAAAAAAACGATATTAACATTATGGTTTTTAAGCTCGTATATGTCATTACTAGCCAATTGAGAATTATCTAGAGTAAGTATTGTCACATCATTACTCTTTGCCAGTTCTTTTGCTATTACTGCTAATACACGTTGAACCCCACCGAAACTAAATATAGAGTCACAAAAAAAACAGATTTTCATACATTAGTATTATTTGTAAGTTCATTAAATAAATCTATCCATTGAGTCATTATTTTTTCTTTGTCGTATCTTTTTGCAGATTCTCTGGCTTTAAGTCCCATTTCCTTGCGTTCTTTGTTATGAGTAATCATCCATTCTATTTTTTCAGCAAGGTCGTCAACGTCACCGTTTTTCGCCAGTAATCCATCAATACCATCTGTTATTATTTCGTCAGGACCGCAAGGACAGTTGAAGGAAATACATGGTATACCGCATGACATAGCCTCTGCTAATACAAGTCCAAAGCCTTCTGCTCTAGAGCTTAATACAAGAAACTCACTATTCATATATTCTTTATAAATGTATTGTGTCGGTTCTTTTATAAAAATGCTATTGTTTACGTTGTATTTTATAATTTCATTATGAAGAAATTCTTTTAAAGATCCTTCACCATAAATTTCAATATCCCAGTCTTTATGATTTTGATGTATCATAGCCCATGCTTTGATTAATAGATCGAATCCTTTCTGAGGTTCAAGCCTTCCTGCACATATTATTTTATGACTATCCACTAAACAATTTAATTCTTTGGGATAATTAGTTATTGAATTAGTTATAATAGATACGTTTTGTGAATATTTACTCCAATACAGACTATCTTGTTTCGTTAAAACCACAATTCTATCAAAACATTTTATAAATTTCATGTTCTTGTGATTAACATATGCACGTATTATTTTTTTTATTATGTCATTACCATGTATATTGTCTTCTAATAAAAACGGCAGGCTGACATGGCTCTCTAACATTACTTTGCAATGTGGCTTTACTGTTTTTAATATTTGTTCGAAGTTGTGAATCGAATATGTAGTACAAACAAATAAGTCTGGTTTTATCTCGTTTATAACATTCTCTAGTTCTTTATTAAATTTTATATTCATTTCCTGATGAAGGTATATCCTTTTGAATATGTTATATTTATATAAAGTAAAGAAACGAGTATTTAAATCATAATGTTTAATGTTTTTTTCTAGTTCAAATGAAAATGCGTGATTACCTTGTTCAAACGTAATAATGTAAATATCATAACCATGTTTAGATAAATAATTCATCTTATCCACAAGAATTCGTTCAGTTCCAGCTAAAATAGCGATAGAGTTTATAATGTATGTTATTTTCATTTTAATAAATCATTAAAAAGTTTTATCCATATCTGCATTATACTTTTCTCTTTGAATCTTAATGCAGAAACTTTTGCCTTTGATCCCATTTCAATACGTTTATCTTCGTCTTCGATCAAGTAACAAATCTTTTCGGCCAAATCTTTAATATTTTCTTTTTCAACTAATAAACCATCAATACCATCTTTGATAATCTCTCTAGGACCACATGGACAGTCAAATGAAATAACTGGTAGCCCGCATGACATAGCTTCTGCTAAAACTAGAGCAAAACCTTCATGCTTTGAACTTAAAATAAAAATAGAACATTCAGTGTATTTTTCATAAATATCATTTACTTGCATGTTGCATTTTATATTTTGAAGTCTTATTCTTTCAGCTAATTTTTGATATGCTTGATAGTTTCCACTTCCATAAATATTTAAAAACCAGTCGCTATGTCTTTTTTCTACGATTTGCCATGCTTTTATAAGTAAGTCGAATCCCTTTTCAGGTGCATATCTACCTACAGCAATTGCTCGCTTGTTTTTGCATGATGAATATCCTGTTGGTATTTGTTTTATTGGATTGTTTATAACAAGCAGGTTATTAAGGCCTTTCCATTGCTTACTGTCTTCATTGCTTAATACAATGAACTTATCTAATTTTTTTATTTGTATAATAAAAGATTTAATCCAAATAAATGAAATCGCCTTATTTATAAATATAGGTAAAAACCTAAAATCAGCTTTTCGATAAGAAATTTTGTTAAAATGTATTTCACCGACTTTTTTACTTCCGTCTTTAATATCATTTATGAAATTTATTTCTCTTCTGCATGTAGAAACTGTAATGTCAGGTCGGATATTCATTAGATAATCTGTAAACATCCTTTTGTATTTTTTCTGCTTTTTGTGATAATTCCATATCTTCTTTAATAATGGCATAGCATCCAATTCATCAAAATTGATATCGAAGTTTATATATTTTACTTTTGGAGAAATATTATAATACCATGGCACTCCAGCTTTTTCAGTCAATATCATATATAGTTCATAGTCTGTATGTTCAGCCAGGTAATTAATTTTCTGGCTAAGAACCTGACTCATTCCATTTGGTGATAGTAAACCTCCAACTACATAAACTATCCTTTTTTTCATTTATCGTGAATTTTTCATGCAATTTACGAACTTTTTCAGAATAAACATACTAAATTATTTTTTTTTTTATATTTTTACTCACAAAAATAAATTCTATATGAAAATAGCGTATGTAATGTATCCTGGAGCATGTTTTATGGGAACTGGAGATGGTAGTAAAATGCAGGCAATAATATGGGCAAAGGCTCTTAAAGAAAAAGGGCATCAAATCGATTTTATTAGTCCTTGGAAAGAATATAATTGGGAATCGTATGATATTATTCATGTATTTGGATTTGGTTTATGGAACTACGATTTTATACATTGGGGTAGTAAATTAAATGAGAATTTTGTATTTTCACCAATTATTGATACAACGACTCCTATGTGGAAATATAATTTGGCAACTTTTTGGGGGTGTTCAAGATTGAGATTGTTTTCTCAAAATTATATATTGCGTAAATTAAAATCTGATGTAAAGATCTTTTTTGCTCGAACAGAATATGAAGCTGATTATTTGCATAAAGGATATGGTATAAATAAAAATAGAATATCGATAGTTCCATTGTCTTATAGAGAGGATAATTACAATAATGATAATAAAAAAGAGCCGTTTTGCCTTTTTGTAGGAACAATGACTCAAAAGCGTAAAAATGTACATAATCTTGTACTTGCTGCAAAAAAATATGGTTTTAAACTTGTTTTGGTTGGAAATACAGGAAACTCTGATTCATTGATGAGGTTAGAACGTCTTATTGATAATGCTAAAAACATTGAAATAAAAGGTTTTGTTTCTGATGATGAGTTAAGTGAACTATATAGTAAAGCAAAAGTTTTTGCATTACCAAGTTTTAATGAGGGGGTTGGGCTTGTCGCTCTTGAAGCTGCTATGCATAAATGCAATATCGTAATTACAAATATTGGAGGCCCAAAGGAATATTATAAGGAGGGACTTGTTCATCTGGTAGACCCTTATAATGTTGATAGTATTGGAATTTCTGTGATGGAGGCATTGGAAAATGATGATCAACCATACGCATTAGTTGATTATATTAAAGAAAACTATTCAATAGATCATTGTGTTGATTTACTTATAAATTCTTACAAGAAAATACTTATATAATATCTAATACTTTATTCATTTGCTGTTTCCACGATAAATCTTTAATGGAACTTCTAATCTCTTCAGGAGTAGTACTTAAATGTTCATAGAAGTCAATTACTTTTTTTATATCGATAGCACTTTCATCCGCAGGTGCTTTTATAATATACGGTTTATTTTCGAAATCATTATCTATTTCTGAATAAATAAAAGGAATTCCGCGTGCTGCATATTCTCTATTCTTAAGAGTCTTTATTTTATAAATATCGCATCTATGACGAGCAAGGCTGCCTACAGCAAATGCACATTCATTAAAAATATTATCAAGTTCTTCTCCAAATAGCTGACCGTGGTATATTATTTTATCGTTTATATTATATTCATCTGTAAGGTTTTTAAATCCTCTTGCAAAAGGTGAATCATACATTTCTCTTTTAGCAATTCCACCAACAATGTGAAAGTATATATCTATATTACCACCATTTTTATAGTATTCACCTATGCCATGTATAAAACGATCAAAGCCATGCCAATAATGCACTTCTGCAACACCAATAAAATCTATTCTATTTTTTTTACTTCTTTTTTTAGTCTTAATAGGAACATCATCAAAGTCTATTCCATTTGATATGCAGCATGTCTTCTGCCCAAATATTTCTTTTTCGTCAGTAAAAGTAACAATTCTATCTGCTTGTTTAGCCAGTTGCTTGCGGAACAGTTTGTCAATAACTAATTCAAACTTTTCTTTTATTTTAGCACCATCATATTCATGATCATAAGGGTATGTTGGTATCTCTATTACTGATTTAATACCGTAATTATTGAATTTTCTGAATAGACTAATAGTAAAAGGATTTGCATTTATAAATGATCTGGCATATACAAATTCGATTTCGTTTTGAATCGCAAATTTAGCTATTTTGCCCAAATCAATCCTTTGCATTATACCAGATAAAAAGTTATTACCATAATTATTTATGATGTCATCATTAATATACCTTACTTTGTTACCGCTCTTGTCATAATCATAGTAACATACAAATACTTTATACCCCAAATCACGTAGTCCTTTGATTTGGTATTTGATTTTCTTGCTTATTCCACTATGCTCAGAGAATCCATGATATATTAGAAATAATATTCTCATACATTGCAAATATAGTATTTTTTTATTATTCGCATCTTTAAAAGAACATTTATTTTTATTTTATAATATAAAAATATTTGGAATTTGTAATAAATAATCATTTTGATTATGTGTTTCTACACATAATTGTCAATTTAAGCTTATTTTTTGATAAAATAATAATAATAAATGATATTTTTTATGTTTTTTTGAATGAAATACAAATAATTTGTGTAATTTTACGACATAATTCATGGAGATATTAATTTAAATACGAAAAAAGATGGGATTTAACTTAAAATTATCAACAACAGTAATTGTAATTAGTACTTTTATTCTTGTAGGATGTTCTAAAGATCAAAATGTTTATAACGACAATTTACAGGAGAAAGCTAAGGCCGCTTTTCCTGTTCAGGATATTGATCCAGATCAAACATGGAATATGATGGGAACAACAACTGTAAATACTAGTGTAGACGAAAATTATGGAGAATCATATACTATCAAGATATATTCTTCAGATCCAATAGGTAATAACTCAGCCCAACTTCTATCGAAGAGTACCGTAGATAATGGCAAATCCGTAAAACAAACGTTTGAGTATGGAACAGGTGACAGTATTCTTTACGTTTCACGTGTAGATTCAAAATCAAGACGAGAAGTTCTTCCTGTCTCTATTAGTAATGGTGGAACATCTGATATTGTATTTTCCAATTCATCTATTTCTCAGTCAAAAACTAGAACTACAACAAGGGCTATTGGTGATTTTTCTGATCCGGAAGTAGCAGCAAAGCTTAGTGTTCCTTATTCAGAAAATCAGATCGCAGACTTCTGTAATTCAAACGCTATTCAGATAACCGAAGGAATGGATGTAGGTTATTGGGAAATTAGAGATAAGAATTATGAAACTTTCTACATTTCAAATAATATCAATAATTTCACTGGTCTTACTTCTGGGGTTTTCACAGGTAAAAGAATCATTGTAAAAGATGGCGGTGTCTGGAATGTTTCCGGTTCAGAAGGTGCAGTGAAACAAGGTGTTGAAGTAATTGTAGCCAAAGGTGGTAAAATCAACCTCAACGGAAAAACTCTAACATCACAAAATGGTACTGGATATTCTTTTATTATAATGCCAGGTGGAGAGATATCAGGCACAGGTTCTTCCAATTTATATGTCAATGTAGATAATGGAAGTATTTACAACGGTGGCACCATTGGTGTTCCTTCTTTAAATCTCTCGTCAGGTGGTTTTGTTTACAATGCCGGCACAATGACATTCTCAGGTGATGTGCTGTTTAACACTAGTGCCAATTGCATCAATTACGGAACAGCAACTTTTAATGGAACAATATCTGTTCCGGCAAGTGGATATCTATATAATGCCAGTGGGGCTACGCTATATGGTAAGCTTCTTAAATTTAACACAAGTGCTACTCTGATTAACCATGGTAGCAGTTGTCATTTCGTGGATACGGAAAACGACAATGACAATGCAAATTATGAAACCACTTGCAAGCTGATTATCGACAACAATTTCTATCCAAAAAATGTAGTCATTTCTAATGGCGGTTCTATTCAGTGCAAGAATATGACACTACATGGAGCTTCTGTAACTATGGGGAACGCATCGATATTAAAAGCGGAAGCAACTACCTTTGAGAGTTTTACCTTTGCAGCTCCAACAACAGGAAACTATGCTGTTTGCGTACTGGGTAATATCAATGCAAACGGATACGGTCCCAATTGCTCATTCACTGGTAATATATATGTAGATATAACTTCTAATCCTTGGGCTACAGAAGCGAATAAAAATCAGTTTTGGCAGCAAAAAACAGATAAATATACAAATGGAGCAAAGGAAGCAAAGGAAGTTGGTACAGGAGAAGCCGGTATTACTATTGACCAAAGTGATTGCTCAATAGGATATACACAGACAAATAAAGGAGGTGATGGTATAGATAAAGCAGCTGTATGTACATACGGATTTGAAGACATGACAACAGGAACTGGCGATTATGATTTTAATGACGTAGTGCTTAAAGTTAGTAAAAAAGATGATACTCATTATACCGTGAAATTGTCAGCAGCAGGAGCTATTAAGAAACTTGCAGTAAGATTCAACAATGGAACAAATGATGTGGTAGTTTTTGACGAAGTTCATTCTGCTTTTGGAGTAGAAAATTCAGATATGGTTAATACTGGTAATGGAACGAAGGATGTTGCTGCAGTTTCAAAGGATGTGGAAGTTCCTAGTGGATTCAGCCTATCAAATAATGGTGACTTCTATATTGTAGATTTAAGTAACAATAGAACTGTACATATACCCACATTCACATCTGGATTTAATAAAGGTGATGTTCCTTATGCATTACGTGTGCCAACAGATTGGTCTTATCCAATAGAACGGACGCCGGTAACAAATGCATATTCTAATTTTGCGACTTGGGCAAAGGATGCTAAAAATAGTACCGATTGGTATTTAACTCCTATTTCTGGTATGGTGATGGTTGGCAAATAAAAAAGATATTTTATTAATAAAGGAAGTACATTTTAAAGAAATGTACTTCCTAATATTATAATGTTATTCTTATGTTGTTAAAAACAATATAGTTGATAAAGATACATTTTTCTCTATTTTAATAGAAAAGTGAATTAAACAATTGTATCCACTGATTCATGATTGATTCTTTTGAAAATCTTTGTATGTTTATTCTTGATTTATTTCCCATATATTTTCTCAATTCTTCATTTTCTATCAACTGGCAAATACTGTCAGCTAATGCCTTAGAATCTAAATATTTTACTAAAATACCGTCTTCTCCATTTTTGATAATATTTCTTGGACCATATGGACAGTCAAAGGCAACGCATGGTACGCCACATGCCATAGCTTCAAGTAATACCATTCCAAATCCTTCGTACCTAGAGCTCATTACATATATTGAACTATTCAAATATTTGTTTATTATATCATCTGTAGGCTCATTCATTATCATAACATTTTCAAGATTTCTGTCGTGTATCTCTTTTTTTACAATATCATAATATTCACCAGAACCATATATATTTATTATCCAATCAGGATGTCTTTTGTTTACTCTATCCCATGCATCTATAAGATATTTATATCCTTTGGCATTATTATATCTTCCTACTATTATTGCTTGTTTGTTTGTGCATGTGCTAGTGGATTTGGGATAGAATGGTACAAAATTGTTGATCACATATGTCTTTGTAAGTCCTTTCCAAGAATTTTCGTCTTCCTTTGTTAATAATACAATCGCATTTAGTTTGCTTACATTTTTTTCCATTTTATGCCTCCAATATCTAGCGATAAAATTAAAAGGAAATTTTCTTTGTTCTAAAAGATGGAGGTTTCGTAAATATTTCTTATTCGTATGAGCTTCACCGATTTTTATACTTCCATCTTTTATTGAAGTAATAAAATCAAGATCACGTCCTAAGGTCGTAATAATTATATCTGGTTTCTCAGAAAAAACAAGTTCCTTTGTAGCCTTCTTGTATTTTCTCATAAGAATAAAATACATAAAGATGCGATAGGCAAAGCTATGACCATATTCTTTTCCAAAATCAATATTTAAATCTATTAATTTAACTCTTTCAGAAAGAGGAAAGGCTGGTGCTCTTCCATTTTGACTATCTGTAATAATTGATATATCATATCCGTGTTCACTAAGATAATTAGCTTTATTAGATATAATTCTGTCGGCCCCACCTTTTGTAGTTAATGCCGTATATATATAGAAAATTTTCATATTTTATTATTATTATAGTAATAACATTACGATGGTGATGATAGGCAAATATACGAATATTTCTTGTACGAATATATTTATCTGCATTTTTTCTTATAGAATATTTCCATTTTTCATTTTATCATATAAAAATAGTCGAATTATTGCATGTTTTTGTTATCTTTGCAACGTGTCCTAATTTAAATAATCATTATATATAATGAGAAGAGAATCAATAAGAAAATGGTTGAAATCAAGTCCAAGGTTGAAAAAGCTATTGGATAGTTTGATCATGGATAAAATTCAGGCACGTCCTCGATGGTATGTACGCATTTTCGCGGCTATGTATCAGCATCGTGGAAAACATTCTATTATATATAAAAGTGTAAGGATGGATACTCCTCCTTACCGTAAATTAAGCCTAGGAGATTATAGCATAATTGAGTCATACTGTTGTATTAATAATTCTGTAGGTGATGTTATTATAGGTAACCATACACGTATAGGTATAGGTAATACTATTATTGGCCCTGTGTGCATAGGTAACAATGTAAATTTGGCTCAGAATATAACCGTAACAGCTCTTAATCATAATTATTCAGATCCTGATATCTTAATTGATAAACAAGGATTCACAACTTCTGCTATTAAAATATCTGATGATGTATGGATTGGTGCTAATGCTGTAATCCTACCTGGGGTTACAATTGGCCGTCATAGTGTAATTGCAGCAGGGGCAGTGGTAACTAGGGATGTACTTCCTAATTCACTTGTAGCAGGAGTTCCAGCGGTCATTAAAAAAAGAATATAAAGTTTTCTATATTCTAAATCCTAACCTTTTGTTTTTCAATTTTGCCGATTACCTACGCAGCAAAAGCATAGCTTTCACTATGCAAACACATAGCTTTAGTGATGCAAAAGCATAGCTTTCACTATGTGAACGCATAGCTTTGGTGATACTAGAGCATAGCGATAGAAAAATTGAGGTATATTACTGTCTTTTTTCTATAAAATATAGGTTTTTAGGTAAAAAGGTACGCAGTTTTCTGTAATTATGTAGTATTCAGCTATTTATGTGTGAAGGATGCTAGTAAAGATGCGCACATCCTTCACACATCTATATCATTTTGGATTATTCTTTCTAAAGAATAGCTTTTTTATGCTTTTTTATTGCATTACCTTTGCAATGAAAATAATTATTCATTTAAAATATATAGCCTATGATAAAAATCACGTTATTAAATGTGCGGGAACATTCCCGTAAATCTAAATTTATTGATATAGATAAGTTTGTAGATATGGTAAAAGATGCGAAGTTTACACAGCAAGTTGGCGAGCTACGTGCTAATTACCCTTATTTGCCTATTAAAGCTGTCTGTGATGACAAATTCCAATCTTTGGATGCCTTTACTTCGAAGATACCAAGAGTATGTTTTGCCAGTCAGTATAAAATTTCAGATGATACACAGATGTTTATAGGATATAATGGACTTCAACTACTTGAAATCAATAATCTTATGAATTATGATGACGCACGGCAAATCAGTGCATTGGCTTCACGTATGCCTCAGACTCTGTTATCATTTATGGGAGCAGATGGCCGTTCTGTAAAGATCGTTTGTCGTTCTCAACTTGTAGATTCTCCTATGCCTACTACAGAGGATGCTGCAAGGGTTTTTCATGCGCGTGCTTACCGCAAGGCGCATAGTGTATATTCATCTCAATTGAATATTTCAGTAGATAATTTTGAACCGATATTGAATAGATTTACACTAATAAGTGTTGATACTGAAATTCATTATAATCCTTTTGCTGTTCCTTTTTATATAGCCCCGGATGATGATGTGCCTCCGATAAAGAAGTATGTTCCGATAAGAAATGATCAGGCTGATACTGAAAAACTGATGCCCGGATATGATCTAAATGAGACCAGACGTTATGTATTTCAATGGTGTCTTAGAGAAGCATATGATAAAGCGAGGTTGGAGCCCGAAGAGACATATGTAGAGAAAACATTAAATCTATTGGCTCATTATTGCCATGAGTCAGAATTGCCCTTAGAAATGTGCATCTGTCATACGGGGTTGACTTGTCGGTTGGGTAAGGATCTTGATTATGTACGCATCGTTTTTGAAAACGAATATCATAATAAAATTAATAAATCAGTGCCTCTCAAACATATACCTGAGTCTGCTTTGCTAACTTATAAGACAGAGGCAATGCTAAAGAGTAGATATGAACTGCGTCAGAATATAATCACAGGAGAAATACAATATCGACGTCGTGATGGTTATAATTTCGAGTTTCAACCACTTACGACAAAGGTGAAGAACACAATGACAGTAGCTGCTCTGAAATCTGGTTTAAAAACGTGGGATAAAGACCTCAATAGACTTCTTGATTCTACTTTACTACCTGAGTACGATCCTATTAAGAGTTATATTGACAACTTGCCCAGATGGGATGGTATAGACCGCATTGATCAATTGGCCGGTCGCGTGCCAACAGATACTCCAGATTGGATGGAACACTTTCATGTGTGGTTTTTGAGCATGGTAGCTCAATGGAGAGGAAAAAACAGCCAGCACGGTAATGCCATCGTTCCTCTATTAATCGGTTATCAAGGTAGTGGAAAATCATCCTTTTGTGGAATCATTCTTCCTCCGGAACTACTTGATTATTATAATGATAAATTAAGTTTCGACAATGATAATGCTGTACAACTTGCCTTGTCAAGATTTGCTCTTATTAATCTTGATGAATTTGACAGTCTAAAAAAGAGTCAGCAGCCATTGCTTAAATATCTTGTACAGAAAAATGATGTAAAAGTCCGCAAACTTTACAGTCAGAGTATTGTTAATCATCCACGTTATGCCAGTTTTATTGGTACTACTAATAATTCGATGCCGTTGACAGATGAAACCGGAAGCAGGCGTTTTATATGTATTAATGTTAATGGACCTATAGATTTTACTACTCACGTTGATCATGTTCAACTATATGCTCAGGCAATGCATGAGATTAATAAAGGCGCCCGTTATTGGTTTAACGAAGAAGAAAATAAATCAATTCAGATGAATAATGCCAAGTTTAATCAACCATCAAGCATTTCTTTGATGTTTAACTCCATTTTTACCAGGCCTAAAATGGGAGAAGGTAGATTTGTTTATCTATCTGATATTGCAGATGAGTTGAGACGAAAATACAATGATATTAAATCTGACGGTGGAATACAGATAAAATTAGGTCGTTATTTAACACAAAACGGTTTCCAATCAATGCGAAAACACCGCGGAATGGCTTACAGAGTGGTTATATTATAGTAATTGTGTAATACAAATTAAACAAAAACGTGAAGGAAATGCGTATGTTCTCACCATTCCTTCACGCATAATTTGTTCGTAAACAGAGAGTTATGTTATACTGCGTACCTTTTTTATAAAAAACTATAGATACAATTTTTTTATTCGAAAACCTGTGATATATGAATTTTTATTTTTATATTTGTAGCATAGAATATAAGAGATAATTGTATGGAAAAACAATGGGACCTGATAATAGATAATAAAAGTAAACTATTCAGTCTAGATTTGAAAGAAGTCTGGAAATATAAGGATTTGCTTGCAATGTATGTCAAAAGGGATATCGTAACATTTTATAAGCAGACAATATTGGGGCCTTTATGGTTTGTTCTTCAGCCTGTGTTAACTACTATAATGTTTATGTTTGTTTTTGGTGGAATTGCAGGTATTTCGACAGATGGAGTTCCTCAGGCTGTATTCTACCTTGCTGGTTTAGTATGCTGGAATTATTTTGCAGATTGTTTATCGAAGTGTTCCGATACATTTAATGCCAATCAACAGATATTTGGAAAAGTCTATTTTCCACGTTTGGTAGTTCCTTTGTCAATTGTTATTTCTAATCTTATAAAGATGGCTATACAGTTTGCTTTGTTTTTAGCTGTATACATTTTCTATATGTTCAGAATTGATGTGATGCATATCAATATTACCATATTGCTATTACCTTTGTTGTTAGTAATGCTTGGTTGTCTAGGTTTGGGCTTTGGACTCCTTATATCATCAATGACAACAAAATATCGTGATTTGAGGTTCTTAATTTCTTTTGGCGTTCAACTTTGGATGTATATAACTCCTGTCATTTATCCACTTTCAGTAATGAAAAATAATTATTCTCACTATATGTGGGTGATTGTTGCAAACCCATTAACCTCAATTCTTGAAACATTTAAGTATGGATTTACAGGAGTTGGAGTTTTCAACTGGGGATATTTAGCGTATAGCTTTGTATTTACAGTCGTTATATTGTTACTAGGTGTCGTAGCTTTTAACCGTGTGCAAAAAAACTTTATGGATGTAATATAAAAAGTATAGTATGAGTAGAAAAGTTATAGAATTTGACAATGTGGGCAAGCAATATATACTTGGTTCTATTGGTACAGGTACTCTTAGTCAGGACTTGAACCGTTGGTGGGCTAAGTTACGTGGCAAGGAAGACCCTTTTTTGAAGATAGGAGAGACAAACGATAGAACTAAAAAGAGTGATAGTGACTTTGTTTGGGCTTTAAAAAATATATCTTTTGATGTGGAACAAGGAGATGTTGTTGGCATAATCGGTAAGAATGGAGCCGGAAAGTCAACTCTTTTGAAGATTCTTTCAAGGGTTACAGCTCCAACCACGGGTTCTATCAAAGTAAAAGGGCGTATAGCATCGTTGCTAGAAGTAGGAACAGGCTTTCATCCTGAGATGACTGGTAGAGAGAATATCTATATGAACGGTTCTATAATGGGAATGACAAAGCAAGAAATAAACCGTAAATTTGATGAAATTGTTGATTTTGCTGGAGTAGAAAAATACATAGATACACCTGTAAAGCGTTATTCTTCAGGTATGATAGTCCGTTTGGGATTTGCCATTGCTGCTCATTTAGAGCCAGAAATTCTTGTAGTTGATGAAGTCCTAGCTGTAGGTGATGCTGAATTTCAGAAAAAAGCTATTGGGAAAATGCAAGACGTTTCGAAAGGAGAGGGGAGAACGGTTCTTTTTGTAAGTCATAATATGGCGGCTGTAAGAAGTCTATGCAGTAGAGGCATATTACTTAATAATGGTAGTGTTGACTTTATTGGTAATATACCTGATACCATAAATAAGTACATTAACATAGAAAGCTCTGTTTTTAATGCTAGTATTATAAATAATATCAAATGGTTGAAAAATTCAATCAAGATAAAAAAAATTGAAATCAATAAGACCGAAAGTTCTTATTCTATTATTAATAGTTGCCAAAATAGTTTAGATGTCCTAATAGAAGGTGAAACATTCGAGAACATGTCATATGACATTATGGTGATTATAAAGAATAAAGATGGAATCCCTTATGCAACATTTGGAATGGGTCATAATATGGGTGATATACAGCATCAAAATATAGGTCCCTTTATTATAAAAAGAGTTATAAAACTTCCAGAGATAATTAATAAAGGAGTCGTTTTTGTTGATTTATTTATTCATCATCCTATGGTTGAATGGTATTTGAAGGCTCCTCATTGTTGTACTTTAGAATGTGAAGGCTTTCAATCAGGGTTTGGTAAGCCATTGAATCAATATGATAGCGGATTTATTGGATTGACAATAGTATAATTATTAACACTCTTATTTTTTATTTATAGGCTTAAAAAATAATTTTATAGTTTTTATTCTTTTACGTATTAAATATTCTTTGTATTTTACATTTTTAATGTATTTTTCATATAACGATGAAGCTATACTCCATGGAAATGGTGGCTTATGGTATATTTCGAAGGATATAGTAGACAAATCTATGCTGAGTTCTTTTAAAATGCTATTTTTTATAAATCGTCCCATAATGTATCCACCACATCTGAAACTAGGCATTTGACGTTCTATATATAAATCTGGATAATATTTCATGCAGAAATTACCATATGTTTCAAACTCTGAAAAAGGGCATAATTCATTAGGTTCTGTAGCAAAAATGATTTTTTCAAACCAACTATTACCCAAGATTATATTATTATCTATATTTTCTATGAGGTTTTTTACAATTGATTTATTAAACATCATGTGTTCTGATATATAAGAATGTTCATTTACTTTTGTAATATTAAGAATTTTTTTTATTGTATTAAAATATGGCTGATGATATTCACTTTTCATTGAAAAGTATGGGCTGCCATCTTTATCGAAAAAATCAATATGTCTTATTGGTAAGGTATCAGCATCCCATGATAAATAATAATCAGTATTACAATATTTACTTAATGCGAATCCTAATTTAATAAATTGTTGTAAATACCACCCAGTCCTTGGATGTAGAGATTTGTGAACATGCAATAGTTCATCAATCGTTTTAAAAGTAATGAAAGGTACAATTTTGTCTTCATCAAGTATTGTACATTTTTTATCTTTTTTAATTGATGACGGTAAACAGCAACTCATTTCTTTATTCGCTATTATATATATATGTTCGGGATTCAGAAACATATTTATATAATACAGCGTTTTTCTTAAGAATAGATAATCCTTAAATGCAACTGGTATTATAATATTATATTTCATTTGTAACTGATATCTTAATTGATGGTTTATAATATTTTATTATTATATTCAATATCTTTTGATTACAAAGATAATTAATTTGTTTTGTATTACCAAAATATCGGATTTATTTTGTATTTTTACAATCAAATATAAGTTATATGAAAAAAACTATAGTTTTTATATGTACACATAAGGAGGTGAAACTTCCTCAGCATGAGTTTTTTATGCCAATACAGGCTGGCGCTGGAATTGTAAATGAGGTTTTACCTTATACGTCAGATAATACTGGAGATAATATTTCTGTAAAGAATAAAAACTATTGTGAATTGACTTGTCATTATTGGGTATGGAAGAATCTTAAAGACATTAATATTGTTGGACTTAATCATTATAGACGCTATTTTGATTTTGGAAAATCATTTTCTAGATTTGCTCCAGATCGGAGTTTTATTTCTGTAGATAATTTTTTATCAAAACAATATCAATTCCCTAATCTTGAAAAACTTTTTGTCGATTTTGATATTATACTTCCTAATACGAGAAATTATCCATATAGTATGGCAACTCAATATGCAAATTTTCACATTGCAGAAGATTGGAACATAATGAAAGAGGTTATAATGGAATTATCTCCTGAATATATTCCTGCATTCGAAAAAACCATGGAGCATAGAAATTATTCATCGAATTATAATATGTTTATAACAAAGTGGAAATATTTTGATGAATATTCAGGGTGGTTATTTAAAATACTATTCGAGGTCGAAAAGCGATGTAAGATACCATTAAATCTAATTCAATCTAGAATATTTGGATATATGTCAGAAAGATTAATAAATGTATACTGTGAATATAAACATCTAAGGATAAAACACGTACCAATTATTGTTCCAATAGATAATTTTGACGCATCAATGAATCCTAGTTATTTGAGATACAATTGGTGGAGAATAAAAAATAATTTATCTTATTATATTTAATAAATTATGAATGCAGAAATTTCTATATCTATAATAATACCTATATATAATTCAGAGAAATATATTGGTCATTGTATCGAATCCCTATTTTGTCAAGATATGGATGGTTTAGAATATATATTTATAGATGATTGTTCTTCAGATAAAAGTTTAGCTATTGTTGAAAGGTTAATTGAGTCAAAGTATATTAGTTTTAAAAAATATATAAGAATAATTAAACTTAAAGAAAATGAAGGGGTTGCTAATGCTCGAAATATTGGTATAAAAAAAGCTAATGGTGAATATATTGGATTTGTTGATAGTGATGATTGGATTGAACTGAATATGTTTTCTTTATTATTAAAAAAAGCAAAAGAAATGGATGCAGATATTGTAGGTTGTAATTTTATAAATGAATATAGTGATGTTTCGTATGAATTTTGTCAAAGTTACTCACGAAATAAGAATTTGAATATAAGTCGATTGCTGACAGGTAAAATTTTCCCATCATTGTGCACTGAAATTGTTAAGAAAAAATTGTATATAGATAATAATATTAGGTTTGAAATGGGGGTAAATATGGGAGAAGATCTACTTGCCAATGTTAAGTTATATAGTTTAGCAAATAAGATTTCTTATATTGATGATGCGATGTATCATTATTGGCATAATGAAAATTCTTCATGTGTTATTAGGAGTCTGAATTCGATCATGAGTGATATAAAGGTTGCTTCATTGATCGAACAATATCTTTTGTCAAATCATAAATATAAAGAATATGAAAAAGAAATTCTTTACAGGAAGTTCCTTTCAAAACTTCCACTGTGGACGATAAGAGAATTTCGTAATGTAGAATTATGGAGAAATATTTATAAGGATTCTAATAAATATATATTTTCATATAGTCAATTTGATTGGAAAATGAAGCTTGAATATTGGCTTGCGAATAAGGGGTTATATAAAGTGGCAGATATCTTCGTTTATATGTTAAGAGTTCAAAGAAGAATTAGAAGCAAATATAAATAATATATGCTTTTGCTATTTACAATATTCCATAAATGTGTAATTTTCTAACATTAGATATAAATTTAAACATGCAGTATTTCATTTCTAAAATAAAGTATTTCTTTTTTATCTCTTGTAATTTTATTTATAGAATTATAGGTAGTTTCGTTTTACCAATAATTGAAAATTTACCATTCGTAATTAATTCTATATTTTTATTGGTATTACCAACATTTATATCTGCTTATATAATGGATAAAGGTACCGATTCTTTTTTAGAAGTGTCTAGGCTAAATAGAGATGGAGCAGGTGTACCATTTGTTTTTTTTATGCCTTTCTGCTTTGTATATTTAATATCAGTTATATTGGTGCTAATAAAAAGATATAACTTTAGATTAATAGCTTATATAAAAATATTGTTTTATATCATATTATATCTTTTGGATGCTATAAATATCTTTTTGATTTTTAATTTTAAAACAATGTTCTCACCAATGATACTGCAATTAGTAAATGAAACAGATCCTAATGAAAGTGTTGATTTTTTTAATACGTATATTTTTTCATCATCAAGCTTGATTTGTTATTTAATTTTGTTTTTAGTAGCAACAATTATACTTTTTGTTGAAAAACGATTCGTTCGTATAAATTTTATCATGAAAACAAAGTTAGGAATCTTGACTATTTTTTTAATAAGTATATATATGCTTTTTCGTTCAATAATTCCATTGTATATATTTATACAATTATTTAAGTGTTCTAATCCGTCAGAGATTGAATCTTGGTATAATGATAAAGGGAGCCTTAATACAGATACAAATACGTTAACTAATTTATTGTATTCAATTCTATTTATGAATGTAGCAAAAAATGATATGGATGAAGCTATAAAGAATACAGTTAATTATAAAGAAATCTGTCAAATAACAAGAAAGCGGAATCTTAATGTAGTGATTGTTATAGGAGAATCATTTAGTAAGTATCATTCTTCTTTATATGGATATAAACTTAATACAAATCCTGGATTAATGGATGAAAGAACGAAAAATAAGTTATTTACTTTTAGTGATGTCGTATCTCCATATAATGTAACTAGTTCGAGTTTAAAAAATATATTCTCTGTAAATAGTCTTGGAGACCATGAGCAGTGGTCTTCAAAACCAATTTTTCCTGCGATATTCAAAAGAGCTGGTTATAAAGTCTATTTTTGGGATAATCAGAAATCATTTGGGAAAACAGATGTTTTTGATTATTCATTAAATTCTTTTTTGTATAACAAAAATATTGTGAATAGTTCATACTCATTTACAAATAAAGAAAAATATCAGTATGATATGGATTTGGTAAAAGATTTTATAGATAATAGTAAAATTTCAAATAATAATTTAGTTATATTTCATCTGTATGGGCAACATATAGATGCAAAAAAAAGATTTCCATCAAATCATATATATGATTTTTTCTCAATTAAAGATATTAAAAAAAGGATGTTATCAAATAAAGATAAGCAAATTATTGCCGATTATGATAATGCAACACTGTATAATGATTTTGTTGTGTGCAATATAATTAATTTCTTTAGAGATAAAAATACAATTCTATTATATTTTTCAGACCATGGTGAAGAAGTTTATGATTACAGAAATATCATAGGTAGAACACATGAAAAAAATAAAACACGAGAATCCGTAAAATATCAGTATGAAATTCCATTTATGATTTGGTGTTCAGATATATTTATTAATAGATATCCCAATATAATAAGAAATATAAAAATGTCATTAAAAAAACCTTTTATGACAGATAATATATGCCAAATTATGTTTGGAATCTGTGGAATTAAAACAAAATTTTATATTGAAAAACGAGACTTATTATCTATTAAATACCAATACCCTAAGAGAATTATACAAGATCATCTTGATTTTGATTCGATTATGACTAAGAATTTGCGTTAGATATGATGCTGTTTCTTTCCTCTCTTATAGTATTCCTTTAAATTATTTTTGTGATAATTTCAACAACTATATTATATAAATAAAGATTAACTGATACAATTTTTTCAACTAATAATTGAAAAAAATATTTTGTTTCTGATAGTTTTGAAAGATGTTTGTAAAGGACACTTTTCTTGCATTCTACAAGTTTACAGTAATCTTTGTATATTCTTGGAGGAAATATAGTTTTCAAATACTTTTCTCTTTCATATAGTCTTAATTTAGCATTACTGCTAATTCCTCGTCCATCATAGTTTACAATTATTTCTCTGATGCTTTTGTATGTACAATTCTGATAAACAATATTCTCAACAATAAAAATCCAATCTGATATTAATTTATAATTTTCATCATATTTTTTATTGTTGAATAAATCTTTTTTTATAAATGTAGCTTGGTGATTTGGCGTATTCGTAAATAAATCAAGCATTGTAACGTCATCATTTACATTATCAGAAATAATTTCATTGTCCTTACTCCATCTACCAGCAATAATATCATAATTTAAATATCTTTTAATTGATACAAGTGTTTTATTCGAATAATAAGTATCTCCAGAGTTTAAGAAATTAAGATAATCTCCATGGGCATAATCTATTCCTTTATTTATTGCATTGTATATGCCATTGTCTGGTTCAGATATCCAACATGATATATTCTTCTCATATTTTTTAATAATTTCTAGACTTTTATCAGTTGATCCTCCATCGATTATTATGTATTCATAATCTGTGTATGTCTGATTAATAACACTAATAATTGTTTTTTCTAAGCCTTCTTCATTATTTAGGTTTATTGTAATTATACTGATTTTCATAATACTATTTTAAAATTTGTCTAGGTAAATATATTAGATCATTATGTTTTTTTATAGAATTATTATTTAATAAACCTCCATTTGCATAAGATATTGTTCTTATTCCTAAATTTTCAAATATATTATTAATATTTTGCTTTGGTTCTAGACCAAAAGGAAATGAAAAATGCTTTATACATATTCCAGTGTGTTCTTTAATTGACGAGTTCGCATATTCTATTTCCTCAGTAATTCTTTCAGAAGACATATTCATAATAGATAGATGTGACTTTGTGTGACTTCCAATAGTACATAATGGATCTTTACTAAGTGTTATGACATTTTCCCAGCTCATTCCATATTTTTTTATAGAATAATACCAATCTATTTTATAGTCAGGGAGGCTTGTATTAAGAGCTTGTACCATATCATTTTGTTCTATGTTGATAATATATTCTCGGATGGTTCTGAATGTATCCCATTTTTGTTGTCTTGTCTTGCATATTAATTGGCGATCATTAAATATAATTTTATTATTATTTATTATAAGATCTTCTATATCAAACCACCATAGTATAGCTTTTTTATCAATGAAGTTTGTTGATATGAAAATGCAGAAAGGTACATTATATTTTTTGAATATAGGATAAGCATTTATGTAATTATCTTTGTATCCATCATCAATAGTAAAAGCTACGAAAGGTTTAGAAAAAGGAATGCCGTTTAATAGATGATCATATATATCATCTAAGGACAAAAAAATGAAACCAGATTTTTTATATCTTTTTATAATTCTTTCGAGATTATATGGAGAAATCTTTAGATCCTCATTTGGAGGAAGCTTATTATAGTCTTTTTTTGCTATTCTGTGCAGCATAAAAATAATTCCTATTGCTCCTTTTTTTATTTCTGTTTTTCTCTGAATAGTGTTTAATAATGGATATTGTGTCATGAATATTTTGTTATGTATGCAACTGTAAATTTTGTCTAGCCTGTTGTTTAGTTTATTCATAGTATAACCTCCATTTTTAATTATAGTATTATTGATAGAAAATTTTCTGTTTGAAGAACCTGAATTCTATTATTATATTTTTTATGCATGTCTATTTTTAACAAATAATATATTATTGTGTCTATTCTAATGCTTATCATCAGTGTTTCGTATGTATAAAATCGTTATTTTTTGTGTCTATATGGAATATATTGAAAAACATGCGCATGAAAAGAGATGGTATATGGATAATCTTTTGAGAGAACACATTGTGGCGTAGTTTAAATGGTATAGCAGCATATAAGGATATACATAGTATGATAAACAAGCACCACCACTTTATGCTCCAACATGGTACTAATATTGTATGTACGATTGCTATAATTAGTGGCAATATGATTAAAAATACTCTAGGGATAAGAATCTGCTGGATGGTTTTGTCGATATAGTCTATATTACCTTTAACAATAGCCTTTGGTATATAAGGAATCATGTTTATTAAGCATTGAATCTGAGCTGTCATCCAACGAAGACGTTGGTTTTGGAAGTTTTTAGAATCACAAACCTTTTCATCAAATACAGGAATGCGTTCTAGATAATGAATATAGATGCCATCTTTTAGAAGCATTGCTTCTAACTCACGGTCTTCGCCTGATGTTGATAGATTTTCAACATTGTTTTTGAACCAATCGAAATCAATGCACATACCAGAACCTATGAGCGCGGATGATAGACCAATAATATTGTGTGCTTTTCGAAAAATGGTATTGTTGATTTCTTCACTTGTCCCATCCAATACAGCAATGTCTGTATCCGAGTTTTTGGCGCAGCGATGGCATTGAAATGCTCTGTTTCCATCTGCACATGCATTGTTGAGGTTATGAAGAAAGTTGTGCTTTACCACATCATCGGCATCAAGGATAACTATATAATCATAGTTCGCTTTTATTGTACGAATAGCTAGTTTCATAGCTTTGGCTTTTGAGCTATTATGATAATCAGCAACAACAAGTTTTATTGATAAATCTCTTAATGCTTCGTCGGTCTCAGTTTTATTGTGATCAGAAACTACTAGAACATCGTATTTATCTGAAGGATAATTCTGATCAAGAAAGGATATAATAGATTTTGTAATAACCCTGTCTTCATTGTAAGCAGGAAAAAGAATTAGAAATTTATTGAGTTTGGTTACTTGTTTTATGGTGATTTTTTTCTTTCTTTTGTAGAAAAGAGACACCATAGAGAAGAAAAATACATACATGACAGAAATTGCTATGAAGATCCATAACATAATGTCTATTATATGTATAAGTTGCCATATCATCTTTGATAGTTGTTTTTTGTATTCTTATTTACAAATTTGTTTTTCCAACCAGAAAATGGTAGCAAATTAATAAGTCCCAATACGATTAAGAATGGTGCCTTCAAAAATGACTTGTCAAAGTCTTTATCAATAAGGTAGTCGGGAGTGGCAAGTGCAAAGGCAAAAATAATGACAGCAAATGTAATCCACCACTTTATAGCCATGGTCATATATATAAATGGAAGAATTAAACTCATCATGACAATGATGGCTATAAGAACAGTACGCGGAATAAGCATCCATTGTAATATCTTATCGGCATAATCATATCGTTTTGAAAATATGGCCGGTATAAAGAAGCGCATGTTTTTAATTGCTGTGGTAAATTGCGTGGATATAAATCTGCTCCGCTGTCTGTTAAAGTCTTTAGTTGTCCTTGTCTTTTCATCATAGACATATATATCATTGAAATAGTCTACAAAGATATGTTGTTGCATCAAGAGTGCTTCTATTTCTTTATCTTCTGCTGCTGTCTTCAGTTGGGTAACATTATCGTGGAACCAGTTAAAATCAAAGACTATTCCGGAACCCATGATGGCTGATGAAATTCCCAGACTGATATGCCCAAGACGGAAAACAGAGTTATTGATCTCTTCGAAGATAGCATCTAACCGTGCTGCTGCTGTGTCTCTGTTTTTTGAAACTCTATGCAACTGAATAGCTTTTGTGCCAGCTGTTTCGTAAGCATCGTTTACGGCTTCTAGAAACTCCGGAGCAACTACATTATCCGCATCTAGGATAAGAACAGCATCATATATCTTAAATTCAGGGAGATTATTCATCGCAAACTGCAGTGATTTTGCCTTAGTGCTGATTTCGAAATTTGGTACTGCTAGGGTTATTGGGAGCTGAGCAAGACGAAAATTTGTCATTTCGTCTTCGTGGTCTGATATGACAGTGACATCAAATAGACGCTGCGGATAACTCTGTCCCAATACAGAAAGAACGGTTTGTATGATTGTCTTGTCAGCACGATATGCCGGGATTAGTATAACAAAGCGATTCTGGTGTTTAGCCTTTGGTATAATATTTCGATGTCGGATGAGTGATGCAGCTGCAAAAACCAACATGTATATGGTGGTCAGTGCTACGGGAATGAATAGCATAGCATCAATAATATATAGTATTATCCAAAATGAAATATTCATGATCCTATTTTTAGAAATGTTATTATTCCGCTCATAATAGATTTGGAAAGGTCTTTATGACCTCTTATTAAATTAAAAAGACTATTTGTTGAAGATGCTATAATGAGATATAAATATGATATGAATTTATTAATTCCTTTATAGTTGCGTTTTACCAGTAAGAATCTGTTGTGTGTAAGATAGTATGCACGTGTAGGACTGTTACGACCGGTGGAGCTACTCTCCTTATGAAATATAGTACATGCAGGTTCGTACCAAATCTGGAACCCTGCTTTCCTGATTTTGATAGACCAGTCTATTTCTTCATAATAAAGAAAAAAATCTTCGGATATCATGCCAACGCGTTCAATAACTTCACGTTTTACCATCATAGCTGCTCCATGAGCATAATAAGTAGGGTGGGCTATATTGTACTGACCGCTATCTGGTTCATTATATCCGATAGACTTGTTGCGTACTGTTATTCCTGATAATTTGGTATATCCTGCGTATTGTATGTTGTGTCCATTGAAAGAGAAACGAATCTTTGGGCAGACTACACCTATATCTTTGGATGATTGGAGTCTTTGGATCAATGTATCTATACAGAAGTCTTTGAAATATGTATCGTTATTTACAAAGAAGATATATTTACCTGTTGCAAACTTAAAACCAAGGTTATTACCCCCGGCAAATCCAAGGTTTTTATCACTACGTATGACTTTGATTTGGGGATATTTATTCTTTATGATAGAGGCCTCGTCTTGAGAAGATGCATTATCTACAACAATCACTTCTAATGAATAGTCATTAAAAGGAATTGATGAAATTAACTCTAAGGTATCTTTAATACCATTATAGTTGACTGTAATTATAGATATGTCATACTCTTGATTCACGTTTTTTCCTTTCCTTTTCTTCTTTTTTTTCTGCTTGTATGTTTAATTTTCTATCTTCAAATATTTGATAGTCTTTCTCTATTGATGGCAGTATATATACAATGCCAAGACCTCCGTAAAAAATTAAAATATTAGGGAATTGCATGAGTATCTGGTTGCCGTATCCACCTAGATGTATTGCTGCAAATGCACAGCAGAACGCGGCTCCAATACCGCGTAATGATGAGTCTCTTATTTTAAAGAAGACAACCCAACAGGCTCCTAAAAACATAATTAGGGTAGTTATTACAAATACTGTTATTCCAATCTTCCCTGTATGCACCCATATAAACACATATTCTGAATCTGGAGGCGTTTGAGATAATATCTTATATTTATTGAATGGTGGCACGTTGTCGGTAAAGATACCAATGCCCATACCCCAAGGTGCATCTTTAACGTATTTTGCCATTGATTCTTTATTGATATCCCTAACACCTTTTGAAGCATCATCTTTGTTGAAGGCAGTCCTCATTCTTCGTATCATGCTATTACTACTTCCTATTGTCGTAAATGCCAAGATGAAAACAAAGGCCCCGAATATAATTGTAACAGGTATCGCAATTTTTAGAGACTTAGATAGAAAAATAAAGACGATGAATCCAAGAATCATACAGAATATTGCGGTACGAGTTCCTGAAGCGAACATTGCCCATGTGCATGCCGCTCCTGCTATAATAAAGAATATCTTGTCTTTTTTTATACGGGATGTTATACCTATTATATAAAATGCCACTGCTGCTGATGCCATATTGCAACCTAAGTTTGCCGCATCGCTGAATACAGAGAAATATCTTATAATTCCGTTTACAACATGAGTGCGTGCCGCATATCCCCAAAGCCAGGCTTTTTCAGCTGTCGTAAATCCCAATGTCTTTTGTTTCCATGCCCAAAATGCTGCAAAAATTGAGAGTATTGCAAATACACGCAAAAACTTTATAATTCTTTCGGGCGTAGATATATACAGAGAGCATATTATAAAGGCATAAAGCAGTTGGAATGCCATTAGTCTTGCGCCTGTATACCATGCACCAATATTAATGCCTAATCCACATGTGTTGTTAAAGATTTCAATGCAACAGAATCCAACCCAAACAATAAGTGCAAGCAGCATAACATTATTTAAGTTGCTAATGTGTAAGTCTTTGGCATCGATTAAAGCAATTACTATAAGTAGTATCTCTAAAATTTCGTTTGGTATTGATGACGGAATTGGCATATATCCAATTTTATTAAGATACATCACAAAATAATTGAAAATAAATAATATCCAAAATATGGTTATTTTATTTTTAATGCCAATATATACAAATATTGGTATAAGTGGGAGAGCACATACTATTGCGAATGAATTTAGTCCGCCGGAATATAATTCGTACAGCGCAAGTAAGAAAAGGAGAAAGAGCACTGTAGCTCTCCCTCCGTTGTCTCTTATGTACTGTGTAAATATATTGGCTTTATTCATTTATACATCTTTACAAAGTATGACTGTTTTCGGTGGCCGTAAGTCCCATTTGTGATATTCTGTATGCAAGATTATTGAGTCTTGAATATGGTGGTAACTGACCAACGTATTCTTCAACGGCATAGCGACTTGATTCTGTAAGATACATATATAATGTGTTCTTATCAGTTAATTGAGATTCAATTTCTTTAAGTGCTTTCTGATCTACATCTTTCCATGTGCGATTGGCGCGTGTAACAAGTAGATTGATTGTTCCAATATTTAGCAATGCTGTAGATATCGAATGATCGTTGAGGTTGGGATATTCTACAATGGCAATTTCATCTTCAAGTATATCTGGGCAAAGATCCTTAATGCTTTTTGCCATAATATATCTGCTATCTTCTGCCAGAAAATCTTCATCATATGTAAGTCTACGTACTTGCAGACCTATAGATATCCAGTAGTTTTCCAATTCGGCTGCAAGATAACTTTTACCATTACTAGCGTCTGTTGAAAGTAGGTTTATTACATTTTGCTGACCTGTCTTAAAGTGAGGCAGAATGGTTTTACTTAGGTGGCGTAGAGCCATATCGCTTATTGTTTTATTGAAACGGCGATAACGTAGATTGCTCTCTTTTGGAAAACATCCCATTACGGGTATCTTAGTGATACGCTCTGAACGCATGCGATCACGTAGAGTACGGTCGAGAATTTCTATAGTCAAGAAGTATACTGTTACGAGAAGTAATGTGAGTAAGTATGACGCAAGCAAAATCATAATACGGTTGGTTGGTTCTGCATTAAGAGGGAACAACGGTGGGTTCAGTACGCGAAGTGTAGCTGTTGTCATCTGTAGATTGCGCTGACGCAGACGCGCTGCATTTAGGGCATTAAGCATCGCCATGTAGTTGCTTTCTACAAAACCGATATGTCTGTCTTTTCTTGCTAATGTTGCTCCTATTGGTGCAAAGTATAAGAATTGACGGTCTATTTTACCACGCATGATATCTTGAGCTGACATTTCTGCTTTTGTCTTCTGTAATAAAAGTACTTGTTCTAGCCATCTATCTATCATCGTATTGGCTTTGACCCCTGTTTCTGTGCTATATGATGATGCTTCTATATCTTTGGTAAGATTACGAACACTATTTGTTGTGCTTTGAAGCTGGTTCTGCGCCTTAGCTAATTCTTGCTGGGCTTCTACATTGCTGCTGCCACCCTCGCTACTCATAAGGCGAAGATTGGATATACGCGACTGCAACTTGGAAATTTCATTAACTCTATCGGTGAAGAGTCTATTTGAACGTACAATTTTGGCACGATTGCCTAATTGCCTTTCCAAATAATCCATTAATGATTTAGTAGTCGTATAATCCATTAGTTGCTGGTTGTCTGATGTCTGTTGGGTCGCATCCAGATTTGCTACCTGTTTAGTTTGCTCACCATAATTTATAATACGCTTTGACACATTGTATTTGATCAGATCATCTTCTGAACCACATAATATCCTATATAAACGCGCAACTTCGCGTTCAAAAAATTTAATGACCTTGTTAGTCTCTCCGAAACGAATGTCTTGATACTGCTTAGAGAATGCGTCGTTAAGTATATCAACAGTATTGTAAGCAATACCGGCATCATTTGTGCTATATCCAATGTTAATAATATCACTCTGATCTAATTGAGTAACTTTAAGTTTGGCTGTAATATTGTTAATTCCAAACCATGGATGATAATTAAGGATACCGTAAAGGTAATTATCAGGTAGCGGTTTTTCATATGCTTTTAAATTGGCATATGTGGCAGCTTCACTATTGTGATTGATCAACGCTTTTATTTCGGCAGGAACTGTAGCATTAAGCTCTCTAAAATGTTCTGCACTAATATAGTTGTTGTCTTTGTTCGGATTGCCATACATCATACAACGGCCAAAAAGACGAAGAGAGACTTCTTGTATAGTACTGTTGGTCGTAATAATTAGCATCAGGTTCTTAATATTGGTCTGTGGATCTCCACCAGTAATGCCGGTTCCACCTTCTATGTTGTAACCTGTAATCATGCCTGTATATACTGTTGTCGATACATCGTATTGCCTGTCCATATCGCGTGTGTAAAACCATGCAATTATAAGTGCAATAAGTGGTAATATCAGTAAATACCAGCGTATGCGGTAAAGTAATCGGACTACATATCTAAATATATCCATATTATCTATTCTTAATTGTTTTTCTTATTGTCTTTTAAAGCTTTTTCTGTAGCCTTCTTTTCTTTTTGATCTATAGCTTTTTCTGCTTTGTTATCTTCTCTTATACGTTGATTAAGTTCTTTTTTTTCTGCTCTTACTTGTTTTTGTTGAAGACTTCTCGTGTCCTTGTCTTTAAAGCTGTCAAGTGTGACGTCCGTTGTCGAATTCGTAAGAATCGGTGTATGAGTTAGAATCTCAAGTGTTATAATATCTGTGGTAATCTGAGTCTGCATATTTTGATATGCTGCTACAGCACCAGCTTCACGATCTTTGGTCTGAGCAAAGGCAGAGATATCAATGTTACCATTATGAAAGTCTTCTTTGTTTAATGCTCCTGCTCCTTGATACGTAGCTGCACTCTCACTCGCAGATTTTAAAGCAACAAGGTCGTTAGTTATTTTGACATATAGTGTGGCTATTTGCAATTTTAAATTGTCGAATACAATATCTTTCTGATATTCTGCTTGTTCGGCTGCCAATCTCTTACGCCTTACAGACTGACCAAGGTCAAGAATGTCTTCTACAGGAATGTTGAGACTAGCTCCAATATTCCAATAGCTCTGTCTGCTGCCTTGATATTGATATACAATAGGATTATAGGTAGTAGAATTGTTTCCCCACATATCAGTCATTCCGTAACTGTAGCTGGCATGCCCATTTACATATGAAAAGATGTGTTTTTTTTGTTTTGAAACTTCTGCTCTTGCTATCTCTTCTGCTTTTGCGAGAGATAGTATTTGTGGGTTTTGTTTCGCATTTTCGAATAATACAGACAATGGCGGGAGGTGAAAATTGGAAAAATTAATATTTCCATTCCCATTGCTTGAATCAAAAAAGCCTGCACTGATGCCACTGTCATTATACGATTGGGCCATTATATTAGATGAGATGCAGGTTATAAGTAAGGTGATTATTAGTTTCTTTTTCATATCAGTAAAGTATCATTATTAAACGTCGTCTTTCTGTATAAACGCAGTAAGTGTCTTTAATATTATTTTTAGGTCTAGTGAAAAACAGTATGTACGCCCATATTTTATATCTAATTGTTTGCGTTCTTCTGCCGACATCTTTCCACCCTTGCCTCTACGTTCTACCTGCCATAAACCGGTAAGGCCAGCTGGGGCAATAAAACGGTCGATGTATTCGTCTGCTGTTAATTTTTCAGCCTCATAAAGAGGCAATGGACGATTGCCCACAATAGACATATCACCACGAAGTATATTGAATAACTGTGGTAATTCATCAATGCTAAATTTTCGTATAAAACGGCCTACTTTGGTTACACGTGGGTCGTTTTCGATTTTTACGAAGGCATTGTTAATATCATTGTTTTTTTGTTTGTTGAATTCATTTTCGGATATTACAAAGTCGTCACCTACAAGCATGACTTCGTCATCGCTGATCATAAGATCGTTTGCTGTTCCTTTCTCAATTTGTGATTTTTCAGCCTCGTCTCCTAATGGTGCACCAACTTTTAGCGTTTGAGTTTCTGAGGAAATATATTGATTTACGTTCTTGAGCTCTTTAAGATGCTTGTCTGAATCTAAGTACATACTGCGAAACTTAAGAAAATCAAAAACTTTATAATTGGAACCTACTCTCTTAGACTTGAAAAGTATTGGGCCTCGGCTCTCTAGCTTAATAGCGATGGTGGTAATTATAAATACAGGTGACAGTATCATAATAGCCAATAATGAGAATGCAACGTCAAAAGAACGTTTCCAAATCGGAATATGAAAACGTAGTATCCTATTTTTAAGATTCTGTTTCTTGAATAAAATTTCTTCTCGATCGGCAATGAAACATATCTTCTTGTTGAATTCTGTAATTGTGGCATCTACGTCAAGGGTGTCATTAATACCACATTTTTGATATATAAGTCTGTCTTGACTACTCAGTGGACCTGTAATTAGAATTATATATATACTATCAAACTTCTTACGCAAATATGTAATAGCTGTAAGGTCTTCATTGCGTACACTACGCTCATAAAAGACAATAAAATGTTCGTCAGTAAGATTGGTCGTGCACACTTCTGCTGCATCCTTATATGTGGATGTGAATTTGACAGTGTGCCCGGGAATATACTTTAGACGTTCCTGAGTCTTCAGATTTTTTCCTAAATAGACTATTCCAATCATAATCTAATATTTTACTGAATAATTTTTTTTACTCTTATCTTGAGCTCAATAGGATTAAATGGTTTTACAATATAATCTTCAGCTCCTATTTCGAGTAGGCGAATACGTTCGCTTGTGCTATCTTCGCTGCTAAGCATAATGACAGGTATGTGGCGAAATAGCTCATTCTGCTTGATCCATTCCAAAAAATCATCTCCACGCATACCTGGCATCCTTATATCAGATATAATAAGGTCTGGGGTGTTTCCTGCTTGAAGCCATTTTACACCCTGTATGCCATCAGGCAGCCATACAACATCATAGTCACTCATCAAATATATTGATAAAACTTTGGCTATGGTTTCTTTGTCGTCTAGTATTAATATTTTCTTCTTCATCGTATATTTACAGCTGTTAATATAAGGATTTATGTTCTAGAATTAACTTTTGTGGCAAAGGTAACAAAAAATCATTAATAGAAACACTAATAATGTAAAAAAAATATGGTTTTTGTGAAAATAAACATTGATTCTATACCGATTTCCATAATATAATGTATTTTTGCGTAAGTTTGTATTTCGTAGAATGTCTTTTGAAATAAAATGAAATAAAATTAGGGGAAAATAAAAGACGTTCGTATTTATATATAGACATTTGAAATTTATCTAATTATGAATAATAGATTTTTATTGGGTATTGATGTAGGCAGCTCGTCTGTCAAGGCGTCATTAGTAAATGCGGACACAGGAAAATGTGCGGCTTCTGCTTTCTTTCCAGACAGAGAGGCTCCTATTACTGCTGTAAAAGCTGGATGGGCTGAACAGGATCCGCAAATGTGGTGGGACAACTTTAAGTTGGCTCTAGCCAAGTGTATGGATGAAACTAGTGCAAAGGCTGATGATATAAAGGCTATTGGTATTTCGTATCAAATGCATGGATTGGTTTGCGTTGATAAAGACCATGCTGTTTTGCGCCCTTCTATCATATGGTGCGATTCTCGTGCTGTGCCTTATGGAGAAAAAGCTTTTAGAGAGGTAGGACAGGAGCAATGTCTTCAACATTTACTTAACTCTCCTGGAAATTTTACTGCTGCCAAACTTGCTTGGGTTAAGGAGAACGAGCCTGATAAATTTGCTAAAATAGATAAGTTTATGCTTCCCGGTGATTATATCGCGATGAAGATGAGCGGTGAAATAAATACAACAATAGGTGGACTTAGTGAGGGTATGTTTTGGGATTTCAAAGAGGGTCGCGTTGCTGATTTCTTAATGAAATATTATGGATTTGATTCTTCTTTGGTTCCTAATATTGTTGATACTTTTAGTGTTCAAAGTGAGGTTTCTGCTTCAGCGGCAAAAGAACTTGGACTCAAAGAGGGTACTCCAATATCTTACCGTGCTGGAGATCAACCTAATAATGCTGTATCTCTAAATGTATTCAATCCAGGAGAAATCGCATCAACTGCTGGTACATCAGGAGTCGTTTACGGTGTTTTGGGTGACGTAAACTATGATAAAAAGAGCCGAGTAAATACATTTGCTCATGTTAATTACAGTAAAGAACAGACTCGTTTAGGGGTTCTTTTATGTATTAATGGTACAGGCATTCTTAATGCATGGATACGTAGAAATGTTGCTCCCGAAGGGATAGGTTATTCAGATATGAATAAGATGATTGCTGATGTGCCAATTGGCTCAGAGGGCGTTGTCGCAATTCCTTTTGGAAATGGAGCTGAGCGTGTATTGGAAAATCGTGAAATAGGATGCTCTATAAATGGAGTTAATTTTAATAAACATGGTAAGGCTCATTTGATGAGAGCTGCTCAAGAAGGGATTGTTTTCAGCTTCTGCTATGGAATGGAAATAATGCAACAAATGGGCATGGACATTCATAAAATACATGCAGGAAAAGCTAATATGTTCTTGAGTGATGTGTTTAGAGATACCCTTGCCGGCGTTTCTGGAGCTACAATAGAATTGTATGACACAGATGGTAGTGTGGGTGCTGCTAAAGGTGCTGGAATTGGTGCAGGTATATATAAAGATCATGATGAGGCTTTCTCTACTTTGGAGAAACTGCAAGTAATAGAGCCTGATGAAAGACATCGTACAGAGTACCTACATGCTTATGCTGAGTGGAAAGAACAGTTAATACAGAAAATAAATAATTAAAACATAATATTTAGTAACCAATTTAAAATTTATAACTATGGCAAAAGAGTATTTCCCACAAGTAGGAAAAATTAAATTTGAAGGTAAAGAAAGTAAAAACCCAATGGCTTATCATTATTATGATGCTGAAAAAGTTATCATGGGTAAAAAAATGAAAGATTGGTTGAAGTTCGCTATGGCTTGGTGGCATACACTGGGACAGGCAAGCGGTGACCAGTTTGGTGGTGGTACACGTACTTATGCATGGGATGATTCAGCTGATGCTGTTCAGCGTGCAAAGGATAAAATGGATGCAGGTTTCGAAATTATGGAAAAATTGGGCGTAGAATATTTCTGCTTCCACGATGCAGACCTTGTTGATCCAGATGATGACATCACAAAATATGAGGCAAACCTAAAAGCTATTACTGACTATGCTCTGACAAAGATGAAGGGTACAGATATTAAGCTTCTATGGGGTACAGCAAACGTATTCGGTCACAAACGTTATATGAATGGTGCTGCTACAAATCCTGATTTTGATGTTGTCGCTCGTGCTGCCGTACAAATTAAAAATGCTATCGACGCAACAATAAAATTGGGCGGTACTAATTATGTATTCTGGGGTGGACGTGAAGGTTATATGAGCCTTCTTAACACTCAAATGCAGCGTGAAAAAGATCATTTGGCTAAAATGTTGACAGCAGCTCGTGATTATGCACGTGCTAATGGATTTAAGGGCACATTCCTTATTGAACCAAAACCAATGGAGCCAACAAAGCATCAGTATGATGTAGATGTTGAAACTGTTATTGGTTTCTTGCGTGCAAACGGTCTTGATAAAGACTTCAAGGTTAATATTGAAGTTAATCATGCTACATTGGCTCATCACACATTCGATCATGAACTTGCTGTCGCTGTTGATAATGGAATGCTTGGAAGTATTGATGCTAACCGTGGTGATTATCAGAATGGTTGGGATACAGACCAGTTCCCTATTGATAATTGGGAATTAATTCAGGCTATGATGCAGATTATCCGTAATGGTGGTCTTGGTAATGGTGGCAGCAATTTCGATGCAAAACTTCGTCGTAATTCTACAGATCCAGAGGATATATTTATAGCTCATATAAGTGGAATGGATGCTATGGCACGTGCTCTTGAGAATGCTGCTGATTTACTTGAGAATTCTCCTATACAGGAAATGGTTAAGGAGCGTTATTCTTCATTTGATGGTGGAGAAGGTAAAAAATTCGAAGAAGGCAAAATGACTCTAGAAGATCTAGTTGCATATGCTAAGAAAAATGGTGAGCCAAAGCAGACCAGCGGAAAGCAGGAACTGTATGAAGCAATCGTAAATATGTATTGTAAGTAATTTTACTTTAATATTAGAATATTGCCAAACGTAGTTATTTTACTGCGTTTGGCATTTTTTTTTATTTTTGTACATGTTTCTTATTTTTTTTTTATAATTTTGCCACTTACTATATACAAGAGAAATATAAAATGGCTCGAATTAACAATCACGTAGTTATTATGGCCGGCGGTGTCGGTAGCCGGTTTTGGCCAATGAGTACAGTGGAACATCCAAAGCAGTTCATAGATGTCTTGGGGTGTGGAAAAACTTTATTGCAATTGACTGTAGATCGTTTCGAAGGTATTTGTGATTCCAAAAATATCTGGGTCGTCACAAATATAAATTATAAGAGTATCGTAAAGGAGCAATTGCCTGAAATACCTGAAACAAATATTTTGTGTGAACCATGCAGAAGGAATACTGCTCCATGTATTTGCTATGTAAGTTGGAAAATTAAGGCAGTAGATCCAAAAGCAAATATAGTAGTTACTCCTAGTGACCATATAGTAACTAACCCTATAGAATTCAGACGGATAATAGTAGATTGTCTTAGATTTACAGCAGAGACTGATGCTATAGTAACACTGGGTATGAAACCATTTAGGCCAGAAACAGGCTATGGGTATATTCAGGCCGATTTGACAAACAGTTCGCCACGCAATAAAGAAATTTATAGAGTGTTTTCATTCCGAGAAAAGCCTGATATGGAAACAGCTCAACAATATATAAGAAAAAATAATTACTTCTGGAATGCAGGTATTTTCGTTTGGAATGTTAGTACTATCGTAAATGCTTTTAGAGTTTATGAGCCTGCTATGTCTAAGATATTTGAATCTATGTTACCAATCTATGGCACAGAAAAAGAAATTGAGGAGATAAATAAACGTTTCCCTGATTGTGATAGTATTTCTGTGGATTATGCGATAATGGAAAAAGCAGAGGAAATTTTCGTTTGCCCGGCTGACTTTGGTTGGAGTGATTTGGGAACTTGGGGTTCTTTGTTGACTCAGACAAAAAAAGACTTATATGGTAACAGTTGTATAGGTAATAATATATCTTTGTATGAAACACGTAACTGTATGGTGCATACTACGCAAGAAAAAAAGGTAGTAATACAGGGACTAGATGGATATATTGTTGCAGAAAAAGATGATACATTACTGATATGTAAATTGAGTGATGAGCAGAGAATAAAACAATTTTCTGAAAATTAATTATTTAGTAGACAATATTATATACAATGGATAAAAAAGTTGCACTAATCACAGGGATTACCGGTCAGGATGGTTCATATCTTGCAGAGTTTCTAATAGAAAAAGGCTATGAGGTACATGGCATCTTACGTCGTTCTTCTTCATTTAACACAGGTCGTATAGAACATCTGTATTTGGATGAATGGGTACGTGATATGAAAAAGACCCGTCTGGTAAATCTTCATTGGGGTGATATGACAGATTCTTCTTCATTGGTAAGAATAATAAGTGAAATCAAACCTACAGAAATATATAATTTAGCAGCACAGAGTCACGTAAAGGTATCTTTTGATGTACCTGAATATAGTGCTGAAGCGGATGCCGTAGGTGTGTTACGCCTTCTAGAGGCCGTTCGTATCTGTGGACTGGACAAGAGTTGCCGTATCTATCAGGCTTCAACATCAGAGTTGTTTGGTAAGGTGCAGGAAGTCCCCCAGAAGGAGACAACCCCCTTCTATCCGCGTAGTCCTTATTCAGTAGCAAAACTTTATGGTTATTGGATCATGAAGAACTATCGTGAGAGTTATGATATGTATTGTTGTAATGGCATATTATTCAATCATGAGAGTGAACGTCGTGGCGAGAATTTTGTTACTCGCAAGATAACATTGGCAGCTTGTCGTATAGCTCAGGGTTATCAGGATAAGCTTTATCTTGGTAATATGGATGCTCGTCGAGACTGGGGTTATGCAAAGGATTATGTAGAGTGCATGTGGCTTATTCTGCAGCAGGATAAACCGGATGATTTTGTTATATCCACCGGTGAGATGCATACCGTACGAGAATTTTGCACACTTGCTTTTAAAGAAGCCGGAATAGATTTGCGTTGGGAAGGTAAAGGCTCAGAAGAGAAGGGCATAGATATAAAAACAGGTAATATACTTGTAGAGGTTGATCCAAAATACTTCCGTCCTTGTGAGGTAGAACAGTTGCTTGGTGATCCTACCAAAGCAAGAACAACTTTGGGTTGGAATCCAACAAAAACAACGTTCCCTGAATTGGTTAAAATAATGGTAGAACACGATATGAAGTTTGTGCGTAAGTTGTACCTAAAGGCTCAATTACCAGAAT
Organism: Prevotella sp.; assembly: GCA_041907685.1. Lineage (GTDB taxonomy): Bacteria > Bacteroidota > Bacteroidia > Bacteroidales > Bacteroidaceae > Prevotella. The sequence continues at coordinate 60,780 of JAYRGU010000004.1, read as the reverse complement.
AATTTGATTTAAATAAAGAAATGGGCGGACAGTTTGTCCGCCTAAATATTAATATAGCAATGGCATTAGATAAAAAAACAAAGATATTTGTAGCAGGACATCATGGACTTGTTGGTTCTGCTATTTGGAATAACTTGAAACATAGAGGTTATAACAATCTTGTTGGACGCGGACATAAAGAATTGGATTTACTGGATCCGATTGCAGTTAAGAACTTTTTTGATGCAGAGAAACCTGAAGCTGTAGTGCTTGCTGCTGCTCATGTTGGAGGAATTATGGCAAATCTGAATTTTCGTGCTGATTTTATCTATCAAAATTTGCAGATACAGCAGAATGTGATAGGTGAAAGTTTTAAACATGGAGTTAAGAAACTGCTTTTTCTTGGTAGTACTTGTATCTATCCTCGTATGGCTCCACAACCTATGAAAGAAGAGTCTCTGCTTACTTCAGAATTGGAATACACAAATGAACCTTATGCAATAGCAAAGATAGCTGGACTGAAAATGTGTGAAAGTTTCGATTTACAGTATGGATGTAACTACATAGCTGTTATGCCTACCAATCTATATGGCCCTAATGATAATTTCCATTTGGAGAATAGTCATGTTTTACCAGCAATGATACGTAAGATTTATTTGGCTAAGTGTTTAAATGAAGGGAATTGGGATGATGTACGTAAAGATCTTAATTTACGTCCAGTTGAAGGTGTAAATGGAAGTAATTCTGAAAATGAAATATTGTTAAAACTTGCAAAATTTGGTATATCCCCTGATGCTGTAACCCTTTGGGGAACTGGTAAACCGTTGCGAGAATTCTTATGGAGTGAGGAAATGGCAGATGCTAGCGTTCATGTACTTCTTAATGTTGACTTTAAGGATACGTATAATGATGGTGAAAAACAAATGCGCAACTGTCATATAAATGTTGGCACAGGGAAGGAACTAACCATAAAGGAGGTTGCTGAAAAGATAATGTCTGAAATAGACTTTAAAGGTGAACTTCGTTGGGATTCATCAAAACCAGATGGAACTCCAAGAAAACTTACGGACGTAACTAAATTGCATAATCTAGGATGGCATCACAAAATAGAAATAGATGAGGGTATACACAAACTCTATGAGTGGTATAAATTAGGGATATGTATAAACCATAAGAACTAAATAAATAAAGCCTTACTATTAAGTGAGGCTTTATTTGTATTATTTCTCGTGATAACTTTTGTATCTTTTTATAAGAAATCTAACCATATAATAACCTAATGCAATTATTACTAAAAGTACAATAATTTCTTTTATATATTCAGAGTACTCATTTATTTTGTCGTCTAATTGATCTTCTGGGACAACCGAATGTAAATACCATCCCAAGGTCGCCAATATACAATTCCATGCACCGGCACCTATTGTAGTATAAAGAATAAACTTCCAAAAGTGCATTTTGGCAAGTCCTGCTGGTATAGATATAAGGTGACGTATCCCAGGTATTAGTCGTCCTGTAATTGTTGCAGTTATACCATGTTCGTCAAAGAACTTCTCACTTTTTTCTACTTTTTTCTGATTTAACATACAGGCACGCCCCCATTTGCTATTAGCAAAACGATATATAATAGGCCGTCCAAGGTAAAAAGCAACTGTATAATTGATAGTCGCGCCGAGATCTGCTCCGATTGTTGCGAATAGTATTACAAGAAATATATTGAGGTTTCCACCTGCTGCATGATATGATGCAGGTGCTACAACTAGTTCTGATGGGACTGGAATTACAGTACTTTCTAGTAACATTAAGAAGAGTATGGTTCCATAATTTAAATTTCCAAGTAGTGCTGATAGCCAGTTCATTAATCTTTTTGGTTTAATTTGTTATACATATAATAAAAATATTCTTTTGGATTCATTTCTGGAGGAAATATATCACCAAGGACTTCTTTAGCTTCTTCTGGATTCACATCACAGGCTATCTTGAGGTACTTAAGAAATTCATCTTCTTTGCCAAGTTCTTTACAGCATAAGGCCATATGAGAGTATCCTTTTTTCCAGTCACTATCTGCTAGTTTGAAAAGAGCATTGAATAATTCGTAGGCTTTTTTTATAAACCTATTGTCTAGTACAGAAACTCCTATATGCAATAAAATATCAGGAGACATCTTTGAATCATGAATAGCATTTTGAAAACATTTTAAAGCTAATTCTATTTTCTCATTTGATAATAAAATATGACCTTTTAAAACTTCCATATCAAAATGGTCACAGTCTAATAATTGGGTCTTATCTATATATGAAATGGCTTCATCTTGTTTACCGCATTCATTTAATCCGAAAGCAAGTTCTTGATATATTTGGAATAAATTACTCTTGTCATTTGATTTTGATACAATTTTTTCGGCTTTTTTAAGATGTACTATAGATTCTTCGTAACGCTGGAGATTAAATAAACATAATCCTTCCATCATTTCTCCTGTTTCGTCGTCATTCCGTAATTCTGCATAGCGTTTGAAAAGAGCTAAAGCTTCTTCATAATTTTCTAGTTTAAAGAGGCCTTCTGCTTTACCACGTATTGCATCTGCATCTTCCGGATTAATTGCAATAGCATACTCAATACTTGTTATAGAATCGCTTAATTCACCATTAGTTGACTGAACGAGAGAGAGAGCTTTCCAATATTGACCAGAATAAGGATCATTGTCGATAAGTTGATTGAATAATGTTTTGCTTTCTTCTAATTTCCCGTTCTTAAAAAGTGCACGTGCCATGATCTCTTTATAATCTATGGATCTAACATTTTTAGAACGGAGAAGCCATTCGTATTCTTTGTCATATTTTTCGTAGTCTTCATATAGATTTGCTACATCTAATATGTAATCATTATATTCATCATCCGAAAGATTTTGCATACGATCTATGAGATATTTATCAGCACCCTCAAGATCCTTTTTAACAATAAGAATTTCTGCTTTTATGTAATAATAATCAAGATCGGTTTTGTCTTCTACAGTTTCTGCAATTTGTTCAGCTTTCTCTGTATCTTCGTTCTTGATAAGAGCCATTCTTGCTTTAAATATAATTGGCATTACTGCCCCTGGATGGATACTTATTGCATATTCAATAGCTTCTTCTGCCTTATACCATTGTTGAGAATATGCATAATATTGAGCAATATCTGTCAAATCTTCGGGTTCCATAAAAAGCGGAACCCCTGATTCGATAGATTGCTCATATTCATTAAGAATACTTCTGAATTCATTGCTATCCAGATATTCGTCGTCTGTCTTTATCATTTATTAATTTTCTTCCAAGTATCTTTAAGACTTACTGTGCGGTTGAATATCAACTTTTCTGGTGTAGAATCGAGATCCGGTGTGAAATAACCTATACGTTGGAACTGTAAAAAGTCACCAGGTCTTTTTTCGGCTACATATTTTTCAACAAAGCAATTGGTAAGAACATTTAGAGAATCCGGATTTAATAATTCACGGAAATCATGCTCGTCTGATGATGGGTTTTCAACATTAAACAATCTATCGTAAATTCTAACTTCTGCCGGTAGACAGTTGTTTACTGATACCCAATGTAAAGTTCCTTTTACTTTACGATTAGCACCCTCCATGCCGCTACGGCTTTCAGGATCGTATTCTGCATATATTTCTTCTATGTTACCACTCGCATCTTTTTTGCATCCTGTACACTTTACGATGTAAGCATTCTTTAGTCTAACTTCCTTGTTGGGGGTCATACGGAAAAATTTGCTAGGGGCATTTTCCATAAAATCTTCACGTTCTATCCAAAGTTCACGGCTAAATGTTATGTTATGGCTACCATCTGATTCATTCTCAGGGTTGTTAATAGCCTCCATTTCTTCAGTTCTATCTTCAGGATAGTTTGTTATAATTAGTTTTACAGGGTTCAAAACTGCGGAAACTCTGCATGATTTTGCGTTAAGATCATCTCGTACTGCTGCCTCAAGCAATGCGTAGTCATTTAGAGCATCAAATTTAGTATATCCAATACTATCAATAAAATTGCGAATACTTTTTGCTGAATATCCACGTCTTCGCATACCGCATATTGTAGGCATACGCGGATCATCCCATCCAGATACTAAATTCTCATCAACAAGTGTATGAAGCTTTCGTTTGCTCATAACTGTATATGTTATGTTTAAACGGTTAAATTCAATCTGTCGTGGGCGGTTGTCATTTATATTATCTGTTTCACCTTTATACTCTTTTAATTGATCAATATAATAATCATATAATGGGCGGTGAGGTACAAATTCGAGTGTACAAATGGAGTGCGTAACACCTTCAAAAAAGTCACTTTGTCCATGGGCAAAGTCATACATCGGATATGCATTCCATTTTGTACCTGTACGGTGATGTGGCGTATGTATTATACGATACATTATAGGGTCACGGAAGTGCATATTTGGGTTAGCCATATCAATTTTAGCACGTAAAACCATTGAGCCTTCGATAGAATCTTTCTCATTCATTTTATTGAATAATGTCAAACTCTCATCTATTGGGCGATCTCTGAAAGGACTAGCTTTTCCTGGTTCTGTTGGTGTTCCCTTTTGTGCAGCTATTTCTTCAGATGTTTGTTCATCAACATATGCACGGCCCTTTTTTATCATCCATACAGCAAAATCCCATAACTGCTGAAAATAATCAGAAGCAAAGTATACATTACCCCAATGGAATCCAAGCCATTTAATATCATTAAGTATAGAATCTACATATTCTGTATTCTCTTTAGACGGATTCGTATCGTCAAATCTGAGATTACAGATACCATTATATTTTTCAGCAACGCCGAAATCCATACATATAGCTTTTGCATGCCCTATATGTATATAACCGTTTGGCTCTGGTGGAAAACGTGTTTGTATTCTGCCACTATTCTTACCTGAGGCAAGGTCTTCTTCTACGAATTGTTCTACGAAGCTTATGCTTTTTTTGTCTTCGTTTTTAGTTTCATTTTTCTCAACCATAATCTACTAAGTTTTTTCAATGGGGCAAAGTTACTAGTTTTTTTGTCAATACTTGAGTATAATATCAAAATTTTTTAAGGAAATTATAAAAATATGTTTTCTAACATAAAAAAATATTTGCAAGTGTGTAAAAAACCTATTACCTTTGCTTCCGTTATCCTGAATACAATCTTTTTACCTTAAAAAAGCTAATACCTATTGAGATAGAAAGGTCCTCTCTGTGAAGAGAGGACCTTTCGTTTTTATTGTGATTATATACTGTTATTTTATACCTCTATCATTAAGCGCTTTACTGTATTTTTTTGCGTTTTGCATGTGTTCTTCGTATGTACGTGCAAAATTGTGTGTACCGCTGAAATCCTCTTTAGCGCACATATATAGGTAATTGTGATGTACGTGATTTAATACGGCATCTATACCTGCAACACTAGGAATACGAATTGGTCCTGGAGGTAGACCTATATTTTTATATGTGTTATAAGGGCTCTTAACAAATAATAAGTTATTGTATATACGTTTTAACTCAAATTTCTTTAATGCAAATTTTATTGTAGGATCGGCTTGAAGAGGCATTCCAGCCTTATAACGGTTATAATACATTCCTGCTATCATTGGCTTTTCTGTGTTATTCGCCGTCTCTTCGTCCACGATACTTGCAAGTGTAATAACTTGATTAGGAGTGAATCCCATCTGATGAGCCTTTTCTGTGCGCTCAAAGTTCCAGAAATTTTTATTCTCTTTTTGCATACGACTTAATAGACCATCAAGTGTAATATTCCAATATATATCATATGTGTTTGGTATGAACATGCATGCAATAGTTGTAGTATCATAACCATATTTCCTGCATGTTGATTCATTTTCAAGAGCGTTCGATATTGTTGCACTGTCAAGCATAAGTTTTTTTGATAATGCTCCAGCAAGATCGTTTACAGTTCTTACAGAAGGAACTGTTAGATCTACTGATGTCTGTAATCCATTTTTAAAATGTCTGAATACCTTAAAAGCTCCTTCTCCTGGCCGTATAGCATAACGTCCGCTACGAATATGATTTCTATAAGAACTATGTCTTACCAAAGTCTTAAAAGCTGTCATCGCATGTTTGCTTGCTACTGGTTTTAATTTTGCGTAGACGGAGTCAATGTTATCATCATTGTCTACGTAAATGTAAGTTGTATCTCTCTTTATAGAAAAAGAAGAGAATAAATAATAGTAAACGATACCCAAAATTATCACTAAGCAAGCTGTTATGGATAATAGGTATTTCTTAGAATTAATAGGTCTCATTTGAAATGTCCTTTAAAATTTCGCGCAAAGTTACATCTATTTTTGAAAACAGAGAAACGAAATGCGATATTTTTATTACCTTTGCGATGATTTAATCATTAATTATTGGAATGAAGTTAAAATTCAATATAAATTATAATACACAATGGGGAGAGAGCCTTTACCTTGATATAATATATACAAATAGGGAAAAGGCGGAAAAGGCTAAATGTGTACCAATGAGAACTGAAGATGGTTGTCTTTGGACACTTGATACAAGTCTTATTGAAACGCAACAGCATCCCATTGATAATATTAGATATTATTATATTGTTAAAGATCAGGAAGGGCGTACAATAAGAAATGAATGGGATATGATAAAAAGAAAATATTCCATAGATCCAGGGCATAGTTATATATTTAAAGACTTGTGGAGAGATATTCCTTTGCAAATGTATCTTTATTCAGATGCTTACATTACATCCATTGGCGGCAATCATATTAATAAGGTAGAAAGCCCTAGTATACCTTTGTTTCGTAAAACTATATTATTTAGAGTATCAGCACCTCAACTTAGAAAAGACGAATCTCTCGCAATAATAGGCAATCATCCAGCTATGGGATGTTGGAACCAGACCAGATATCTTAAAATGAATTATTGTGGTGATTATGAATGGATGCTAACTGTAAATATGGATGGCATACAATTGCCTTTAGAATATAAGTATGTTATAATTAATGAAAAGGATAATACCTTTATTTCTTGGGAGGAAGGTATAAATAGAAATGTACAAAAAGAAGATATAAATGATGGAGATGTAATTGTCTTATATGGAGAGACTTTGAGAATATGTGAACCAACATGGAAGGCAGCCGGTGTCGTTATACCTATCTTTTCCTTAAGGAGTGAACATTCTTATGGGGTAGGAGATTTTGGCGATTTAAAACGTATGATAGACTGGGCTGAGAAAATAGGTCTTAAAGTAATTCAAATATTACCCATAAATGATACAACCTCAAGTCACCATTGGGCAGATTCATATCCATATAATTCAATTTCAGTTTTTGCATTACATCCCCATTATATAGATATTGAACAACTAGGAGAATTAAAAGACAAATGTTTAATGACAACATTTTATCGTCAGAGGCAAGAGCTAAATGCAATAAAATATAGTGATTATGAAGCTGTTGAACTTGTTAAATCTGATTATTTACATAATGCTTTTAATGATTATGGTGATGTGGCATTGCAAACTGATGAATTCAAGTCTTTTTTTGAGAAAAACAAATATTGGCTTAAACCGTATGCTGTATTTTCGGTGTTGCGCGATAAGAATAATACAGCTAATTTTAATGATTGGACAGAATATTCCATATATGATGCAAAAAGTGTAGACGTATTATGTAACAGTAAGTCTGATTATTATTCAGAAATATGCTATATTTATTATGTTCAATATAATTTGTACAAACAGTTGGATTCTGCGTGTAGTTATGCACGTAAACATAATATAGCGATAAAGGGTGATTTACCTATAGGTGTAAGCCGTAATAGTGTAGAAACGTGGATGTATCCAGAATATTTTAATTTGGATTCACAAACAGGTGCGCCACCTGATTCCTTTTCATCTAATGGACAAAATTGGGGATTCCCAACATATAACTGGGAAAATATTGAAAAAGATGGGTATGCATGGTGGAAGGACAGATTATCTTATATGTCTCATTTTTTTGATGCATATCGTATAGACCATGTGCTTGGCTTTTTTAGAATATGGGAAATCCCTCAAAATACAGTATTAGCTACACTAGGTCATTTTTCACCGTCATTGCCTCTTACTGTTGAAGAAATAGAACATTCAGGTTTGCACTTCAGAAAAGAACTTTTTACAAGTCCTTTTATAAATGACAGCGTACTTTCTAAAATTTTCGGCATACATTCTAATTATGTTCGTGATAAATTTTTAGAAAAGAAATCTTATGATTTTTATAACCTTAAGCCTGAATATAACACTCAAAAAAAGGTTAAAGTCTTTTTTGAGGGTAAAAATGACGAAAACAGTATTTGGATTAGAGATGGATTATATCGTGTAATAGCAAATGTGTTATTCATTCCAGACACAAGGCGAAGTGGAATGTACCATCCGCGTATATGTGCGTATAAAGAGCCTATTTTTGATGTGCTAAATAATGAGGAAAAGGATGCTTTTATGCGTCTTTATAATAATTATTTTTATCTTCGTCATGATGTCTTTTGGGGGCAGGGAGCCATAAGGAAACTTCAACAGGTTATAGGTGATAACAGTATGCTGTTTTGTGCCGAAGACCTCGGAATGTTACCCGGGTGTGTAGAAAATGTCTTAGACAGACTTCGCATATTGTCATTGGAGATACAGACAATGCCTAAGGATAGTGGGGTAGAATTCAGCCATATAAGTGGTTACCCATACCGTAGCGTAGCTACAATTTCAACTCATGATATGGCTCCTTTAAGATTGTGGTGGGAGGAAAATCCAGAGCAGGCACAAAGGTACTATACTACGATGATGCAGAAGGAAGGAAACGCACCATCCCATTTAACTCCTATATTGGCAGAGGAAATAGTGGCACGGCATCTCTATTCTCCTTCAATGTTGTGCATATTATCTTTTCAAGATATAATATCAATGGATTCTGAATTACGCTCTGATAATATAAGGGATGAAAGGATTAATAAACCCTCAGATATTTATAACCATTGGCAATATCGAATGCATATTAATCTAGAAGAACTTTTGGTTGCAGATAACTTTAACCGTAAGTTTAAGATGATGATAGAAAGAAGTAAAAGATAAAAAAGATTATGAAAGAATATTCTACTTATATATTTGATTTAGATGGTACTTTGCTTGATTCACTAAATGATTTGGCCGTAAGTACTAATTATGCTTTAGATTGGGCTGGCATGCCAGAACATACAATAGAGGACGTGAGATTGTTTGTTGGTAATGGCGTTAAAAAATTAATTGAGAGAGCCATTCCTGGCGGACTGAACAATCCAAAGTTCGAGGCCACTTACTCTAAGTTTAAGGAGCATTATCTTCTACATAGTGTTGATACAACTAAACCATATCCAGGTATCTTGGAAACTTTATCAGAGCTTAAAAAAAGAAATAAAAAAATAGCTGTCGTGAGTAATAAATTTTATGATGCCACACAAGAACTTTGCCGATATTTTTTTAGTGATTATGTGCAGGTAGCTATTGGCGAACGTGAAAACATTCGAAAAAAACCTGCTCCTGACACAGTCTTAGAAGCACTTAAGCAACTGGATTCAGAAAAGGAAACTGCCGTTTATATTGGAGACAGTGATGTTGATGTTAATACTGCAAAGAACAGTGGGCTTCCATGTATAAGTGTATTATGGGGCTTCCGTGATAGAAACTTCCTTTTGGAACATGGAGCCACTAATTTTATATCTGAACCTAATCAATTGCTTGATTATTAATTAAGAGTATGTTTGTCTAAGTACGCTAATACTTTATCCTTATAACTGTCTGATATTGGTAAATAGTCTTCTCCAAATACAATTCTAAAATGGTCAATTGCTTTAATTTTTGTCATGTGTACTATATATGAGCGGTGCGTACGCATGAATTCAGGAGCGGGGAGATATTCTTCCAGATTCTTCATGTTCATCAATGACATGATCTTTGTATCGTTTTCAAGATATATTCTAATGTAGTCTTTTAGACCTTCTATATAAAGAATATCGTCAAGAGGAACCCTAATTAGTTTGTATTCGCTTTTTACAAACATGAATCTGTCTTTTTTATATGTCTCTTGCTTGCGTCTAAAAGAGAAATAATCCATAGCTTTGCTAACTGAATTCATAAAATCTACATAACTGATAGGCTTCAATAGATAATCAAGGGCATTAACGCTATAGCCATCAATGGCGTATTGATTAAAGGCTGTCGTAAATATTATGCGTGTTTCTTTAGGGAGAACCTTTGCAAATTCAATTCCACTGATTTCTGGCATCTGTATATCCAGAAATATTATATCCACAATATTATCACGTAAATCTTTAATCGCAGTTATTGCACTATTGTAAGTACCAATGAGTTTTAAAAATGTCGTTTTTTCGACATAACTACTAAGTAGTTCAGCTGCTAATGGCTCGTCGTCAACGATTGCACAATTTAGTATCATAAATTATAATTTTAGATTCATATACGGTGTTCTCAATTATCTGTTTTGTCCATTCGTAATTGCCATGATAAGATAGCTCCAGTCGCTTTTCAACTTGTTTTAAACCTATACCATGTCCACTGCAGTCGGCAGATTCTTTTGGAAAATTACTATTTGTAATATCACATACTAGTTTCTTACCGTCAGTAGATATTTCTATTTTTATAAAACTTGATTTGGTAGGACATATCCCATGCTTAAATGCATTCTCTATTAAAGAGATAAAAATAAGTGGAGCTATTTTGACTGTACAGTTATCAGGTATGTCAAAGTTCATATCAACTTTCACATTATCTGTAAGACGAATTTTCATAAGATTCACATAGTTGCGAATAAACTTAACTTCTTCTATTAAATTTACGTATGGCTGCTGATTATCATATAATATATGACGTAACATTTTGCTTAATTCTTGTATCGCATACTGAGCTTTCTCTGTATTAAAAGCAGTCAATGCATATATATTGTTTAGAGTATTCAGGAGAAAATGTGGATTTATCTGACTTCTAAGGTTTTTCAATTCTGCTTCTGTACGTGCTGTTTCAGCTTCTCTTCGTCCGTTTTCGGACTGATGCCAACGTTCAGAAAGCACAAGCATTGTTGCTATGCCCTCAGCAACAGCAATATCAAAAATGTCTCTTAGAATAAAGAAATAAAAAGCAGGATGCTTATGCATATGTGGTGGGTGATGAATCTCTTTAGGACCAAAACCATTGGTTAGACTCATGTAACAGTGAAGACCTATTGCAAAAGAAATAATTATAATTGCACTAATTGTGTAAAAAGTCTTTTTATTACCGCTCAGAAAGTATTTAGGTGTAAGCCAAAAATAGTTTGTATAGAATACGATACATAATACTAAGGGAACTATGCTGAGCCTTAAATATCGACTAAAAACCAGTTCTTCACCATGACTGAAAAACATTAATGGAGAAAGAAAGACAACAAGCCAAGCCGCAATATGAATTGCCACTTGTGAGTTTATAATGAGATTTTTGCGAATATCCGCATATCTTCTTTTCATATATTTAGCCTTGTTACATATATTATTTGTATGAAGGTTTTAGACTCGTTATACGATAATTTGATATAAACAAAACCTTCTTCATATTTTTTACATTGCAAAAATATGAAGAATATTGACAGTAAAAAAATATAATCGATATTATTTGTCAGTTAATAGAACTAAATGTTTTATTCTTCGATGTAATGTCGGACATTAACATTTATTCTATTTGATGCAGTCTAGCTATATACTTTCCAAGAATATCAAATTCTATATTGACAATAGATCCGATTTTAATATCACAAAAGTTTGTATGCTCTAAAGTATATGGAATTATAGCCACTTCAAATGTGTTTTCAGTAGGATTACATACAGTTAGTGATGTTCCGTTAACAGTTACACTTCCTTTGTCTACTGTAAAATAACCATGCTTGGCCATTTCTTTATCTTTTTTATACTCAAAAGTGAAATATACAGAACCGTTTGCATCATTCATGCCAATACATTTGGCTGTTTCGTCTACATGTCCTTGAACGATATGTCCGTCAAGGCGTCCATTCATGATCATAGATCTTTCAACATTGACTTTATCTCCAATGTTTAGTAACCCAATGTTAGAACGATCTAGTGTTTCCTTCATTGCCGTAACAGTATACGTATTATCTTTTATTCGAACTACGGTAAGGCATACTCCATTATGGCTTACGCTTTGATCTATTTTTAGTTCATTTACGAATGAGCATTTTAGTGTTAAATCAATATTTTCGCGGTCGCGATTTATTGCTACTACAGTAGCGAATTCTTCGATTATTCCAGAAAACATATTATATATTTTGTTAAAAACGGTCGTACCGATGATGTGATGAAAACTCCGAGTTATACAAGATTTGAGAGCTCTCCGTCTTTGTAATCCACTGACCTTACGGCTACCTTTCGGCGTGGCCCGCCATTAACAAGAGAAGTCATCCCGGTTTTTCGATTTTAATTGATGAGTATCCCAATCTAATCGATACGACCTTATTTGTTGTTCTTTTCTGCAAAGTTAATGCATTAATCCTAATGTTCCAAATTATTTCTTGCATTTTCACGTTTTTCAACTGTCTATTTGTTATTTTATATGTTTCATTGATTAGCCGTTTCAAGTCTATTATTGTTGAAATCAAGAGTCCTTGTTACCAACATCTAAAATAGGGCATGGTATATGTATCGATATGTTTATTAAATTATTATTATCAGAATCAATCGTAGTCTGCCCATTCGCTTTCTCACTTATTAGTTTACATAGACGCAATTCTAAACTGTTAAGGCTGTCGTTGAAGTCAGGTTTGCTAAAACAGTCTATATTGTCGTTAAATGTCTCAGACAGTTTCTCGTCACCTGCAAAGAGACAGTAGATCTCTATGCCTTCTGTTGTGCCATAAAAACCTAATGTTATGCTACCTTCTTTTGATGCTTTTAAAGCATTGTCAACAAGATAAACAAATAGCTTATTCATTTCATCTTTATCCCATTCTATTACAAATATGTCAGCAGGGCTTTTTGTTATAACTTCAGTGACATTCTCAGTCTTTTTTATTTCTAATAACGACTTAGCTGAATGCAAGATATCACATACGTCAAATTTTTCTTTCTTCAAATTGAAGTATCCAGCAGAAATACTTGAATATTCAAGCAAATCATTGATATATTTTAGGAGATCTTCATTATTTTGATTCATGGTTTCAAGACACAGTTGTCGTTCCTCATCACTTGTACATTGACCTATAATTTGTCCAAATCCCATAATTGAGTTTAGTGGCGTACGTATATAATGGCTTATATTAGCAATAAATTGTTTTTTGATCTCTTCACTTTTAAGAGCTATAGATGTAGCATTCTTCAAGTCTTTTTCAATATTTACTTTTTCAGTAATGTTCATCATATATCCCGAATATATATTTACATCACCGTTTTCATCAATATCTATCGGTAGCCCATATATGACAATCGTATTCCATACTCCCTTTCCTTCTGTAACATCCACCCTTACTTCAATATTAAAGGCCTGATTACGCCTTTTTTTAAATAGTCTGGCAAGCGATTTAATAAGATATCTGTCTTCAGAATGGGTGTTGTTAATAAGATCTGAGATGAATGTTGGTCTGCCCTCATAGTAGAATCCCATATTACCATAGCTGAATTTACTTTCTGCAGTATTAAAATTCCATACTGTAGTTTCTGTAGCTTGAGTGATAATTTCCAACCATCTGTTATTTATATCGAGATCGTGTTTGTAATTTATCTCATCGCTTTTATCTCTGATAATGATATAAATGTTACTTGTTTTAGTTTCTTTTCTGTTTATCGAGTCATAAGTTATTTCTTTATATCTATACTTATCATTTTTTGTGTCAAGCATTAGATATTGCACTGTAGTATTGGTTATCTTTCCTGTGAGTATCCTGTTTAATAAGAATTCGTATCTCTTCTTGTCTTTCTTGTGTATAAGTTTAGCAACATAATCTAGAGTTAAGTCTGCTTTTATAAATCTGTTGCCTGTGAATTTGTAGAGTTGCTTCTTTTTTATTGAATAGCGATAAACATCAATATTACCTTTTTCAAGAGCCATATTGATAACATTACTATAATTTTGATTAAAGGCAAAAGCAATTCCAGTCCATAGACGGACGAAAAACTCTTTTATCTTATTGTGCTTATTTTCTTTGGTTGTCATATTTAATGGTACTAGTGTCGCCTGCAAATATAACATTAAAATAAATAATAAACAAGAATGAAATCTCTTTTAAACTAAAAATAATAAAATATTACATTATACGTGCATTAAGTCTCTCATTATTGCATCACTTACGAAAATCCCATCTTTACTTATTCTAATGTTATTATTATCAATAACCATGAGATTACTGTCTAAATATTTTTTAGCATTTTCTATTAGATAGTCTCGATATTCTATGCCAAATTTTTTAACCAAATCATTTATATTTATGCCTCCTTTTGTTCTTAATGCAGTAGTTATCATATCATCGTATTTAGTAGAAAGATCTAAAAGTTCTTTTTCTGCTGGTATTATGCCAGATTCAATATTATTGATATAACTATTAATGTTTGATACGTTCCATTGGCGACTCTCACCGTCATATGAGTGAGCTGCAGCTCCTATGCCAAGATAGTGTATAGAGTTCCAATAGCTGCTATTGTGTTGCGATCTTTTTCCTTTTTTTGCGAAATTACTTATTTCATAATGTTCAAATCCGGCGTCCTCCACCATGCCTATAAGCGTTTCATACATTTGTCTACTTAGTTCGTCATCAATCTCTTTTATTTTTCCACATTCCATCATGTTATATAGAGGTGTCCCTTCTTCTATCATAAGAGAATATGCAGATATATGTTCAACCTCAAGTCGTATAGCTTCCTGAATATCCTTACGCCATTCGTTTATTGTCTCGTTAGGAAAACCGTACATAAGATCAATACTTATATTGTTTATGCCAATATATCTCAGCCTTTCTACTGCTTTCTTAACATCTTCAGAGCTGTGTCTACGGTGCAGAAACTTTAATCGATCATCATTGAAAGTCTGAGCTCCCATGCTTATTCTATTTACCGGAAGTCTGCTAATTGAGTCTGCAAATCTTTCGGTTACATCGTCAGGATTGCATTCTATTGTTGTCTCTGAAGGCTTACATCCATAAAATACCTCATTATATATACAATGAAATATTTTCTCCAGTTGTTCTTCTGATAAAGTACTTGGCGTACCTCCACCAAGATAGATTGTCTCTATGTTTTCATTTCGAAGATATTCTTTTCTTAATCTGATTTCCTTGCATACTGCATCTACATATCTGTCTTTCATACTAGATAATGTAGTAGAATAAAAGCCACAATATATGCACCTACTTTCGCAAAAAGGAATATGAATATAAATACCTGCCATAATGCTAAAACTAGCGTTCGTTCAATTTTTATGCAAATTTACTAATATGTTTTAAAATATTACGATATTTTTCTTATTTGTTTTGCGATTATATCATTTTTTCACTAACTTAGACGCCGACAAAATAATCTAAAAACTTTAAATCATAAAGAACATGAGGGTATATCAGACAAACGAAATTAAGAACATCGCATTGCTTGGCAGTGCGGGTAGCGGCAAGACTACTCTTGCCGAGTCGATGCTTTTCGAAAGTGGTATTACTAAACGTCGTGGCTCCGTAGAAGCAAAAAACACAGTTAGCGACTACTTTCCTGTAGAACAAGAATACGGCTACTCTGTTTTTCCTACAATTTTTCATACAGAGTGGAATGATAAAAAACTTAATATAATAGATTGTCCTGGATCGGACGATTTTGTCGGTGGTGCCATTACAGCTCTCAATGTTACTGATCAGGCTGTAATTCTTATTAATGGGCAATATGGTCCTGAGGTAGGGACACAGAATAATTTTAGATACACAGAGAAACTCCAGAAACCTGTAATATTTTTAGTAAATCAGTTGGATAGTGATAAATGTGATTTCGATTCAATCATCAGTAGTATGCAAGATATATATGGATCGAAATGCGTACAAGTACAGTATCCGTTACACACTGGGGCAAAGTTCAATTCTCTTATAGATGTGCTTTTAATGAAAAAGTACTCATGGGGCCCTGAAGGTGGTACGCCAACAATAGATGATATTCCTGCGGAGGAGATGGATAAAGCTCTGGCATTGCATAAGACATTGGTTGAGGCTGCAGCTGAGAATGACGAAAGTCTTATGGAGAAGTTCTTCGAGTCTGAAACTCTTACCGAGGATGAAATGCGTGAAGGAATCCGTAAAGGTCTTGTAACCCGCTCTATTTTCCCTGTTTTCTGTGTATGTGCAGGTAAGGATATGGGTGTTCGTAGATTGATGGAATTCTTAGGTAATGTAGTTCCGTTTGTTAGTGAGATGCCCAAAGTTCATAACACTCGTGGTGAGGAAGTTGAACCTAATGCTTCTGGTCCTGAATCTCTTTACTTCTTTAAAACAGGAATGGAACCTCATATAGGAGAAGTCAGCTATTTTAAAGTAATGAGTGGCAAGGTCAAGGCCGGTGATGATCTTACTAATGCAGACCGTGGATCAAAGGAGCGTATTGCTCAGATATATGCATGTGCTGGAGCTACCCGTATTCTTGTGGATGAATTGCAAGCAGGCGATATAGGTTGCACAGTGAAGCTGAAAGATGTGAAGACCGGGAACGCCCTTAATGGGAAAGACTGTGATAACAGGTATGACTTTATAAAATATCCTAATTCTAAATATTCCCGTGCGATTAGTGCCGTCAATGAACAAGAGACAGAGAAAATGATGGCTGCTCTTACCCGTATGCGTCAGGAAGATCCTACCTGGGTTGTAGAACAGAGTAAAGAACTGCGCCAGACAATTGTTCATGGACAGGGCGAATTTCATCTCCGTACATTAAAGTGGCGTCTCGAAAATTTAGATAAAATAAATATCAAGTTCCAAGAGCCCCGTATTCCATATCGTGAAACTATTACAAAGTCGGCTCGTGCAGATTATCGACATAAGAAGCAATCAGGTGGAGCCGGACAGTTTGGTGAGGTTCATCTTATTGTAGAACCATATGCCGAAGGAATGCCAGACCCTACAATGTTTAAGTTCAACGGTCAGGAATTTAAGATGAATATAAAAGGCAAGGAAGTTGTTGACTTGGATTGGGGCGGCAAACTCGTATTTATAAATTCTGTTGTTGGCGGAGCTATTGATGCTAGATTTATGCCTGCTATTTTAAAGGGCATAATGGAAAGAATGGAGCAAGGTCCACTTACAGGTAGTTATGCACGTGATGTTAGGGTTATCGTATACGATGGCAAGATGCATCCCGTAGACAGTAATGAACTGTCGTTTATGCTTGCAGCCCGTAATGCTTTCTCAGAAGCATTCAAAAATGCAGGTCCTAAAATTCTTGAACCGATATACGACTTGGAAGTATACGTTCCTTCCGACTTCATGGGCGATGTCATGGGCGACTTGCAAGGGCGAAGGGCTATGATTATGGGTATGGATAGTGAAGCCGGATATCAAAAATTACAAGTTAAGATACCATTAAAAGAATTGTCCAACTATTCTATTAGTTTGAGCAGTATTACAGGTGGACGTGCAAGTTTTACAACTAAGTTTGCCAGCTACGAACTAGTTCCAAATGAGATACAGCAACAACTCATACAGGAGCACGAGAAAGAAATTGCAGAAAAAGAAAATTAATAAGTTTATAATAAAAAAGGCTCGGAATTTTTCCGAGCCCTTTTTGTTAGATAGATATTTATAATTTCAACTTTTCATATTTTAGTCCCCATACATTTGCTACAGCTTCAAAAGTTACCTTACCCTCAACAATGTTCAGGCCCCGATACAGAGAGCTGTCTTCACGGCATGCCTCCTTCCAACCCTTGTCAGCTAAGGCTATCGCGTATTTTAAAGTAGCATTAGTGAGAGCCGTAGTAGATGTGTTAGGTACCGAACCTGGTATATTAGCCACCGCATAATGTACAATACCATCTATTGTATATATCGGATTACTATGTGTCGTAGGGTGCGACGTCTCAAAACATCCACCTTGATCTATAGCAACATCCACCATTACAGTACCGGGTTCCATATCTTTCAGCATACTCTTTGTTATGAGCTTAGGTGTCTTATCACCAGGTATTAATACCGAACCTATAATAATATCCGAATACTTGATCTCATTGCGTATATTGTGAGCAGACGAATACAGCGTATGTACATTATCAGGCATCTCTATAGCTAGCTGGCGCAATCTTGGGAGCGAAATGTCTGTAATCGTTACGTCTGCCCCCATACCGGCAGCCTGTCTGGCAGCAGCCTCGCCTACGGTGCCACCTCCTAATACTAGTACATGTGCAGGTTTTACTCCGGGCACTCCACTTATTAGCTTTCCTTTTCCACCCTTAGTCTTTTGCAGATAGTAAGTGCCATCTATAGCTGCCATTCTTCCGGCAACTTCACTCATCGGTATTAGAAGTGGCAGACTATGATCATCTTTCTGAACAGTTTCGTAAGCCAGGCATATAGCCCCACTTTTAATCATAGCATCAGTCAATGGCTTGTCGCATGCAAAGTGGAAGTATGTGAATAACAATTGACCTTTCCTTACTAGGTCGTACTCTGGCTCGATAGGTTCTTTTACCTTTAATATCATGTCTGCAATCTTGTAAACATTCTCAATTGTAGGGATGATATTAGCTCCGGCATCAATATACTCTTTGTCACTGAACCCACTGTTATCACCCGCAGTATGCTGTACGTATACTTCATGACCATGCTTTACAAGTTCAGCAACTCCGGCAGGAGTCATGCCTACACGGCTCTCATTGTCTTTAATCTCTTTAGGAATACCAATTTTCATAGCTTTAATATTTAAAAGATTATTATTAATGGCAAATATAGTTTTTTTCCCTTTTTGATGTACTTATATTTGAAATTATTTTTTCGTATTAATATAAAATATATTTTTAATCATTATAATTAAAATATTTCAATTATAAATAACTAATTGTGTTAACTATGTTAAATACAAGGAAATAATTAACTTAATTAGCACACTGATTAAATAAATAGACTAAATTTGCCGACATGAAAAAGAAAACAATTTGGGTAATAGCATTTGTGATGGGTTTTTCATTCATCGGTTTGTTAGTCCTTCAGCTTTTATACATCGAAGAGATGGTAAAGATGAAGAAAGAACAGTTTGATGAGTCAGTGAACCGAAGTCTGTATCAGGCATCCAGAAATCTTGAATTGAATGAAACTTTACGATATCTGGAGAAAGATGTGAACGAGACGGAGCGTAGATCTTTAAAACAAGATTCTATCGGCCGCAGAGGTGTTGACATTAATGGTCCCATACAGCATTCCCATCAATATGCAGTAACGGGTAAAGATGGTACTGTATATTCTTCTTTTGAATTAAAGACAATAACCACGAAGCCTTCTACGATGCCAAAGGGGATGATACTTCGTAATGATAAGAATACACTTACAGAGGCATCAAAATCTCTACAGGAAATAGTAAAAAACAGATATGTATACCAGAAAGCTTTGTTAGATGAGGTAGTATACAGTATATTATATACAGCCTCTGACAAACCACTCAAAGAGCGTGTAAACTTTAAGCTTCTAGATCAGGATTTACGTTCCGAGCTCCTTAATAATGGTATAGATATTCCTTATCATTTCACAGTCTCCACGCAGGATGGGCGAGAGGTATATCGCTGTCCTGATTACGAGCCACAAGGGGAGGAGTATACATATACGCAGGTGCTTTTCAGAAACGACCCACAATCAAAAATGGGAGTAGTAAAGATACACTTCCCCGATATGAATAGTTATATATTCAGCAGCGTAAGATTTATGATACCGTCAATAATCTTCACGATCGTACTACTTGTAACATTCATATTTACAATTGTAATAGTATTCAGGCAGAAAAGGCTTACCGAGATAAAGAACGACTTTATCAACAATATGACACACGAGCTGAAAACGCCGATAAGCAGCATCTCTTTAGCTGCGCAGATGCTTAATGATGAGAGTGTTACTAAAAGTGCCACTATGATGAAACATCTGGCAGGAGTGATAAACGATGAAACTAAAAGACTGAGGTTCTTGGTCGAAAAGGTGTTACAGATGTCAATGTTTGATCGTAAAAAGGCTATATTTAAGAAAAAAGAACTTGATATTAATACACTTGTAGAAAGCGTTTCGCGTACATTCGGTCTTAGAGTAGAGCATACAGGCGGTAAGATTGAAGTCGACTTAAAAGCAACATATCCTACTATATACGTAGATGAAATGCACTTTACAAATGTAGTGTTCAACCTGATAGACAATGCGGTGAAATATC
This sequence comes from Prevotella sp., assembly GCA_041907685.1. GTDB lineage: Bacteria > Bacteroidota > Bacteroidia > Bacteroidales > Bacteroidaceae > Prevotella. Next base: position 40,367 of record JAYRGU010000004.1, on the reverse strand, counting down.
GTAAACCAGATAAGGAAATGTTCCTGAAAGTTGCAACCTGGAATGATGAAAATAATGTTTGTCTGTCAATACAAGACAATGGTCTTGGAATCAAGAAAGAAAATTTAAAGAAAATATTTGAGAAATTCTATCGCGTACACACTGGTAACGTACATGATGTAAAGGGTTTCGGCCTTGGGCTTGCTTACGTTAAAAAAATAGTAGATTTGCATAAAGGCAATATCCGCGTAGAAAGTGAGTATGGAAAAGGTACAAAATTTATAATAACATTACCAATAATTAAAAATTAAGACTATGGACGAGAAACTGAAAATCTTGTTGTGCGAAGATGACGAAAATCTAGGAATGCTACTTCGCGAGTATCTGCAGGCAAAAGGCTATCAAGCAGAATTGTGTCCTGATGGAGAAGCTGGTTTTAAAGCTTTTCTGAAGAGTAAATTTGACATATGTGTTTTAGACGTAATGATGCCTAAGAAAGATGGCTTCACTTTAGCACAGGAAATTCGTTCTGCCAATGCAGAAATGCCAATAATCTTCTTGACAGCCAAAGTTCTTAAAGAGGACATTCTGGAAGGTTTTAAAATTGGAGCAGACGACTATATCACAAAGCCATTCTCAATGGAAGAACTTGTTCTGCGTATTGAGGCAATACTTCGTCGTGTACATGGCAAGAAAAATAAAGAAAGTACTCTTTATCATATCGGAAGATTTACATTTGATACACAGAAACAGTTACTTTCTATTGGTGACAAGCAGACAAAGCTTACAACCAAAGAGAACGAACTTCTTGCACTTCTTTGTTCACATGCAAACGAAATACTGCAACGCGATTTTGCTTTGAAAACGATATGGATAGACGATAACTATTTCAATGCACGTTCAATGGATGTTTATATCACTAAATTGCGTAAACATCTAAAGGATGATGATCAGATCGAAATTATCAATATTCATGGTAAAGGATATAAATTAATTACTCCTGAGCAGGAATAATTTTCAAACAATATGAATATTAAAAGCTGGTATTAACAATCGTTGATATCAGCTTTTAAATTTAATAAGGCTGTATTAGGCATCTTTTTTTATTATTTTATCTCTTTTTAGTCTCAAAAACGCAAAAATATTTGTGATAATAAAAAAAAATAATTACCTTTGCACCGCATTTTGCAAAATTACAAACAATTAATTTTTTAAAGTAGTATGAATCAATACGAAACCGTTTTCATTTTAACTCCCGTTTTGTCTGATGAACAGATGAAGGAAGCGGTCGCAAAATTCAAGAAAGTACTCACCGATAACGGTGCAGAGATCTTGAACGAAGAGACTTGGGGCTTGAAAAAGATGGCTTATGCTATTCAAAAGAAATCTACAGGTTTTTATTGCCTGTTAGAGTTTAAAGCTGAGCCAACAATAATCAACACTCTCGAAACAGCTTATCGCCGTGATGAGAAAGTTATTCGTTACATTACAGTTAAGCTCGAAAAGTATGCTTCACAGTATGCTGAGAAGAGAAGAAACAAATTAGGTAAAAAAGAGGAGGCTTAAATTATGGCAGCAAAAGAATCAGAAATCCGTTATTTGACTCCGCCTTCAGTGGATACAAAGAAGAAGAAGTATTGCCGTTTCAAGAAGAGCGGTATTAAGTATATTGATTATAAGGATCCAGAATTCTTGAAGAAATTCTTGAATGAGCAAGGTAAGATCCTTCCTCGTCGTATTACAGGTACATCTTTGAAGTACCAGCGTCGTGTGGCTCAGGCTATTAAGCGTGCACGCCAAATAGCACTGCTTCCTTATGTAACTGACTTGATGAAATAATTAGTGGAGGAAACAGAATGGAAATTATATTAAAAGAAGATATCTTGGGCTTAGGCTACAAGAATGATATTGTAAACGTAAAATCTGGTTACGGCCGTAATTATCTTATACCTCAGGGTAAATGTGTTATAGCATCAGCATCTGCTAAAAAGGTTCTTGCCGAGAATCTTAGACAGCAGGCTCACAAACTTGCAGCTCTTAAGCTTGAGGCAGAAAAGAAAGCAGAAGCTCTCAATGGTGTTTCTCTTGAAATATCTGCTAAAGTTAGTGCAACAGGCGTAACTTATGGATCAGTAAATGTTTCTTCTGTAGTTGATGCTCTTAAGGCTAAGGGTATTGATGTTGATCGTAAGATTATCACAATGAAGGATATTAAGAAGGTTGGTGACTATGTCGCAACTGTACATTTCCATAAAGAGGTTGTCGTAGAAGTTCCTGTAACAGTATTTGCAGAGAATGGTCCTAAACCAGCTAAAGAAGCTCCAAAGGCTGAAGCTGTAGAAGAATCAGCAGAATAATTTTCGCTGTAAAGCAACAATTTTATTATACATTAAGAGTCCTGTCCTATATTGGTCAGGACTTTTTTTATGCAAATATCAATAAGAAGCTCGTATTTAGTATATAGAGGCAATATAAGCGCCATGTAGCCATTACAGGGGGAATGCGAGTGGCAGATACCATTAATATGGTCTATATAGTTAAATGCTATACTTATTTTATTGTGGTAGTTTCTCTATTATTATCTTTTTTGCCGACTTATATACATATACTTTTTTCATTCTGTTCATCAGGTTAAGTGTCTGATCAATTCCACCATCCCTTTCGGCAATAAATCGCATCTTGAAATGTATTGGCTGGTTGTCTTTAAATTCAACTGTCATATTGTAATTTTCCCCAATAGACTTCATTATATCACACAAATCAACATTGTCATAATATAAGAAACCGTCTCTCCAATATATATAAGGTCGTGTATCAACATTACAAACAGCAAACTTTCCATCATTCACAGATAACTGTTCTCCGGGTACAATCGTTCTGGTCTCTTTATTTTTCAAGCCGTCAACCCTTAGGCTTCCTGTTACCAAAGTTACAACATTACCTTTTATATCAAATTCAGTTCCCAATACTGTTGTTTGTATTTCGTTAGTCATAACAACAAATGGATGGGCTGCATCTTTTTTAATTTTAAAGTATGCCTCACCTTCCAATAAAACAATACGTTTGCCATTTAAGAATGATGTTGGAAATTTAAGTCTACTACCCGGATGCATACAAACAATACTTCCATCTGGTAATGTAATATCGGTAGACTTACCGTATGGCACTTCGACAATCAACTTCTCAACAACAGAATTGTCTTGTTTGCTACGTAAATAATCAGACATGCTTATTGATGAATGCCTTGATAATTTCTGTTTTGACAATATATTATTGCCGTTCTCTTGTGTTATAATGATGCCTTTGTCTGTATTGTCAGCTGTGAATACCTGATCTGATTTTATTTCTTTACCTGTTGTAAGCATAAATATACATCCTATTATAATAGCAGCTGCTGTAATGACTGAAATTATAATAGTATGTTTATGTCTGTGGCCTACTTCTTCCGGTCCGGATTTTTGTGAAATATGCACATCCTTAAGTTGGGCGTCTTTATATTTAAGACATCCAGTTCTAATGTCAAGCAATTCTTGGCATCTTTTGCGTAACTCAGCATCACATTTAATCTGATCAAGCTGAGTATCCGAAATATCCTCGCCAGCATCTATTATTTCAAGTGCTTTAACATCCAGATCGTCTATGTTTTTTTCATTATGCATTATATGGCATTTATATGTAATACGAAATCATACGCTTTATGGTTATGATCTGTGAATATTTTTTTTCATTTCTCTAATTATTTTAAGTGCTTTGACCATATGTTTTTTTACGGTACTAATACTTATCCCCATTTCATCAGCCACATCTTTATATTTTTTGCCATCTATATAGCAAGCTCTTAATATATCTACAGTTGGATACTCAATCTTTTTCATTATTTCTCCTATTATTTGTTCATTGTATTCTTTATCAGAATCATGTTTACTGATATAATCAGAACTCATAATAGTAGTGAATTCGACATAACGTTCGTGACATTTGCGTCTGCGCAAGTTATCTATACATTTGTTTTTCACATTAGTATACAGTAGCTGTTTTACAGTGTTCATCTTTACAGTAGCAAAGTTACGCCACAGATCTTCGTAAGCTGCACTTACGATATCGTGTGCTTCTTCCTCGTCTCTTATATATTGCATTGCAAAATAATATAGCTGCGAGTGATACAATCTGAAAAAATTGTCAAATTCGGTTTTTTCTCTCATAATTTATAACGGATGCAAAATTAATAATAAATATTTTGAAATCACCAAAAAATAGAATTTTTGTACGCTATACTTGGCTATTATATAGCAAAATGCTACTTTTTATCAGAAAAATTAAAAAAATCGTAACCTATTTGGCGGCCTGTTCGTATTGATAGTATGTTATAGAAGAAAAAATATGTAAAAAGCTTATGAAAAGAACTTTATTCCTTCTTGCACTATTCTTTTTTGCTTGGATGGCATTGCCTCTATCAGCACAAGATAATGATGTGCGATTATCAATGTCTTTCAACAATGAAAGTTTGGCTCAAGTGTTGCTAAGATTAGAACAGTCATCATCGTATAAATTTCTATTTACATATGATGATGTTAACAGATTTACTGTAAAAGGCTCTGTGAAAAATGCCAAATTCTTTGATGTCGTCAACTATGTATTAAGAGACAAACCTCTTGATTATTCTGTTGATGGCAAGTTTATAAACATTACACTTAAATCTTCAAACAGACAGAATAATGATAATCGGAAAATTCAGACATATGGTGGTTATGTTTTTGATGCTAAGACCAAAGAACCAATAATAGGTGCGCAGGTCAAGATTCCTAACACTAGTATTATAACAGTAACAGACATAAATGGTGCTTTTCATTTTGAATATTTCCTTACAGGAGACCATTCTGTCCAGATTTCATACGTAGGTATGAAGACTACAACAGTACCTTTGCAGCGAATCATGCGGATAATGCTTCATGAAGATACAAAAACATTGAATGATGTAGTGGTTACAGGTATATTCAGAAAGGCAAGAGAGAGCTATACCGGTTCTGTGTCAAGTATAAGTAGTGAACAACTACAGCAGTTTCGTGGGCAGAACCTATTGCAAACTCTTAAGAACGTTGATGCTTCTATAAACTTTTCAATAAATAATATACAAGGAAGCAATCCTAATAATATACCTAATATTAACATACGTGGCAACTCTAGCCTTCCAATGAGTGTAGAGCAGTTCAATCAAGGCTCTAAGAGCAATCCCAATACCCCTCTTATCATTATGGATGGTTTTGAAATATCACTAACAAAACTGATGGATTACAATGATGAAGAGATTGAGAGTATAAACATCTTGAAGGATGCTGCCGCTACATCTATATACGGTAGTAGAGGAGCTAACGGCGTAATAGTTGTTGTATCCAAACAGCCAACAGAGGGACAGTTAAAGGTTAACTTTGAAGCCGGTATACAGATGGAATTGCCAGATTTGAGCAGTTATCACCTTCTTAATGCTACACAGAAACTTGAATTAGAAAAACGTGCCGGACTTTATGACAAGGCATATAGTATCTCAAGCCAGAGCGAACTTCTATACAAGCAAGCATACGAGCAACGCTATCATGATGTATTGAGTGGGATCAATACTGATTGGCTGTCAAAACCTTTACGCACAGGAGTAGGACAACGCTATAATTTGCGCCTTGATGGTGGAAGCAAAGAATTTAGATGGGCAGTGGATGCACAATATAATGATGTAGAAGGAGCCATGAAAGGTAGCTCAAGAAAGACGTTTAATGGTGGCATCACACTTCTTTATAAATATAAGGATCTTACTTTCCGGAATTACTCTTCTATCGGTGTTAATAATAGTCATGAAAGCCCATACGGTAATTTCTCCGATTATGTTAAACAGGAACCTTATAATTCGCCTTATGACACATACGGAAACGTTCGAAAATTTTTCGATCCTTTCTATGCATGGTCGGCACCTTTAGAAAATCCACTTTACAATGCATCTTTGGGTTCATTCAATAAAACAGGATACCAGGAACTGACTAATAACTTCTCTGTAGATTGGAATATCCTGCCAGAGTTGACTCTGAGAGGTCAGCTTGGAATTTCAAGTACAGAGAATACAAGCGACTTTTTCCGTTCACCAGAAGACACATACTATACAAATAGTACAACCGGTGCAGAGTACAGCACAGGTTCTGGATTTTTACGACGAGGCTTATATAGATATGGCAATGGAAAGACATTATCATACAATGCTGATATGACATTATCCTATAATAAAGTCTTTAATGATGTACACTCTCTATATTTAGGTTTAAACTGGTCTATGTTGGAAACCAATACAGATAATTTTCTTATAGCCCTTGAGGGATTCTCTAATGAAGATTTAAGCAATATACCCAATGCCCGCCAGTATTCAGCAGACGAAATGCCATCAGGCAGTAATTACAAGACACGTCAGTTGGGATTCACAGGCAATATAAATTATACTTATGCAAGCCGTTATTATGTAGACTTCTCTTATCGTATAGATGGAAACTCATCTTATGGAAGCAATAAGAAATATGCACCGTTCTGGAGTTGTGGTGTAGGATGGAATATACATAATGAAAAATTCCTTAAAGGCAATAATATTGTAAACATGTTGCGTCTCAAGGCTTCATATGGTGAGACTGGTGCTGCTTCGGGAGCTTTAGAGACAGATGCCTATACTTACTACTCTTATGTTACAGACAATCGATATATGGATTGGACAGGGGCTGTGCTTGGAGGATTTGGAAACTCAAACTTGTCATGGCAGACTACGAAAGAAATTAATGTTGGTACAGAATTCGGACTCTTTGATAATCGCATTAAAGGTACCTTTGAAGTATATCAGAAAAATACGAGTAATCTTCTATCCTCAATGGACCTACCATTGTCAATGGGATTTGATTCGTACAGAGCCAATATTGGTGAAGTCAGAAATTCAGGATGGGAAGCTGCATTGCAGGGATATGCCATTCGTGACTCACGCCGTAAGATAAATCTTATGATAGGTGCCCAGCTTGTTTATAATAAGAACAAGATAACAAAACTTTCTCAAGCCATCAAGGATCAGACAGCCGCATATTTGCTTAAGGATGCCACAGACGACGATGCTAGTGGAATACAAAATCTTTTCTATGAAGGCAGACCACAAAACTCAATATATGCAGTCCGTTCATTAGGTATAGACCCGAGCACCGGTCAGGAGATATATTTGGATAAAGATGGCAAAATTACAGATACATGGAAAGCTTCGGATAAAGTATACTGTGGCTCAGCAACACCTTTATATCGTGGTAATGCAAATGTAATGTTCCAATGGCATGATTTTACATTAAATGCTTCATTTGGATATTATTGGGGTGGTAAGACATACAACAGTACCTTACGCGACCGTGTAGAGGTGACGCTAAACGACCTTACACAAGAGAATGTAGATGAGCGTGTACTCAGCAGCAGATGGTATCAGGCCGGTGACGTAGTGTTCTTCAAGAAACTAAGCAATACTAATACAAAAGCAAGTTCACGTTACGTTATGGACGACAATGTGCTTGAATTGCAGAGTGTAAGTCTACAGTATAAGTTAAAAAGTAATTACTTGTTGAGAGCATTCAAGTTGAACAGTATGATATTTGGTCTTAATTTGAATGACCTTGTTCACTGGGGATCTATAAAAATGGAACGTGGAACCAGTTATCCTTATGCACGCAATGTACAAGCAAGTATAAAATTATTGTTCTAATAGATGAAAGGAGATAAAAAATGAAAAAGATTATATTACCGTTGGTATTACTTCTCATGGTGGCCACCTCCTGTAGTGACTGGCTGGATGTAAGAGGAAGAAACATACAGAAAGAACAAGATCAGTTTAGTAATTATAAAGGTTTCCGTGATGCCCTTACCGGATGCTATATGACAATGGGCAGTACAGATATTTATGGCCAACGCCTGACCATGACTGATATTGAGAATATGGCAGATCTGTGGTATACCAGCAAATCATATGAAGATGATTTTCCACTTAATTACTATCTTAGTAATCATCAATACAATGCCGATGATGCAAGAGCTTCTATCAAGGCCATATATGCAAAATTATTCACAACGATATCATCTGCAAATGTGATTCTAAAAAATATAAAGGAAAAGGGTCAGAATATTACAGATTCTAAAGCACGTGCCGTGATAGAAGGAGAAGCCTATGCCATCCGTGCATATTGTCAGCTTGATGTCTTGAGACTATTTGGGCAGTTGCCTAATGGTGGGTCTAAGACCGTATCTCTGCCTTATTCAGAGGTAACAAGCATTGATGCTATGCCCGCATACTATTCTTATAACGACTATATAGCAAAACTTAAGGCAGACATAGAGTCATCAGAAAATCTTCTCAAAGATAATGATCCCATCTTTAGTAACACATTTGCGGCACTCAATAGTTCTAATAACAACGTTCAGGACGATTACATGTATTATCGTCAATCCCGACTAAACTATTGGGCTGTACGTGGTCTGCATGCAAGGATGGACTTATATATAGGCAACAATACAGAAGCACACGATATAGCGTTAGATATAATAAATGCAAAGGGCAGTGATGGCAATTCCTTGATTTCTTTAAGCGGAATTTCTGATTTGCAAAAAGGATATAATGGTTTACCGTCAGAGTGTCTTTTCTATCTAAGTAAATATAATATCCTTGATTATGCCAGCAATTTACTAATAGGAGGTAGTACCGCTCAAGCCCGTGGTGGCTCATATTTCATATCATCAGACATGTTGACAGATTTGTATTCTTCTATACCAGGTGCTACAGCTTCACACAACAGATATCTGTATGAATGGAATCGTCAGACAAAAAATCCTTCAGGTGGTATCTGTCCTACTCTTAAGAAGTACTGGTATGACAGTAACAAGGCAAATGCGAGCAAACTGTCTACCATGTATCAGATAATACCAATGATACGACTATCAGAGATGTATCTCATTGCCATAGAGACAAGCACCTCATTGTCCGAAGCACAATCGTTATACGATACATATATGAAGTCTTGCTCATATACTCTTTACCAGCCATTTGCATCATTAGATGATGTTAAAACAGAGGTGAAAAATGAGTATAGACGTGAATTCTTTGGTGAGGGACAGATGTTCTTTACCTATAAGCGTCTGGCAAGCAAGTCTATGCTTTGGAATAATGATGAAATAACCGAAGGCAATTACATATTACCATTACCATCTTCTGAGTATGATCCAAGTAATAGTACAAAAAAATAAATTCTAAATAATATGAGAAAAGTTTTAAGCACAATATTCATTTTATCGCTTCTGATATCAATGGCATCATGCGAGAAAGATTTACCATTGTACAGTGATACCACGTGCAGGTTGAATTTTTATTATAACTTGGATAATACATCAGGGTTTAAACCTGAAATGGCATTGTCATCATATTCATTTGTATATGGAGATCCAGACATTAAAAGCGACACTCTATGGTTTGATATTCAGAGTATGGGCTTCGTTTCAGATCAAGACAGGCCAATAGAGTTTGCACAGGTAGACACTACTGCAAATATGGCGATACCGGGCAAACATTATGTAGCATTCAACGATCCCTCTTTAGCGTCATATTATAAGATGCCTGCAGGGAAGGCAATTACCAAGATACCGGTGGTACTGTTAAGAGATGCATCTCTCAAAGATACGTCGGTCGTACTTAAATTCCGTATCAAGGATAATGGATATTTCACAAAAGGCTACGACCCTTATCAGACAAGAATCATAACAGCCACTGATCGCATGGCAGAACCATCTAAATGGACTTATAACTACTCTGGAGAAGACGACTATAGTTTTACTCTCGCCGACTATTTTGGCACTTATGGCGTAGTCAAACACAAGTTCTTGATCGAACATACCGGCAAGAAGTGGGACAATGATTATATAGAACAATTTATGACCGGAGATTCTGATTATCGACTCTATATTCAAGATAAGATGATTACCGATCTGGAAACTCTAAATAGTGAAAGAGCTGCCCAAGGATTAGGTAAACTATCTGAATCAGATGGCACTATTGTTTCATTTAACAATTAAAATATATTATGAAGAAAAATATTCTATTTATATTAGTTGTGATACTTGTGTTATCACTGTCATCATGTCTTACTGATGAGAGTTCAATTGGCATTGACAACGTAGGCAATATTACAGTTAGTGGTATAGCAGACTCATATACAGAAACGGCATATATTGGTCAGGTATTGAATATAACACCTACTGTTAAGACAGATTATGCTGATAATGACATGCAATACCAATGGATACTGTTAAGTAGTAAAACAGGTAGCACTACTGCTAACGGTGATACCATAGCACCTGTTATAATAGGAACGAGCAAGGATCTAAACTATAATGTATCGATTTCTCCGGGTACTTATCAAATACGTTTCATTGCAAAATCAAAAACAAATGGTTACACTGTATACTCGGTCTCTTCGCTTAAAGTGCTGACAAATTTTTCGCAGGGCTTTTATATAATGAAAGAGACGGCAGATCACAACACAGAGTTGGATTTGCTTAACAGTGATGGTGTTATGGAAAATAATCTGTTTACACAAATTAATGGCAGTCCGATACAAGGCAAACCACAAAAACTTGATATAGACTATAATATGTGTTATATCAATCCAGACGATAACGAAATGGAAAGTACAAACAGCATAACAGTTACAACACAAAACAAAAACATATGTGTAAGCCGTAGTACAGATCTGAAAACGATGTTTGACAGGAGTAATCTCCTGTTTGATAAAATGACTGATGATGAGATTCCTTATGGCATCATTAATAATTCATTAGGTTATTTATTCTATTATTCATCCAAAGGTATCCGTGCAATAATGGCTGCAAGTTCATACTCAAGTCCCACTAGTGGTAAATTTGGAAAGTTATATGCTGTTTGTGGAGGCAGCAAATATATAACTCATGATATTGGATCTTATGGAGGAACAATCTTTTGGGATGAAAAAGCGCATAGCTTATTTTTCACAGACTATAATGCCTATCTGTCAGAAGCACAATATGAAGATGGATCAGGGCTTGATATTACACAAAACCTTACCGATTATGATTGTCTGCATATAGGGTATAATTACATGAATAGTTCTGGCACGGCTACTGTCATATTGCAAAACAACACAACAGGTGACAGATATTTATATCTTACCGAATCTAGCTTTGGGCATACATATTTGAATAACAGATACTTGATTAAGCCAGATACGCATATGTCACGAGCTACGGCTTACAGTACCAATGGCCTTACAGCCAAGTATATATATTGTGTAGATGGTGGCAAACTTTATGCCTCAATATTTGACAACAGTGATTTATCCGAATCAGAGATAAGGCTTCAGGGCATCAATTCAGATGAAACTATCACTTATGTAAGCAATCCGTTTTGGAATGGTGGTGGAGATACCAGTTTCAACAACCTTATTATAGGAACACAAAAGGACAATCAGTATAAACTGTACTTTTATAATATGGTGGGAGGTGTACCAGAAGGAGCCCCGATCAAAGTAGTAAGCGGAACCGGTAATGTAAAGAGTGTACGCTACCTTAATATGATGATAGATACATCGTATTGGAATTTTGGACAGCAAATATTCAATATAAACGATTAAATAAAAATTTAAATTAAAATGAAAAAGATTTTATTAATATCTTTAGTTGCAATGTCATGCCTGATGACAAAAGCACAAACAAACTTTCGTGCAATAGGCTATGATGAAGCTATAGCTACGGCTAAGAGCGAAAACAAAATGGTCTTTATTGATTTGTATACAGATTGGTGTGGACCATGTCGTTTGATGTCTCGTGAAGTTTTTCCAAATAAATCTGTTGGAGAATACATGAACAGTCATTTTGTATGTATCAAAGTAAATGCAGAAAAGGGCGAAGGTGTACAACTAGCAAAAACATATAATATAGAGGGATATCCTACATTCGTAATAATCAACTCAGATAAAAAAGAGATTCTAAACCTCTGCGGTTATCGTGAGCCGGGTGCGTTCATCAATGAAATAGACCGTGCTCTTGACCCTGCTAAAAAACCTGAAATAATGAAAGAGCGTTATGATAAAGGTGAACGTACACCCGGACTTATCAATTCATATGCATCTTACTTGATGGATAATATACCTACCGGAAGAAACATGTCTGAAGAGGATTATGACAAAAAGGTGTCTGAAATCAATAATATGGTATGTGATTATTTTACATCATTATCTGATGCCGATCGCTTGAAACACGAAAACATATTTATATATCAGTCTTTTATTAACTCTCCATTTGATAAGCCTGCTAGATTTATGATGGCCAATCTTTCACGATTCAATTCAAATGACAAGTCTGACATAGACTCTATTGTATCTAAGCTCTACAACCGTGAGGTCAATACGCTGCTTAGTGGTTCAAAGAAATATGATGAAGCTGAATTCTCTACTCTAAAAAAAGAAATCAAACAATTCAAACTTGATAAGAATGGAATGTATGATGGTGCTTTGAAATTCATTGAAACGGAATCTAAAAGTGATAAAATAGTTTACATCAATTTCTGCGATAAGAATCTGAAAACATTGACAGATAGTCAAGTAGCCCTTCTTGTGGAGAGTTTTTCAAAACATTTTAAAGGTGCTGATGCTGTAACTAAAAAGGCTGCGGTAAAATTCTTGAGAAATCATATAGGAGAACTGCCAGCTGATGTAATTTATTTCACTGCATCTCAAATTAATGATTTGGAAGGTAAAGGTCATTGATTTACTTTATGGTAACTTTCATATAAGTAAAAAGTTCTCTAGCCCCCTAGCATGTGAATGTAAGGGGGCTTTTTAATTATGAAGTGAACCCGGAAAATGGTTCTTAAAATCACTCCCCCTTATTAGTAGGCATAAGCATCGGTTTCGTCTAAATTTGTATTGTTCTAAGATGGGGATGTTTACGCGATAATTTCATAAATAAAATTACTAATATTTTAGTTCTAAACAAAAACTAATCATAATCATTGTATTTGACTGTAATTATGGCAGGGTTAGTAATTTGTGATTTATTTTGACCTAATGTCAGTTTTTTTAGACTGACATTAGGTCGTAATTGTTGTTAAATAATACATGTGAATCATAATTACCACGGTTTAATAACTGGTACTATTTTTGTATTTATTATAATATAATAACGGATGTTGCACAAACAAATAACTCAGATGGGGCATTTCGTTTGACTATATTATTCATTATGTATTAAGCTTGTATAATTAATAAATATAACAGTAACCTGAAATATGTTGCTATAATAAACAAAGAAAGGAGGTTAATATGGGAAAAAATATACATGTAGTACACGGTAGTAATGGGTGGAAAGTGAAGCAAGATAATGCAGAACGCAGTTCTGGTAATTTTCCAACTCAGCAAAAGGCTATAGAAAGAGCTCGAGAGATTGCTATTAATAATGGCCAAGAAGTAGTTATTCATGGATTAAATGGAAAAATTAGAGAGAAAAATAGCTATGGTAATGATCCATATCCACCAAAAGGATAGATATATTTTGATTTTAGATTGCTCTGACAAAGTTGCAACTTTGTTAGAGCAATTTTTTGGACAATTCGATAGTTAATCTATTTATTTTATTTCTAAAGAGTATATATCTTCTTTCTTCATATCAGTCTTGAAAAAAGAACTCTTATTAGATTCATGTCTAGAAATATAAATATTTTAATCTTATAATATAAACATTTTCTATATGCCAATCTCAAGCGTATTTACAATACCTACCTTTTGTGCTATTTCTGTATAGATATCTTGTCCAGGTGTTTCTAGTGAAACTATAAGTGCATACTTTATAACTGCGTCAACTTTACTTTTTCTATGTTTATACCATCCACCTGAAGGATAAATAGATATGTACTTGCATGCTGCCATTTCTGAGGCCGTCTTTTCAAAACTATCAGAAATGATTGAACCTTGATTTCTTCGCTGAATACCAATATTCCATCTCGTAGTATCATTATCTGTGGGCTTTTCTTCACCCAACCCACTAACTCTTCGTCTAAACTTCTCATATGTATCTTCAGGCCTATTAACCTCAAAATACAATCTAACTGATTGATATGAATATTTCGTCAATCTACCTTTTGCTCCTGGACATGGATCAATATAGTAAGACAATGTAATCTTTAATTTTACATTTACATCGTTCATCTCTTGCAAGATAGTCTCAGGCCAGGGAAGTTTATATATATTTAATTTGGAAAATTTCGGCTCAGAAGAATTTTCCGATAAGGTAAATGGTTGGATATCATCTTCTGCAATGAATGTAACATAACTATCAGACGATAATTTCGCCTTATTAGGATTTGGAACACCATATCCACAAGTATGCAATAACAGATCTTTATTGAGTTCGCCATTTTCTGTTGACAGGTTGATCATTTCCGGTGTCCACTCTGCTGAATGAACCATTAAGGCTCGAATGGCTAAAGGTGATAATGTTGGATACTTATACTTTATCTGTCCTGCAAGATGGGCTGCTAAGGCAGTTGCCGAACTTGTTGCATTAAAGCCCATAAATTTATGAATATCAGGATGACTATCAGCTCCTATTGGCATGATATCTTCATGGTCGGATAAAGAACCATTTTCAAGTATCGCATTTCCACCTTCCATTAAAATCTCAGGCTTAATAATAGTTTGTCCCCATTGTTTGGATGTACTCGTATATGGACATAAACCTCCTTCCGGAGCTACTATCTTAGCATTTTTATACTCTGGATCTGATATGAGAACTTTTTTAGTATAAGCACCTACGGTAAGTGCATTCCATGATTGTGCAGGATCAAGGATGTTGCTTAAATACAAGTAATCAGGATATGGAAGATTCTGTGTATCAACAGTATTTCCTGCAGAAATTAATAGCATAGAGTCTGCCTTACCATTATTGTACAGTGTTTGATCAATAGCCGCAGAAGTAGCACTTGCGGTACCATCTGTACATTCTTCTTTTGCTGTAACTGCAGAACACAAAATTTGTGAGTAATTATCTCTTGCTTGGGAAATCCCATCTTCTGTAATAACGGCATACATCTCATTGGTATATTGACCATCATCATCATCCGGCAATATCCTTACTGAAACCAAATCACTTTCAATTGGATCTGGATGTGGATTGTAAATAACGTCTGTAAAATCTCCATACAACGAAAGACTAGCCATGGCTGTACCATGATTTTTAGTATCGTGAGTATTTCCAGAAACTATAGCAGACAAACATCTCTCATCAGATAAAGATGGCGATATAAGAGGATGAGCGTTGTTAACGCCAGTGTCTAACACACCGATACGCGATAATTGGCCATCAGCTACAGGAATAGTCTCATCTATAAGAGTGTTGTAGTCTTCCTCATCACTCGGGCTAGAACCGGCAGTAAGTACTGAAGGACGATGATATTTCCTAAATTCAGAAATAAAATCAATACTTGCTATAATCTGTAAGAGTTGACCTTTTGTTGCCTTTATCAGAAATACAATGACGGAATCAAAAACCAGCACTCTGTTTCCGTAAGTAACTCCAATACTATCAAGTTTAGCATCTATTTTATCCTGATTAGCATCATCAGAATCAATCCACATTTCGTACTCAACCGAAGCATTGTTTGTTGTAAATTCGTAATCATCTTTATTCATAAAAAAAGAAGACAGGTCTACTGCAGATATAGTTTCGATAGAATTAACGAGAGCTTTGTTTTTTCTGTTATTCTCTTCAATTGGTGTTACTGAATATTGACTTATTTTGCTTTGAAACCATGTTTTATTGCTATTGGGAATAAACAGAGTCGCATTTTTTATATTTGAATCCGCATTTTTTGTATTTTGGAAATTCATCAATTTTGCACCATGTGATGTGTTTAGAGAGTCGAGTGCGTTGGCTGCAGTATCAACAGTCATTTTCATATAGACTCCATTAGCAGCACTTACGTCCTTTGGTAATTGGGACAGAGATTTTTCGTAAGCCTCTTTAGCTTGAGTATAAAGTTCTGACAATAAAGCTGCATGAGCTTCAGCATCTCGCTGAGGGATTATAGAATCTCCAAATCCTTTACCTTTGTATTCTTCAGACTTGTATGAGTTGCGCTGAAGAACTATATGATCATGGTTTTCCATTATGTATTAAGCCTCTTTCTGAATATTATTTCTTTGATTAGAAGCAGCATTAAACATTTCAAACGAAATATTCTTTCCACTCAGTAATGATTCTTTGAGAGTATCTTTACATACTGATGTTATTTCTGAATGGCTTAAACGTTCAATAAGCATGCTTGCTTTCAATAAATCAAAACTAGGATCTATAAAAGTACCCAGATTCTTTTTAACTAGTTCTAACCGCTCTTCTTTTGTTGGGTAAGTATATTCTATGACATCGTCAAAACGACGGAACAAGGCTTTATCAAGAATTTCAGGACAATTTGTGGCAGCAACTATTATACTATCAGAATTTTCTCTTTCAAGCATCTGTAAGAAACTGTTAAGAATACGCCGCATTTCACCAACTTCATTACTCATTCCTCTTTGAGAACCAATAGCATCGAACTCATCAAAAAGATATACACCTCTCATTGATGATATTAAATCAAAAACCTTGCTAAGTTTAAGACTTGTCTCGCCCATAAATTTTGTGATGATTCGTTCTAGTCTGACAACAAATAATGGTATATGCAATTCATTCGAAAGAATTGAAGCAGTCATTGTTTTACCTGTTCCAGAAGGCCCTGTTAGAAGAATTTTGCTTCTGTTAACAAGGCTGTTTTGATAGAGCAATTCTCTTTTATTATATTCTGTTAGAATTCTTCTGATCTTAGAATAAATTGTTTCCGTAGTTATAATATCACTCAAACGATAAGAATCATTTATTTCTAAAACAAGATCAGAAAGATCATTATTCAATGCAAAAAATGACCGTGGCGCAATATTAATATTTCTTTTTTGCTTGATAGCATCAGTAATGGCTCGCGACAAAACAGAATGGCCAGACTTTGCCTCTATTGCAGCAATCTGTAGCGCAATTTTCTTAAATTGCTCATCATCTCCATTCAAATGACTATTTATTAATGCTAATATCTGAGTTGAATTTGCCATAATTCTTTCTGTCTGTATTGTAACTACATTTTATACTACGGCAAAGATAATAGTTTTAAATCATTTATGTATAATAATATAAAAAAAAATCTTTATACAGATAAAAAAAGTACTAAATATCAGATATCGTTAAGAAAATCTTGTGATTTTAATAAAAGTTATAGAAATATAATACGTTTACAACTATTATATGCTCATATTCTCGAATATTCTCATTATTTTAAATCATACCAATATGAATAGGCATTACAAAGTTATGAAAATGTGAGAGAATTAAGTCCTAAATCAGGAACTCCATATTGTAATATAGGGAATGTTAATTTAAAGCTTGAAAATATCCAGAAGCTATTGAATATTATGATAAGTCTATTGCAATAAATCCTAATTTAAAGGAGGCTCTTGATAATAGAAAAGAAACACAAGACAAATTAAACGAGGAGAATAAAGCATAAATGCCCTATGATAAGATGTTTGTATCTCGTAAAAATGGCAGTAGGGCCTTATGCGATCCGTATGATAAATAAATAGCTAATATGTGATTAAATGCACCGGATATTTATGACATAACGGATGATAACTGATAATTTATTACCTTTGTAGTTGCATTTACATAAGTATTTACGTTATTCAAAATTAGCTCAGGCAACATTGATATTTAAATAGACACAAATAATGAGTTGAGTTTGAGCCCCACCATAAGGACGTATACTTAATGGTATTTTGCCATTCCCATACGAAAACTTTTTCAAATAACCAAACAAAAAACGACACAGTTTATGTCATACCATGACATAATCTGTGTCGTTTTTTATGCTTTTTTTTATTTTTGCTTTCATACTTTTGCAAAATAAAAGCGACGTTGTTTTTTATGTAAACATAAATGCCAATAGAAAAGTTGTCAGTTAACAATCCTGTAGACCAGAACTTCAAGGCCAACGCCCCAATAAATAAAACATTAGATTAAGTATATCAAATCAAAAATAATAAAGAGTATGAAAAAGAAAAGATCAGGCTACATTCAGATAAGTCGCAAACTTATGGAAAGCAAAGGAGTATATGAACTGAGACGCGCCGAAAAGGCAGAGGGTCTAGGTGTTTTTATGATGATAGTTTTCGAACTGGCAAAGTATGAAAACGCTATCGGTAATGAAGAAACCCTGCTGATAATATCAATGCTGGCACACAAGAAGAAATCGTACATATGGCATATCATCAAAGACTTCGGACTTTTTGATGTAGAGGATGAACATTTCCAGTGCCGACTGCTACAAAAAACATTCAATATTGAGACCATTCTTGGTGACACGCCGTCCGGTGGTGAATCAACGGTGAATGAACGGCCACTCAATGGTGAATCAACGACGCTCTATAAGGTACGCGCAGAGGCGCGCAGATCTCCAATACAAAATACAAGAATACAAAATACAAAGAATATTGGTACTGGTGTACCAATAAGAAACACTACCAGCACCACAGATTTTCATGAATTAATAGAAGATATTTTCCGTTCACCTAACTGGCTTGAGAAGATAGAACAGCGAATGGCTCTTTGCATATGCTCCAACAAAATGATCAGAGAATTTGTAAAGCGCAGTTTTATTGATGAGATCGAGATGAACGGATGTTACGACGACGGCGAACCGTTCACCATATCACGTGCCAAGCGCTATTTCGTGAACTGGATACGCCCCGGCAAGGCTCCACGTGAGGAACTGAACAAGAAGATTAACAATATGCTCCGTATCAATATCGAGCAGGCTAAGAAGAAGGCTGGCAAACCGTTTGACGGCTACGGCACGATAGATGCTCAGGGGCGGCGCAGAGGGCCACACGGCGAGATTGTACCGATGGATGCACCGGCATGTATGGACGACATGATGGAATGGAACAACAAAACCCAATGCTGGGAGTAGGGCGATGAAAGAATACAAGGAGACAAAGCGTGGATTTCTGATTGTACCCAAAGCGGACTTCGACTTAAAGCATATCAAGGGCGATATTGCCCGCAGTACGTGTCCTGCATGCCGTGATGAGCGGGGGCATCCGGGCGATACCTCTGTCAAGCTGAATCTGAAGACCGGCATCGGAAAATGCTTTCATTGCGGAAGGACGTTCATCCTCAAAGAGAAATGCCGGACCTACAACGACCGTTCACGGCCTGTGCACAAGCACGATTATAAGTTGCCTAAATGTGACGACCTCAAGATATTGCACTCGCCTGATATCATAGCTTATCTCAAGAGCCGTAAACTTGACGACGAAGACCTCATGATGAGGATGCATGTGATGGAGGGTGTACGCAACTTTAAAGGCATAGATTTCGCCTGCATGGCTTTCCCCGCATACGATGGCAAAGTGGCTGTAAACTGCATGTATCGCACTGTAGACAAGCGACTGCTTCAGGACTCTGACTGTGAGCTGATACCATGGAACATTGATGCCGCCCTTGGGCAGACCGAACTGTTCATCACAGAGGGCCGTCTGGACGCTCTGTCGATAGCACACTGCGGATATGAGAATGTGATAAGCGTAGCCAATGGGTCGAACTTTGAGGTCTGCAATTTTGACCGTTTCAAGTATTCGCATCTCGACAATCTGAAGACTATCTACATAGCCGGCGACATGGATACTCCGGGACAGAAACTACGTAACAACCTTGCTCTATACTTCGGTGAGAGTCGTTGTAAAATCGTGGAGTGGAGCTGGCCTGCAGGCAAAGAAATGGAGGAGGCTAATGATGCCAACGAGTGTCTGATAGAGGGCGGTAAGGAAGCCGTGAAGTACTGCATAGACAACGCGGTAGACTGTCCGCTGTCGGGTGTGGTTACTCTGACTGATGTAGAGGAGGGCATAGATGAGATCCGTGATAACGGACTGCCTGATGGCAAGGCGATCGGTCTCTATGAACTGGATAACAACATGCGGTTTCTTGAAGGGCAGTTTATCGTCCTCACCGGTTCGCCCGGTACGGGTAAGAGTACTTTCGCCGACTTCATAGCTGTTCGCCTGTTGGTCAGATTTGGATGGAAATGTGCGGTATTCTCGCCTGAGAAAAGGCCTATACAGGAGCATTACACTGAGTATGCCTCAAAACTTTTGGGTTATAATGTGCATGATAAAGTGAATGTGCACGACGGGGCTTACGATCGGTGCAAGAGGTATATGGACAGTAATATCTTCCACATAGGTGGTGACATCAAGAAGAATATGCCGACGATACTGCATACGGCAGAGCAGTTGATCATCAAGGAGGATATCAAACTGTTGCTCATAGACCCGTTTGCGTATATCGACCTGAGTCATGAGAGTGGAGTTACCGACTATGAGAAGATAAACGAGAACATCAGGATGCTGGCCGAATTTGCCACCGACAAGTGTATCTGTGTAATACTGGTAGCGCATCCCCGCAAGCCTGTTCTGCTATCGAGCGGCAAGATGGCGATGCCCACACTGTACGACATCAGCGGCAGTTCGATGTTCTACAACCTCTGCGACACGGGTATCATCATGCACAAGGACGATTCGATAAACAGAATTGTGGTTTATGTAGACAAGATAAGGAGTCAGCCGAGGATGGGAACCGTAGGTCATGCAGCCATATGTTTCGACCCCGAAAGTGGCAGGTATAACATCTGTCATGCCGACACGAGTGATGCCAAGATGGTTAGGTATATCGACTATACGATCAATCACAAGAGCTGGGTACCAAGGACTGATGCAGAACAGGGTACATTCAACTTTGAAGATGATGATGACATTCCGCCTGTCAATGGGGATGACTGTCCGTTTTAAGGATTGCTAATCCTTAAGATCTATCTTCGTGGTAGCCGACTGTTCATTTTTCTCTTATGTGGGTGTTATCTGTTCATTTTCTTTTGTGTGTACAAAAGAAAACGGAACCAAAAGAAAAAACGCAAACACGCTGCGAAGCTACTCCGCTCGGTCATTCAGCTAAAACGAAGAACTCGCTGCGCTCAGACAGCTTCGTTTCTTAACGCTTCATTCGGTCGCTCTCGTTTCACGCTTCTCCGCTATCGTTTGCAAGCTTACGCACCGTTTCGCTGCTGATGCACCTTCATCGCTTGCACCCTTACGGCTCACGCACTCTCATCGCTTACATCCTTACTGCTCATGCTGTGCTACATGCGCTACGTTCACCACTAGTTCTATGTCCCCGCAAGCGTTTCAGTGCGCAGCCTCTATTCCTCCTTGAAAGATTTAAGGAGGTGTCACGAAGTGACGGAGAATGTGAATCAAACAAGGTGATTCCCTATAAAAAAATAAGATGAAATAACGTAATGACATAACAAATTAATTCAATATTGGTTGGGTCCGTTTCTTAGTCACATACCCCGCCCTGACGGGCACCCCTTTAAATCTTTCAAAGGGGAAGAACCGCAGGCGACAGCGTTCACCGCTGCGCCTTAGACAACCACAATGACCCTCTGATGGGTCATTGTACCTTAATGTACAAGCGCCGGCTGGCGCGCTATAAGTCTCTTCCTTTAAAGGGAGAGATTTAGAGAGAGTTACAGCCCCTCTTAGGCAAGAGGGGTCTTGGGGAGTTGTGAAAGAACTAGCCGAAAGGAGAATCATTAAGAAGTCGAGAAAAGAAAAACAACCCGAAAGGAGAAAAGAGGAAACAACAATCCGAACGGAAAAAAAAAGAGGAAAAGAAACAATCCGAATGGATGAAAAAAGAAATAAAGTAATGATAACAATCCGAATGGAAAAAAGGAGGAAAGAAAAGAAAGGAGGAAAGCAAGAAAACTAAACCAAGTTTTATAGATCGGGCGACACTCCCGACTCATCAAGTATGTGTCTATTGCGGTCAGGACAAGCCTGTCGAGGAATTTGAACGGATGAAGACAGGTACCTATCGCAAAGTCTGCAATGCATGCAAGTATGAACACTATACGCTGCCTGCCTATTACAGGCGGAAAGCTAAGGAATGGGGGCTGTAAATCGGTTTCTCTGCCCTTTGCAGGAAAAAAAAAGAAAAAATAACCACCACTTTACCACTACATGTGGTAACTAACACAATATCAATATGATAATATTTTACGAAAATAGAAATAACCGTCACAAAACGTCACTCAAATACCACTCCGCAGTTGTGCTCCAAAATATCAAAAGCATAGCTTTCGAACTGTGGCAACTATCCCTTGACAGGGCCGGAGCTATGCTCCGACACCTCAAAGTCATAGCTATTGAACTGTGGGAGCTATGCTCTGACAAGGTAAAAGCTATGCTCCTGAAAGTGAGGGCTATGCTCCTGATAATAAAGACAATAATATACGAGGAATGGGAATAAGACTGGACTATTTAAGCAAGGGCGAACGCAGAATAAAAGGCGTATCGCTCGATGAACTATTCGACCTGTTGCATTCGGGCAAATACGACAAACAGTGCAACAATCTGAGGTGGAAATTACGCTCGGGTGTAAACCCCGAACGCTCTGCCACCGTAGAAGATGCCGACAAACTGCCCATCGCCCGCTTCGCCATCTCCGACGAAGGCAAATATACGGGATATGTGCTGCTCAGTTTCAAGACCTGCGACGAGGTACAGAATGATGCCATCAAAAGGGCGGCGGCATCTCTGCCACAGACGCTGATGTGCTTTACAGGCAGCAGCGGACAGTCTGTAAAAATCATAGTGACTTTTACACAGCCCGACGGCTCTTTACCCCAATTTGAATCTACCGACAACCCTTATGGAAACAATTCTATCTATTATAATCAGCATGCCTATTATATCGCATCAAAGTTTTATGCCGCCCAACTGGGTGTTGAACCTGAACGCAAATCCCCACGCATCGAACGCGGCTGCCGCATTGGTACAGATGCTGATGCATATCTCAATGTAAAGGCTCTGCCGATCATGCTTGAGCAGCCCCGGTCGTCGCTCACGGATAGCATTCTTCGTGGTTCCACCGGACTGCATCAGTTGGGTGCGGCCGATGCCTTGCCATACACGGGCCGCGTGCTACCGGGCTACGACGACTATCAGATGGCGCAGATCAAGTTTCAGTATTGCTACCGCAACACCATACGTTCTTTTGGAAAGTCGAATACTCCGTCTAACCCCCAAAAGCCGTATCCTCTGCAAAACATCAAAAAGTCGTATCCTCCGTCACTTCGTGACACCTCCCTAACCGCAGAGGGAGGAATAAATACGACTAACGGATGTGATGAAATCACAGATGGAGAAAGTGATTTTATTCTCCCTCGAAGACTTGAGGGAGTACGGCAAAGCCGGGAGGGATGTGATGAAAACAGCCACCAAATAATACCAGCGGATGGCAGTAATGACCTGGATCTCTTTATAATGGCTCTGGCTCACGAATGCATGAGAAACGGTCTGTCGCAGGAGTTTGCCGTGAAGCGCGTGCTCCACATCACCCCTTACAGCAACTACGAGATGCTGGTGCGCGGATGCTTCAACAACATCTATAACGTAGGCAAGATAGGCAGCGAATCGGCCATCCCCGAACCATCCGTCGAGATGGCCCAACTGCGTGATTTTCTGAAAAGACGCTACAAATTCAGACGAAACAGCATTACCAACCAACTGGAATATATCGAGGAGGGCATGTATATGTTCGACTGGTCGGCGCTGACCAAAGAGGCCACCAACCGCATCGTGATAGACGCGCTGATGGAGGGCATCGTAATTTGGGATAAAGACGTAAAGCGTTTTGTGGAATCCACCTACATCAACGATTATGACCCCGTGCGCGAATATCTGGGGGCTCTGCCGGACTGGGACGGGAAAGACCGTATCAGCGAACTGGCCCGGAGGGTGCCAACAGCCAATGCCGACTGGGAGCGGAACTTCCATACATGGATGCTCGGCATGGTGGCTCAATGGGTGGGACTCAACAAGATACACGGCAACGCGATGGTGCCTCTCATCATTGGTGCACAGGGCGACGGCAAGTCTACATTCTGCAAACTCATCCTGCCCGAGGAGCTACGCAATTACTACACCGACCGACTGGACTTTGCCAACAAGAATGATGCCGAGAGGGCCCTCAGCCGCTTCTGTCTGATCAACATCGACGAGTACGACAGCATCACCAAGCGGCAGACGGCATTCTTGAAGCACATCTTGCAAAAGACATCGGTAATGAGCCGGCAGCTCTACTCGTCGGTCATCACAGACAACGCCCGTCACTCGGCCTTTATCGCCACGACCAACGACATGACTCCCCTAACCGATCCGTCGGGTTCGCGCCGGTACATGTGCATCCGTACCACGGCCAAGATAGACACTCGTACGCCCTACGAATATCCGCAGATCTATGCCCAGCTCAAGGCCGAGCTGCAGCAAGGCATCCGGAGTTGGTTTGACAGCGACGAGGAGGCTGCCATCCAGTTGCAGAACCGTGACTTTGAGCAGTACGACATCATGCAGGAGGTGTTCAACGAGGTGTACCGCAAGCCCAAGCATGGTGAGGGGGGTGAGTACTTGATGGTGAGTACCATTCTGCACAACTTGCACCTGAAGTACAAGAGTCTGAAAGAGGACAAATCGAACTATCAGAAACTGGGCAGATATCTGATGCGTCAGAGTTTCAAACACAAAAAGATGAATTACGGATCAGTATATTACGTAAAATCAAACTAAATAGTGATTTTACAGTGGTAGCAGAGTGGTGTTTTGTGGTATTTCATGCCGCGTGAAAGGTGCTTAAACACAGGGTGAGTGGTAAAGTGACAGTTATTTTTATAAAAATAATCCCTTTTGAAAAAGTAATTTTATTCTCCCTCGAAGATTTGAGGGAGTACGGCAAAGCCGGGAGGGATGTGATGAAAACATTTCTTTGCCTAATTGGGCAACAACTTGTTGCCCAATTGAGCCTTCTTGATTATAAAACAAGAACCACTGACGTATATATTTTAGATCCCGATAAGAGAAATCTTTCATATCAGAAATTACCATAGCTAGCAGTTACCGAGAAATTCTCGGTAACTGAACTTTCTTCAAGTTCACCGGAATTGAATATATTCTTTAAATGTAATCCAATGTTGCTTAATGTACTCCATTTATACGGTTAATGACTTCCATGGCTGTTATATCTTGCATCAGTGCAAAGCCAAACCACTTTTTCCCTAAATCCTTGATAGATGCTCCGATATGATAGACTTCATCATCAATGATTAAAAAACGGTCGTGTGAATTACGGAACTCATTGACGGTGATGGGCGGATATTGAGCGTTGTGGCGGGTTATATCCAATTGAAGTTGGCGGCTGATTTTGCCTGTATAAATGGTAGCAGCTACATTTCTTTCCCTTTTATCTAACATTGTCAAAACCGACTCATCTATATAGTTATCAATTAAGACGATAGAAGTCTTCGCTTTCTTAATTAAGTCTGATACAAATACATAGGCATCAAAGATTTGACCTTCATAGAATATACCTTGATTAACAGATTCTTTTATATCGAATTTCTGAAAAATCTCTTCAATTCGTTTATCCGATTCCTTTTGATGGTATTCAATGTCTTCAAGTCGCTTGAATACTTGTGCATTACCTGCTATAAGATGACGCATGGATACAAAAGCGCGCATGATACGGATGTTTACTTCTATTGCTACATCTGAGCGAAGTACACTACTTAGCATAGCGATGCCTTGCTCGGTGAAGGCATAAGGCAGTTTACGAACGCCACCCCAGTTTGATATCGCAAATTGCGATTTCAAGTTTTGGAACTCATCATCATTAAGCTGAAACATAAAGTCAGCAGGGAATCGCTTTATATTTCTTTTTACTTGTTCATTAATGCGGCCTGTTCCTACTTTATATAATGAAGCTAAATCTCTATCCAATATGACTTGTTGTCCTCTAATTGTCAATATAAAAGATTCAATAGACTTTTCTATTGCCATCTGGTCACAATTTGCAACTGGTTGGATTTCTGCTTTGTTATTTTTGTTTTCGTTCATTGTCAAATACTCTTAATCTACCAATCCCAACTCTTTTAGAGAACCCTCGATCTCCACATCAAACTCTGCTCGTTTAGATTCAAGGCTCTTAATTTCACTCATAACAGCTTTGATGTCGATAGATTCTTCCTCTTCAAAGGTATCAACATAGCAAGGTGTATTGAATTAGAATTATATTTAGTTTTGCAAAAATACTTAAATTTTATCAATTTATTAAATTTAAAATGGAAAATAAATGATTTGCAAACAATTTTTTTAGCATCGACAATAGCCTGAGCTTTCTTCATAGAAATAGCACTAGTTATTTTTCAACCAGGTTAAGGGTTTTCACCAAGTTGTTTGCATAATGATAAACGCTGTTTGATATATGTTGTTATCTAGCTCAGATTATGTTATTTAATATTATATAAAGTTAAATATCACACTAAAAAACTAGAATATTTTGATTATCCAATAATAGTGAATACCTTTGTGCCATCTCAGCAACCATGTGTTGAAGGAGTTACGGGAGCGAACTTTTGTTCGCTCTTTGCTTTTTTATGTTATCCTGTATGATTTTTACGAGTTCATCAGGTGTGTTAACACTCTTCCCTTCAGTCGAATCTTTCCATTCATTATACTCATTAAGTTTCTTTCTCGTTGAATTTGAATATTTAGACATAAAAGCTGTCCAAAGCAGAACATACGTTTCCCTGACCTCTAATATGATAAAGTAATCATCTTCTACTTCTTCAGAACATTCCAACCAAATACAGATTCTATTTTCTGACCTAATACGAGATTGTTTCCAAAATTTCAAGTTCCAATTTTGGACATTTTCAATAACAGGTTTAGCCCATGGCATACATTCGCATCTTCGCAGATCGGGTGTTCTCTCGTTTTCTTCTTCTCCCTCATGGGTCATATGATAGAATGTATAAGCCCTTTCTTGAAACTTTGGATTGATTTTCATACCTAGAACATGAGAACCAAATTTAGTTTTATGCCTAATGAAATCATTTTCAAATATTTGATAGACAGCATCTATAAATTTATGATAATCACCAGAATAATCTTCCAAATAAATTTTTGATGGAAGTTTTATTTCATTTTCCATAACAACCTTTCCAAATAAAGACATTAAACTTGGATTCTCGATACAGAGTGCTTGATGTTAGATTATAGCCGCTTCGTAATTTGATGCGCTCTATTAATTTGAGTTTTGCTTCACTCGTAACCTTCTCACGATGAAGATATGAGATTGCTCCAATTAACAGGTCGGCAAGTGCCACCAATTCTACTTCGTGTGAACGAACTTGTTGCACTTTCTTTATCATCTCGCATTTAAAATCATAGTTGCTATTACATAAAACCTCATGCAATTTATCTACTTTTTTTTGACCGCGAGTGTCTTTTATGTCAAGGAATATATTATATTCACAACTTGGTTCGAATATAGTTTTAAGCATGTCGAAATAGAGTTTGTAATAGAACTCATCATGCGTTTGATGAAACTGTTCATGATTTAGCTCTTTTTTGTCTGGTACTACAATAACACGAAAATGAAGGTCGCTATTGTCAAAAAAGTAATTGATCATATCCATATAGAAAGGTAGTTGACCTGGTGAGACCTTGTTCCATTTAATTTCAAACTTTGGAGACAATTTATGCTCTTCTTTAATTTCTCGAATACGTTTGAATATCTCATCTTTCTTATTCTCCGGACACCAAACGCCACCAATGGTCATGGCTTTCTCACCATCATGTTCAAGATGGCAGCTTTCATCACAATAGATATTATATGTTGTCATAACTCTTTATTTACTTGTTATTATTCTGTCTGTTTCATCTTCCCCATAAGAATATTGAGGATCTTCAATAAATATTCTTTGCTCTATATTTTTACAAGGATCGTCCTTGTAAATCCACGTTAGTTGGAATTTTAAATTTATCGTTTAATCTTTTATTTTCTTGATTTAAATATTCTTGTGTTATTTTTCTAATCTTCTCAAGATAGTTAGGACAGCATTTATCTATGTAATATGCCGCTGCTTGTGAGAGATTTACGTCATCAGATAATTTATTATTGATTACATGTTTTCTGATAGCATTTACGAATGTCTCAGAGGCATCATTTTTTTTAATATATAAACAATAGTCTTCAAAGGATTTATTATCAGAGTTCATCAATGATGCAACAACTAATTTAATATCTTCAATTAGTTGAGAATATTCTTTGAAAATATTTTTGCGCTGAGAATGGAAAACTGATCGAAAAGATGTGTTTTCATTTCCAAGAAACGCGACACACGTATCAGTTTTAGCTAAATCTGCTAAGTATTTTTTTGTTAAAGAAAAAGCTTTGTATTTATCAAATAGCATTATATTCAGAACTTCAACTATTTCATTTGTATCATATGAAAAAACATTTTTAATACATGCTTCTCGCATCTTATTTAACCATTCTTTTTGTCGTTGATACGCAAAAATTGTAAGTTGTAGCTTGCGATTTGTTTTGTTCTCTTCATGATTTTGATTAAGTTGTTTATATAAAATAAAAACAGCCATCAGAGATGAAAAGATTGAGCCTATATAACTTCCCCAAAAAGAAAGCCATACTTCATCGTCGCCTACAATTGAATATAAAGCAGGTAAATCTAATATCCAATTTAGGATTAGTGGGATAAGTATTATTACTCCAAGGATGAACCAAATCCATTTATTTCTTAATAGACTTTCCATGTTATTCAAATTTCATATTTTTATAAGTTAATATAAATTCTGACAACTCTTGATTATATGTCTTTATATATTTATCGAATATTACCTGTACAATTGGGGCGACCCAATATTGCGAATCAGTTTCTGGGACAACACCCATTTCTAAAGCCTCTATATAGTCGGAAGAAGAATAATATTCAGGGTGCAAAATATAAATATAGGCAAAATGATAGCATAAAGCTATTTGAAGGTTCTCAAATAAATCATCAAGAGCTTTTATCTTAATTTTATTATCAAATGATTCATTGACATTAAGTACAAAGTTATCCCAAGAGTTATAGTGCATGTTATCATTACAGATCTTTTTTCTTTCTTTACTTTTAATATCCGTAATTATTTTAAATAAATTGTCATTGAGTCCTTTCAATGCATTGTTTATATCCTCATAAGTTCTAACCTGCCCTTTATTATTACGAGACGGTGAGTCATATAGATGCTGTTGGGCATATGTCCATGCTCGTACAACACTATTATTCCATAAATCCTTTAGATTTTTATTATCTTCTAAAAAACTATTCTCTTCTTTTTTTGTAAGAATTGATTGGTAAATATCAGTAGTTACAGCATCGTAATATTTACGAGCTAAAGCAAATGCATCATTTAATCTTCCGATGTAAACGAGAATCTTGATTGATTCTATTGAACCCTGCATCGATGCATATATTTTGTTTACAATAGAAAGCTTTTGTGTTAAAAGTAATCCATCGGCATGTCCTAAGGAATTATCAGATAATAATTCATAAAAAGATTCTAAATCTGATAAGAGTGTAAAGATCCTATGATTGTAATAATCATAGCCAAGACCTCGAGCATCGAGGACAAATGTATCTTTCATTATTGTATATTCCATTTAAAGTTAAACAAGACTGTTTGCTCCACCTTTTGGTCATGATTATTTTCTTTCGGCTTTCAAGAGCATCTTTTATAATATTAGAAATCATATTAGTCGGTTTGTATACATTGCGAAGACGATGTGTTAGGTTTGCCGTATCGTTGGCTGGTAGTCTACGAGTTAAAGCATTTGCTAAATATTTAGCCTGATAGGAAGTAATATTCAAACCCATTTATTATTTTGTCTTTATCCGTTCATCTTTATCGGTAATAAGATCTTTCATATCGACCGACAATATTTCTCCTATTTTAAACAATGTGTCGAGACTGGGCTGGAGTCTATTGCAAGCATAGGCATTAACGGTGCTGAAACTCTTACCAAGTTTCTTTGATAACCACATCTGTGATATTCCTTTGTCGTCTAAGACTTCTTTAATTTTATTCAATCTCATGCCATTTTTATGTATGCTACAAAAATAGCGAATTAAATGCGATATAGAGAATGAAAATCATTGAATGTGGGCATTTAAACACATATTTAACATTAGAATAAATAATTGAGCGTATTTTGAATCAAAAAAACAGGGAAATAAGAACTCTCATATTTCAATTATTCCTATAAATTATCAGTTATGAAGCTACACAATTTGAACAAACATTATCGTGCCGAACATTTTTAACGTTGATTATCTAGTATGTTTTACCTCTGTTATGGCATCACTTTGCATTTTGGATTACTGACGCGGGGCATATCGTTGCAACCTACTGCTAAATGTATTACCTTTGCACTCGCAATCAAGAAACAAACAACTGATTGCAGTAGCGTTCAGGAAACTCCTGAGCCATAGTGACCACAGTTAAGCGCTTAGCCAAATCACTATGAATGTTTAACCATTTAACGAAAGGATTGTAATATGCCTATTCTTTACAAATTAGCAAAAGACAACCGAAAAACCAGTCGTACAGCTGGGCAGTTCTTCGCTCGTGCCATCGTTACAAGCGTAATAGACACTGAGGGACTGGCTGA
Source organism: Prevotella sp. (assembly GCA_041907685.1). Lineage (GTDB taxonomy): Bacteria > Bacteroidota > Bacteroidia > Bacteroidales > Bacteroidaceae > Prevotella. Next base: position 9,611 of record JAYRGU010000004.1, on the reverse strand, counting down.
GATAATGCAGCGTAACTGTACTGTGAAAAAGAGTGATATCCTAGCTGTTCTTACAGAACTGGTAGAGACGATGACAGACCAGTTGCAGAACTCTACAAGAGTGAAACTGAACGGTTTCGGAAGTTTCAAGATTGGTATAAAAGGTACAGGAAGTCAGACCATCGACACCTACTCGGTAGGTAAGAACGTAAAAGGTCTGCATGTAAACTTCAGCCCTGAAGCCAAGAAAGATGCATCGGGTACAAGAACGAAGAAGTTCTTGAGCAACGCCACAGTGCAGGAAGCTCCCAAGAACGCCATCGTGGGTGAGAAAGAAAGTGCGAAAGCTAAGGCGGGTGGTTCTCCATCTGCTAAATCCTAACAAGGACTGCCTGGAATAGGCAGTTACAGGAAAGGAGGACACGATGTCAAAGATTTCATCCACTAACTGGGGCAAACTGATACAGGTAATCATAACTGTACTCAGTGCTCTGGCAGGACTAATAACTGGTACAGCGGTAGCAGCTAATTAAAGACCAAGAGGAATGTCTGTAACGGCATCTGCAAATAATAGTAGCAGATGCCGTTATTATTTTTGTAAAATGAGATGTTATTTATCTTTTCAACCTTAAAAACGAATATACTTGGATACTCAATGATAGTTTCTCTTTCGAGGAATATGGCTATCTGTCATAGCTTGTTTTTAATCTGATCACTAAATAATTTGAGAAAATCATCCACAAGAAAATAAATTTCTGTAATTTTGTCATCGGTAAACATAGCGGTATTTATTTGTTGATCTATAAGTACAATATACATAATAATAAGTGAGATAAGCAATTGGTCCGTAAAGAAGAATTTAAGGAAATGATGAATCTATTGCAAATAATGATATAAAATCGCAATTCATTAAAATATTTTCCGCTCTCATTTGTCTTAACCTATAGAAGGCTATTTATAATATAAAAAAACAAAGGACAAATGATACAATTTTATTTTGCTGTAGGTGCTGCATTCGTTATTTATCTGGTAACGGACTTATTAAGGAAAAAGAAAAAAACGAATAGAATAATATCTATCGACGATAAGAGGTGCGCTCGATGTAACAGCTGTATTATACACTGTACAGAAGGTGTACTCAAAATGGAACCTGAGGAAGGAAAGGATATGCATGTAGTGGTGAAAAAACCATACCTATGTACGGCATGCGGACATTGCATAAGAAGTTGTAACTTTGGAGCCATCAGACTGGTTGATAAGATACAGTTATCTTCAACGCAAAAAACAATTTGATAATAAATATTAATATACATACATTATGAAATCTTATTTTAAACATTCACTTTGGCATTTTTTAGGCTTCTGGGTTTTTGCCGCCGTATTTTCTGCTATAGTCATGTTGCTGTGGAATTGGTTGATGCCAACTATTTTCGGGCTTTCATGCATTAGCCTTTGGCAGGCATTCGGTCTGTTGGTCCTTTCGCGCCTTCTGTTCGGATCATTTCCCAGCGGTTGGATGGCAAGAAAAGAGATGGACAGATATCACAGACATCCTTTATATGAGAAATGGGCCGGGATGAACGAGAAAGAACGTGAAGAATTTATTAAGAACAGACACCGCGGTTTCCACGGTTATCCTTTTGGGCAGGGACATTCCCATAGCGAGAACAACAGTGAGCAATAACTCGAATCAAAAGAATCTGAAAGAGTGGATTGCAAAATACACCCCGAGGTTAAAATCGTTTATTAGAGGGCAGATATCAAGTAGTGATGATGCGGATGATATTTTGCAGGATGTGTTTTATCAGTTAGCAAAAAACGTGGATAATGCCATGAACCCGATTGAAAACATTTCTGCATGGCTGTATCGTGTCACGCAAAATAAGATCATCAATGCCGAAACAAAAAAGAAGGAAGTAAGGATGCCGGTGTTTCAGGAAGATGAAGACGAAAATGTGCTGGAAGAAATATCGGGTCTGCTGTTTCACGAAGTGGAAGATGAGGACTCTCCGGAAACGAAATATCTGCGTTCACTGGTATGGACGGAACTGGAAAACGCTTTGGCGGAATTACCGGCCGAACAACGTGAGATTTTTGAGATGACGGAACTGGACGGTGTACCTGTGAAAGAGATTTCGAAAACCATCGGCGTACCGGTCAACACCTTGCTGTCGCGCAAACACTACGCAATCGTTTATCTGCGGAAGCGTTTGCAAACTATCTACAACGATTTGATCTCCAGATAAAAGATAAAAGAATTAGGATAATAAAATTAAAACAATTAAGATGAATAGTATCGAAGTTAAAAACTTTACAAAGAAATTCGGTGATTTCATAGCGGTAGACAATATCTCATTCGAAGTGGAAGAAGGGAGTATCTTCGGATTCCTTGGTCCCAACGGAGCGGGTAAGAGTACCACGATCAATACGCTATGCACCATTCAAGAGAAGACATCGGGCGACATGATAATAAATGGGTTCGATGTAAGCACGCAGATGGCGCAGGTAAGAAACAACATAGGTATTGTCTTTCAGGAGCCTACGCTTGATGATAAGCTTACCATCGAAGAGAACTTAAAACTGCATTGCGATTTTTATAACGTGCCAAAGAAAGAAGTAAAATCACGTATCGACTTTGTACTCGACCTGGTTGACCTTGAACAAAGGCGCAATTCGCCGGTCAAGAATCTATCGGGAGGCATGAAACGCCGTGCCGAGATAGCCCGAGGTCTGGTGCATTTCCCCAAAGTATTGTTTTTGGACGAACCTACAACCGGTCTCGATCCACAAACACGATCGAACGTATGGGAGTATATTTACAAACTGCAAAAAGAAAAGAAAATCACCATCTTTCTGACCACACACTATATGGAAGAAGCTGAGATATGCAATAAAATTGCTATTATCGACAAAGGGAAAATCATTGCTTTCGACACCCCGTTCAACCTAAAAAAGCAATACACGTCAACCGTCATGAGACTGGAATCGGATCAGCCCGAAGTGATTATCGGTTTTCTCGATGATCATCACATGAAATATAAGAAGGAGGGCGATTTAGTGATGGTCTACATCAATGACTATGATGACTTTCTGCAGATCCTGTCGGCCAACAAACAGTATATCAAAGACCTTGAAGTCAAGAAAGGATCACTCAACGACGTATTTTTAAACATCACAGGAAAGGAGATCAGAGAATCATGAGAGCCATTTTAGCCATCTTAAATAGAAACTTATTGCAACTTGTGCGCAATAGAATGCGCCTGTTTATGAATCTGTTCATGTCTGTCATCATGCTTTTTGTCTTTTCATTTGTAATGAAGAGCACAGCTGCGGGCATTGCCAACCCTATGAATTATTTGATTGCGGGTATCATCATCATGACCGTTTTCCAGATTGCCTTGAATAATTCGATGAATATCCTGGATGACATCTCAAGCGGTTTCATGAAAGAAATTCTGGTAGCGCCCATCTCTCGTTGGCAGATAGCCATCGGACATATGTTGTCGTCGACCGTTATCTCTGTTATTCAGGGACTTATTATCGTAATCGTGGGTTTGTTTATGGGACTGGACCTCGATGCTGTTCACGGACTCGGCATGGTTCTCATTATGATTTTAGCCGGACTCACATTTAGTGCTTTGGGATTATATCTGGCAACAATTACGCGCGAATCAAGCAATTTTCAGCTGTTGGTCACCATCATATCATTTCCCCTTACGTTCTTGTCGGGAGCCTACATTCCAACATTTGCGTTACCCAAATTCATGCTTCCCATCGTCCTTGTAAATCCCCTGACATACACCACTGCTCTGTTTAGGGAAGTAACATTGAAAATGGACCATTTATCGGTGGCACAAATGGTGAAAAGTGGCATAGCGTTTCAAGTGGGCAGTTTCACAATCATGCCGTGGATGAGCTTGATCATAATTCTGATTATTTGCATTATCTTCCTGATGCTAAGCGTACAGCAATTTTCGAAAGCCGATTTTTCAAGAATCAAGATATTCAAGCACGGGCATTAATCATTCAAAATTAGATTATTCCACCACAAAATCTGAGAAGGTTCTTACCGTTTGAATCAGAAACGATGGAATATATGTAACGGCATCTGCAAATGATAGTAGCAGATGCCGTTATTATTTTGAACGTATAGACAACAATAAAGCCACCGTCCCGGATACCGGACGATGGCTTCTCATGATTTGTTACTATAATATTATTTAATATTGAACTTATTCGTAGAAACTACTGCATCATTATCTCGTAATGTCACGAAATAGATGCCTTTGGATAATGTTGGTAAGGTGAATTTCATCTTGCCCGGATATGATACTTTCTTTTTGAATACTACTTTGCCAAGAATATCGGTTATCATAAGGGTATTGGCCTTTGACTTTGAACCTATCGTCAAGGAGTTATTGACCAACTCAAGATCTATGTCGTATAACTCACTGGCAGGAACACCGGCTGATATTGAATCTTCGGATAGAGGGGTCAGTCCCATTATCTTTAATACTTGATTGGCATATCTCTTACCAAACATGCGATAGCCTGCTGATGTGAAATGGGTATAGTCGATGTGATTGCATGGAACACCGGCTGATGACACTACAAATGAGTTGGGTATCACTCTAGGCAACTTGTCTATTATAGGATTCATCGCTGCACAGCATCCTTTCTGATCGGCATTTACCAGTTCGCCTGCTATAAGTGGCACGCTGTCGGGATTGAGATGGAGGTCGAGAAGCATATCATAATAGATAGAACGTACATTCTCAGGCCACTTTTCATCGCCTGTATTAGTCTCGCCTTGATGTAGGAGGATACCTTTGATTACACCGTCTTGCTGAGCCTTACGGGCTAGTTTGATAAGGTAAGCATAAGGATTGCCCTCGTATGAGTCGACACGCTGCTGCATCCAGTTGGGTATGCCGGCTGCGATATATTTCTTATAGCCTGTTTTATCAAACAGTGAGAGATTGCATCCTGCTACGGCTACATTGATTACACCTACTGTTACATCGTCGGGCAACTTGTCTACTAAGGTACGACCAAAGTAATCTGCAGGGGTTATACCGCTGGTACAATTGCAGAGAGGTGGTACGGCTGTACGCCACTCTCCCGGTTTGGCGGTAAACTTATCGCAGTCTACGGCCTGCATCACCTTGAAACGTGGATTGACATTCATATCTTGTGCCTCGGCAGGGGCCCCACCTTCCATATTAGATTGTCCAAAAGCCAAATAGATATAGAATTTCTTATCTTTGGGCTGTGTAAGGGCTATACCTTTGCGGGTAAATAGGTTGAGGTCAACCGACTCGCCCATAAGTTTGTAGCCTGCTGCATTGGGATGCAGATAATCGTCTTGCATAGTTGGCTTCAACGAAAGGGTATCGCTCTCATTGCGCATGGTCTTATCAAAGTCTATCACAGCATCAAAATAGCCGCTATAGCGAATCCACTGGTTTACCAACCCACGACCAATCTCGTGCTGTTCAGAATAATAGCTGTGGTTCTTGAATGGAGTGATTGTTCCACCGTATACAGGTATGCCATGTGAGTGAGCCTTGGCTATCATACGCTTGTATGTGGCTATCAGTTCGTTGGCTGTCCTGACACCATCGTTTGTACATCCAAGGTCGTTAACACCTTCGAAGATGATAAGATACTTAACACCACTCTGGTCAAGGATATCACGGTTGAAACGTGTAGCGGCATTCTGTCCATTGCCCCACCCGTTAACGCTATTGCCACCTATGCCAAGGTTGAGTACACCAATATTGGATGTTGAAGGGTTGTTATGTAGTTGGGTAGCCAGAATATCAGTCCAGCGGTTCTGCAAGTTAGTAGTAGTGCCACGTCCGTCGGTAATAGAATTGCCAAGTACTGCGATACATCCTGCTTCTTTAGGAGCATCTACATCAATACCACATATAGAGTACCAATGGTCGGTGGTTGCTGATTTAGAGAAGTTGGTCTTAGGAGTTGCCTCTCCACTTACTATATAAGATGTGGTACGAGAGCCGGGATGCCCGGTAAGTTGTTTGGGCATCTCACCGTAATTGATAGTTATCGAAAGGCTCTGCAGTGGCTGAAGGTCATAATCAAGAGGGTCAGAATAGACTGAAGCTCCTGCAGGGATGGTTATATCCTTATTGCCTTGGCCAAAGGTGAGATACTTTACTGATTTTGTGTTTATCTTTGATCCTTCCTTTGCGACGGCAACAAACACCGACTTGATATTTGCGGGAGAATCACTAAACAGATTTGATAATTTCAGCCTCAAACTATGTCCGCCAATAGAGACCCGTACGATCTGGCGAATAGAATTATTAGAGAGTCCGGGCTGCGGCGGGTTGTTATCTGATGTTATCAACTGTGGAGCGGTAGCCCACGTGCCTACCCAATTTTCTGCATGTATGTTTAAAGCAAGAATACATGTTAACAATACAAAACAAAATCTCTTCATTTCTATTTTTATTATGTCATTTATGTTTAAATAGGATAATGCATTATTTTTGATGCATTTCAACCATGCAAAATTAATAAGATAGAATAACATACTTATTTTATTTTGTTACAAATTAATACTCATATGTTACAAGAATTCTGATATTGAACGTTTTACATATGTTTTTTCGGAATTTACAACTGTTTTCCACACTTACAGACAGAGATAGCGATCAGAATTTCAGTAATGATAAATAAAACCATTAATACATTTTAATTGTAATAATCTGTTTATTTCTTCAGATTTTAATTTATCTTTGCACCATGATTAATTTGCTCAAAGAATTAAACAGGACCGACCATCCACATATACTTGGAGGTCTGGATATCCTGAAATATATAGGTCCCGGGTTACTTGTTACCGTGGGATTTATTGACCCCGGTAACTGGGCCAGTAATTTTGCGGCAGGATCTGAATTTGGATATGCTTTGCTATGGGTTGTAACGCTATCAACAATAATGCTTATTGCCCTGCAACATAATGTAGCTCACCTCGGTATAGTTACAGGTCTGTGTCTGAGTGAGGCGGCAGCCAAATATACCCCTAAATGGGTGGGGAGACCTATAATAATGAGCGCCGTACTGGCTAGCATCTCTACATCAATGGCTGAGATACTGGGTTCTGCCATTGCGTTGCAGATGCTCTTCGGCATACCTATAATATGGGGTTCTGTGCTATCGGTAGCGGCTGTGCTGATCATGTTGTTCACCAACTCGTACAAAAGGATAGAAAGGGCTATAATAGGGTTTGTGTCTATGATAGGTCTGTCGTTCATATACGAACTGTTCCTGGTAAAAATAGACTGGGGTGCTGCGGCAGACAGCTGGGTGGTGCCCAACATTCCACAGGGCAGTCTTATGATTGTGATGAGTGTACTGGGTGCAGTAGTGATGCCGCACAACTTATTTCTGCACTCTGAGGTAATACAGAGTAGAGAGGTGAACAAGGGTGGAAAGAACAATATCGAGAAGACCTTAAAATACGAGTTTTTTGATACACTCTTTTCGATGGTTATCGGATGGGCTATCAACAGTGCAATGATTCTGCTTGCAGCCTCAACTTACTTCAAACATGGTCTGCATGTAGAGGAGCTCTCTCAGGCTCAATCTCTGCTGACACCACTGTTGGGCAATAATGCCGCTAATATATTTGCGATAGCACTATTGCTGGCCGGTATATCAAGTACAATAACAAGTGGTATGGCTGCGGGAAGTATCTTTGCAGGGATGTTCGGCGAGTCGTATAATACACACGACACCCACTCTATCGTAGGTATCTGCATTTCACTCGGACTGTCGCTGATTATAATATTCTTTATCAGTAACCCTTTCCAGGGACTGCTGGTATCTCAGATGGTACTAAGCATACAACTGCCTTTCACTGTTTTTCTACAGGTAAGTCTGACTTCTTCTAAGAAGGTGATGGGGTGTTATGCCAACAAGAAATGGAACTCGGCATTTCTATACTCATTGGCCATACTAATAACAATGCTAAATATATGGCTGCTTATCGACAGTATAAAATAAGATAAAGGTATGGGTAAGACTGATAAAGATAAGCAAACCATAAAATATATGGTGGAGCTATACTGTAAGCATAAACTGAAAATGAATGAAATATCAGATGAGTATAATCAACTGATAGAATATGCTTTTGCCCGACTTGAGCATTGTAAATATGGAGAAAACAAGCCTGCTTGCAAAAACTGCCCTACACACTGTTATAAACAGGAGATGAGAAGCAAGATGAGGATCGTAATGAAATGGGCCGGACCGAGAATGTTGCTTTATTCACCTTTAGCTGCTATAAGGCATCTACTGAACCACTAGAAAAGGATAAATAATGGAGTCACCTATACAGGCACTGCAAAGGCAGAGGGCCTTACTCGAAATAGAATATAACTGCGAAAAGGAAAGCTTTCGCAAACAGACTGAGACAATGGGGCTACAGCGTAAGATTAAACGCGGTGATGCATGGTTCCCTATCAGGTTGGGCAAAAGTTATTATAACTCGCTCAATCAATTAGCCATCGAAGTAGAAAGACTTGACGATAACGATATCGAACACAATTTCGAATTCGGCAGACCTGTCTGTTTCTTCTCTGTAGATGACAAACAGAATATAAAATACCTGAATTCTTCAGGTTCGGTAAGTTATGCAGACGGAGACCGGATGGTAGTGGTGGTACCCGATGACGAACAAATAACGGGCCTGTATGAGAAAAGTAATGTAGGTGTCCAGCTGTTCTTCGATGAGACCAGCTACAGACTAATGTTTGACGCTCTTGACAGAGCCATAAATGCCAAAGGTAACAGGATGGCTTTATTACGCGACTTGTTTTACAGCAAGCAGAAAGCAGAGAGATTCACTTTTGCAGCCAGTTCTTTCCCATGGCTTAACAAGACACAAGAGCACGCTGTAAACGAGGTGTTATGGGCTAAAGACGTGATGGTAGTACATGGCCCTCCAGGTACAGGCAAGACCACAACACTGGTAGAAGCCATTTATGAGACTCTACGGCGAGAAAATCAGGTGATGGTATGCGCGCAGAGTAATATGGCGGTAGACTGGATATCTGAAAAACTTGTAGACAGAGGTGTAAACGTACTCAGAATAGGAAACCCTACAAAAGTAAACGACAAGATGTTATCATTTACTTACGAACGGCGATTTGAGTCTCATCCGGACTATCCTCAGCTGTGGAGTATCCGGAAAGCCATACGCGAACTGCGCCAGCACCGCAAACGTGGGGATGAGAATTACCACCAGAAGATAGAACGACTGAAAAGCAGAGCCACAGAAATAGAGGTTCGTATTAATGCAGAACTGTTTGGTGAAGCACGGGTGGTGGCATCTACACTGATAGGAAGTGCTAACAGACTGTTGGACGGACAGAAATTCGGCACTCTGTTTATCGATGAAGCGGCTCAAGCAATGGAGGCTGCATGCTGGATACCTATAAGAAAGGCCACAAGAGTGATTTTTGCAGGAGACCGCAACTTCAAGATAGAAGTGCAATTTCTGGGTGTGGTATAGCTTAATAATCTATACCTGAAAACACCGAGGGGTTTGGGGGCGAGCAGTCCCCAAGATGCGGAACATTCAACGAGCAATGCATATT